>LSMY01000004.1 GCA_001641225.1 Mycoplasma sp. Bg2
CCACTAGAATATAAATATTCTCGTTCGACTTGCATGTATTAGGCATGCCGCCAGCGATAATCCTGAGCCAGGATCAAACTCTCGTTTAAAATTAACTCAATAATTATTGTTGTAGTTCTAAATTTTTATAAAAACTCAGAATTGTGTTTTTGTTTATGGTTCTATTTAGTTTTCAAAGATCTGTCTTGTTAACATTGGTTCTAAAAAAAATTGTAAAAAACCAATAAATATCATTCGATATTTGCTGGTTTTATCTATTTCAAATAACTGAATGTTAACCTCTACAATTATTACATTTTTTAAGTAAAAAAAAAACCTTTTCGCCAAAAAAAACACTTTTTTTTGGAATAATAAGTTTTCAAGGGGAAAAAATAGAAAAATACAGGAAAATTCTAAGGATTTAAGGTAATTCGTTCAATATTTTTTGGTTTTAAAGTGTTGTCATCGACAGTAACAAGAATTGCATTGATTCTTACTTTACCAGTTGCTTCAATAAAAGGGGCACGAATTCCATCTTTCATGCGGTTAAGTACAGCTTCCATGTCAGCACCAATTGCAGAATCTAGAACTCCAGTCATCCCAACATCGGTAATAAAAGCAGTTGATCCATTAATTATTCTTTCATCTGCTGTTTGGACATGAGTATGAGTTCCAAAGAAAATGCCCACACGATCAGAAAAATAAGTTCCAATAACTATTTTTTCTGCTGTTGCTTCACCATGAAAATCAATGATTGCAAGATCATATTCATTATTTGCAAGAATTTCATCTCCAATTTCAAAAGGAGATGATGCAATTTTTGGACCAATTTTAATAAAAGCTTGTCCAAGTAAGTTCATTAAGAGGATTTTTTTACCTTTATAATCAAAAATAATAAATCCTTTTCCTTTAGCACGATCTGGTCAATTAGCTGGCCGCACCATATTATCAATTTTATCAATGTAATTATTAATATCTTTATTTCTAAAGGTATGGTTTCCCATAGTGAAATAATCAATTCCTGCTTGAGATAATTGTTTGTAATCTGCTTCAACTAATGATTTTCCTCCCTCAGAAGTATTTTCTGCATTTGCAATTACAATATCAGTAGCAAGTTGTTCTTTCATGTAAGGTAAATATTTTTGAATTGCAGTTTTTCCTGCTTTTCCATAAATATCACCAATAATTAATATTTTCATAATAAAATTATATACTTAATAAAAGCATTAAAATGAGCAAGTATTATTTAAAAATTGATTTGCTTACAGCAGCAAAAGTTTCTTCATTATCTAAGAAAGTTAAAACTTCTTTTTTAGTTTGTCCAATTTTTTTGTCATTATAAAAATATCAAAGTCCTTTTCTAATAATAACTTCTTTTAGTAATGCAAGGCTAAGTAGTTCTTTTCTAATATCAATTCCATCTTCATAATAAATTTCAGTTTCAATTTCTTTATAAGGAGCAGCAACTTTATTTTTAACTACTTTTATTCGTACTCTTTGCCCAACTACATTTTGATTAATTTTGATTCTTTCTCGTAAACGAATATCTAATCTAATGGTTGCAAAGAATTTTAGTGCTCTTCCACCAGGCGTAACTTCTGGAGAACCAAAAATTACACCAACTTTTTCTCTGATTTGATTAATAAAAATAACTGTGGTATTAGTCTTACTAATGGAAGCAGAGAGTTTACGCATAGATTTAGCCATCATTCTTGCTTGAAGACCCATTTGTTGATCTTCCATTGTTCCTTCGAGTTCTGCAAGAGGAACTAAAGCAGCAACTGAATCAATAACAACTAAATCAAACATACTTGAATTTACAAGCTGATCAACTAATTCTAAGGCTTGTTCACCAGAATCTGGCTGAGAAATGATAATTTTTTTTAAATCAATACCAAGTCTTCTTGCATAACCAACATCGAGAGCATGTTCTGCATCGATAAAAGCGGCAATTCCGCCATTTTTTTGTACTTGTGCAATTGCATGAAGTGCCATGGTGGTTTTTCCAGATGATTCAGGGCCAAAAATTTCAACAATTCTTCCCCGTGGATAACCACCAACTCCAAGAGCATTATTTAAAAGTAAGGAACCCGTAGAAATAACCTCAATGTTTTCAATTGCTTTATCATCAAGGTTCATAATAGTTCCTTTTCCATAATCTTTTTCAATTTGTTTAAGTAAATTGTTAAATTCTTTTTCAGTCATTATTACCTCAACAATAGTATTACATTAACTTTCTAAAATATCAAGTATTTTTTTAATTCCAAAAATAACAGTATCTTCAATAATTGCTTCTCTTGTAACTTTTGAACTTTGAAAAGAAAATTCAAATAATTTGTCTTTGTATAAAATTGCAAGATAGGTTAACCCTACTGGTTTGTTTTCAACAGGATCAGGTCCTGCATTACCAGTAAAGCCAATACAAACATCGCTTCCAAAAAACTTTTGACCTGACGTTGCCATTGCAGTTGCTGTGGCTTGATTAATTACTCCTTGATCAACATTAATATTTAAGGTTTTATGTTTAATATTTGTATCATAAGTTACTAATGAGCCAAGAAATACTTTAGAAGCTCCGGGAATTTTTGTAATATGAGCAGCAAAACTTCCTCCTGTAATTGATTCAACAGCAGCAAGTTTTAATTTCTTTTCATTAAGTATTTCAAATAATCCACTCATTTTATTTTTTATTATCTTTATTTTTATCTTTTTTAGAATCAGAAACTTTAATTTTTGTTTCTTTATATAATTTTTCAACTTTTTTTTCAGCTAATCTTTCTTCTGCTTTAGTTTTATTAAATAATTTAACTCAAAAAAGCTTTGTAAATACATTTTGATTATATTTTCCGTAAAGAATACAAAAAAATGCAATAATAAGTCATACTATAAAAATAACAAATCCAACAATTGCTCAAGGACCTTCTAATTCTGCTTTTGGAAAAATTACAATAATAAGTGAAGCAATAAAAATTAAAACAGACCCATATAATAAAATGTATCCAGTTCCTCTAAAAAGAAAATGTAATCTTTCAGTTTTAAGTTCTGGTGTAAGTGATTCTTGATCATTTTGTTTACCCTTCATTTTTGCTTCCTTTCATGGCTTTATAATAATAAATTATTCCAGATGATACTGAAAATGCTAACCCAATTACAAGTGGGATTAATGTATATCAATAGTCTCAATCAAAAGGAAAAACTCCGATATCATCAATAACATACATTCCGAAAATAAATAATAAGGCTATTCCTAACATTTGAAATAATGTTTTAAGTTTTCCATAAAGTCCTGCCGGCATAACTTCACCATTTGCTGCAAGATTCATTCTTAATCCATCAACCATAATGTCACGGACTATAAATAAAACTGTAACTCAAATAGGAATCCATCCAAAAACTGTAAAGAAAATCATTACTGAATTTATTAAAATTTTATCTGCTAATGGATCAAATAATTTTCCAAAAGCTGTAATTTGATTATGTTTTCTTGCATAATTTCCATCAACAAAATCTGTTATGACCGCAGCTAAAAATAAAACTAATGTTATTCATAATAAGATAACCATTATTTCATTATTAACTGCTTGAACCATCAACAAAATTATTACAATCATTGCAATAAAAATTCTTGTTAGAACTAATACATTAGGTAAATTAAGTTTTAATTTCATTTAATTTTATTAACTTCTTTTTTAAGTTCTTTAAATTGGTCTTCTTTACCAATAAAGTGTGCTTTTGCTTTTATAACTGAATAACCAAAGTTAGCATCTTTTTCTCAAGAAGTTGGTTTAACAGCTAATAAATTATCAATGATTGGTTTCATTTCATCTTTTTTATGCTCTGAAGCATATACACTTTTTAAATCTTCTGATCTTTGTAACTCTTTCATGTATTTTGTTCCAATAGCATTAATTTCACCTATTGAAATTTTTGAAGTTGAATGATCAAAATTTTTAGTTACATCTGCAATAAATAAAATTAATGAATTTAATGTTAAAAAAATTCTTGCTCTCGCTAGAACTGCGGCATCATCAACTTTTCTTGCTGATGTAAGTTTTTTTGTTTTATCTTTTTTATCTTTTCTTGAACCATAGAAAGCTACCAATAATAACCCACCTACAACTACAAAAAATATTCCTAAAAATACTCACATAATTTATTTCTTTATCTAAATTTTCTATTCTCCTATAAAAAATTATATAAGAAAAGAGAGCTAATTAATAACTCTCTTTTTGTATTAGTAAGCCACGTTCTGTTTTATCCGACCATTTATCTAGTTTTAACACTTTAGGAATCGATTTAGTTCTCTATCCTAACTCCCCTACCATAGGCAGCCATGCCTTTAATTTGGGTTTCTAGCTTGTGGGGTTTACCCGTTCCACTCCACTTTTTCAAATGGCATCGTCACTGTGGCACCTTCAAAGATTACCATATATAAATACTTAGGTAAGAGCTTGCCGTCTCCTTTTTCAAGGGCATGAGGTTCTTGGCCTCATCACAATCATTACAAACATTGCAGTTCGTGCTAGCGTGGACTTTCCTCTACATAAATGCAGCGGTCGGTCAATACTTACATATTATAAAATAAAATTAATATTTTTTACAAATAAAATCTAATCTATAGATATGGCAAACGGAAAAGACTTTGAAAATAAAATTTCAAAAGGTCTACAAAAAATTACTAAAAAGGAATTAGGCTTCTTTATAAAATCACCCACTCCAATGCAAATGGTCCCTACAACAGAAGGTTATATAATGACTTATGCAAATAAAGCACTTTGTGATTTTATTGGAATCTATCAAGGAAAATTCATTCTTATCGAAGCAAAAGAAATTTCTGGAACAAGATTTGAATTTAGAAGATTAAAAGATCACCAGCTCCAGCAATTAAGTGCAATTAAAAAATATGGTGGTTATGCTTGAATTTATTTTAACTTAATTAAACTAAAAAAAATAGTTGCTGTTCCAATTGATAGCTATTTAGTTTCACTTACTCAAACATCAAAAAAAAGTATCAACATTGATACTTTAAATGAAATTGGCTATGAAATAAATTTAGCTGAACTAATTGATTTTTTTAATCAAGAAGTCAATTAGCTTCTTGCAATTTTTTTAATTTAGCAGTTCTTGTTGCTTTTGAAGGAGCTTCACTTTCATAAAGTTTTTTAATTGTTTTTCATTCAAGAAAATTATCTGCATGAATCTTAGCAAGCCCTTGAATAAGTGAAAGCATTCGATTCCATCCTCCATCATCTATTCAAGAAATTATTGTTTTTTTGATAATTGGTTTCATATTTATATTTAAACGATTAGCAAATCAGTTTGCTTTTTCTTCTGCAGGGGTATCAACTGTAGGAATAAAATATAAAGAAATTAATTTATCTCAAATTAGATCAAAGGTAAAAATCATTTCTTTGTTTACATAATTAATTTTTATAAATTTACTTTTCAAAAGTTCATTAATCATTATTTCTGCGTTAGGTTTAGTAATATTAAATTCTTTTGAAATAAGATTAATAGTACAAGATTTTTTAAGTTTTAATAATTTAATAATTAAAATAACTTGATCACATGAAAGACCAATAGAATTATAATTTTCTAACAAAAGTTTTTCTTTATCAATTAGATTGTCATCTAGTAATTTTTTAATTATAGAGTTCATAATATTTTTGCTCTATCTTCTTCTTCCAAGAATTTGAAGTAAAAAGAACAAGAACATTGTTAAGGACATTAAAAATGCAACTACATATGTCATTGCTGCAGCAGTTAAAACTTCTTTTGTTCCTTGTTCATTTTTAGAATCAATGTAACCCATTTCTGCTAATTGAACTTTTGCTTTTCTGGAAGCACCAAATTCTACTGGTAAGGTTACTAATTGAAATAAAGCTGCTGCCCCATAAACTGCAGTAGCAGAATATAGATAAATTACAAATCATCCTTCTAACCCATTACTAGTTCCAAACATTCCTATCATCCCAAAAATTAGGAAAAAGAAAGCTAAATTCATCATTGCAGAACCTATTTTTTGAATTATTCCAACTGCAGGAGCAAGTGTATCTCTTGCTCTAATTGCAATTTCTTTTTTAGCTCATTGTAGAGCATGCCCACATTCATGACAAGCAATTGCTTGTGCTGCAACTGATGCAGATTGGTATGTTGAAGGTGATAAAACAATTTTATTTGTTTTAGGATTATAATGATCAATTCCTTCTTTATTTCCTTGAATAACTTGAACATTATGAATATTATTTTTTGCTAAAAATTCTTGAGCAATTTGTGCTCCGGATTTTCCAGAATTATTTTTTACTTTCGCTCATTTTAAATTAGTTTTTCTAAATTTAGATTGTGTCCCGATAGACACAAACATTAACACAATGATTGCAATAAAAAGCAACAACATCCACGGAAAATCTGAACCTCCGCCTTTATAAATTTCAATATTTTGACTGTATATATCAGTTAGCATTTTTTAAATAACATCTCCTACTTTTATTATCTAAATTATATAGGAGTTGAATATTTTAATAAAAAAAATAGAAAGATTTCTCTTCCTATTTAACAAAATGTAACTATGCGTTGTATTTATCTTTTAGAGTTTTAGAAACTTTAAATTTAACAGCTCATGATGCTTTAATTTGAATTGCTTCACCTGTTTGAGGGTTTCTTGCAGTTCTTGCTGCTCTTCTTACAAGTTCAAATTTTCCAAATCCAGGTAATGAAATTTCTTTATCAACTTTTAAAGATTTTTCAATTGATTTAAAAACAGTATCAAATGCTAATTTTGCATCAACTTTAGTAATATCTAATTCTTCAGCAATATTATTAATTATGTCTTGTTTGTTCATAATGTCTCCTATTTCGTTTTTTTAATTAAATATTTAATTTAATTCCTTATAATTATACTAAAAAACCCCCATATTTATAGGTTTTTTGAATTTTAATAAATATCATGTTTTCGTTTAAAGGAAATTTTTATTGGAATATTTGTAAAATCAAATACATTTCTAATTTGGTTTTCAATAAATCTTACATAAGAAAAATGAATATATTCAGGGTGATTGGAAAAAATAATAAAATGAGGAAAATTAACATTTAAATAAGTAATATAACTCATCTTTACTTCAATCCCATTATGACGAGGTGGTTTTTTTACCATTTGAATATCAATTAGAAATTCATTTAAACTTGATTTTTTTATTTCTTGGTTTAAATTTACTTGAATTTGTTCAATTTCTTTAAATATTCTTGCAATATTTTTCCCTTTTAAAGCAGAAATAAAGATAATATTAATCCATGGAACAAACTTAAATTTAGCTCTAATTATTGATTCTAACTCTTCTCTTTGGCCTTTTTCCATAATATCAATTTTATTTACTAAAACAATAACTGGTTTATATTCATTTTTAATAATACTCATAATTTTTTCATCCATAACAGTAATTTCTTGAGTATGATCAACAAGTAATAAAATAACATCGGAATTTAAAATAGTTAAATTTGTCCGCAATTCTGCATATCATTCAATATCATTCAATGATTTCTTGTTCTTTTTAAGTCCAGCACTATCAGTTAAAATATAATTTTCCCCATTAAAAGTAACTTTAGAGTCAATCGCATCTCGTGTTGTTCCAGAAATATCTGAAACAATTATTCGATCATCATTTAAGACTTTATTAATTAGTGTTGATTTCCCAACATTAGGTTTTCCAATAATACCAATCCGCAATTCTTCAGTAATATAATCATTTTTTTCAGGTAAAAATTTAATAATTGTATCTAATAAATCTGAAATCCCAATTCCGTGAATTGAAGAAATAGGAATTACTTCTCCAAATCCAAGGGCATAAAAATTTGATGAAGCAATTACTAATTCTTGATTATCTGATTTATTTGCTGCAACAATGATTTTTTTATTTCTAATTTTTTTTAATTTTTGGGCTACGAATTGATCTTTTTTAGTAATTCCATCTTTTCCATCAATTAAAAAGATAATTAAATCTGCTTCTTGAATTGCGATTTCTACTTGTGCATTAATCTCTGCTTGAAAATCTATTTGTAAATTATTAGTAAATCCCCCGGTATCAATTAAATTAAAAGTTCTTCCTAATCAATTTACTGGATAAAATAGGCGGTCCCTAGTTACCCCCTCTATATCTGATGTAATTGCAATTCTTTTTTGAATTAGACGATTAAAAAGAGTTGATTTCCCAACATTTGGACGCCCAATTATTGCAACAGTTGATAAATTAGTTTTTTTGGCCATGAATAATATCCTCTATTTCTTGAACAATTTGGGTTGGAGATTTATTATCTGTTCAAATGATATATGCATCTTTTGCAGGTACTAAGGGAGCAAATTTACGTTTTGAATCATATTCATTACGCATTAAAATAGATTTTAATATTTCTTCATAATTTGAAGAAATATTATTTTCTACATTTTGTGCTTGTCTTCTTCTTGCAGCTTCCTTGGGAGAAACTTTTAAAAAGAATTTAAAATCTGCATCAGGCATGATAATTGTTCCGATATCTCTGCCTTCAAGTAAAACATTGCTTTGTGCTCCAACTTGAACTTGAAATGTTTTTGCAAATTCTCTTATTTCTTTAATGGCAGCAACTTGACTGACATTATTTACAACAGCAAGTGAATCTAAATCAGACATATTAAATTTAATTGATGATCCTAAATGAGAATTTTCTAAATAAATTTTTTCTTTTAAGATCTTTGCTATCAATGCTTTTCAATTATCTAATAAATTATTTTGAAGAGCAAAAAAAGTAATTAAACGGTACATTGAACCAGTATTAAAATAAGTTAATTGCAAATCCTGTGCAATTAATTTAGCAACTGTTGTTTTACCAGTTGCTGCTCCACCATCTATTGCTATTCTTAAACTATTATCCATATTGCTATTATTATACTAATTATTATTATAAAAAATAATATAGCTATTTTTACTAAAAGCTGTTTATTATCAAATACTTTTCATTTATTTTCTAATTTATCAATTTCTGATAATAAAAGCAGATCATTTTGATTCGTTGCAAGAACTAAAAGTTGATTATCTTCAAGAATTTGTTTAAGAATCATTAATGAATCATCATACTTTTCAAGAACTATTGTAATATCTTTACTATAATCATTTTCTCTTATTACATGCAAATCTCTTAATTGATTTAAAACTTTAATTTTATCTTTTTTTAAATATAAACTTCCTAAATTATCAATTGTGCTCAAAACTACTTCTAAATTTTGATTTATCTCTTTGTTGAAAATAAAAGCATTAGCAACAAGTTCATTTTTATAATCATCATTTTGTTTTTGGACTTTAAGTTTGAGCATTTTTACACTTTTTTCTCAATCATTAATAAGTTCAATAGCTTCTTGATTTATTTTTAAATAATCTTTTTGATAAATAAAAGCTTCTCTTATCATATCAGGAGATATTACTTTTTCTTTTTGAAAATATTTTTCAGTTTTATTAGCCAAAAAAGAAAGATTCTTGTTAAGTTTATTAACAAGAATCTGCTCTTCTTTATTTAAAACTACATATTCATTAATATCTTTTGCCATAACACGGGGTAAACTTAAATTTATAAATTATAGTTTATCCAATAATTCTTTTAATTTTACTTCAGCTGTGAAGTTTTTTTGTACAAAAATCTGTTTTCCATTTCTATAACCAATAATTGTTGGAAAAACATTAATTTCAAAATCATTTGATTCTGCTGCTCAATTATCTTGTTTGTCTATATCTATATTTGCAAACTTAATTTGATCTTCATATTGTGGAAAAACTTTTTCCCAAATGAATTTATTAATTTTACATCTTCCACATCATTTACTTGAAAAAACTAAAAGTACTTTTTCATTAATTTCAATTAACTTTTTTGCTTCGTTTGTTGTAATTTGTTTAATCATTTTTTTTACTATTAATTAGAACATTTCTTATTTTAGTTCCATCATCAACATCAATTACACCATTTCATTCTAGAGCATCAATAAGTTTTGAGGCTTCATTATAATCAATTTTAAATCTTTTTTGAATCATGGGAATTGAGATTTTTTTGTTTAAAATAGTGTAATTATAAACATCTTGGTAAATTCCTTTAACAGATCTATTATTTATTTCAGAATATAAAACTTTTTTACCAATTTGTTGTTTAATATCTATTTGATAAAAAGGTTTACATTCTTTTTTTACATAATTAACAATATCATTTATTTCTTCAAAAGAAATATCTGCTGCTTGTCCTCTGAAAGCAAATTGACCGTAAAGTGAAAGCAGCATATCGCCGTTTTCTAATAATTTCTCTGCTCCTACATGATCAAAAGCAATTTTAGAATCAACATTTGTTGCTAATGCTAAAACAATTTTTGAAGCAATATTTATTTTAATTTTTTTAGTAATAATATTTGATAAAGTTTTTTCTGTTCCAATTATTAAGTCCACTCCAACAGTGCGTGCTTTTGAAACTATTTGAGCAATTGCTTCTTCAGTAAAGGCTGAAGCTGACTGCATAAGTTCTGCTAATTCATCAATTATTACAATTAAATAAGGAATTACTGGTTTTTCTTCTGAACTTAATTTTTTATTTAATTCAGAAATATCTCTAGTTTGATTTTCAGTCATTAGGTCATATCTATTGTTAATTTCAGTAATTACAGCTTTTAAAGCAAGATGTGCATCTTGAACGCTTGTTATAATCGGAGCAATTAAATGAGGAATTTCACGATAAATATTAAAATTAGATTTTTTAGAATCAATCAATAAAAATTTAAGTTCAGTTGGTTCATAATGCATCAACAATGAAATGATGATTAAATTAATAATTTTATTTTTATTTGAATTTGGTGCTCCTACAATTAATAAATTTGGAGTTTTAAATAAATCAAATATAAGGGGTTGACCAAAGGAGGTTTTTCCAAGAGCAACCATTGCTTCACCATTTTTAAATTCGCTTTTTTCAAAAATATCTTTATAGGAAATAATAGATCTAGTTCGATTAGGAATTTCAATACCAACTAATGTTTTTCCAGGAATTGGAGCTTGAATTCTAATTTTTTTAACCCCCAATGTTAACTTAATATTATCTTCTAATGAAACAATTCTTGTAAGTCTTACTGTTGGCTGAACAGCAATTTCAAAAGTTGTAATCATAGGACCTATTATATAATTTGCAACATTAGCATCAATTTTAAAATGAGCAAACATTTCATCAAGTTGGCCTGAACGAATAATCGTTTCTTCTTTTAAAGCATCTTCTTCATCAATTGGTTTAACAAAATTTTTTAAAAGAAATAATTGTGGTTTAGAATATTTTTTACATCAATTCAAATTAACAATTTTATTTGAATTCATGAGATTTTCACTAATAATTTTATTATTAATTTTTTGTTCAAAATCTTTTTTAACAGTTTCTTTTGCTTCATTAACAACTTCAAGAATTTCTTCTGATGATTCAATTGGATAAGTCATTAATTCATGTTTACTAGGATCAATAATTGTTTCTGCGGTAACTTCTTTATGTAAAGAAAGTTCATCTTTTGCATCCATATTTAAACTACTTTTAAGTGTTTGATCAGCTTCTTTAAATATGTCATCAGCATAAGTTTCAATTAAAGGAATTTCCACGTCTTCATCATTAGCTGTTTTTTTGAAAATTTCAAAAAGTTCATGATTAAAGTCATCATTAACTGCTTTACTAAATTTATCAATATTAGTTTCAACAAATGAAATAGGAGCATCTGGTTTTAATTCATAATTATTTGTAATTTTTTTTTCTTGTTCTGCATCAATTGTTTTTTTACTTGTAGAAGGAAGGGTTGGAGATATTTCACCAAGATCTCTAAGCAAAGCAAATTTTTGTAATTCTGTAATGGTTCTATTTTTTTTGAATTGTTTTTCTTGACGTCTTTTGCTTATGATTTCATGTTTAAGTTTTTCTAATCTTTCTTTTTCATTGTAAACAATTTGTTTTTCTTCAAGATTATCTTTTGATTTAATTGTTTCTCTAATTTGGTCTACTACCATAGAAGTTGCAACATTATAATTACTTGAATCATCAACTATTCTTTCTTGTGCTTCAGTTAATTTTTCTTCGAATTTTTTAGCATTCTTTTCTAAAGCAATTTCTTCTAAAGCTGTTTCTTCAGCTTTTTCTTGATCTTCTTCTCCAACTTTTGGATCTTTGTCATCAATTTCTTTAGAATTTTTGTTAATTTGTTTGTCTTCTAACCAATAATTTCAAACATCATATCTTCCTGTATATAAAGCCACTGCTCCATAAATAACTAGAAGTATACAAACAGTCATCATTATTCCAAGGTAAGCATGTGTTCCGCTAAGCCCAGCAAGGCAATAAGGAATAATTCCAAATGTATGCCATTCATTATAATAACTACCTAAGCCATTACCAATATATCCATCTCCGCCTCCAAAAGCTCCCGCAGCCATATTATTGCTAAAACTATTAGCATCATAAGCTAAAATTATGGAAACTTGAATTAAGAAAATTACAGCAAGAAGAATAATACATATTTTTCAAAATGAATGATTTTTTAATAAGAAATCTCTTAATCTATTATCAAAAAAATGTCCGGATGCCCAAACATAAAGCATAAAGATTAAAAAGAAAGTAAAATAAAATCCAATTGTAGTAATAAATAAAAAATAAGTAATTGCAAAAAAAGGATTTCAAAGTCAAGGCAAAATTATAATAGATAATGTTCAAAAGGTAAGAATAGAAAGAAAAATAATTCCTGTTTTTTTATTATTTCGATGGTCTTCATAAAATTTTTTCGGATAATCCTCATATAATTTTTTAATATTGCTCATAACTGCTATTTAATCTCCATTGGTTCTAATTTTAGAACTATCATAGGTATTTTTTTAATTTGTGTTCTAAAAATTTTGGTAAGGTCTTTTTTAATCAAGCTTTCAACTTTATTTTGTTTAAAATTATCTTGATTTTGTTTTAGTGTTGTTAATATTGAGTCTTCAATTTTGCTCATCAATTGTTCTTGATTATTCACAAAAATAACTCCACGCATTTGAATATCGATATTTGAAATAACTTTGCAAGTTTTTTTATCATACATTAGTCCAATAGTACATAGTCCATCTTTTGCTAAAGCTGCTCTATTTTCAATTACTTCTGTTGCAACTCTTGCATCGGTAACTTCTTCAATAATGGTATTCCCAGTTTCTCTAATTTTACGAACTAGACCATTATAAACACCATCTTCAATCTCCATGATTTCACCATTATCGGCCATAATTACTTTTTTAGAACTAACCATTCCTAAATTATGAGCAAGTTCTTTTACTTTTACCATTTGCATGTAATAACCTTGAATAGGCATTAAATATTCTGGATTTATAAATTTAAGGTAGTTTTTAATATCAAATTGGGATGGATGAATTGATAACTTTTCATTCGCAGATCAAGTAATTATTTCTGGATCAATTTTAAAAATATTATTTGTTATTGTTGCATAAACATGCTCATTTCCAGCTTGGGGAGGAGCAGCCATGACAAAAATATCATCATGTTCAATTTTGAATTTTAGTGGATCTACTTCTTCAATATAAATAAGAATTTTTTGGTATAAATTTGTTCTTGTTCCAGTAACAATAATAATTGATTTTTCTTTATTTGCATCATCATAATTTTTTTCAAATAATTTAACATTATGAACAGGAATTTGTTTGTTATTCATCATCATAATAATTAAATTAAGCATTTTACGATCTGTAAAAAAGATTTTTTTATGATCTTTATTTGCCCGGTTAATAATTTCAATAATATTAATAATTTCATCTTCATAAATAGCAACAACCATTCTTTTTTTACCTTTAAGCGGTTCTTTTATTTTTGAAGTAATTCTAAAATGTGGTGAAATAGAAGACAAAATATTTGCATTTAATGAATCAGACATGAAAACTAAGTTTTTTTCATGAGATAAAGCTTCAAGTTCGTCCATAATGTTAACTTGATATTCTTCAATTGAATCAAAAATGTAATCTGTCATGTAAATGATATTTCCATCAGGGGTAGCAACAGAATAACCATAACTACCAGGAATTGATCCACTAACAGGAATTGCTTTGATCTCATTTTGAAGATCTTTGGTAACTTCACCAGGATTTAAGACAAAAGTATTCCAATCTTTTGCTTTTGAGCCAAAGAAAATTGGCAATGAATCCATTGTTATTTTAGATCCAAATATTTTAATGTTTGGAACTATTTTTATAATTTGAGAAAGGGCTCCTATTTTTAGAATATTTGCAGAAGAAAGAAAAATACCTTTAATTTTATCTCTATTTTCTTCTAAATAATCTAATCTAGGAATAAAATGTTGAACTCCGAACTCATTATTTAATGGTTCGTAAACTCCAGCATCAAAGATATAGATTTTTGAATCTACATCAACTATATACATCCCTTTTTCTTTTTCATCAAGCCCACCTAGGGCTAAAATATTTATTTTTGACATATCCGTTATTTTCTTAATTATACTCCTCTATTTTTGCTATTTTTTTGTTGAAAGTCCTTGGAAGTACTGCTTCAAATTCCTTTTTTTCTCCATCAAGATCAAGAAATGAAATATATTTTGCATGTAAAAATTGTCCAAAGTCTAAAATCTCTTTTTCCTCGTTTACTTTTATTCCATAAATTTGATCATTATAAATTGGATGATCAATATATTGCATATGAACCCTAATTTGATGTGTTCTTCCTGTTGCAATTTTAAATTCCACCAAATCAAAATCTCTAAATCTTCTTTTGACATTAAAATAGGTAATTGCATTTTTACTATTTTTGGTAGTTACAGTCATTTTTTTTCGATTATGAAGGTCTCTTCCAATTGGCGCATCAATCATCCCTTGTTTATTTTCTAAATTTCCAACTACTAATCCAGTATATTTTTTAACAATTTCCCTGTTTGCAAATTGCTCTTGAATATAATAATGAAATTCGTTGGTTTTTGCTATTATCATTAACCCTGAAGTGTCTTTATCTAAACGATGAACAATTCCTGGACGATTGGTATCCATTTGAGAAAGAGGGATATTCAATGCTAAAAGAATGTTAACTAATGTTTTATCAGGATTACCATTTCCTGGGTGAACAGTAAGTCCAGAATGCTTATTAATGATTAAATAATCTGGAGTTTCTTCAATAATATCTATTCAAGAAAAATCATTTCAAGGGATTAGATCATTATGTTGTTCTTCCAGTAAAACTTCAAGATCATTTATTCCGCTAATTCTAGATCCAGATTTTAATACTTTTTCTCCATTACAAAAAACCTTACCTTGGTCAATAAGTTTTTTAACTTTTGATCTTGTAATTTCAAAATTATTCGATATTACTTGATCAATTCGCTCATTTGTAGTTTCTAAATTAATTTTTATTTTCATTTATAATTATTTCTATTGATTTTTGATAAAAAAGAACTTTTGCTTTTTCTTTTTCGATTAATTTTTTATCTGCATGGGCAATAAATTTTTTGTTTTCAAGAAAGCTCTTTGCTCTACTAAGCTCAGCTTCTAAATGTTTTAGTGTTTCCTTAATTAATTGTTTTTTTGATTTTAGGGCTGAATCTTCAAGCGAATAATAAACAATTCCTACTCCTGGAGTTATAACAACTCCAGTTGCTTCTTGAACATCTTGATTAATATTAATTATTGTATTTGTATTTTTAATAAATAAATCTATAAACTGTTTATTTATCTTAATTGAAGTTGTTAATGTAATAATGCTATTATTTTTAATTTTTGGCATTGATTGACAAATTCGAATAGCTTTGTAAAGTGTAAGAAGAACTTGAGCATCCCCATCAACCTCAGTAGAAACTTCCTTAGGATAACTCTCGAGTAAAATTGATTTTTTTAAAACTAAATGTTTTTTTAAATTATCATATAACTCTTCTGTTAAGAAAGGAATAAATGGATGTAAAACTATTAAAATGTTTGCAAAAATATTTAATGTATTTTCTAATTGTTTTTTTGTAGGATCTTTTTTAACAAATTCTAAATAATTATTTGCAAATTGATTAAAAATAAACTTATTAATATTTTCATAAATAATTGTTAAGTTATAAATTTCCACATTCTCTTCTATATTTTTAACTAAATTATTAAATTTTTCTAAAATATAGGTATCAATTTTAGTAGGAATTAAATCTTTAAGATCCTTTTTAGAAAAATCTACTAATTTATTAACTTCAATTAAGTGATCAATAAGTTTTGCGGTGTTAAATAATTTATTGTTAACATCCCAAGCAGAATTAATTTTTTTAACATTATATTTAAGGTCTTGTCCAGGAGTAGAATTTCCCAAAAGATAAGTTCTAAGTGAATCTGATCCTCATTTATCTATTTCTTCCATTGGATCAACTCCGTTTCCAAGTGATTTAGACATTTTTCTTCCTTGATTGTCTCTTATTAGTCCATGATTAATTTCATTATGGAAAGGTGGTCTTCCATCGATTTCAATTGCTAGAAAAATCATCCGAGAAACTCAAAATAAAATAATGTCATATCCAGTAAATAGAGTTGAGGAAAGATAATTTGGATTATCTTGTCTTTTAATTACTGCTTCATCTTTAAAAACAAGTGGTCAAAGTCCAGAAGAATATCAAGTATCCAAAACATCTTCATCTTGTATTCAATTTTCTCCGGGTGATTCTATTTGTACTTTTATTTGATCTTCAAAATATCAAGCAGGAATTTGATGACCCCATCATAGTTGTCTAGAAATACATCAATCCTCCATTTTTTCTGATCAATTAGTAAAATCATTTTCAAATCTTTTTGGATAAAAATTTATCGGCGTTTTAGTATCTTGATTTTTTAAAGCATTTGTTGAAAGTTTTTTAGCATCAATAAATCATTGAATTGATAATCTTGGTTCAATTAATGCACCAGATCTTTCTGATAAAGAAACTATATGTGGATAATCAACAATTTTTGCAATTTGTTGATTAGCTTTTAAATCAGTTACAACTTTAATTCTTGCTTCTTCACGGCTTAAATTTGCATATTTTCCGCATTCTTTATTTAGAGTTGCATCTTCATTAAAAATATTAACAAAAGCTAACTTATGTTTTTTTGCAAGTTCATAATCATTAAAGTCATGAGCTGGAGTTACTTTCATAACTGCAGTTCCAAATTCAATGTCAACATAAGAATCAGCTAAAATAGGAAGTTCTTCTCCATTTACGGGATTAATTGCAATTTTACCAATAAGTTTGCCATAACGTTCATCTTTTGGATGAACAACTAAAGCTTTATCCCCAAACATTGTTTCTGGTCTTGTTGTTGAAACAATTAGAGTTTCTTTTGAATCTTTTAATTTATAAATAACATCATATAATTTGCCATTAATTTGTTCATGATTTATTTCAATATTAGAAATTGCTGTTTTTAAAATAGGATCTCAATTAATTAACTTTTTGGCACGAAAAATTAAACCTTTATTATAAAGTTCTACAAAACTATTTAAAACTAAATCATTTACATCTTTATCTAAGGTAAATTTTAATTTATCAAAATCTGCTGCAATTCCCAATTTATCTCATTGGGCAAGAATATCTTTTTGATATTCATCTTTTCAAGATCACATTTTTTGTAAAAACTTTTCTCTTCCAAGATCAAGTCTTGTTAAGTTTTGTTCTTCATAAAGTCTTTTTTCCACTATTGCCTGTGTTGCAATTCCAGCATGGTCTGTTCCAGGATATCAAATGGCATCATAATTATGTAACTGTTTATAACGAATAAGTAGATCAGGATAATATAAGTCCCAAGCATGCCCTAAATGTAATTTTCCAGTTACATTTGGTGGAGGCATGATGATTGTAAATGCTTTTAATTCTGAATTATGAGACTTAAAATAATCATTTTTCTTTCAAAATGATTGCCATTTATTTTCTATTTGCTTTGGATTATATTTGTCTAGCATTACTTAAATACTTCTTTATAGATTTCTTTATAATTTTTAAAAGATTTAATTTTTAAACTATCTTTTACTTCTTGAGGAATATCAACTAGATCTTTTACATTATCTGCAGGAATTAAAATCATTTTAAGTCCAGAACGATTTGCACTAATTGATTTTTCTTTAAGCCCACCAATTGGAAAGACTTTTCCACGAAGAGTTATTTCTCCTGTCATTCCAATTAAGTTTGAAACAGGTCTTTTTGTTAAGGCACTAATCAAAGCAGTTGTAAAAGTTACTCCAGCTGATGGTCCATCTTTTGGCGTTGCCCCATCAGGCGAATGAACATGGATGTCTAATGATTTAAAGATTTCTTCTCCATCTTTTGATTTAGGAATTCCAAAATAATCTGCATTTGCTTTTACATAAGAAAGTGCAATTTTTGCTGATTCAGTCATAACATCTTTTAATTGGCCGGTAATTACAATTTTTCCATCACCAGGATAAGTTGAAACTTCAATTGGTAAAATATCTCCACCATACTGGGTTCAAGCAAGTCCGGTAACTGTCCCAATTTGTGGCGAATCATCTTTTTTAGAATGTTCAAATTTTGGATTACCAAGTAATTTTTTAAGTTTAGCTGGGGTAATTGAATAAGAATTTTTAACTTCACCGTTTAATTTTAAAACTAAAATTTTTCTTGCAACTTCATCAATTACTCTTCTTAACTGTCTAACTCCAGCTTCAATTGTATATTTTTGAATAACAAACATAATTGCTTCATCTGATCATTTGAAAAGTGGTTTAGAAATTTTAGTATCAGCTAAAATTCCAGGAATTAAATGTCTTTTTGCAATTTCCAATTTTTCCATTTCAGTATATGAAGAAAGTTCAATAATATCTAATCTATCATATAGTGCTTCTGGAATTTGATTCATGTAGTTTGCTGTTGCAATAAAAGTTACATTGCTTAAATCATAATCTTCTTCTAAATAGTGATCATTGAAATTTTGGTTTTGTTCATAATCTAAAACTTCAAGCATTGCACTTGCAGGGTCGCCTTTATAATCAGAAGACATTTTATCAATTTCATCAAGTAAGATTACTGGATTAATTACTCCAGCTTTTTTCATTGCTAAAATTATTTTTCCAGGCATAGAAGCAATATAAGTTCTTCGATGTCCTCTAATTTCAGCTTCATCTTTAATTCCACCAAGAGAAATTTTGATAAAAGGTTTCCCTAATGCTTTTGCAATTGATTGTGCTAAAGTTGTTTTTCCAGTTCCTGGAGGACCAACAAGTGAAAGAATTGCTCCTTTTGAATCAGGATTATTTTGTTTTACTGCTAAAAATTCAATAATTTTAGCTTTTGGTTTTAAAAGTCCAAAATGATCTTGATCTAAAAGTTTTTTTGCTTTATTAATATCCAAATTATCATCAGCTCTTTGCCAGTAAGGAAGTTCCATTAAAGTTTCAATATAACTTCTTGTAATATTTGCTTCTGCAGCTTGAGAAGGAGTATTTGCTAATTTATTAATTTCTTTTAGTAATTTTTCTTTAATTGGTTTTGGATAAGGATTGCCATTAACATGCTTTGTCATCTCTTCAATTTCATTACCTTCACCAGAAATTTCTGAAAGTTCATCTTGAATAGCTTTAAGTTTTTCTCTTAAATAATATTCTTTTTGTTGATTTGTCATTTTTGATTTAACACGTTCATTAATTGTTTCTGAAACTGAAGTACTATTTGCTTGAGCTTGTTGTTTTTCAAGAAGCATTAAAATAAGACGAAGTTTTTTCTCCATGTCATTTTCTGCAAGTAAGTTAATTTTGAATATCAAAGAAGAAGGAATCATATGCCCAATTGCATTAACAAATTCATAAGTAGATGATTGTTCAAATGGTTCAATATCTTCAAGGCTAATATTTATTGGTAGTTCTTGTAATTTTTCTTTAATAATTTCAAGAATTTTAGCTTTTAATTGCAATGATAATTTTGTTTTTAATTTTGTTTCTTTTAATATTTCATAGTTAGCACTAAAAGAAGTAGTTTTTTTAACATCAAAAATGTTTACTTTTTGTAAACCTCTTACTTTGATTTTAAATTGATCCTCTTCTTCTTCGGAACCTTCGACCATTGCCAAAGTTGCGATAGGAAAAATATTTGCTGAATCTATATTACTATTTGATGTATGATAACCAATTAACAATGCACCATTATTTTTTTGAATTGCTACTTTAACAGCCTCAATTGATTCCGGTTTTCCAATTTGAATACTATTTGAAAAAAGTGGAAAAACAATTGTGTCCACTGATATTAACAAAGGTAATTTTTTATTATCTGGCATTTGTATAAAAGCCTCCTATTTTAATTTAAGAAAAATTATTTTTTAATTTTTTCAATTAATTTGTTAAATGTTAATCCTGATTTAACATTTTGTTCAGGTATTTGTTTTTTTATCTCTTCAATAGATAGATTATTTTCTTTTGCAATTTTTTCTATTTCATTTTTAACATCTTCATCAGTAACATTAATTGCTAAATCTTTTATTAATTGTGAATAGATTAGTCCTGCCATAATTCTTTTTGTTGCTTGAGGAGTTACGTTTTTTTCAATGAATTCTTCTTTTGAAATTTTAAGCATTTTTAGATAATCATCAAGTTTCATTCCTTGGTGAGAAAGTTGGTGTTCAAAATTTTGAACTGCTTTTTTAGTTTCTTGAACTTTTAAATCATCTGGAATAGTGATTTTTGAATCTTTAAGTTTACCAATAGCATCAACAAATTTATCAAAGTAAGCATCTTTTGCTTCTTGTTGTTTTTTTTCACTGCTCATTTTTACAATTTTATCTTTTAAATCTGCAAATGATTTAAAGCCCATTTGTTGTAATTGTTTATCTAAATCTTCACCGCTAAGTTTAACTTCGTTTTTAACTGAATTAATTTTAACATCAAATTCTGCTGGTTTTCCTTTTAAACTTTCTTCTGGATAAGTTTCTGGGAAATTAACTTTAACAGCAAATTCATCTCCGACTTTATGTCCAATAATTTGGTCTTCAAAGGTATCAATAAATGATTTTGAACCGATTGTAAGATCAAACCCTTCAGATTTTCCGCCTTCAAATTCTTTACCATCAACTTTTCCTAAAAAATCTAAATTAACAATATTTCCATCAACAATTGCTGCTTCAGCTTTAACATCAACTTTTTTTGTAAGCATTTTATCTACTGATGCAAGTTCATTATCAATTTCTTCTTGTGCTACTTCAGCAACTTCGAATGCAATATCAATTTTAGAAATATCTCCTAATTTGATTTTAGGCATTAAAGCTGAAATAAATTTAACTTCAATTTCATCATTTGTAATTTTTAATATTTCAAGTCTTGGTTGTGAAATTACATCTTCTTTAAAAATTTCTTTATTAATTGAGTCAAAATGAAGATCAATTGCTTTATTTAAAGCATCACTTCTAATTTGATCATGAGAAACATTTTTTTCTGCAATATTTTCTGGAACTTTCCCAGGTCTAAATCCTTTTAATTCTAATTTTTCAAAAATTTCTTTTTTTGCTTTTGCTAATAAATTGGTTCATTCTTCACCGTCTAGGCTAAAAGTAACTTCAATTCTATCATCTAATTTATTTGTCTTAATGTGTGACATAATACTCCTTGTTTTTAATATACTTAAAATAATTATACATTGAGAATTATTAATAATTCATTGATTTTATTCAATTTTTAAGTATTTTTTAAATTTAAAAAATAAATTTGTTTAATTATTTTAAAGATCTTATTTTATTAATAAATATAGTATTATATTTATCAAAATTATTAATGTCTGATTACATTATTTTGATAAAAAAAATGGCGCCCGCGACAGGATTCGAACCTGTGACCCTACGCTTAGAAGGCGTATGCTCTATCCTGCTGAGCTACGCGGGCAAGACACTACTTAAATTATTACAAAAAAACAGGAAAAAAACTATTCTTTTTATAAATAATGATAAATTTTTGGATAAATAAAGGAAATAAGTAAGTAAACAGCAATATATCTAATAGTAGTTGTTACTATTGTAATTATGAAAACAATTAAATAATAATTATCAAATGAAGGCATCCAACCATCTAAATACATGGGTCAAAAGAGGAAAAGATTAAAAATTAATAAAACAAATGAAATTATTAACATTGCCAAAAAATGTCAACAACACATTCAGGAAAAAGTATATTTTTTTGGTGAATTATTGTAGTTACGAGTAATTTTAGCAAAAAGATAATCTGAAGCAACAAACATCAATGAAAGTAAAATTAAAGCTAAAACTCCAGGGATTGCTCCCCCGATATAACCAGCAAGAGTAAACCAAGGATAAATAAACGCAATTATAATTGCATATTGATCTCCGATATGCCTTCTTGCAATAATTACTGGAACTAGTCCTAAATCAATTGCAATCCCTCCTCAAGGAGTGGGAATTGGAATTTGAATAAAGACTAAAATAATACTAAGCCCAAGATATATTCCTGCATAACTTACTTTACTAATTTCATTAAGATTATTTTCATTATTCATGCCTTTTAATTATATAAAAAAATATAAAATAAAAGTGAATTTACTACCCTATAATATAGGTAGAAAGGTTAATATGAAAAAAGAATTAATAATTGAAATACCAAAAGAAACAAATGTAAAATATGAAATTGAAAATGGAAAACTTTCTGTTGATCGGATTCTATATGGCGCAGCAAAATATCCAATGGATTATGGATTTTTTGAAAACACTTTAGATTGAGATGGAGATGCATTGGATGGAATAATGATTGCTAATAGTACTTTTTTACCAACAGCGGTAGTTCCAGTAAGAGTAATCGGAGCAATGAAAATGATTGATGGAGGAGAAACTGATACTAAATTAATTACAGTAATTGAAGTTGACCCAAGATATGATCACATTGTAGACATGAAGGATGTTCCAGAACCTATCCTTAAAGAACTTAAAGATTTCTTTGAAAATTATAAAAATTTACAAAACAAAAAAGTAATCGTTGAGGGTTTTGAAGGAATTGAATATGCTAAACAACAATTAGCTGATACTGAAAAACTTTATGCAGAATATAAAGATATGAAAAAAGAAGATTTTCTTAAATTAATGAAAGAAAAATATCCTGATAAATATCCTAGTTAATTCTAATAAATAAAACTAATTCTAATAAGATAAAAATAGAGCATGATGCTCTATTTTTATTTATTATCTTTTGAGGAATTGTTTTTATTTCCTTTAAACTCACCATAAATTAGTTTTTTAAGTTTTTCAAAGTGAACTTTTTTTCTTAAGGAAGAAGATTTATCTACTTTTTTAGTTGTTTCTACTTTCGCTTTTTTGTTTGCTTCTCTTTTTTGTTTTCTTATGAATTCTTTTTCACTTCTTTGTTGTTTAAGATTTCCGGCTTTAAAGGCAGTAACATTTTTTTCATGTTCAGCTCTTTTTCGGTCACGTCTTCGGTGCAGTTCGGCTTGAACTCTACGATCTTCTTTAGTATTTGGAATTCAATTTTGTGGTCCATAAACTTTTTTTGCTTCGATGACATCAATAAATGAAACTGGATCAATAGTTGCAATGTCTTCTACTACATCAATAAGTTCTTCTGCATTTACAACCATTTTAAAGATTTCCATGTTTTTACCAGAATATCCACCTTTTGCTTCAATTAAAGTGTGACTTTTATGATAATTAATTAAATTGAAATATTCTGAAATTTGTTTTGTTTTTTGGCTAGTAACTTCAATAATGTATTTTCTTGAAGAAGGATAAAGTGATCCCACCATAAATGAATAAACAAATAAGAAAATAATTGTGGCAACTAATCTTGGAGAGAAGAAAACTTCATTCATGAAAAGAACAAAGGTAAAGTCAACAGCAGGATTTGCCACATTCAATATTAAAAATTCCACAAATAATCAGAAGAACGAAACAGCAAAGGAAAACATAAAGAATAGTTTTCCAATTTCTACTCCGGTTGTTCTAGCATAATATCTTCCATAAGGATCAAATCCCATTGTACATGCCCCAACAGAAAGAACAATTCCCACTCCAAGTCCATAAAGGATTCCAGCAAATAAAGCCATGATAGAAAATAGGACAAATTGAATTGTTCTAATTTGATCAGGGTTTGGAACACCATCTTCTGCTTCAGGAAATAGTTGACTTGGATCACCAATAAATGAAATTGATCCATCTCCAATTGCAGTAAATGATAATACTATTCCAAAAAATGAAACAAAGAATAAAGTATAAGTTGATTCCACTAAAAATCTTTTTCCAAATTTTTGATAAGTAAAAATAAAAATCGGAATATTCATGAACACATAAATAGAATAGAAAAGAATTATTTTAAATTGTTGTAATTCCATTCCTAAATGTACTTCATTACCTTTACCATTAAAATGATCAGGATTTATTCTTCCAAGTAAGCTTCATAATGAATAAGCAAACCCTTGGGCGATTCCAGCAACACCAGGAGAAAAAAGTCCAACATAAACAACAAAATATAATGTAGAGATTAAAAGCAAAATAGAACCAAGTGTAAGATACATTCATCTTTTGGTTGTGCTCAATCTTAATGATTTTATTTTCCCGCTTTTGTTCTTTCTTAAAGTTTGTCCCATGCTATTTATTAGTTATTATAGTACTAATTATTTTATAATATTCCATAATTATTTTTATTTAATCATTTCAAATTCGTAAATTATTTTACCCTTAGAATATTTGTCTTCCTTTATTCAAATAATCATAGTTTTGTAAACAACATAATCATCAATTTTTAATTTTTCCTTGCTAAGAGAATCAACAAATTGTTTTACAGATAAATCAATAATTTCAGGTGCAAATTTTACATCTTTAAGATATTCACCAAATAAATATCCCATTTTTACATTTGGTTTTGCAAGTGTTGATGTTTCAGAAATAGTATAAACTCCATCAGCTTCAATATCAGTTTCATCATAAATATCTCCAACAATAGTTTCAATAATATCTTCAATGGTAATTAATCCAGTTAGTTTACCCGTATTTTCATTACGTAAAAGAGCCATGTGCTGACGGTTTTTTCTAAGTGAAGCAAAAACATCATGAATAAGTGTGTTTTCATTAAAGACACTTGCATCATAAAGATAATCACTTAAAGCAAATTTTTTCTTTCTGTTTCTTACTATTAAATACTGTTTAGAATTAACAATTCCAATTGGTTGTAGATTTGCGTCAAGAACAGGAATTCTGGTAAGTTTATGTTTTACAATTAAATGATCCAATTTATCTTTGGTAGTAAGACGTTCTTGGATATAAATCATCTCTTTAAAAGGAACCATTCTTTTTTTGGCTTCAGTTTTATCAAGAAGCATTGCCCCAAAAATAAGGTGTTGTTCAACTGGAGTAATAATTTCATTATTTGTTTCATCTAGTAATTGATGAAATTCATCTTCATTTGTAAGGACTTCATCTTTTTCTTGAGTAATAAGTTTACCCAAGAAAAGAGTAATCGGTTTTGTAATATAAAAATTATATTTTAATATTCCAGAAAATAAGAGAATTCCTCTTTCAGGATATTTCTTTCCTAAATTTTTAGGAATTACTTCTCCCAAAACAATAATAATAACAGTTACTATTAAAAAGGACAAAATTGGAGCAAGAATAGGTGAAGCACCAAAAACATCTACAACTAGTAAACTAAATCAAACTGTCGCTAGGGTTGTAACTAAAATATTCATAATATTGTTACTTACAACTATTGAAGATGCGGCTTCATTATAATTATCAAATAAGAAAATTGATCGATCAATACGGCGTACATCTTTTGGTTTTGCAGCGCCTCTTTTTGCAGTTAATTTATGTTTTGAAATTGAAGCTAAGGCAATTTCAGAAAAAGAAAAAAAGGCTGATGTGAACATCAAAAAAATGATTACTAATGGAATTATTATTAATTGTGCCAACATAAAAAATTTCTCTCTCTTTTTATAATTATATATTGTTAATATGGCTAAAATATATTAACTAATATATAATTAATTTATATGTTTTCCTTTAAAAAGCACACACAGAAAGATAAATTAATCAAGCGAAGTAAAAAAAGAACTATTGTAATTGCAAGTGTAGTCCTTATTTTTGTTATTGCACTATCATTAATTTTGTCATTATCACTAAGATATTATCCTTCACCAGGTTACAAATACATGAAACATGAAATTGGAGCAAAAAATGTTGCCCGTAGTGATAAAATTCAAAAAAGAATTTTAAAAGATGATAGTGAGAATGTTGGCATAATGTTTGATGCAAGAGATGATGTAAGTGATCATGCTTTTTATGGAACTGAAGCTGATGCTACTAAGAAAAAAGACCAAAAGAAAGCAATCAAGAAACATAAAAGTGAAGGATGAGCTGAATACATTGAAGGTAATAAAAAAGATAAAGATGAAAGTTGATATTATGTTGACACTTCAAGAGATAGAGGAGCGCATCATTATAATGCTAAAGGTGAAGCTATTGATGAATTTTTAGTTTCAAATAAAGATGAAAATTCATTGTGAATTGATCCAGTTAATCAAGATGATGATAAAATAACTGATACTACTGGACAAATTCCTATTTTAAAAGCACCAGATGAAGATGATTTTAAAGGATTTGATGTTAGTGAAGATGTTGATACTACTGGAACATTTAAATTTGATCTTAAAGAAAATCACCCTGATACTCCAGATGATGGTACTGACACTGATGTACCTCCAACACCAGTAAGTACAATAGAACCAGCTAAAAAAGATAAAACTTCTGCAGGTGATGAAGTATTATATTTTGTTAATAGTGATGAAAGTAAATGAACAGAAGTAAGTAAGTATGATGGATTGAAAACTAGTTGATTATACTTAGAAAAAGTTGATGATGGCTATCAACCTCAATTAATTATTTATGGACTTGAACTTGAATCTGGTGAAGCAGATGAAAGTGGTACATCAACAGTAAAACCTTCTGCAGGAAATGTTGAATTTTGAGAAGAAATAGAAGCTGATATTTGAAATTAATAAATTTTAATTAAAATAACTCCAACTGGAGTTATTTTTTTATATTCATTAGTAAATCTGTTTTTTTAAGTTTACCTCTAAATGATTTTCCTGTAATGTGAACTTGGGTTGGAGCTAATTCACTTATCCGATCAATTACCCTTGCAGCTTCAACACTCTTTTTACCTTTCCCAAAATCAATTTTTTTATAATAATCATTTAAATTAACATTTGAAGTAAAAATAGTTAGCAACTTATTATTAATCCGATAATCTAAAATAT
The DNA here is from genome assembly GCA_001641225.1 of Mycoplasma sp. Bg2. Lineage (GTDB taxonomy): Bacteria > Bacillota_I > Bacilli_A > Mycoplasmatales > Hepatoplasmataceae > Tyloplasma. Next base: position 27,254 of record LSMY01000004.1, read on the forward strand.
TTACAAATAAAGCATCACGAGCTCACTCGGTCATTCGTTCGGCTCCCATATCATCAAAAACTAATACCTTTGCTTGTTTAATTGGATTAAGCAATTCATCAGTATAGACACCATCTTTAACAGCGGCATTTTGCATATTAATAACAAAATCACTCATCGCAACAAAAGCAACAGTTAATTTTGATTTTGCAAATCCATTTAAAATTGCAACCACTGCTGCAGTTTTTCCTGTTCCTTGAGGTCCCCATATTCAAAGACCATTGTTAATATAACCAGATTGTTTAACCTTAGTTGCTCAATGGTAAATTTGCATTCGTTCATTTGCATTTCAATCTATTTTTTTACCATCTCAAAAATACATATCTTCAGAGTTATAACCATATAAAAATGGTCTTTTTAATTCTTTTAAAAGTTCTTGTTTTTTTGTAGAAAGTGAATCCGGAACAATAACTTCAAAAATTTTATTGTCCTTAATTTCTAATGAATATTTATATTCATTATCAAGTTCAACTTTATCTAAATACTGAAAAATAACATTAGCTTTAAAAAGAATTTCCTTATCAGAAATCTTTGCATCCATTATTTTTGAATACAATTTAGGGTCTTTTTGTTTTATGTTTTGTTTTATTTTTTCAATTAATTCCATTACAATTTAAAATCTATTTCTCCAAAATTTAATAAACTATCTTCAGGAGTTTCCTCTTCGACTTCTGGTAGTATTGTTTTTGCATTTCTCTCACTCATCATATTTGCAGTTTTCAAATGTTTTTCTAATTTGCTTGTAGTATCTATTTTATGTTTAATCATTGTTTTAGAAATTTTCTTTAAAAAATTAAGATTAATAACTCCTTTATTTGCTAAATTACAATAATCAATTAAACGATTAATCATACCAGCATTGTAATTTGAATCATTAATTAAACCTTTAAAAAAATCTTTTTCTGAAGTAGTCATTTCTCTTCCAATAATAATTCTAAAAAAATCTCCGGGGCTTTTTGTATCAAGCATTTGTTTTTTAATATTTAATGCATCATCTTGGTCTACTAAAAGTTGATCAAAATTTTTATTTTTTTTGTTTCTAGTATCATTCAAATATTTTTTAAAATATAAAGGAGTTATTTCATATTCCTTATTTATATTTTCAAAAATATCAACAAGATCAATTGTTGAAAGATCATAAAAAAGAATTGAGTCTTTTATTATTTCTTCAAAACTATCATCTCAATTAGATTCATAATCAAGATTTTTAGAATCTAAAATTTTAAATAAAACAGAAAAATCATAATTAATTTGTAAACCATGCAATTGATGGTTTTCTTGATGATCACCTATTTCACATTTAGTTGTTAATAAATTTAAATCATCACCTTCTTTAAATTTAACATTATTAAAATAATGATTGTTTTGATAAAAATTATTTTCACCAATTTTTCCTCTAAGAAGATTAGACAATTTTTCATTTTTAATAAAATTTGAAGGAAACAAAGGTTCATTTAATACATATGTTATTTTATCTTTAGCTTTTGCATCAACATAAAGTTTTAACAAACCAATTGTTTCTAATTTTTTTATTGCAAGTTCAATTTCTTCAGCAGTTAAATTTAACATTGAAACTAAACGTTCTTGTTTTAAGAAAAATTCATTTGTATAAAAATTTTTAGATTCAGTAATAAGAAAAAAATAAAAACCTAAGGCATCTGTTCCGATTAGGGGAAGATAATAATAATTTAAAATATCATTTGGGATTGGATAATAATCAAATGATAGTTTAGTTTTATATCTGTTGTTAATGTTGAATTTACTTGGTTTCATGAACTAAATTAAATTTTTGGATAATTTCTTGAATAACATCATCACTAATACCATTTGTAGTGTCAACTACATAGTCAAAAGCAATATTATTATCTCATTTATCAACCATTAATTGTAAAAAATCAGGATTTTGGCCTTTGGTAATCATTCTTTTACGAATAGTTTCTTTTCCAGCTGTTACTAGGATAATTTTATCAAACTCAAATTTGATAGGAGAATTAGTAATAATTGGCAATTCCGCAACATAATTGTCTTTTCCTTCAAGATAATCTTTAATAATTGGATGAATTAATTCATCTAATCTAATTAGATTATCAGGATCTTGTAAGACTCATTTGGCAAGAACTTTTCTATTAACTGCCTTTGGAGTAATAAAACTTGGATCAAATCATTCTTTGATAATGTTATAGCCTTTTCCACCAACAAGATATTCCTTATTAATAAATGAATCTGCATGGAAAACTTTAGCTCCAGCATCTTGAAGTTTTTTTAACAAAGTAGTTTTTCCTGAATTTGGCATTCCAATGATAACAACACGCATTATTTTTGTACTCCTGGGCAATAATATGTTCCCCTACCATTAACAGTAGTTCTTAAAATTTTTGCACCATTTGGGCATGATTCACCTTTTTTACCATAAACTTGCAATTGGCTTTGGAATTTACCATCAATTCCATTTGGTGCTTTAAATGTAAATATAGTTGTCCCTCCAGCAAGAGTTGCTTTTTTTAAAATAATAATTGCATTGGTAATTATTCTTTTTAATTCTTCATAAGTAATCTGATTAGTTGGTCTAGTAGGAATAATTTTAGAAGCAAAAAGAACTTCATCTACATAAATATTTCCAAGTCCACTAATTATTTTTTGATCTAATAAAGTAGATTTAATGGCAATTCTTTTATCTTTAATTTGCTCAAATAATTTATCAATTTTAATATCTCAAGGTTCAGGACCAATAGTTTCTAAAAAAGTATTTAACTTGGCCCGAGAAGTATAAATATCTACTGTGGCAAATTTACGAGGATCATTAAAAAGTAATTTAGTTTTCTTAAAGAAAAAAGTAATAACATTATGCTGATTATATGAATTTTCAGCTAAGGAAACATGATAAAACTTTCCTGACATTCGCAAATGTAAAACAACAAAGTAGTCATCTAATACCATGATTAAATTTTTGCCCTTTCTTTCAAAAGCAATTATTTTTTGATTATCAAGATGAATTAGAAAATCTTCATCTTTATTTCTTAATGATTTTTTTAAAGTTAAAGTAGTGCTTAGAATTGTCTTCCCAAGCACTTCGTTAACTAATGAACGTCTAACTGTTTCTACTTCTGGTAATTCTGGCATTATTCTCCTCTAATAATTTTTGCAATATTATAAATATTTTTTGATTCTAGAAATCTAATTAGTTCTGCAGATTTTGGTTTTTCTGGTACCAAATCTTCAAGATCAAAATCCATATGAGCATCGGTAATAATTGTGGCAAGATCTTTGCAAATTAAAGCTAGTTGTTTTTTATCTTTTACTTTTTTCTTTAATAAAGGACTTAATTCATCAACATGGGCAATTACATTTTCTAATGAACCATATTTTCTAATTAAAGAAAGGGCTCCAACTTTTCCAATCCCTCTAATTCCCGGAAGATTATCAGATGTATCTCCCATAATTCCTTTAAGGTCAATAACTTGTTTTGGATCTTTAACTCCTACTTTTTGTTCAAAATTTGCAAGATTATATGTTTCCATTTTTTGTACACCCTTGATTGAAAGATGAACATCAACATTATCATCTACTAGCTGTAATAAATCTTTATCAGAGGTAATAATATCAACATGATTTCCCTCTTCTTTTCCTTTTTTAGCCATAATTCCAATAATATCATCAGCTTCTAAAGCAGTGTTCTCAGTTCATTTAATTCCATAAAGATCTAAAAATTTTCGAGAAGGGAGAATTTGAACAAAAAGTTCTTCTGGAGTTGGTTTTCTTCCTGATTTATAAAATGAATATTCAGTACGATAAGTTTTTGTCCCTTTGGCATCAAAAGCAATAAGAATTTTAGAATGAGGAAATTTATGTGTTAAAGAAAGAATCATCATAGCAAATGAGCGTAATGCATTTACTGGCTGTCCTTTTTTGTCTCTTTCATATCCTGCCTCTAAACGTTTTGCAGTTCCATAATATGCTTTAAAAAATAGTGAATTACCATCAACTAGTAATAATTTTTTTTGCTTGTTTTCCATTATATCTCCCTTATTTCTGAAACGATTATTGTTTCTTGCCTTGTTAAATCAATTTTTCCCTCTACTATTAACCCATTTCCTGGTTTGAGAAGAGTTTGGTATTTTGCATAAATGCCTGGAAAGAGTGTTAAATTAGTTTTGCCATAATCATTTTCAATTGTTGCAAAGGCCATTTCTTTATTTTGCTTATTAATAATTCTTTTAACTGAAAGTAAATTTCCAGTTATAAAGATCTTTCCATTTTGATTTTGTTCTTGATTATTTATTGAATTAATTTCTTCAATATTATTATTCTTATTATTATAAGAATTATTTTTAAAATTAGATTGTGGTGCTTTAGAAATTACAAAACCAAAAACTTGTTTTTCAAAATCTTCATAATTTGCTTTACTTTTAGTTTCTAATTTTGGTGGTTCTTTTATTGAAAAATCATAATAAACTTGGCCATCTTGATTAACCTTAATTAAATCAAGATAATCATTAATTCTTTTTCCGTTTTCAAGAACTGTATTTCGATTAATATCAAATTCATCTAATAAACCAGCCTTAATAATTGATTCAATTGTTGATTTAGAAACTTTTATTTGTTTCATCCGCGCAAAGAAATCAAGCAAGAAATTAAATGAACCATTTTCTTCTCTTTCAGCAATCAATCTTCTTACTGCTGTTTCTCCAACACCCTTAATAGTTCTTAACGAAAGCAAAATTACTTTATCCCTAATAATAAAGTTTGAGCCTACCTCATTTATTGAAGGTATTTCTACTTTAATTCCTAGCTCATTTGCTTCTTTAATATATTGTGCTGTTTTTGTTGAATTTCCAATTACAGAAGTTAACAATGCAGCCATAAATTCAGAAGGGAATTTTGCTTTTAATAAAGCTAAATTATAAGAGATTACAGAATAGGCAAAAGCATGTGAACGATTAAATCCATATTCAGCAAATTTATAAATTAAAGCATAAACTTCTTGAATATGTTCAAATTTATGTCCTAGTTCTTTTGCTCCACTGTAAAATTTATCTTCCAATTTTTCAATTAAAGTAATATCTTTTTTACCAATTGCTCTTCTTAAAATATCTGCTTTTGTTAAACTAAAACCAGCATATACTTGAGCAATTTGCATAATTTGTTCTTGATAAATAATGATCCCATAAGTTGATTTAAGAATTGGTTCCAAATCATCATCAAGATATTCAACTTTTTCTTGTCCTTGTTTTCTTTTGATATAAGCAGGAATATTTTGCATTGGACCTGGTCTATATAATGAAGTAGTTGCAACAATATCTTCAAAACAACTGACATTTAATTGTTTTAAAATTTTAGTCATACCAGGAGATTCTAATTGAAAAATACCTCCAGTTTTTCCCTCTGCAAGTAATTTATAAGCTAATTTATCATCTAAATTATCTACATCTAATTCATAATCAAGATTATGATTTACTTTAATTAAATGAATAATTTGATTAATAAATGAAAGGGTTTTAAGTCCTAATAAATCTATTTTAAGTAGTCCATTTTCTTCCATATAATTCATTGTATATTGTGTTTGAGCTAATTTACCAAAACCTTTTTGTGTTGGTACACTTTCATAGATTGGATTATTACTTAAAACTATTCCAGCCGCATGAGTTGAAAATTGGCGGGGAAGTCCTTCAATCAATTTTGCAGATTCAAAAATTTCTTTATAAATTGGTTTTGATTCAATATGTAATCTAAATTTTTTATTTTTTCGATATGAATCTTCAAGTGTTTCAAAATCGGGAATTAATTTAGTAATTGATTCCGCCTCGGTAATATTAATTCCTTTAATTCGGCAAATATCTTTTATTGCTGATTTAGAACGTAAAACTTGGAAAGTTATAATTTGTGCTACATTATCATATCCGTATTTTTCTGCAACATACTCAATTACTTCTTGTCTTCTAATATCTTCAATATCAACATCAATATCAGGCATAGAAACTCTTTCACTATTTAAGAAACGTTCAAAAAGTAGTCCATTTTTTAAAGGGTCAACTTGGGTAATACCTAATAAATATGAAACTAATGAACCGGGAGCAGAACCTCTTCCGGGACCTATTCGAATATTATTTTTTCTTGCAAACATTACAATATCTCAAACAATTAAAAAATAGGCTTCGAATTTCATTTTAGCAATAACACCAAATTCATGTTTCATTCGAGCAATATATTTTTTTACATTTTTTAAATTTTTAGTTTGTGCAAGTGCTTTTAAATTTGCTAATAATAGTTCTTTTAAAAAAGTATTTGCATCAACTGCTTTATCTTCACTTATATAATCTGGAAGAATATTAACTTGCAATGGAATTTGAATATCTACTTTAGTGCAAAGATCATCAATCATATTTAAATCTGCGGTAGGAATAGTTAGTTCATATTCTTCCCTTGTTAAAAATGATGTTTGTTTTTTATCTAATGTTTTATTTGCAATTGAGCTAAACATCTCCAATGTTTTTCAATCGGTGCTTTTAACATAAGATATTATTGGTTGTTCGCTCTCCAAAAGATAAATATCATCATTAATTAAAGAAAGATCTAATGTTTTTTCAAGCATAATTTGGGAAGACATTTCTAATAAATTTTTATACCCTTGATAATTTAAGGCAAAAACAATTTTATTAATTCCTTGATAATCTATTTCAAGTCCAATGATTGGATTAATATTTTTGGCTATTGCTTTTTTATAAAACTCCATTGCTCCATATAGATTATTTTTATCTACAATCATGGCATTTTTATAGCCATTATTTTCAGCAAAAATTAAAATATCCTCTATTTTTAGAAGAGATTCAAAAAAGGTATATGCTGTTCTTGTTCTTAAGTTAGGATTATTCATAATTTAGAGTTTTTTTAATTCATCTAAAACAAGTTTAAACTGTCTTTTATTTTTTAATTTTAATCCACTTGCTTGTGCATGCCCTCCACCATTAAAGTGCTCTGCAATTTTATTTATTGGTTTTGATTTTGATCTTAATGAAACTTTATAAACTTTATTTACTTTATCTCAAGTTGAATAAATTCCATACTTTACATCTTTTGCTCCCATTAACATTCAGACTGCACTTGAAACATATCCATAGTCAACATGAAATTTATCTTCGATATTTTTTGGAGCAATAAAATATGCAACGGAAGAAGCAACTTTATAGTTTTCTAAAACATAACCGTTATATCTTGTTTGTGCTTCACTTTTTACAAAAAGTTGTTCGTGAACTTTATTCACTTTAAAATTATCACGTAATAAAATTGAAGCCATGGCAAATGTATTTGCAGTAACAGAAGAAAATCTAAATGAACCTGTATCTGTTACGATTCCAGTAAAAAGATATTTAGAAAGGTTTTTTGATATTTTAAATTTTGGATCTAATGTAATGAAATTGGTAATAATTTCAGCTGTAGAAGACATTTTTGGATCAACTAATTGTAGATCACCAAATGGTTCTTTATTTGGATGATGATCAATCTTAACAATTTTTAAGCATTTATCTCAGTCATCACCAGAAATTCTTAATGTATTTGCAGTATCAACAACTATAACAAGAGATTTTTTAATTATTTTTTTGGTAATTTCATCTCCAAGAGGAAAAATTTTGTTTAAAGTTGCTTTTTCTTTATTTGAAACATAAACCTTTATTTCAGGAAAATTTAAATTGATAAATTCTTTTAACCCAAAAGCGGATCCCAAAGCATCACCATCGGGATTTTCATGACGAAAAATAACAATTGATTTGCTTTTTTTAATTTCTGCTAAAACTTCTTTATACATTTTATTTTTCTCCTAACTTAATAATTTCCATATTGTTTATAATCATGTCTTCAATAATATCATCCATAAATAATAGCTGGTCTTCAAGTTCTTTAACATCATCTAACCTTGGATAAAGCTCTGGTGAATTCGGAGAAAAAACAGAACAAGTGTCGCTCCCTGGCAAATTAGAAAAATCTAATGTTCCAATTGCAGTAGCTTTTTTAATAATTTCATTTTTAGACATTCCCACTACCGGACGAATAATAAGCATCTTTGTTCCACTATTGATAACAGACATTGCTTCAGCAGTTTGTGAGGCAACTTGGCCAAGTGAATCACCTGTTATAAGTAATTTGTAGCCATGTACTTTAGAAATATATTCCGCAGTTTTTAAAAAATATCTTCTTAGAATAATTGTTCGATATTTTTTTTCTTCTAAAGAAGAAATTTCTTGCTGAACTTTTTGAAAGTTAATAATAAAGAGTTTACCATCTACTCCATTAAAATCGTTTATTCTATTAGTAATTAATTTTATTTTACTTTCTGTTTCTCCAGTCATATTATTTGGAGTTAGGAATATAACAAAGTTCATATTTAATCCCCGAGTTATCGCCATATATGCTGCTACAGGGGAATCAATTCCTCCGGAGATTAATGTAAGTCCTTTGCCGTTAACACCAGCTGGTAAACCTGGATTTCCAATTAGTTTTTTACCATAGACATGGATGGTTTTATCATCATTTACTTTAACATTAATTTCTAAATCAAAATTTTTCAATTTGACTGTTAAATCAGTTTTATTTAAGACATAGCCAGCTACAAATGCAGTCAGCTCTTCTGAAGAAGGCCAAAGAGATTTATCATGTACTTTTGCAGAAACTCTAAAGGTTTTTAGCTCTTGATCAAGTAGTAAATCATCAATTGCTAATAATAAATTAGTTTTAGATGTCTCAAGAATATAGACAACTGCAAATCAAGAAATTCCTGTAATATCTTGCAATGCTTCCAAAATTTTAGGTATTTCTTGATTATTTTTGGGTAAAATAATTGTTTTATCATATTCTGATTTAACTTTTGCATCTATTGCATGAGCACTAAATTTATGTTCGATATTTTGCTTCAAAATTGAAGTAAAGAACTTTCTATTTCTTCCCTTTAGTGTTAATTCAGAATATTTGACTATGATATATTTATTCATGAATATTTAAATTTTCAACAAGTTTTTTAGATAACCTTAAAACTTCAGTTTGTTCCCCTTTATAATAAGCTTCTTCAATAAGTTTTATAAATGAAAGATACATTGAAGTGTTATTATTAAATTTATTTAATTCAATAATAAGATTTTCATTATAAAATCTAATAAATGCTGCTCGTTTTATTTTTTGCTGTAAATCTATTGCATTAGTTAATATTTCTTTAACTAAGATTACCTTGTCATTATCAACAAATCTAACAGATTCTTGAAAGTCGCTCATTAATTTTTCTAACTTATTTTGAAATTCATCAAGTTGCATTGCATAATTTGCTTTAATTTTAACCGGTAAAGTCTTCAAATCATATTCTGAATTAAGCAATGTGGTATTAATTTCAGCCACTAATTCATTCACAACGTCTGTTGATTCAATTATAGCATTTACAGCTTTTTGGTTTTTTAACATTTCTTTAATATTGTCATTAAAGATAACAATTAATTTCGAGAATTGTTCAAACATTTCATATGCAGTAATTTTGGAATTATTAGCTCTAAAATTTGTCATTAAAATAGTAAAATCATTTTGTGCATTTTCTAATAAAATAGAAAGATTTTTTGTTTTAGATAAATCAATTTTTTTATTAGATGAATCAGAATAATTTTTAAATTTCAAAATATCATCTTTATCTACTCAAAAATTATTTATTATATCATCTGTTTTTTTAGCAAAATTAATTAGTAAATTATAGCAATCAATATTAAGATCAATTTCTTTTTTTAATTCAATTATTTTCAATTTTGATTGTCTAATTGCTGACTTAACTAAATTAATTTCAAATTTTGGTTCATTGCTAATACTTTTTTCTTTTAATACCTTTAAAATATTAATTTCTTTGATAATATATGCTTTATTATTTTTTAGTGCTTCTTGATTTTCTGAAATAGAGTGTTTTATATTATTAATTTCTTTGTAAAAAATAAATATTCAAAAATTAAGACTGCTTTCAAAAAAATCTAAATTATTTTTAAAATTTGCAATATTTTTAATTATTTTTCTAATCATATCTTTTGAAGAAGGAGATAGAGAATAAACTTTCATCTCTGCAGTTAAGTCTCTTATTTCTTGATTAATTGCTTCTATTTCTATAATCAAAAATTTGGAACTTTTTATTTTAGGAACTTTAGAATTAATAAATTGTTTTGTATATTCACCAAATTGATTTTTAATTACATTAAGAATTCTAAAATTAATTTCTTCTTCAAGTAAATATTCATTTAATGAAAAATTAATGTTTAAATAAAATATATATTGTTCCAAAACGGCAATTCGATAATTATTCAACTTATTATTAAAAATATAGGGATTAAAGTAATATCATTTTTTAAATTCTTTTTCAAAATAAACTTGTGGTTTTTCAATTTTAAATTCAGTTTGCTTTTTAAAATGAAATATTTCATCTTTAAGTTCTTTAAGATTAGAATCAGTTTCCTCTATTTTTAATAAACTCACTTTATGATCTAAAATTGTTATTTTCATCTTTTGAATTATCTTTTCAATTGTTGAAAATTTCTTTTTAGCATCTTTAATAAATAAAACATTAAGAACAAAATATATTTCTACTAGAAGTAAAATCAAAAAGATTATTATGACAATGCAAATTCAAAGATTATCCATATTATTTCAATTAATCTAATTTTACAATATATTAGTAATGTATAATTAAAAAGGTTATTAATAGCCAGCAGTTATTATTAAATAATGATTTAAACATTTAGGATTGTAATTAGATAAAGCTATACGTCGAACGCATTAAATAAAATCATCTTAGTAAGGAACTACACTACAAAAATAAAAGGAGGTATATCAATGAGATATACAGGTCCCAATAATAAAATTGGAAGAAGATACAAATATTCAGTTTTAGAAAATAATAAAGAATTCATCAAAGGTAAAAAAAGAATTACTGCCCCTGGACAACATGGTGCAAAATTCCAAAAATTATCTAACTATGGAGAACATCTTTATGAAAAACAAAAACTTAGATATATGTATGGGCTAAGCGAAAGACAACTTAGAAACACTTTCGTAAAAGCACAAGCAATGCATGGAGTTTTAGGAACAAATCTATTAATTTTACTAGAATCAAGATTAGATAATTTAGTTTATCGTATGGGGGTTGGAAGTACAAGAAGACAATCAAGACAATTTGTAAACCACGGCCACATTCTTGTAAATGGTAAAAAAGTAGACATTCCGTCTTATATAGCAAAAGTTGGAGATGAAATCTCTGTTAAAGAAAAAATCCAAAATAATTTCTTTATTAAAGATAATTTAGAAAAAGCAAAAGGAATTGATTTTATTGAAGTTAACAAAAAAACTTTAACAGGTAAATACCTTAGAGTTCCAGAAAGAGAAGAACTTACTGGACAAATCAACGAAGCACTTGTTGTTGAGTTCTACAATAAATAATAAATAAATAAAAAACACTCAATTGAGTGTTTTTTTATTATCTTATAAGTGAATTCTGATTAAAATTCTTCTTTTTTTACCAACTTGAGCAAAGAAGTATCTTCGATAAATTGGAGGAAAGTCTGAAAGTTTTTGATTTTCATCTGTTACAACTTCTCCATTGATTTTAAGTGCTCCAACTTGAAGAAACTCTCTAAATTCTCTTCTTGATCCAGTAATTTTATTTTCATCAAAGAAATTGATGATAGTTTCATCAATATTATTCCCCCGAAATAGTTCAATAGCTGAAGCAATTGAATGAAGTGAATGTTTATCTAATTCAAAATATTTTTCCTCAAATAATAATTTTGAAATTTTTAAGGCATTATCATATTCTTTTTCTAAAAATAATTGGTCAAAAAGTCTTTGTGCAAGTTCATGATGAATAAGTTTTAAATGTGGATTTACTTTTGCTTGAGTAATTATTTTATTAAATTGGTCTTCTGTAATTAGAGTTAATTTTGGTAAAAGACTTAAAGCAGTTTCATCATCTAAATTAATTATGTATTGATATAAAAAATATGATGATAGTTTAGCACTATCTATTCAAACAGGATTACCATTTGTTTTTCCAATTTTATTTCCATTTTTATCAAGTAAAAGATTTATTGTCATTCCAGCAATAATTGTATCTGGACCCTCAATTTTTCTAATAAGTTCAATTCCACTAACAATATTCCCTCATTGATCAGATCCACCTAATTGGAGTTTTACATTATAGTTTTTATATAATTTATAAAAATCGATCCCTTGAAAAACTTGATATGAAAATTCAGTATAAGAAATTCCTGTTTCTAATCTATTTTTTACAATATCTCGATTAATCATGGTATTTACATTAAAATATTTACCATATTTTTGAAAATAATCAACAAGTAATAGTGGACCATACCAATCATTATTATTTACAATTTTATAATTATGAATATTCAATTTAAAAGTTAAATGTTCAATCAAACTTTTAATTTTTGCAACATTAGTTAAAATAAGATCTCGGTCAATTATTTCTCTTTCAGAATTTTTACCTGAAGGATCACCGATCATTCCAGTAAATCCGCCCAAAACAAAAACTGGTTTTAAACCATGTTTACTTAAAATTGTTGAAATAATAATGGAAACATAATGACCAATATGCAATGAATCTGCAGTTGGATCAATTCCAATATAAAAAGAAGCACCTTCTTCGAGAATTTTTTCTAATGCTTCTTCGTTAGCAATGTCTTTAAGCATGCCTCTTCATTCTAATTCGTGTTTTAAACTTTCTAGCTTATTCATTTTTATTACCTTTTTTATTGAATGTTTCTTTCATTTCGTCTACATTTTCCATTACTTTGTCAATTGAACCTTCAAGAGTTTCTTCATCAACAATTTCTGCTGTTTTTTCTTTAATTTTATCAATTGCTCTAATGATATTGGCCTTGATTTCATCAGAATCAGTTTGATCTAATGAATCAAAAGCAGAAAGAAAAATTTCTTTAAAATCAATGTCTAGTTCCTTTGCTTTATCATTTAATTTTTTTAAAATTTCTTCTAAATTCTCATCACTATAATTACCAGCTACATATCCAATTAAAAAAGCAGTTATTGTAGAAAATAAAGTAAACATTTTATTTATTTCCTTTTGGAACTATTTCATTTTCTTTTTCTTCTGGTAAGTTTTTAGTTTCAATTGATTTTTTAGGTTCAATTGATTTTTTTGCTTCTTTGGATTTTTTAGTTTCTTTGGATTTTTTAGTTTCTTTAGTTTTTTTAGCTTCTATTGCTTTTTTTGCTTTTGTATCTTTTGGATCATTAGAACTTTTCAAAGATTTTTTTGCTTTATCAGCTACATTTTGAAGAGTATTATCGTCCATTAATGAAGCTTTTAATTTATCTGCAAAAGAATAAATATAAGTTCTATTTTCAGAAACTAATTTTATTGCAGAAGTTAATGATTTTTGAGAAATGGTATCAAATGATAAAACATAGTTAGAAATTTTATTTATAGCTTCAACACCTACATTTAGTGATTCTGATTTATAAGTAATATCTTCTACTAAATAATCAACTTTTTTTACAACAATATTTGTTCTTCTTAAAAAAGCAACTAAATAGAGTACTGCAACAATAGCAACAAGTAATAAAACAATTGCAATTATTATTAAAATTAAAACTGATGGTTCCATAATTAAATTAAACCTCCTTGGTAAATTGTAAAATTATTTTTAAAAAAATTAATTACGATATTTGTCATTTTTTAAAACCTTTCTTTTAAATTATAAATTTTCTCTTTGTCTAAATCTTTAAGTATTTCTTTTGCAAAACTAAGTGTTTGTTCAATGTCTGCTAAATCTGCAACTTGACTTCCAGTATGAAGATTTCTTGCTACAAGTCCAAGCGGAATAACTGTTTGCCCATTACGCATTAATTGAATAATTCCTGCATCTGTTCCACCTGCTGAAAAATAATCTTGATAAGTAATTTTATTTGTATTTAATATTTCTTTTAAATAGTCAATTACCTTTTTAGAATAAATAACATAAGCATCTTTATGACGAAGCATTGTTCCTTTTCCTAGGGCTCCCATTTTTTCACTAGGAGCAGTTACATCTAAACAAGGTGAAACATCAATTACCATTGACAAATCTGGATTAATTTTATATGCTGCAGTTCTTGCACCACGTAGTCCAACTTCTTCTTGAACTGCACCTACAAACACAATATTATAATTATAGTCTATTGAAATTGCAAATTTTGCAAGTTCAATTAATATAAAAAGCCCAATTCGATTGTCTAATGATTTACCAATAATTCTGTTGCCATTATATGCAACTATAGTATCAAAAGTAATAGAGCAATTAGGAAGAATATTTCAAGAGAGTAACTCTTTTTTATCTTTTGCTCCAATATCAATAAACATCTTTTCTATTTCAGGAATTTTGCCTTTTCCTTGATGTGAATTAGTTTCGGGAATTGTAATAACACCTGAATATGAGTTTTTAAAATCAACATCTCAAACTCTTACTCTTTGGTTAACAAGACTTTTATTCCATACTCCGCCGTTTTCACCAAAAAGAAGGGTTCCATTTTCTTCTAAATTAACAACTGTAAATCCAACTTCATCCATGTGGGCATCAATTAAGACTACAGGTAAGTCTTTTTTAAAATTTGTTGAGGCAATAATTGACCCTAAATTATCTTTTTTAATTTGATAACCAATTCCTGTCAATTCTTTTTCAACTAATTTTCTAATTTGTTCTTCATTTCCTGAAACACCAGGAGTTGTAATAATTTTAGTTAATAATTCTTTGTTCATAACATTATTATATAATTTAACTTATTAAGGAGATACAAAATATGAAAAAAATTGGATTAGTAATTGATTCTCATGTTGGACTTAGTGAAAGTGAAACCAACAAAAGAGGGATGGGATTTATTCCTTTAAATATTTTTTTAGGTGATAAATCATATTTATCTGGAATTAATATTACATCAGAAGAGATTGAAACTGCTCAATTAGCAAATAACAAACTTAAGGTTTCAACATCTTCACCAACTGGAGCAAATATTGAAAAAGGCTATGATTGAGCATTAGCAAGATATGAAAAGGTTGTTGTCCTTTCTTTAAGTCATAAATTTTCCGGAACAAATAATGCACTTAAAGTAATGGCAAATGATCCAAAATATAAAGGGAAAGTTTTTGTGTATAATTCTCTTTATTGCTCTCCATGAAGTACACTGCTTATTGATGACATTTTAGAAATTGTAGAAAATGCAACATCAGTAAAAAGAATTTTTGAATTATGAGATCAACAAAATGGAATTCAAGAAGGATATTTAAGTCCTGAAAATATTTATTGGTTTTATAATGGCGGAAGAATTACTAAAATGCAATACATTGCAGGTTCAATTATGAAAATATTTCCCATTTTAACTGTTAAAAATGGTTTTATTGATCAATCAGGAGTTGTAAAAATTAGAACTAAAAAAAGAGCATTTAAAACAATTGCTCAAATGACAAAAGAATTAAAAGAAAAATATGACCGTATGGATTTAAAATATGATTTTGGAGTTTTAATTTCAAATGACAAAGAATCCAATGAAGTTGCTTTAAACACACTAGCAAATGAATTTGGAGTTAAAATTAAAAATATAAAAACAACAAGATTAGGCCCTGAGCAAGTTACTCATATGGGACCAAATGGTTTTGGAATGTGCTTAATCGCCAAATTTAAGGAAAAAAAATAAAATGGGAAAAGTAGGAATAATCGTTGACTCGAGTTGTGGGTTGATGCAAAAGGAAGCAGAAAAAAAGGGGTTATATTATGCCCCAATAGTTATTAATTTTGATGGAAAAGATATGAAATCAGGCGTTGATATAACTAATGATTTTTTGTATAAAAATATGACTATGAAATCAAAAGTTAAAACATCAGCTGTGCCAATGGCAACTATGTTTGATTTAATAACGAAAGCAGAAAAAGAAAATGATAGTGTTATTATCATTACAATTTCAAAATATATTTCCTCTGGAAATGATAATGCTAAGGTAATTGCAAAAGATTTTAAAAATGTTACAGTTTATGATTCAAAATTTGTTACACCTTGAATATTTCATATTCTTGATACAATTCTTGATTTAGCAAGCAAAGGTAAAAAAGATAAGATTTTGGATTTACTTGCAAGACAAGACAAAGCAATGTGGGGAATTCTTGCTCCTGAAACACTTGAATTTTTATATTCTGGTGGAAGAATTTCAAAAACACAATATATAATGGGAAACTTATTAAAAATAATCCCACTAATTCCGCTAATAAATGGTGAACTAGATAATACTGGAGTTATCAAAACAAGATCAGAAACTAAAGCCGGAAAAAGAATGGCTGATGAACTTGATATTGAATATAAAAGACTAATAAAAAGTGGAATTAAAAAAAATGAACTTGAAGTAGCAACTATTAATGTTAATAGTAAAAAAATTCATAAAGAAATAAGAAAAGCTTTAGAAAAAAAAGGTTATGAAAATATTGGAGTAGGTTTTATGACACCTGAAATTATTTCTCATACTGGACCAAAACTTGCGGGTTGTGGAATAAGAATGAAAAATTTAGCGATAAAGGACAAACCCAAAAGTAAAGCCAAAGCAAAGCCCAAAGCAAAAGCTACCAAATAAATAAAAAAAGAAAGAATTAAATTTCTTTCTTTTTTTATAAATGGCAGGGGTAACAGGAATTGAACCCGTAACCAATGGTTTTGGAGACCACTGCTCTACCTAATTGAGCTATACCCCTATCATCTCTAAATAATTATATAAAAAATCCTCTAAAAGAGGATTATTTTTTAATAATGGCAGGAGTGACAGGAATTGAACCCGTAACCGATGGTTTTGAAGACCACTGCTCTGCCAGATTGAGCTACACTCCTAAAAACACCTAAATTAATTCTTCAATTGCTGTAACAAGGTCTTGAACAGTATTAATTTTTAATAAAGTTGCATCATCAATTTCAATTTTATAAATATCTTCCAATTCTACTACCATGTCTAAAAGATCAAGAGAGTCAATTCCAATTTTTTTAAGTGATAGGGCTGGCTCTAGTTTAATTTTTTGATTTTTTAGTTTTTTATCAGCAATTTTTTGCAAGTTTTCTAAAATTGTCATCATTTACATTATACTAATTTTCACGTTCAATAAATTCATAAATTTGGTAAACATCTTGATCAATTTCGATTTGTACATAAACGTGATTTCTTTCAAATGCAAAAGAGAATTCAACATTTTTAGCAAATAAATCTTCACTATACAAATTAATAAATGATCATGAAATAAATCGCTCCACAAATTCTTTTTGATCAATTTCTCCGTTATATCCATCAATTGATTTATTCATATAATTAAGATTTACATCCTTGACATTTCTTTTTGTAAAATTATTATGATTTAATATTTTTCCTGTCTCATATAAAAAATAAAGTAATGAACTAGAAATAAAAAATAATAAACATAGAACAATCGTTATTTTTTTAAAATTTTTCTTTAACATAGCTAAGATACCTTTCTAAATTTAAGCTAATTTTATAATCAAATTTTAGTTCTAAGTTTTTATCTGTGATTGTATTATAAATAAAATAATATCTAGCATTTTGGTTGCCGCTTAATTTGTAGCGATTTCTAATTGGTAATTTTAATTGAAAAAATTGTTGATCATAAGTTTCTATTTCTAAGCCAATATTAATTTCTCCATAATTATTTTCATAATCCCATGGAATAATTACCCCATTTTCATTTGCATATTTATTTGATGATCCTTGATAAACACTTTTTTGGTGTTCATTATAATAAAATTGATCTTCTACACTTAAAATATAATCATTCTCCCCAACTTTATTTCAAGTAGTATTAATTATATATTCGTCAGAATAGCCCTTATTAAAAGAAACTATTGTTTCTGGCTTCGCACTTAATTGGGGACTTAAATTATTGATGGGATCATGATATTTAACCTCTAGTAAATCATCAATTTCTTTTGGAGAATCAAATGTATTTGGAAACAACTTTGTAAATGTAAAAGTTTCATATCTAGTTTTATTTGCTGTTTTTCCAATCGGTAAAACAATTTGTTGTTCTAAACTATCATTAAAATCAACATAATGATATGCCTCACGGTCATTATTGATTTTATAATATTCAACTTCATGATAAGGAACTTGCTCAGCAGATAAGTAAATTACAATTTCCAAATCTTCAGTATTTAAATCAATATGATACGGTTCAGTATCAATAGATTTAGATTCTCCAGGAAAAATTGGCCAACCACCATGGCCTTGAGTAACATACTGGTTATAATCTAAAACTAAGTCATTATTAAAATAAACTTTTGTAATTATATAATTATCTAAATCTACAACTTCTTTTTCAGCCCAATTGTATTCTTCCCACTGATTATAATAATCAATTGACGTGGTCAAACTTTGAACAATAGGGTTATAAGAAAAATTTTTAATTGAGGAATCAAAAGTATTATATTTTAATGTTGGTGAATAAGACCACTCGGCGAGTGGTCAATATTCATTTTTATTTTGTTGATCTAAGTCAAAAGAAAATCAAGTATAAAGTAAATCAGGATTATTTTCTTGTGGAATTACAATTCCTAAGTAGTGTCTTCAAGTTGTAACTTGATAAGGGTGATCACCATAATATGGTACTAACATAATAATAGATTAGCAAAAAAAATGAAAATTATCATTTAATCATTTTAAATTTTCTTTTTTTTGGTGTTGGTTTTACTATTGAAGAATTTTTTAAATAATTTTCAAATAATTTTGTTGCTTGTTCAGCATTTTTTGGACGATCTAAATAATTAACTTTAATCAATTTTTTAATTAGCACTTCTAAACGAGGGTCAAGATTTTCTGCGTAAGATGATGGGTCTTCATATTTTCCACTAAGAATTTTTTTGGCTGTTGCTAAAGAATCTCCATTTGATTTAAAAGGAACAATTCCAGTAGCCATTTTATATAAAATTATTCCTAAAGAATATAACTCAGTTTGAGGATTTGCTTTTTCATTTTTAATTATTTCAGGAGACATGTATTCAATTGTTCCAATAATTGCCCCCTCTTTTGTTAAATCTTGATTTTCTGAAATTTGCATAATTCCAAAATCCATTAGTTTAATTGAGTTATCATAACCTACCATAATATTTTGTGGTTTAAGATCACGATGCATAATATTTCTTTTGTGCAGTTCTACAAGTGCACTTAAAATTTCAATTGCATATTTTGCAATTTGTTCTGAAGAAAGGTATTTTTGGCTAGCAATTATTGTATCTAAAGTTTCTCCCCTTAGAACTTCCATGACAATAACCATTTTGTTTTCTCAAATAAAATAATCATAAACATTAGCAATATTTGGATGATTAATATCTTTTAAAAATTGCCCTTCCATTTGAAATCTTGATTTAGCAGAAGAGAAATTAGCATCAGGTTTTTCAATTTTAAGTGCAACATCAAGATCTTTTTTATTATCATGAGCTAGAAAAACACTAGAAGAAGCACCTTCACCAAGAAGATCTATAATTTGATAACGTTTGTTAATTATCACTTTTTTAACCTTAACAGCCATATTGAATCACCACCACAGTTAAATTATCATTAGATTTATTTGCATAAGCACGTTCAATTATTTCTTTACTTTTAGCTTCTAAGGAAATATTGGCTTTTAAAATTCTTTTATAATCATCATTATTAAGAAAATTGTGTACACCATCTGAAGTTTGAATAATATATCCTTTTTTTCCTAAGGGAGTAACAAAAACATCAATTGTGGTTTCTTTTGTTGGACCCAAAGAAGAAGTAAGGAGATTTGTATAGTTGATATATGCTTTATATTTAGGGTCTTTTAGGGCAAGTGCCGCTAAGTTATGATCTTCTGTAATTGGATTAATTTCCTTTTTAAAGAAACGAGAGGTTCTACTATCACCAACATTTAATGAATACATAATATTATCTACAAAAAGATTTAAATTCAAAGTTGTCCCCATATCTGAATATTCTGGTTGCACTTCTAAATTTTTGAAGAAATCATTTTGGACTTTTTTAGTTGCGGTAATTAATTCGTGTTGAATAGTTTCTTTACTTTTGTTTGTAAAATCAATTGGATCTAAGTATTTTTTAATATGTTCAATTGCAAAGTTAGAAGCAACATCGCCGCCCTTATGTCCGCCCATACCATCGGCAATGATGGTAATTAAATAATCAAATTGGTTGTGAAAAATAATAAACGTATCTTGATTAGTTTCACGTCTTCCTTTTATTGTTTTGCCTACAGCTTCTAGCATTTAAACTTCCAATTCCTTATCTAAAATTGCTCTTATTTCTTCTGCTGCAACTTTTATATTATTATTAATTACCGTATATTTAAAAAGTTCTTGCGCTTCAATTTCAATAATTGCTCTATTTATTCTTTTTTCAATAGTTTCTTTATCTTCAGTTCCTCGACCTTCTAATCGAGTTTTTAAGATTTCTAAAGAAGGGGGAGTTAAAAAGATGGTAATTGTATCTGGAAGTTTTTTTAAAACTTGTTCAACCCCAAGTAGTTCAATTTCTAAAAAAACATTATTTCCTTTTGCGAGTTCTCTTTTGATCGGAGCAAGTGGAGTTCCATAATAATTTCCAATAAATTTTGCTCATTCTAAAAATTGCTTTTTAGCAATCATTTTTTCAAATTCATCTGTAGCAAGAAAAAAATAGTTAACTCCATCAATTTCATTTTCTCTAGATTTTCGGCTTGTTGCAGAAACAGAAAAATGAAAATTATATTTTTTGTCAAAAAGAAAATACTTTTCAACTGAACTTTTCCCAGAGCCAGATGGCCCACATAGTATAACTAATTTCCCACTTTTCATAATTGTTCAATATCTGCTCTTACAGATTCCGGAACTAATCCTTCAATACTTTCTTTATGGGCAATTAAATCTCTAACTTGTGAACTAGTAACATTTAAGTCTGCAAAACTTACATAATGAAAATTTAATTTTTTATTATATTCTAAATAATAATCAGCTAACTGTGATTCATCAAGTGGAACAGTTTGGTGTTTTGTTCCCCGCACAATATTTTCAACATCTAGTTCAAAAGCTAATTCAGGGATTGTTTTTCCTGGTTCTAATTTAAGCACTTCAACATTTCTTAAATCAGAAAAATCAACAAATTTCTTAACTACATTAAACCGTTGATTTAAAGTCACCATATATTTTTTATTATCGTTTACTGCAACAACTACAAAAACTTTTTCATAGTCTAGAGCTGCAAGTCTAATTAAACCTTCATGCCCATTATGTAAGGGATTGAATGATCCTGGTAAAATTGCCCTATTATTGGTATTGTTAAATTTAGTTCCCATTACTTATGTTTTCCTCCAAAAAAAGAATTTCTTTTCCGCCCATTTGTCTTCTTACTATAATTTTATAACTTTCCAAAGCCTCTATAGTTACATTCTTTCTTTTTTCTAAGATTATCACCCCATTAGAAGCAAGTATTCTTGTTTCTAAAATTATATTTAGAGCTTCTTCATAATATTTAGTTGCAATAAATGGTGGATCTAAAAAAATAATTGTTGGTTTAAAAGGAAGATTTTTCAAAGCTCGACGAAAATCAGTATTAAAAACTTTAAAATTATTTGGATCTAATTTAAATTCTTTAATGTTTTTTTTAATTGCAGTAGTTGAATTCCTATTATTATCAATTCAAATTACTGATTTTGCACCCAAGGAAGCGCTTTCAAAACCAAGTGCTCCTGTTCCTGAAAATAGGTCTAGAACTAAACTTTCATCTGTTATTTTTGCGAGATTAAAGATAATTGATTTCGCCATAGACTGGGTTGGACGCATTTTCAAATTGTCTCCGGTAATTAGTTTTTTCCCTTTTAAGGAACCAAAATTTACTTTCATACTAAAATTATACTTTCTATTTTTTAAGAACTCTCCACTGAAAATGAAATAAATAATTTATAATTATTGTAATATAAATTAAAAATAAATTATGGCTAGAAATGTTAAGAAAATAAATACTAAAAAAATGAGCCGCATTGTTACTAAAGATATTATTTTAGATGATAATGCAATCATTCGTGAAATATCAATGCTTGTTCCTTATCCATTAGCAAAAAGTGATAAAACTATCATGAATCAATTAATTGATTATGTAAGATCATCACAAGATGAAGAGGAAGCAAAAGCAAGAGATTTAAAACCAGCTTATGGAATTTCTGCAATCCAAATTGGAAAACCAAGAAGATTATTTTATATTCGAATTGAAAATAAATTCGGAAATGATGCTGAAGAGTTTGCATTAGTAAATCCAAAAGTAATTAAATCTTCAAAACAACATGCCTACCTTGACCAAGGTGAAGGATGTTTGAGTGTTATTGCTGAACACGAAGGATATGTTTTGAGACCGCACACTGTCACTATTAACGCAATTGATTATTTTACTGAAAGAGAAGTAGAAATCGAAGCGCAGGGATTAACTGCAATTGTATTGCAACATGAATTAGATCATTTACAAGGAATTCTTTTTTATGACCGCATTAATACTTTAAACCCTTTTGTATTACCTGATAAAAAAGCTCTAAAAATAAAATAATTTCTGGCCAGTTAAATAAATAACAAGGAAAAAATAACAATAATGATTAACAAAGAAAATAAAGAAGTAATTTCATTAAAAACACATGATGAAATTGTAAAGGCTATTAGTAATAAACCTACTAATGAGCATACTCCAATAAAAACTGAAAAAAATAAAGTTGTACCTCATAAAAGTACTCCTCTTCAAGTTTATGCCCTTGGTGGTTTAGGTGAAGTTGGAAAAAATATGTATGTTGTCGAACAAGGCAATGAAATTTGAATTATGGATGCAGGAATTAAGTTTGCTTCTGATACAGTAGCAGCAGAAGGAATAATTCCCTCATTTGAATATCTAATTAGAAACCAAAAGAAAATCCGCGGACTAATTGTTACCCATGGTCATGAAGACCATATTGGAGCAATTCCTCACCTTTTAAGTGTAGTTAAAGTTCCAAAAATTTATGCAGGAAGACTTGCAATCGGTTTAATTAATAGTAAACTACGGGAAAGAAGAGTCCCTCGTCCTCAATTTGAAGTTATTACCAATAAATCAGTAATTAAAAGTCCTAACTTTAGAATTGATTTTTTTGCAGTAAATCACTCCATTCCTGATTGTTATGGAGTACGGTTTATCTCTAGACAAGGAACAATTGTAAATACCGCTGACTTTAAATTTGATCTTTCTCCTGTTGGAACAAGAGCTGACATTGCAAAAATGGGTCTAATTGGACAAGAAGGAGTAACTCTACTAATGTCTGATTCTACAAATGCAATGGTAAATACCTTTTCAAGATCAGAAATGGATGTTAAGGAAAGCCTAGATTATGTTGTTTCAAGAGCAAAAGGAAGAGTTATTGTTGCCACTTTTGCTTCAAATGTTTATCGGGTAAGAGAAATAATTAATATTGCTCAAAAATATGATCGTAAAATTGCTATTTTTGGATATTCAATGGACAAAGTTGTTGACATTGCAAGAAAAATTAAATATATTAATATTGCAGATAATCTTTTAGTTGAAAATCCCCGTGACATCAAAAATATTCCTGATGATAAATTATTAATCTTATCAACTGGAACCCAAGGTGAAACTAATGCTGCTCTTTCAAAAATGGCTGATGGTAGACATAAAGAAGTTAAAATCAGAAAAGAAGATACTGTTGTTTTTGCTTCAAGTTCCATTCCTGGAAACTATGAAGGGGTTGAAAAAGTTACTAATAAGCTTATTAAAAGAGGATGTACTGTAATTAATAATAAAATTATGCCTTCAATTCATGCTTCAGGCCACGGAGGAAGACAAGAACAATTATTTATGTTTAATTTAATTAAACCAGAATACTTTTGTCCAGTCCATGGTGAAACTGCCATGCAAATAACTCATGCTAAAACTGCAATTTCAACAGGAATTAGTAAAAATAAAATCTTTATTTTAAATAATGGAGGAAGACTAAAAATTGAAAATGGAGTTGTATCTGAAAATGGTTCTGTTCCTTCTGATGACATCTATGTTGATGATACAAACTTAAAAGGGCAATCAATGAAAGTTATCGGAGATAGAAACCGTATGGCTAAAAATGGAATTGCCATTGTTACAGTTGGAATCAATTCCAAACAAAATAAAATTGTTGATGGACCAATTTTTGAAACAAAAGGAATTTTTCATGAAGCAACAAATAAAGATTTAATTGCAAAACTAGAAGAAAAAATTAGAGTAGCTCTTGAAAATTATTATAATTCAGGATCAAGAATTAGCTTTTCAGGTTTAAAAGAAATTATTCGTTTAGTAGGGGAAAATGAAATTTTTAAACTACGAAGAATTAACCCAATTGTGGTCCCAATTATTCTAAACTATGATCTTGACTTGCATAAAAGTTTTAACAAAAAATAAAATAATTAATAGTATCTAAAAAATCCCTTACAAGGGATTTTTCCCTTATAATTAAAGTATTATGAAAAGAATATTAACAGGCCTTACGCCATCAAATGAACTAACAATTGGAAACTATATTGGTGCAATTGAACAAATTCTTACAATGCAAGAAGATCCTCAAAATGAGACTTTTTTATTCATTGCAGATTTACATGCTCTAACAAATCCAATTACTCCAAAAGAATTAAGAGAAACAACTCTTTCCCACATTAAAATTTATCTTGCTGCAGGAGTTGATGTAAAAAAAGTTAAAATGTTTTTACAATCAAGTATTTATGGGCACACTGAACTTTGTTGATATTTAACTATTAATACTAGTCTTGGCCAACTTTCAAGATTAACTCAATTTAAAGATAAAAGTCAAAAACAACAAAATAAAACAGAAACTATTCCAACAGGGCTTCTAATGTACCCTGTTTTAATGGCAGCAGACATTTTACTTTATAATGCAAATATTATTCCACTAGGAAAAGATCAAACTCAACACATGGAAATTGTTCGTGATCTTGCTGAAAAAATGAATAAAAAATATGGCACTAATTTAGCAGTTCCCCAAATTCAAACTCCAAAAGCAGGAGCAAAAATTATGGCCCTAAAAGAACCAACTAAAAAAATGTCAAAAAGTGATGATAATAGTGATAATACAATTTTTTTACTTGATGATGAAAAAGCATTAACCAGAAAAATTATGACTGCTTTAACAGATAGTGAAAATAAAGTTTATTATGATGTAGAAAAAAAACCTGGAGTTTCAAATCTAATTACAATATATGCTGCCATGAAAGGAATTGACCTTAAACAAGCAGAAACTGAACTAAAAGATTTAGATTATAAGGCATTTAAGGAAGCGGTTCTTGCTGTTGTTTTAGAAAAAATGCTTCCTTTACAAGAAAAATACTATAAAATTACAAATAATGATGTAAAAGAAGCTTTAAATGTTAACAAAGATTACATTCAAAAAGAAGCAAAAATTACTCTAGAACACATAAAAGAAAAGATGGGATTTATACATGAATAAAAAATGATTAATTGCTGTAGATTTAGATGGAACTTTGCTTGAAGGAGCAAACGGCGGGGATGAATGAACTAATTTTGATATTCCTCAAGAAAATATTGAAGTATTACAACATCTAAGCAAAAAAGGTCATAAAGTAATGATTATTACAGGAAGACCTTGAAGAGATACTAAAGAAGTATATGATAAATTAGGAATTCCTTCTTTAGTTGCAAATTATAATGGAGCATATATTCATAATCCTCATGATGAAAAATTCATGACTGCAGAATCATCTATGAATAGAATTTTAATTGAAGAAATGATGGAAACAACTTCTTTAAAAAATTGTTATAGTAATTTTATTATTGAATACAAAGAATTTACACATGTTTTAAAAATGGATGAAGAAATTATGAAACAAATCCACTTACCACTTGATAGCCATGTTACAGTTTTTAAACAAGGAGATCGAATTAGTGAAGATCCTTTTTCAATTATTTTTAAAATTAAACCAGCAAATGAAGATGTTTATGATTTACTTTCAGAATTAAAAAGAAAATATGGAGATACTTTTCTATTTAGATTTTGAGATGACAAAGCAAAAGAAAACTTTATCTTAGAAGTAAACCAAAAAGCAGTAACTAAAGAAACTGCCATGAAATATACTGCTCGTTATTATAATATTGATCCTTCAAGAACAATTGCTTTTGGTGATGGAATGAATGATACTGATATGTTAGTTGCTGCAAATATGGGCGTAGCAATGAAAAATGCAAAAGGTGTTGTTAAAAGTTATGCAAAAGATGTAACTGATTTTGATAATACTAAAGCTGGAGTTGGAAAATACCTTAAACTCTTCTTCAAAGATGAGTTTAAATAATTAGTTTTAATAAGTTAACTATTTTTTAGATAATCTAGAACTGCAAGTGCATAATAAGCAGCTGTTTCAGTTCTTAAAATATTTTTACCGGAAGTAACAATCTTACTTCCTTTTTTTATTAATAAATCTAATTCAAAGGGCTCAATTCCACCCTCTGGTCCAATTATTAAGTAAATATTATCATAAGCAGTTAAATCATTTAATACTTGCGAGAAGTGAATCTTAGTTTCGTTTTCATAAAGAGTTATTACCAAATCATTACTACCAAATTCTTGATTTTCAAGTTTAGTCAAATAATTTAGGACAGGAGGAATGTTTCTTCTTGTTTGTTCACATGCTTCTAAAACTATTTTTTCAAAACGATCTTTTTTAGAAATAAAATCATTTATTGAAGTAGTAGAACGATGTGCTTGTCAAAAAATAATATTGTTAGCATTTAATTCAACTGCTTTTTGAACAATCATCGCCATTTTCTTGTTAGTGGAAATACCTTGAATTAAATTAATGGAAGGTTTTTCCAGTTCTTTAGAAAAGGTCTTTACATCTTTAATTATTATTTTATCTTCAACAAGAATTCCAGTTAATTCGTAATTTTCATAAATACAAATAATTTGTTCTTCTTTTCTAATCCGCAAAACTTTCTTCAATTGATTAAGAAGATCTTTTTGGGGAATTATTTCTTTTGTTGGATTATTTTGATGATTTAGAATGAAAAATCTGTGCATTGAATACCCTTTTGTAAATTGCATCCACTTCTTTTAAGAAATATTGAGGATCAAAACAACTTTCAATTTGTTTTTTAGTTAACTTTGCAGCGATAAACTCATCGTTAAGTACTATTTTTTTGAAATCATTTTTTTTACTAATTTTTTTTGTAGTTAAAGCTTGAATTTTATCATAAGCTGCTTCACGACTAACTCCTTTATTAATCAAAACTAATAGCACTCTTTGAGAATAAATAATTCCATTAGTTAAATCAATATTTTCGAGCATTTTATCTGGAAATACATTTAGTTCATCTAAAACTTTTCCATATCTTGTTAGCATATAATCAATTAAATTAGTTGCATCAGGAAGAATTATTCTTTCTGCAGAAGAATGAGAAATATCTCTTTCATGTCACAAAGGAATATTTTCAAGAGCAGTTACATTATAGCCACGAATTACCCGTGCAAGTCCACATATATTTTCACTTGCAATCGGATTTTTTTTATGAGGCATTGCACTTGATCCTTTTTGATTTTTAGCAAAATTCTCTTCAACTTCATGAACTTCTGTTCTTGAAAGATGTCTAATTTCCATAGCAATTTTTTCAAGTGTAGAAGCAATTACAGCAAGACTAAAAATATAAGCTGCATGGCGATCTCTTTGTAAAATTTGTGTTGAAATATGGGCTGAACCAAGTTTAAGTTCTTTACAAACCATGTCTTGTAATTCAATTCCTGTATTTGCAAAGTTTCCTACTGCTCCACTTATTTTACCTACTTCAATTTCTTTTGCAGCTAATTTAAAGCGATTAATATCTCTTTGCAATTCATCATATCAAAGTGCTCATTTTAACCCAAAGGAAGTAATTTCAGCATGAATTCCATGCGTTCTTCCAATAATAGGTGTTTTTTTGTATAGCATCGCTTTTGCTTTTAAAACTGCGGCAAAAGCTAGCAAATTTTCTAAAATATAGCCATCTGCTTCTTTCAGTTGGACTGCATAAGCAGTATCTACAATATCAGTAGAAGTAAGTCCATAATGAAATCATTTTTTTTCAAGTCCTAAAAGAGCAGAAATTGATCTTGTAAAAGCAATGACATCATGTTTAGTATCATTTTCTAATTTATCTATTTCACTTAAATTTATTTTTGAATTTTTTAAGATTTCATTTAAATCTTTTGTAGGAATAAGGCCTAATTTATTTCAGGCTCTTAAGGTTGCAAATTCAATTTCTAAATAAGTTTGAAATTTATTTTGGAGGCTTCAAATGGCCTGCATTCTTTTTGTTGAGTATCTTATAATCATAATATTATTATACCTATTGTTATTATGCTAAATGTTGATGATGTTTTGTAAAAGTGACAAAAGCTAAACTAGTAAGGAATAAAATGATAATTCAAATATAACCAGAAAGAGAACCTGTTGCTGTCGCTTCATATAGATTTGAAATATTTCCTCCACTACCAATTGCAGCTCCAAAGCCTAACATAAGTCCACCAATAAAACAGAACCAAAAAACCTTAGCATTTACATTTTTAAATTTAAACGTTAGTTTAGTTTGTAACAAAGAAGAAACAATTGCTCCACAAATTACACTAATATTTAATCAAGAATAGGGGTCATGTCAAAACCCATTAAGTCCAGATGAGACCATATCCATTTCTGATGCTGATAGAGAAATTGGATATCCAACTACTGTAATTGTTGATGGATCAACAAATCAATTTGTTGCATAAAGTCCTCACATTCCAAAAGTTGTTGTAAAACCGAAATTACCATCAAAAACAATGTACATTGTAATTGTAATTATGGCAATTGCTGCTGCCCCAATTGATGTAGACATTTTTCTTTTAAATAGGAAAAAATACATTCGTGAACAAGTTTCATTAGTAATATAAGCAGGCCGATTTAAAAGATATTCTCTTTCTCGATCTATTTTTGCGGTTGCAATGATTCCACATTTTTTATTCTTTCTTTGTTCAAGAAAAAATAATAAAAAATAGATTACAGCTAAGATAATTAAGTTTACAATCATGCCTTTAATTACCCCTCATGCTACTCAAAAATTAGCTGTATCTCCCTTTCCTAAAAATTTATAACCACTATCTATAATTGTGGGGTCTGCTCCCATAAGAGGATAAACAAAAACTAAACCTAAAGTAGAACCAATAGCAATACTAAAAAGAATAATAATTCCTTTTCCGCCTCCATCTCCAACTGATTTCAAAATTCCAAAAGGAGTTGATCCGGCAAGATTCATCCCAATTCCAAATAATATTGCTCCAATAATAAATCCTAAAGAAATTTTTGTATTAAAAGCAATTGTTTCAGCAGAAGAACTTGGAGTAGAGCCATTCATTATTAAATTTACAAATGAAAAAATAATTGTAGAAATCATTAATAAAAGCACTAAATTCTTGGCCAAATTATATTGACTACTTCTTACTCCTCTTAAAAATGTATTAGAAAAACCAAAAAAAGTTCGATGCAATATATATCCTAAAAATAACCCAACAATAATATAAATAATAATTCTAGTTCCACTAAATTCTTCATAATATGTTCCGGAGTCTGCTTTAAAGCCATTATTAAATACTAATTGAAATATAATAATCATTAAAAAAGCAAGAGATAAAATAAATCCAAGTATTACTTGAATAATCATTCTTTTTGATTTGACTGGAGGAACTTTATATTTTAAAGTATATTCTTCAACAAAATAGTTGTAGTTATTAAAATCTTTAGAATTAATCATATTTTTTAAGTTTAACTATAAATAAAATGCAAAAAACATTATTTTTTATTTGCATAAAGAAATAATAAATTATTCTCACATTTTATTTATATTAATGGTTTGGCTACGGTCTGGTCCTACTGAAAATTGAGAAATTCTTACTCCCACATGTTGCTCAATTGCTTCTAGGTAATTTTTAGCATTTGTAGGAAGTTCATCATAAGATTTAATTTGGCTAATATCATTTTTTCAACCTGGGAAACTAAGATAAACAGCTTTTGCATTATTAAAATCACTTTGTCCTGCTGGAACATGTTTTGTTTTTTCATGATTGATATCATAACAAACAGCAATTTTTAATGTATCAAATCCTGTTAATACATCAAGAAGTGTAATTGAAAGATCAGTAAGTCCGCTAACTCTAGCAGCATGTTTAACAAGGACTGCATCAAATCAACCAATTCGACGTGGTCTTCCTGTTGTTGTCCCATATTCATTTCCAGCTTTTCTTATTTTTTCAACAATTTCATCATGAAGTTCAGTTGGAAAACCACCAGTACCAATTCTTGTTGAATAGGCCTTAACTACTCCAAGTGATTTTGAAATCATATAAGTGGGAATCCCAACATTTAAGGGAATTGAAGAAGAAGTTGGTGAAGAAGAAGTTACAAATGGATATGTTCCATGATCTAAGCAAAGTAATACTCCTTGTGCTCCTTCAAAAAGAACTTTTTTTCCGCCTTCTAAAGCATCATAAATCATTAATGATGTATTTGTTATATAAGGACGAAGAATTTCTCTTGCTTCAACCATTTGTTGATAAATTTCATCAAAAGAAACTGGTTTTTCTCCATAAGCTTTAAAAATTTTATTTTTAATTTTGACATTTATTTTTAATAATTGAACAAATAATTCATCATCATACATGTCAACAAAACGGATTCCTTCTCTTGCTACTTTATCAGTATAAGCAGGACCAATTCCTTTTTTAGTTGTTCCAAGTTTTCGATCACCTTTTAATTCTTCATAAAGGCCATCTAATTTTAAATGATAAGGAAAAACAACATGTGCAGATTCTGAAATAAATAATTGAAAATCTGTAATATTTGCTTTTTTTAGAGATTTAAGTTCCTCTACAAGATCAAGAGGATTAATTACCATTCCTCCAGCTAATACATTTTTTATTTGAGGATAAAAAATCCCAGAAGGAACAGTGTGTATTGCATATCTTTTCCCTTCAATAACAATTGAATGGCCTGCATTATTTCCTCCTTGATATCGTACAACAAAATCAGCATCTTGAGCTAAATAATTAGTAATTTTTCCTTTGCCTTCGTCGCCTCATTGTGTGCCAAGAACTGCAAGTGAATTATATTTTTTCATTTTTTGCCTTTCTATTTTAATTTAATTTTTAAAATTTTATTTAAGTAGTTTTATCAAATCTGGTTTAGTAATATTTAATTTATAAGTAACTCCGTTTATATCAAGAACTTCTTTTATTAATGATTCAGGAAGTTTTTTTCAAGCAATATCATTTTCATTTGCTTTTGCACCTAGTTGAAAAATGCTATCTGTTGCTTTAAAGGAAATATCTGATACCTCTAAAATTTGAATAATTTTTTCTTTTGATAAATTAGCAAAATCTAATTGTCTAGTTACAGGGTAAACAATTGGAGCAACTTTTTTTGCAGGAGCACTTTGAACTGGTTGAGTTCCGCTTAAATTTGGTTGTTGCATTTGAGCTGGCTGTTGCATTTGAACTGGTTGTTGCCCTTGAACTTGATTTT
Organism: Mycoplasma sp. Bg2; assembly: GCA_001641225.1. Classification (GTDB taxonomy): domain Bacteria; phylum Bacillota_I; class Bacilli_A; order Mycoplasmatales; family Hepatoplasmataceae; genus Tyloplasma. The sequence continues at coordinate 58,913 of LSMY01000004.1, forward strand.
GTTCTTGTGCTTGTTGTTGTGGAGTTTCATATTTAATAAATTGATTAACTTTCATTTGAATTCGCATCAATTCCACATCTTTATAGTTTGATCTTTTTGAATAATTAGTAATATTAAAAAATAAACTAAAAATAAACCCTAGTGGTCCCATTATTCATCAAAACAATGTTCAAAAAATTGCATATGTTACTCTAGATGATTGAAGAGTTGCCATTTTTTGCTCACATTGTTGTTTTGTTACTTCTAACATTGTTTGGTTGGTATAAACAAATTGGTTAAAATTCTGTTTAGCTGTATTCATTTTTATTTATTTTCCTTTTTTTATTTTAATAGTTAATAATTCTAATTTCTAATTATTATTTCTCAGTTTTAATTACTGGTTGTTGTGGTACAGATTGTTGGGGAAGTTCATAATTTAAGAATTGATTAATTTTACTTTGAAGTCTCATTAATTCTGCATTTTTGTAATTTGATCTTGATGATGAATTGCTAATCCCAATTCCAAAGCTAATAATAAAACCTAATAAGAATCCTCCGAAAATTGTTCAAAAAATCATTCATCCAAAAGAAATAGAAATTTTGCAGCCTTGCAAGGCAATCATTTTTTGTTCGCACTGTTCTCTATTTGCTTCAAGCATTGTTTGATCAGTATACATAAATTTTTCATAATTTTGTTTTGCTGTCATAATTTTATTCTCCTTTATAAATTTTAATCAAGATGATTAGGATTTGAATTTAAATCTTTACCTTTTTTGTCATCTTTATCTTTTTTACCATCTTTTGCTTTTTTAATTTTTTTAGTTTTAGAAAATATAACTCCATTTTTAATTACGCCAAATATTGATCAAGAGAAAATAATAATATAAAACATAGCTTCTATTCAAGCAAAGATTGCAACAAAAATTTGTTTAATTACTTCACCGACAGCAACATTTTCACCGTCAGGAGGGTTGAGAAGTTCACTAATTTCTTCAATTTTACTACATGCTATTCAAATAGATTCAATCCCCAAAATTAAAGCTAAAATTAGCATTATTGCTCAAAAGATTAGTTTAGTTCCTGCTGAAAATTTTCTCGCAAATCTACATTTATGTTTTTTATCAGAATTGTCTTTATTTTCAACCATTGTTTCAACATTTGATGGTTCATTATCTATCGGTAAATCATTAATTTCATCATAACCAAATGTTCCTGTACTATCTTGTTGTTCTTCTAAAATCATCGTAACCCTTTCATTAAATTTAATATATATAATAATTATACTTTTATTTTTTAATTAAAAATAAATCATAGAGTTCTTTTTGTTTAAATATTTTATATTCACCTAATTGAAGATTATTAAGTTCTAAATAACCAATTCCAACTCTTTTTAGATTAATCACCGGATTATCAATAGCTTCAAACATTCGACGAATTTGGTTGTTTTTACCTTCAACAATGGTCATTTTAATAATGGCACTATCTTTTTCGTTTTTAATTACTTTTCATTTTTTAACTGGTTTAGTAACATACCCATCATCTAATTCGATTCCTTTTTTTAAATGATTCATTTCACTAATTGCTAACCCTTTGTTTAAAAAGACCAAATATGTTTTATAAATTTTATGACTTGGTGAGTTTACTTTTTGGGCAAGTGCTCCATCTGTTGTTACAATAATTAGCCCAGTAGTATTAACATCTAATCTTCCAACAGTAAATAAGTTTCTTTGTTTAAATTCTGGAACAAGAGAGATAACTTCTTTCCCCATAACATCAGTTCTTGCACAAATAAATCCTTTTGGTTTATTTACTGCATAATAAACATGTTTAGTTTTAAATTTAACTTTTTGTCCGTTTATTTCAATATGATCATCAATTGTTGCCTTTTGCCCTAAAATTGCTTTTTTGCCATTGATAAAAACCTTGCCCTCTATAATTAAGGCATCAACTTGTCTTCTTGAATAATTACCATAGTTGGCAATTAGTTTTGATAAGCGGGTTTCATCATTATTCATCATCGATTGAGTATAAAAATAATTCTTTTGTTGTTTCTACGGTTTTTTCAAATTCTTTTGGCATTGGCGGCAATTCATCTAAACTTTTAAGATCAAATAATTGTAAAAACATATTTGTTGTTTTAAATAAAATAGGTTGGCCAGGTGAATCACTTCTTCCAATATCTATAATAAGTCCATAATCAAGGAGCTTAGTAATTGCATAGTCTGCTGCTACTCCCCGAATTTTTTCAATTGCAGGTTTTGTAGTAGGCTGTTGATAAGCAACAATTGTAAGGGTTTCTAGAGTTGATTTAGCAAGACGAACTTTAATCGTTTTATCCATTTTTGAAGTTAATTCTTGGGAAATTTCTTTGGACAAGGTTAATCTCACCTGATTGTTTGTATATTTTAAAACAATTGGACGATTATTTTTAATTAAATAAGCTTCTAACTTATGTAAATCAGTATCTATTTCTTCTTTTGACGTTTTTGTAAGTTTTACTAACTCTTCTGGAGTTGTCCCATCAATTCCCCTTAAAAATAAAATTGCATATAAAAGTTTAATTTGCATATTGACCTCCTAAATCTAATTTATTATTATTCTTATTTAAAACTCTAATTTCAATATCTGATAAATCATCATTTTGAACAAGTAAAACCAGATGTTTACTTGTTAATTCTAAAATAACAAGTAAAGTAATGGCAACAAAATGAGTATTTGGAGTTTCTCCAAGTAAAGACATAAAAGTTGTATCCTCGTCTTGTTCTAATTGAGCAATTACTTCTTTTGTTCGTTGTTCAATAGTTACTTTTCTTAATGCTATTTTAATTGGTTTTGTATCTATTTGTTGATAATGGAATAAAATATTATGCAATGCTCGGTCTAAATCTTTTTGTCCTCTTGAAACAAGTTTCAATATTCGATCACTATCATTTTCAATAAACTCTTCAAAATCATTTGTTACTTTTTCATAACCAAATGAACTATTTTGAAGATTATCTAATTTTGCAGTTAGATTTTTATATTTTTCATAATTAATTAATCTTTCAAGTAAATTTTCTGTTTCTGCTTCATATTCATCAGGTTCTAAAAAGATATCTGTTTTTAACATATATCTTGCTTTCAAATCAATTAATTGAGAAGCAAGAAGCATGTATTCTGAAGCTTCATCAAGATTTAAATTATCTTCGATTTGAGCTGTATTAACATACTCAACAAATTGACTTGCCACCTCAATTAGAGAAAGTTCTAAAATATCTAATTTTTTAGTCTTTATTAAATGTAAAAGAAGGTCTAATGGACCCTCAAAATTTTCAAGTTTAAATTTTTGTTCAGAAATTTTAATCATCTATTATATTTTTATTTTATTTTTCACTAATCTCTTCATTTATTTCAGTTTTTAAATGTTTGTCTTTTCTTTCTTCTTTAGCAATTGATTTTTCTCTAATAGCTTTTAATTGTTTTTTTTCTTTAGGAGTTAATGATTTATAATAATTATCTAAATCTTTTTGAATTAATGCTTTTACTTTTTTACCAATTATTGGAGTAGTTAGACGCATGTGGTCAGCTGCTCTTAATGGTTTATGGACAATGACTTGAACTTTTGCAGTTTTCAATCTAAAAAGATTTCTTGCCTGTAAAGTTCCAGTAATTGTTACTGGAACAATTGGTAAATAATATCTTTGGGCAAATTTAAAAGTTCCATCTTTAAAATCTAATAAATCTCCAGTTAATGATCTTGTTCCCTCAGGGAAAACAATAATTGCATGGTTAGTTTGTTTTGCTTGACCAGCAGCAGCATCTAGTTTAATTACTTGTTCACGAATTTTTGCCCGTGAGATAAAGAACCCGTCTCCACCTCTAAAAAAACCTCCAGCAAGTTTGCTTTTTTCTAAAGCTTCTTTTCCAACAGGAATTAAAGGAATTTTTCCTCCTAAAGCTTTAATTAAATAAAAAGCATCAAAATTTGAAGTGTGGTTTGGAGTAATTCATGAAGATCCTTTTGGCAAGTTTTCTTCACCAATTACTTCAACTTCAACACCAATTCTTCTAATTGTTTTTTTAGTTTTTTTCCGAATATATTCTCATCTGTCATTATAAGGATGCAGATTAGGATCTTGTTCTCTTTTATTTTTTTTAAGTCAATGATCAAGTCTTCTAGACCCTGATCAAAGACCAAGTGGAAACATTCAAAGAAATATGATTCTAAAAATATTTTTTAAGTAATTTGCTAATTCTTTCATTTAATAATAATCCTTACTTTCTATATTATACTTATAAATTATTCCACAACTATTGCAGTTGCAATTGTATATCTTTTTTCATGAGAAATAGAAATAATAATGTCCTTGGTTTGTAAATTATTTATTAATACTTCTGGTTTCCCTTTGCTATTATTTAAAATAGTAATTTCACTATACATATATTTTTTATTTGTTGCTTTGACTATTGCTTCTTTTGCAGCTCATCTTCCACTAACAAATTCTTTTCTATTTTGATAGTTTAAAGATGAATAAATTTCATATTCTTTTTTGCTAAGAAACTTAGTAATAAATTTATTACTTTTTTTTAAACGATGATTTAAAACAACATCTGTTCCAAGGCCAATTATTTCCATAATTTAATTATAAATACAATTTAAGAATTATCTTGTGTATTTATCTGCAAGATTAAATTTAGATTCAACATATTTAATTTCTAAATCTAAATTATTTTCATGCATTAGAGAAATTGCTTGATTAAACATAATTGGAGCCTTTGATTTTCCACCCATGTTGCCTTTTTTAAAAGATTTTATTACTGTTTCAGCATCAGACATAATAATGAAATGTTGGCCCTCATTCATTGAAACAATAAGTTGCATTGTTTTTAAAAACCCTAATGCTTCTGATTCAATTTGCCAATCAAATTCACCATATTTAGAATCACTTTGAATTAAATTTCCATTTACATCAGTAATTGCATAGGTAGATTTTCTTTGACTACCTCCGCCTTGAATTACTCCATCAAAATAGAAAACAACTTTTCTTTTAGAAGAATTTAAGCTTTTTTCTTTGTCTAACAATAAATAAATATTATCAAGTTCCTTTTGTGCTTTTTTTAAAGCAATAAAAATTTGTTTTTTAACTGCCGGATCCATAAATAAATTATATCTTTAATGAATGTATAATCATATTGTTATTATATAAGGAGCAAGAAAATGAATAAATTAAAAAAAGGCAAAGGCTTATTTACAACTATTTGTACGATAATCACATTAGTACTTACAATATTAACTGGAATTACACTTATTGGTGTTGCTGCAGCTCCAAATGATGGCTGAATTACTGCAACAGTTTTTGCAATACTTTCAATATGTGCAACAGTGTATCTATATTGGCATGGAATTAAAATCATTACTGGCATTGACCGTAACACTTGATTATTTGTTTTTATATCATTTTTTGCAGGTTTCTTTGGTGGAATTTTGATGCTAATTGCTAAAATCATTGATTAATAATTAATTATTATAAAATAAAAACAACTCCAAGAGTTGTTTTTATTTTATTTTTATTGATTAATGTCTTAATCCAAGTTTTGCTAATAAATCTTGATATCTTTTTGGATCTTCATTTTTTAAATATTTAAGTAATGAAGCTCTTTTGGAAACCTTTTTATATAATCCTAATTTAGAATGAAAGTCTTTTTTGTTAACTTTCATATGTTCAATCAATTCTAAAATTTCAGCGGTTAAAATTGCAATTTGAACTTCTGTTTGTCCAGTATCTTTTTCATTTTTTCCAAATTCTTTGATGATTTGGTCTTTTTTACTTTTTTCTATTGCCATAATTTTTCCTACGATTTATTTAACCCATCTCTTGCAATTTTAATAATTTCTTCAAATTGGTCTAAATCATTATATGCAATGTCTGCTAACATTTTACGGTTAATTTCTACATTTGCTTTGTTTAATCCGTTAATTAATTGAGAATAACTCATGTCATAAATTCTTGCTGCAGCATTGATTCTTTTAATTCAAAGTCTACGCATTTCTCTTTTTAACAGTCTTCTATCTGTAAAGGCATGTTCATTTGATTTACGAACTTGTTCTTTTGCAGATTTATAGCCAATTGATTTATGTCCATAATAACCTTTAGCTAGTTTTAAGGTTCTATTATGTCTTGATTTTTTTGTTACTGCTGATTTTGCTCTTGCCATAATTCTCTCCTATAAAACATCCTTAAATCTTTTTGCATCACCAGTGGACATTTCGCCTTTTTGTCTTGCGCCTCTTTTTTGTTTTGATGATTTGGTTGCAAAGAAGTGCGATGTGTTAGCATGGCCCCTCATTACTTTACCATTTTTTGTTTTTCTAAATCTTTTGCTTACTGAAGATTTACTTTTTTGTTTTGGCATCTTAAACTCCTAATCTTATTTCTATTTACAATGTCATTATTTAATAATTTATAGATAATTAACTATTAATAAAATAAAGTAATTTATCTACATTTACTTATTATTTCTTTTTGGGGGAAATATAAGCATCTAAAAATCTACCATTTAGTCTTGGTTGTTTATCAACTTGAGCAATGTCATCTAATTGTTTTAGAAAATTTTTCATTGTTTCAAAACCAATGTCTTTATTAGCCATCTGTCTTCCTTTAAAAGCAAGTGATACTTTTACCCGTGATCCTTTTTCTAGAAAACGAATTGCATTTCTTGCTCTTACATCTAAGTCATGTTGTCCAATATTAGGTGATAATCTTACTTCTTTGTTCTCAATTATCTTTTGATTTTTTTTATTTTCTGATTCTCGTTTTTTACGTTCATATTTAAACTTACCGTAATCTGCAATTCTAGCAACAGCAATGCTACCTTTATCAGAAACAAGAATTAAATCTAAATCTAATCTAAATGCTTCATTCAAAGCTTCTTTTTTAGACATAACTCCAAGTTTTTCACCAGTTGGATCAATTACAAGCATTTCTTTTGCTCTAATTTGATAATTAGTTTGATCATGATGTTGATCAAATTGTCTTCCCTGATAATTTTTTTTAATTTTAATTGCTATGTTAATTCTCCTTTGTAAATAAAGAAAAAATAATCTCTTTTATTAAAAGAGATTATTTAAAGAATATTATAGTTTATAACTATAAATGCTTTAGCCCAGGTTCACAATTAAGGAACAACTCGGGTGAGAATCTCTTCTACTTTCATTTATTTACCTTTTTATTATATCAATTTTTATTAGAAAATTCTAACCAAATTTACCAGAAACATAAGCTTTTGTTTCTTCTTGTTTAGGATTTTTGAATAATTCTTTGGTGTCACCATATTCAATTAATTTTCCTTCATAAAAGAATGCAGTCCGATCACTTAATCTTTTTGCTTGCTGCATTGAATGGGTAACAACAATGATTGTATAATCTTCTTTTAATTTGTGAATTAAATCCTCAACTATTTTAGCTGCAATTGGGTCTAGTGCTGAAGTTGGCTCATCCATAAGTAAAACATCTGGTTCATTTGCAATTGCTCTTGCAATACATAAACGTTGTTGTTGTCCACCAGAAAGAGATGTTCCAAGAACTTTAAGATTGTCTTTTACTTCTTCATAAAGTCCTGCATCTTTTAATGATTTAACAACAATATCATTAAGAATTGCCTTATTTTTAATTCCTCTAATTTTTGGACCGTAAGTTACATTTTTGTAAATAGACATTGGGAATGGGTTCGGTTGTTGAAAAATCATCCCTACTTTAGTTCTTAAAGTAGAAATATCTAGTTTATCATACCGATTAATTACTGAACGTAATTTATAAATATTATATTCACCATCAAAAAGAATAATTCCTTTTACTCTAAAATCAGGAACTTGATCATTAATTCGATTTAAGGTTCTAATAAAAGTTGATTTTCCACAACCAGAAGGGCCAATAATAGCTGTTACTCCCTTTTTGGGAATATCTATGTTGACATCAAATAATGCTTGTTTATAACCATAAAAAATATTTAAGTATTTAATACTAAAGGCTAGATCAGGATTAATATCTTCTTCATTTCCAAATGAAATTGACTCATCCATTCTAGTAATTAAATCTTGTGCTAAAACTAAATTATTAATTTCTCCTTTAATCATTGGAATTCGCATATCAATTAATACTTGTAATTTAGTTAACTCATGGTTTATATTTTCAGGTTTGATTTGAAATGTTTTTTTTAGAAATAAAATAACTTTTTTAATTTCAACAATCTTTTTATTTTTTAGATAATTAAAAGCAAGAATAGGTTTTTTTTCACTTTTTAATTTTAAAATATTTTCATTAATTTTGGAAAGCTCTTTATCTAATTTTTTAAGTTCCTTTTCTTTATTTGAAATTTCTTGATTATCAATTAAAAGCTTTAATTTATCTTTTTTAACTTCAATATTTGCAATAAAATATTCAAGCTGATTTTTCTTTCTATCAATTATAAAAATAATATTTTCTACATTTCTTTTAAGGTGAAAAATTTTTATTTCAACAACTTCAATTGGTTTTAAAAGTTTTAGTTGATCTTTTTTTAATTTTTCAAACTCAATAATTTGTTGTTCTACTTCTTTATCTTTAATTTTTCTTTTATTTAATTTTTTTAATTGATATTTTGTTTTTGAATATTCCTTTAAAAGTTCATCAAACCCAATAGTTTTTTTCTTATCTTTTATTTCAATTTGTAAATGATCAAATGAATGTTCAATTCTTTTGATATTAGTATTAAAATATTTATTATCTAAATTAGTTTTTGAATAAATATTTTCATCATTTCAAACATGAATCATTTTATTAATTTTATTGATTAATTTTTGAGCAAGTTTTATATTATTAATTTCTTTTTCAACAAGTAAATTTTTATTATCAATTACCTCTTGATTGCTAGTTAATTGTTGCTCTACTTTTTGAGCATCAGCTTTATTTGATTTATTTAAGAAAGTATCAATTTTATTTATTTCAGCTGTTTTTTTATCTTTAAAATAATCTAGAACTATAATAGAGCATTTTTCTTTTTTTGCTTTTAAAATATTATCATTAATTTCTAAAAGATCTTTATTTAAATGTTCAAGTTTTTTTTGTTGTTTTAGAATTTCTTTACTATCAATCAAAAAATTTAAATCTCTTTTTTTAATTTCTTCATTAGAAATAGAATACATTAATTGATCTCTTTTTTTATCAATGCCAGAAATTAAATTTTCTACTTGTTTTTTAAGAGGAACAATTTTATTTTCAGCAAGTTGAATTGGTTTAAAGCGATTTAACTTTTCATGTTTCTCTTTTTTTAAATTAGCAATTTGTTGTTCAACTTCTTCTGTATTTTCTGTTAATTTATAGTTTTCTGCTAATTTTTCTTGTATAGTTAAATATTGTTTAAGTAACTCATCAAACCCAATTTTTGTTTTTCTTTCATCAACTTCAATTTTTAATTTATCAAATGAAGATTCAAGTTTATTTATTTTTTCTAGATAAATATCCTTTGTATCCATGTCTATCTTCCCTCTCATATCTTTTTAAAACTAATTCCTTTATATTTAAAAAATTCTAACAAAATAATAGAAATTATTGGAATAACTACTGCAAAACCAAATAATATTGGTAACCCATTTTCTGTAATTAAAATTGCCGCAACAGCAGTTATAAATCCGCTCAAACTAATTCCAGCTTCTTTATAATATCCATTTTTAATTAATTGAGAAACAATTGCTAATAGCAATACAATAATCATTAAAATTAAAGCAATTGATCTAATTTGAGCACGTTTAACTGGATCAGATGCTCCGTTTAATTGGTACATAATTGTTGTTAAAGTAAGCCCACCTCCGCTAAACCATCCGGTAATAGAGTCATTTGGCTCATCAACAGGTGGAAGAATAGTGATAAAAATTGCTGATTCAGCAATAATAATTGAAACTGCAAGTAATGCAGCAGAAATTATTGCTGGAGAAATTTGTTTTATATAAATTTTTCTTGAACTAGTAAGAGTTGTAGCACCTAAGGCAGTTGACCCTTCAATTAATCTTTTATCAATTTTGGTAATCCCTTCTTCAGTTTGTTTAATTATAGTTGGTAAAATAATTAAAACTAGCATGATCATTGGTTCAAACATTTTAGCATTTTCATCAAGTTTGGTTCCAGAAAAAATGATGATAGCAATTGCTCCATAAACTACAGTTGGAACAGAAATCATTATCTGAAAAACAAATGAGACAATGGTACTAAGTCAAGAGTTTTTTTTCATATATGAGGTTATAAACATTCCCGTTGCAATTCCAATAGGTAGAGCAATTGATAAACAAAAAATAATATTTATAACTGTTCCCAAAAGAGGAATAGCAAGTCCATAAATCATATCTGTACCATAATTTTTCCCGCCTTTTTGAGTTATTACTTGTCATGAAAGTAAATTAACTGGTCCTCTTTTAGTATCAACAACAAATCCACCATTAAAAATATAAGCAAAAATACCTGTTAGCATAATTATTCCAAATAATGAAAAAATAAAAATTACACTATAATGCAGAATTGACTTAGATTTTTTATATTTAATCCACCTAATACTTGCATCAAGAGAAGTTTGCTTAAGTATTGCTTGTGTTTTAAAATTTGGAGAAGAATAAAACTCATATGAATGTTTTTGAGCTGCTTCCTTTTGTTGTCCACTAATTCATATTCGTTGATTTTTTGATTCTAATGCTTCAAGGCCATTCTCTTCTACAAGATTGCCAACTCGATTAGTATCATAAGTAAGCGCGGCTTGTTTTTTTGCTATTACTTCATCATTTGTTTTATATTGAATAAATCTTAAAAGAATAAATAAAATAATAACAGTAATAAGTAATATTGCAGTAAGAAAAATATAAAGTGTAAATTCTAAATTATGGTCGGTAATTACACCACCGGCTGTCATCATAATTAGAGGAGAAAGAAATAATGAAATATTCCAAGGGGCAAGATTCAAATGAGCAGGGAAAACAAGGGATGAAGCAGAAACCATTGAAATTGCCGTAGCTTCGCCCAATGCCCTTCCAATAGCAAATAACATTCCTAAGAAAATTCCAGATTTTGCTGCTCGTAAAGTAACATAAATTGAAGTCTGAGTTTTAGAAGCTCCAAGTGCATATGATGATGATTCAATATCTTTATCCACCATATTGATTGAAGTAATAGTCATAATTGTAATTGTCGGCATAATCATTAATGCAATCATAATAATAATTGTGAAAAGTGACCCTTGTTTAAAACCAAATCAAGTTTTAATTACATGGTCAATCATATAATAACCAAATGTTCCATAAACTACAGAAGGTATAGCAGCTAAAATTGAAACAAGAGCAAACATAATAATAGCGGCCCTTTTGCCTAAAAATTTTGTAATCACTAAAGCGGTTGAAATTGCAACTGGAACGGCAATACATAAAGCTAGTAAAGACATTCAAAGTGTGTTAACAACTAATAACCCAACACCATAGACTCCAGGAATTCCAATATCACTAAATCCTGGTTTAAAAGTATTACTAAATAAAGCCTCAAAAAAACCAATTCCTTGTTCATGAGCAGCTTTTAAACCTAAAACAATTACACCAGCAAAAGCTGCAATAATTATAAAGCAAAGAAAAGAAACCATTAACATTAGTCCCATTTTATAGACGTTATTATTAATGGTTTTTTTCTTGTTTTGTTTTCTATCACTAATTGATTTTGCAATCTTACTTGTAGAATTCATAACTAAAGAGGTTTTATAATCTTATTATACTTAATTATTTTTATTATATTTTATTAAACTTCTACTGCATCAATTAAGCCAGCACTAAATAACATATCCCAAGTAATGTTGTCTTGTTGTAAAGGATTTTCAAAAATTAATTTAGTTGCTGTAGGAGTCATTCCTGTTGGTTTATAAGTTCCTTTAGGATGATCATCTTTTTCTTCATGTTTAAAAGTAGTATCGTTAGCAGTAAAGAATACTAATGGATCTGTTGTTGCAGTAAACCCTAATGGTAATGCGTAATCTGTATCTGTTATTGCAGGATCTGCTTCAATGTCAGAACTTTCAGTAAATTGTCATGGTTGTTCATTTGCATATGCTTCTTTATATTTATCAGATGCACCAAATGATTCTGAAGTAATTGCTGGATCATCTCCAGTTAAATCAGCTGCTGTTGGTTGTTCCATATAATTTCATTCACCTTTACCAGCATCAGTATGTTGATAACCATATCCTCATTGAGACATTCCAGAAATACTATCACCATATGATCCAAAATATGATCTTCTAGATTGTGTTCCAATAAATGCATCATTGCTAGGCACTGTAGTACCTACAGCAGAAGTTTGTTTAAGTGTTCAATTATTGTCATCACCTGCATCAAACTCAATTCCATCTCCGCCTGGCATATATCATGCTGTACCAGAGCCTTGATTAGTCAAGTTGATACTTACATCAGTGTTCTCAACTCCACTTAATGAAGGAATTTTTCCATCAGTTGTTGATTCTTGTTTTAAAAATTCATTAAATAAATCTAATTCATCTTGTGTATAAGGATCAGCTGTTCCAGTTCCAGAAATTGCAATTACTTTTGCTTCTTTATATTGTTCAGTTTCAATTGAATCACCAACAACATTTTCTAACATAATATTAACATATTCAGCAAAATCATCAGAACCAATTGAATCAGGGTTTGCTGCTTCTTCAGGTGCTGGTGGATAATCACCAATTGTATTTTCAACAAATAACATTCAATTAAAAAATGTATAAGCCATTAATAAATCAGCACCATGTCCTTGTTTGACTCATTCGCCGTAACCTTTAAGTGCATCAACATTAGCTAGGTCGCCATCTTTATGAACTCCAGCTGAAGTTCCTTTATTTCAGTCTTCTTCTCAAATTGTTGGTGTAGCTGCGCCTTTTTCAGACATTAAATTTTCTTTAAAGAAGATTGAAACAGGAGCAGGAACACGCATGTAAACATTAATTGGAGCAACTAGCTCATAGCCATCAGCACCAGGTTTAACATAAGTAGTTTTCCCTTCAGCATCAACTGGGTCAAATTGTGCACCCATTACATTTAATTCATAGCTTTCATCAGTTTTAATCTCTATTGCTTCTTTTTCAGCAACATTTAATGCTTGAAATCCAATAGCATCTTTTGTTTCTATAACATTTGCAGTAAGATCTCTATCTGTTGTAACATAAGAAATATTATCTTCGTTACCTCATCCATCTTGATCTTCAATTTCAGCAAGGCTACCATAATCTGCCAAGTGACCTCCAGTAGCTGAAATTCTATTAAATGCTACTGGGCTAACCACACCTTTATAACTTGGTTGTCCACCAAAATATGCAGCAGGAGCAACAATTGCCGTTGTAATTAAGCAGGCAGCAACTCCAACTCCGATTAATTTGTTTCTTTCATTTTGAAAAAACATTTTTACCGCGTCTAAACTCATTTTTTTCTCCTTAAAATAATAAATTTATAATTGTATTTTCTTAACTCTAAAACTGTAATTATTTATTACAACATATTTATAACATTAGAAAATAAATTTATTATTTTATTAAAATTAAACAAAATTAGAATGGTAAAAAAACTTTTATATAGCATTTTATTAGTTACAAAATAGTAGTAAAAAAAAATAAAAAAACCTTGACAAGGTTTTAAATAATTTATATTTTACTTATAATAATTAAAATATACATATTGTTAATTACTAAAACAACAATAAACAAATAAAATTGGCATAATACGGTCTAGAATGTTGTTATTATTAAATAATTAAATTAATTAACTTCAGTAGCTTCAATTAAACCAGCACTAAACAATACATCTCAAGTAATATTATCTTGTTGCAAGGGGTTTTGAAAAATTAATTTTGTTGCATAAGAAGTTATCCCGGTTGGTTTCATTGTTTTTCCATTAGATTTAAAAGTAGTATCATTATCTGTAAAAAAGACTAGCAGATCAGAAGTTGCAGTAAACCCAAGTGGTAAGGCCATCTTGGTATCTAATATTTCTTCTTCATAATTTCATGGGACTTCATTTTCATAGATGTCTTCTGCTCCAACAACTTGATTTCCAAATAGAACTTCATTTTTAGTTTCATCATCTGACATCTTACTTATATCTGGCTGTTCCATATAATTTCATTCATCGTCACTATTTTTTGTTGATTGATAACCATATCCTCAATTAGACATCCCGGAGATATTTTTATCATTTGCTCCATAATGAGATCTTCTAGATTGGGTTGCAAGAAAAGCGCTACCTGGTGGAGTATAAAGACCAATTGATTCAGTTTCTAATGATCAATCTCCTTCATCAGATGCTTTATTAGTATCAAGTGTTATAGCATCCTTAGGCATATATCAAGCTGTTGAAGAACCTTCATCAGTTAATTGAATAGATACATCAGTCCCACCGTCAACATTATTAATAATAGCCAATTCCTCAATATCTTCATCATGATAATAAGGATTTTCAATTGAATCCTTTTCATCTAAAAATTTATCATTTTCTAAAAAATCATTAAATGTCACTAATTCAGCATGAGTATATGGATCTGCAGTTCCTGTTCCTGCAATTTGAATCATATTTGCTTGATTATAAATATCTTCAGTAATTTTAATTGATTCTTTATCAGAGCTTAATAATGTTGTAACATTAATTAACATTTGATCAACATTATTTGCAAACTCATTTATGCTTATATCTGTTGAAGGATTATTTGCATTTTCAGGTGCATTGGGGTAACTTGCAACATCACTATTTGAAGCCATATCAAGTAACATTCAATTAAAAAATGTATAAGCCATTACTAAATCAGCAATATAGCTCTTGTCTATTGCCCAATCATAATAACTTGAGAGTGCATCTCTATTATTTAAATTATTTGGATTATTTTGTTCATTATAAACCCCAGCAGAACTCTCTTTGGTTCATTCACTATCTCAGATTGTATTTTTTTCTTTGTTAGTTTCTGCTGTCATCAAGTTTTCTTTAAAAAAGATTGAAACAGGAGCTGGAACCCGCATATAAATGTTTATTGGAGCAACTAATTGATAATTTTCTACTTGCTCTTGATTAGTTGGATCAACATAATCAGTTTTTCCTTCTTCACCACCAACATCATTAAATTGAGCACTTAATACATTTAATTCATAATTAGGATCACTGGTAATATTTTGTGCTTGCCGATTTGCCACATTTAATGCTTGAAAACCAATTGCATTTTTAATTTCTAAAACACTTCTTGTAAGGGGCTCATCATAAATAACATAAGAAATGTTGTCTTCATTTCCTCAACCATACTGATCATCTGCCACATCAAGATTTCCATAATCAGCTAAATGTTCTCCAGTTGATGTCATTGTGTCAAAAGAAACAGGTTTAATTACTCCTTTATATTTTGGTTGTCCACCAAAATATGAAATAGGAGCAACAATTGCAGTTGTAATTAAGCATGTTACAACTCCAACTCCAATTAATTTGTTTTTTTCATTTTGAAAAAACATTTTTACTGTATCTAAATTCATTTTTCCCCTAAAATAATAAACTTATAATTGTTCTTACTTGATTTCAAAACTACAATTATTAATTATAACATACCCAAAAAGGCTAAAAATAATTCAGATTCAATGCTTATTTTTTAATAAATTAAAATTAAAATATTATTTTATTAGTTACAAAACCAAATTAAATTAAATATAATTTAAAATAATAGTTATTGTTAAACAATTAACTAATTTAAAAGTACTAATAAATAATTTATTAATTTAAAAAGAATGGATGGAAAATGGGAGCAAATATTCCTGTAGATAAATTCGAAAAATGAATGTATCGAAACTATTGAACAATTAGAAGAACAAATAAACATGTAATCTGAATATTTCAACCTAAAGATGATAAAGGAAATCTTATCACTTATAATATCATTACCCTTAATCATCATCGGACTAAAGGTCAAGGAATTGGACAAGGGACTTTATTAAAAGTTGCCAAAATAATGGAAATACCTAAAAATGATTTAGTAGAATTAATAAGAAATAATAATGAATATATTGTTTCAAAAACAATAACTAATGATAAACCAAAAAACAAACTTGAAAAAGCAATTAATAAAAATTCTTAAGCTAACTATTATTTTTCAAATTCTTTAAGCAATTTTTTTGCTCTAACTGTTCCAATAATTTTGGCAAGTTGTTTTTCATTTGCAAGTTTAATATTTCTTACTGAAACAAACTCAGCAAATAAATTATTTTTATTTTCAGTAGTTAAAAATACATATTTATCTAATGAAGTAGTAAGTAATTTTTTCTCCACTCTTTGATGGTGAAATTGAATTACATATCGATGCACTTCATCTTGCATTAACCCAAGTAAAATATAAAGATCACTTCGGGGATTTAATTTAAAAATTTCTTCTTTACTTGTAAAGATGGCTTTAGTATTATGCCTTTCATCCTTAATAAGTCCAATTACAAAAATTTTTTCATCAAGTCGAAGTTCCTTTAATACTTTAATTGCATTATGAATTTGATTTTTTCCGTCAATAATTAATAAATCAGGTAGGTCCTGTTTATTAATTAATTTGTTTCTAAAATGACGATAGGTTACTTCTTCAATAGCTTTATAATCATTCATTTCTACAATATCTTTAATAATATATTTCCGATATAAATTTTTATAAGGTCTGCCATTTTTAAAAGCAATTACAGAACCAACTTGTTCCTCTCCTGCAAAAGAAGAGATATCAATCATCTCAACATTTTTCAGCTGATTAATTTTAATATATGATTGCAGTTCTTTTAAATAATTCTTGTAAATTTGTTTTTCTTGTTCTAAATTCAATAGATAATTTTCTAATTTAATTTTAGAATTAATAATGGTATTTTCAAGGATATCTTTTTTTGATCCAATTTTAGGATTAAAGAAGGGAATCTCTAAAACTTCTTTTAAATTATTATTTTCTAGATGAGTAATAATTTCATCAGGAATTAAATTATTTTGATAATATTCAAATAAAAATGTTTCAAGTAAATCATCTGCATCAGTAATAATTTCAAAAACATAATTTGCAGTAGAAAGTAAATTCCCAAATCTAATATAAGAAATTGAAATAGATAAAAAATGTTTTTGAATTGATCAACCAATAACATCACGATGTTTTCCATCTTGAAAAATTACAACTTGTTTTTCTTTTAAATTATTTACTAAAAATAATTTATCTTTAAACATGTTTGCTTCTTCAAACATTAATTTATTTGAATAGAGAATTATTTTTTCTTCAAGAAATTTAGTAATCTTATTAGTGTCTCCATTTAAAAATGCATTAAGATCAGCTAGAACTGGTTTGTAGTCTTCTTCGCTAACCTTTTTAACACATTGACCCATGCAAAGTCCCATTTGATAGTTAAGGCACGGAACCCCGCTTCCTGGGCTTTTACATAAATTAATTGGATAAATTTCTTTTAACAGTTTAGTAAGTTTATAAGCAGATCCTACTCCATGAGGAAAGGGGCCATAATACTTAGAACCATTTTTTTTAATTTTAGTAGAGGTTCTAATTGTATGATTTGGTCCCTTAGTAAGTTCAATGTAAGGATAAGTTGAACCACTTTTAATTCTTAAATTATATTTAGGATTATATTTATTAATTAAATTTTGTTCTAAAAGTAAAGCATCAATTTCTGTGGGAGCAATTTCAAAATCATAATCGAAAGTATTTTTTACAAGTAACTTTGTTCGACTAGAAACAGAGTTATTAAAATAACTCTTCATCCTTTTTTTAATGTTTTTTGCTTTTCCCACATAAATTACTTCATCCTGATTATTTTTTCAAAGATAACAACCAGGTTTTGAAGGAATTCTGCTTCAATCAATTTCCATTATTTTTTAAGTATTGCTTTTAAGAAGGGAGCTGTTGCAGATCTTTTAGCCCCAACAATTTGTTCAGGTCTTCCTTTTGCAACAATCTCTCCTCCATTTTCTCCACCCTCTGGGCCAAGATCAATAATATAATCTGCAACTTTAATTACATCTAAATTATGTTCTATTACAATAATAGTATCTCCATGATCTACAATATGATCCAAGACTTTAAGGAGTTTTTTAATATCATGATTATGAAGTCCCGTAGTTGGTTCATCTAAGATATATAAAGTTTTCCCTGTTGGTCTTTTTTGCAAGTAAGTTGCTAGTTTTATTCTTTGTGCTTCTCCTCCAGAAATTAGAGTTGAAGGATGTCCGAGTTCAATGTAACCAAGACCAACATTTTTTAGATATTGAAGTTTATTTTTAATTTTTGGTTGATTTTCAAAAAAGATATAAGCTTCATCAACATTCATTGCTAAAATATCAGAGATATTTTTTTCTTTAAATTTAACTTGCAAAGTTTCTTCGTTATATCTTTTCCCTTCACATTGCGTGCAGGTTACATAAACATCAGGTAAGAAGTGCATGGAAATTTTAATTGTTCCATCACCGTTACATTTATCACAACGTCCGTCTTTTACATTAAAAGAGAATCTTCCTTTTTTATATCCTCTAATTTGTGCTTCTTTAGTATTTGCAAAAACATCCCGGATGTCATCAAATACTCCAGTATAAGTTGCGGGGTTTGAACGAGGTGTTCTTCCAATTGGATCTTGACTTACATTAATTACTTTATCAATGTTTTCAAGCCCTTCAATTTTAAGATGCTCTCCAACATGTTCAAATTTTTCTCCCTTTGTAAGTTTATTGTAAACTGCTTTATATAAAGTTTCGTTAATAAGAGTTGATTTCCCTGATCCGCTAACTCCAGTTACAACATTAAAAACACCAAGTGGAATAGTTACATCAATATCTTGCAAATTATTTTCTTTTGCACCAACAATTTGAATTCCTTTTCCATTTCCTGCTCTTCTTTCTTTAGGAACTTCAATGCGATCTTTTCCACTTAGAAATTTTCCAGTCAAAGTATTAGCTTTAATAATATCTGCAGGAAGTCCTTGGGCTACTACTTCTCCCCCTTCGGCTCCTGCCATTGGTCCAATATCAATAATATGATCAGAAGCAAGCATTGTTTCTTCATCGTGTTCAACAATTAAAACTGTATTTCCAATGTCCCTTATTCCTTTTAAAGAAGCAATAAGTTTTGCATTATCTCTTTGATGAAGTCCAATAGAAGGTTCATCAAGTACATAAATTACTCCAGTAAGTCTTGATCCTAACTGCGATGCTAATCTAATTCTTTGACTTTCTCCTCCAGATAAAGTTCTTGAAATACGATCAAGAGTAAGATAAGAAAGTCCAACATTAATTAAGAATTTAAAACGAGATTTTATTTCATCAACAATTAATTTACTAATTTCAACTTCTTGTGGTTCAAGTTTTAAAGCATTAACCCAGTCATATGCTTTTTCAATTGATAAAGTAGAAAGTTGATAAATATTAATTCCTGCAATTTTAACTGAAAGAGCAGCTACATTTAATCTTTTTCCTTGACATTTTGTACAAACTGCTTCCCCAAGAAATTTTTTATAATAATCTCTTGCATAGTCTGAATTAGTTTCATGATATCTTCTTTCAATTTTTTGCCCAATACCTTCAATATAATCAAATTTAATTGATTCACTTTTTTTACCTTTTAAAGTATATTTTATTGGTTCAAGAGAACCATTTAAAATAATATCTCTTTGTTTTTTAGTAAAATTACTTGTTTTTTTATCTAAAGGAATTTTATAATGTTCTATTAAAACAGCAAATTGCTGTCAGTCATAACCACTTAGTTTTTCACCAAAATATTTAATTCCACCTTCAAGAATTGTTAAATCTTCATCTACATTTTTATCTCAAACTGGAGTTTCAATAAATCCTAATCCTTTACATTCATCACAAGCCCCTTGTGGTGAATTAAAAGAAAACATTCTTGGCTCAATTTTTGGAATAGAAAAATCACCATGGGGACAAGCAAAGTTTCTTGAACATAATTCATGATAATCTGTTTCCATATTTTCTGCTATGATAATTCCGTCAGAATATTCTGAAGCAATTTGAATTGCTTCATAAATTCTTGAACGATTATCTTTAGTAAGTTGCACACGATCAACAACAATTGAAATATTATGTCTTTTGTTTTTTAATAAATTTATTTCACCATCTAAACGAACAATTTTTCCATCCATTTTAACTCTAATAAATGATTCTTTTCTTAATTTATCAATCAAATCTCTATGAGTTCCTTTTTCATTAATTACCACTGGAGATAAAATTTGAATTCAACTATCTAATGGTTGTTTATAAACTTTATTTACAATTTGGGTAACAGATTGAGAACTAATTTCAATGTTATGAGTAGGACAAAATGGTCTCCCAATTCTTGCAAAAAGTAAACGATAGAAATCATAGATTTCAGTAATTGTTCCAACAGTTGAACGTGGATTATTACTTGTTGTTTTTTGATCAATTGCAATTGCTGGACTTAGCCCTTCAATTGATTCAACATCAGGTTTACTTGTTCCACCTAAAAATTGTCTTGCATAATTAGAAAGTGAATCAACATATCTTCTTCGACCTTCATTATATAAAACATCAAAAGCTAAAGAAGATTTACCAGAACCACTAACTCCAGTAATTACTACTAATTTTTCCTTTGGAATATCAAGGGAAATATTTTTTAAATTATTTTCTTTTGCATGTTTAATCCTAATAAAATTTTTACTATTATCCATCTTAACTTCCTTTTATTTCTGTAATTAGATCACGTAATTTAATTGCAGTTTCAAAATCATATTCTTTTGCTGCTTTGGTCATGTCATGTTCTAACTGTGCTAATTTATCTTTTGTTTTAAGTGCAGATAATTTAACTGCATGGTTTTGTTCAAATTCTTCAAGTAAAGGATTTGGAATTGGTTTTACAATTGTTTTTGGAGTAATATTATTTATTCTATTGTATTCTTCTTGTGCTGCTCTTCTTTCTGCAGTAATTTCCATTGCTTCTTTCATTGATCTTGAAATAGTATTTGCATACATGATTACTCTTCCATGTTCATTTCTAGCAACCCGACCAATCATTTGAATAAGTGAAGTGGTATTTCTTAAAAATCCATTTCTATTTGCATCAAGGATTGCTAAAAATGAAACTTCAGGAACATCAAGCCCTTCTCGAAGTAGATTAATCCCCACAACTGCATCATACATTCCTAAACGAAGTTTTCTAATAACTTCAGACCGTTCAAAGGTTTTTAAATCAGAATGCATATAGGCAACAGAAAGACCTTTGCCCGTAAGAAAAACACTAATATCTTCTGCCAATTTTTTAGTAGTGGTATTAATAAATGCTCTTTCATTTCTTGCTTTAATTTTATTTAATTCAATAATAATATCTTCCAATTGATTTTCTTCATCTCTTACTTCAATGATGGGATCAAGCAGTCCAGTTGGACGAATAATTTGTTGAACCATATTATCTTCTCCAGCCAGGTTAATTTCATATTCTGCAGGAGTTGCAGAAACATAAATTGCTTGGTGAACTTTTCCTTGAAATTCAGAAAATTTAAGTGGTCGATTATCTAATGCTGTTGGTAAACGAAAACCATAATTGACTAATGTTTCTTTACGATTATGATCTCCTTCATACATTCCCCTAATTTGGGGAATTGATAAATGTGATTCATCCATTACAAGTAAGTAATCTTTTGGAAAATAATCAAATAAAGTAGCGGGTGGTTCACCAATTGCTCTTTTTTCAAAATATCAAGTATAGTTTTCAATTCCAGAAGTAAATCCAAACTCTTGTAATTGTTCAATATCAAAATTTACTCTTTGTTCAATTCTTTGTTCTTCAATTAGTAAATTTTGATCTGCAAAGTATTGCATTCGATCAACTAGATCAGTTTTAATTTTTGCGATTGCTCTTTTTAAGAGCATATCACTCATTACATTTGGATTTGCAGGAGTAATAGTAAACCGATTGTATTGTCTTAAAACATTTTTATTAATCGTGTCAATTTCAGTAATTTTTTCAATTTTATCTGCAAAAGTTTCAATTCTTAAATGAAATTGATCAGTTCAACTAGGGGCAAGTTCAAAAACATCTCCTTTTGCAACAAAATTTCCTGGTCTAAGATCTGAACTTCTTTCATAACCAAGCTTTACTAATTTTATTAAAAAATTTCTTCTTTCAATTACCTGACCAACTTCAATTTCATAATGATGTTTTTTATATTCTTCTGGAGTTCTATGGCCATAAATTGAAGCAACAGAGGCAACAACAATAACATCATTTCTTGTTGTAAGGGCATTTAAAGTTGAATTTCTCATCATTTCAATTTGTCAGTTTTGTACTGATTGTTTATCAATATAAGTATCAGTTTTTGGTTTATATGCTTCTGGTTGATAAAAATCGAAGTTAGAAATATAATATTCAACCCGATTATTAGGAAATAATTCTTTAAACTCTACATATAACTGATTTGCTAGAGTTTTATTTGGAGCCATAACTAAAGTAGGAACATTTATTTCCTTAATTATGTTTGCAATTGTAAATGTTTTTCCTGTTCCTGTTGCTCCAAGTAAAACATTATGTTTATTATGCTTAAGATCTTTTAACAATCCTTCAATTGCTTGGGGTTGATCTCCTGTTGGTTTATATTTAGATACTAATTCAAATTTTTTATTACTCATTTTTTTAAACTTTTTTAATTTGCAGACAATACAAAAAGGACCATTTTTAAGGAAAATCACTTCCTATATTTTGGTCTAATATAACTTAATTATATTATAAAAAAGAGAATCTGCCAGATTCTCTTTCATTATTTATTTATAATTATCTAATTCTTTCATTTCTTCCCTCAATTTTAAATAATTTTGATATTTTTTAGAAGAAATGTCTCCTGCTTTTACTGCATTTCTTACTGCACAATTAGGTTCATTAACATGAGCACAATTATTAAATTCACAATGATCAGCATATTTTTCAAAATTAAAAAAAGTTCTACTTAAATTATCAACTTTATAATTTTCCACTGAAAAAGATGAAAAACCAGGGGTGTCAATAACAAAAGCACCAGCAAAGATCTCAAAAATTTCTAGATGTCTTGTAGTATGTTTCCCTCTTCCAAGTCTTTCGCTAATTTCATCTGTAGGAAGATTAAAGTTAACTCCTAAACTATTAATTAAAGTTGATTTACCAACACCGGATTGTCCGGCTAAAACAGATAGTTTATTAGTTGTCCAGCTTTTAAATATTTCAATATCTTTTTCAGATAATCCATTAGCACTAATTAAAACTTTAAACCCAGCTGCAATGTATTCATCTATTTTTTTCTGGTTTTGTTCTGAGATCTCTAAATCTGCTTTTGTAAAAATAAGAATCAAATCTACATCAACCATATTAAATTGAGTAATTAATTTATCAAGTAAATAATCTGCAAGATTTGGTCTTGTAATTGAGGTAATAATAATTGCACAATCAATATTTGTAACATTAGGACGAATAAAATAATTTTTTCTTGGATAGAGTTTGACGATTGTATTTAAATTATCAAATCCTTTTTTTACTTCACCAAGTTTAAGATCAACAATGTCCCCAACTAAAATTTTTATTCTTTCTTTTCTAAAAATACCAATTGGTTTAGCAATGTAAAGTTCATCCTCATTAATAAAAACTTTGTAGTTTCCTCCAGATGAAAAAAACACTTGTCCTTTTTTAATCATTAATACGCCCTTGCAATAATTGCAACATTATGTGTTTTAGCTTTAGAATGAATACAGATTCCTTCTTTTTCAGATTCAACAATGCATCTAATTGTTGCTCCATATTCTTCTTTTAACTCTGCTTCAAGTTTTGCATCTTCATTTCAATAAACTTTTGCAACTTTTCCCGCTTGCACAAGAAATTTAACTTTATCTAAAGTTTCTGCTTGTTCAATTTTATTATCTTTTAAGTTTTTAGCATTAGTTCAAATATTTAAATCATTTTTTACAAGTAATTCTTTGATATATTCACTTGTTACTTTTTCTAAAGCAATAGTTGATTTATCTTGACTTGTTCGAATGGCAATGGTTACTTCTTTATTTTTAAGATCACGAGGTCCAATTTCAATTCTAACTGGAACTCCTTTTGTTTCTCATTCCTGTGCTTTATAACCAATTCCTTTATCAGAAGCATCAATTTTAACCCTATTGCCTTTAAGTTTTTTTACTACTTCATTTGCTACTTTTAAAATTTCTGGATTATTATCAGCAAATAAAGTCATTATTACTACTTCTTGTGGAGCAATTTTTGAAGGCATAACTAGTCCTCTATCATCTGAATGAGTCATGATAAGTGCCCCAATTAATCTTGCAGAAACTCCTCAAGAAGTTTGAAAAGGATAATACATTTTATTATCAACTCCAAGGACTTTAACATCAAAAGCTTTTGCAAAATTAGTTCCTAAATTATGACTTGTTCCTGATTGTAAGGCTTGTCCATCTTTTAAGATTGTTTCAACAGAATAAGTATGATCTGCTCCGGCAAATCTTTCTCCTACTGTTTTTTCGCCTTTGATAACAGGAAGAAGTAAATAGTCATGCATGAATTTTTCATATAAGTCAATAGCAACTTTAGTAAAATCTTTAGCATCTTCTACTGTTGCATGGGTTGTGTGTCCTTCTTGTCAAAAGAATTCTGAATTTCTTAAAAAAGGTCTTGTATTATTTTCTCAGCGAACAACACTACATCATTGAGCTAATTTCATTGGTAGTTGTTTATATGAGGACAAATTTTCTTTAAAGAAAGTTCCGAAAAGAGTTTCTGAAGTTGGTCTAATTACAAGTGGATCAGTGAATTCTTTATCACCGGCTTTTGTAACAATAAGCACTTCAGGAGCAAACCCTTTTACATGTTCTTTTTCTTTAAGTAAAAAGGACATTGGGAAAAGTAAAGGAAAGGCTACCTCTTCAACCCCAACTTCAGCAAACATTTCTGTTAATTGAATTCTAATTAGATTTCAAATTGCAAACCCTTGGGGTTTGAAAAACATTGTCCCTTTTACTGGGGCATAAGAAATTAAATCAGATTGTAAAACTAAATCTGAATATCATTTTGCAGTGTCTTCTTGAAAAGGTGTAATATTATTTATTTTCTTCATAGTCTAATTATATAAAAATAAAGAGTTATAAAATGAGAATGTTTCTTTATTATTAGGTATTAAATAATGCTCCTGTGGAAATATATAAAGAACATCTAGCAATATCTTTCATTTTATCTCCAATATCTTCAAAATGTTTTGAAGTTATAATGTAACCTATTTTAAGTGAATCAACAACTTCAGGTTTAATTTTTTTATGAGGAATTTTTTTTGTTACAAAATCTATTTTAACTAATTCTCGATATTCTTCATTTATTCGATAATCAAAATCAACTAATTTTTTACTTAATTTTTCATCTTCTAATTCTAAAACTTTTCTTGTTTTTTTAAGCCCAAGAATGGTTAGGTTAATCATTGGTAGTAAAAAATCAACTTTAAAACCAGCTTTTTCAGCATCAATTAAAAATGTAGAAATATTAATTGATCTTTGAGCAATGTCTCTTAAATATTTATTAATAAAAGTATAAGAAATATTTCTTCTTAAATCTTTTCCCAAAGGAGCCATTTGATAATTAACAATAATAGTATTAAGCGATGAAATTGTCCGAATTTTAATTAAGTTATCTAAATCAAAAATTTTAGATAAATCTTGAACATCATGAGTTTCCAAAGACTTTTTAACCAAAACAAAGGATCTAATTAAATTATCAGTTGTTTTTAATATTTGGGTTTTTAAAATAATTTCATTTGTTCTTGTAATTGGCATCTTATCCAAACCTTCCACGAATATAATCCTCTGTTCTTTTCTTTCTTGGATTTTCAAAAATCTGTTTAGTATCTCCATATTCAATCAGTCTTCCTTGATAGAAGAAAGCAGTTTTATCACTAAGCCTTGCTGCTTGCTGCATTGAATGGGTTACCATAATTATAGTATAATGCTTTTTCAATTCCACAATAAGGTCTTCAACTTTTGAGGCCGCAATTGGATCAAGTGCTGAAGTTGGTTCATCCATTAAAAGAATTTCAGGTCTATTTGCTAGAGCTCTAGCAATACAAATTCTTTGTTGCTGCCCGCCAGAAAGTCCTGTTGCTAAAGCTTTTAAATTATCTTTTACTTCTTCAAAAATTGCTGCTTCTTTAAGCGATTTAATGGCAATATTTTCTAAAACAAATTTATTTTTTTCACCATTAATCTTTGGACCATAAATAACATTTTTATAAATTGAAGTTGGAAAAGGATTTGGATGTTGAAAAACCATTCCTACTTTTGTTCTAAGTTGGGGAAGAGTGATTTTATTATTTGAATTATAAATAGATTTTAATTTTAAAATATCTAATTCACTATCTAAAAGAATAATTCCTTCTGCATGAAAAATTGGAATTTCATCATTGATTCGATTTAAGGTTTGCAAGAAAGTTGTTTTCCCACAACCTGATGGTCCAATAATTGCTGTAACTTGATTTTTAGGAAAATCAATTGTTGTATCAACAAGAGCTTGTTTTTTTCCATACCAAACATTTAAATTTTTTACTGAAAGTGCAACTTGTTCATCATAATTTGGAATATTTGCAATGTATTCTTCATGAATTGCTTTCTTTTGATTACGATATTTTTTTACAATTGCATATTTTTCATCATAGATTTTTTTAGTTTCAAAAACAATTGGTTCAATTTTTGCAATCTTTTTATGTGCTGCTCCACTTTTAAATTTAAATAAATAATTATAATCATTATTCATTTTCAAAAGATCTCGATCTAATTTTCGATTTCTTGTTAATAGAGCACGATTTTGTTTTTTTAATTTTTGAATTAAATTGTCATATTTTCTTTTATCATTACTTGTTTTTGCTTTACTATACTTATCTTTTGCAAGTGCAGATTTTTGAACAAGACTTTTAGAAGATTTTAAGTTTTCTTGATATTCTACTTTTGTATTTTCAATTTTAAGATTTAAATTAGTTAATGCTTCTGGAGTTGCTTTTAAAAGATTTGCTTGTAAGGTTTTTAATTCAGTATTAAATTTAGAATATTTTCAATCAACTTTATTAAAATCCATTTCAACAAAATAGAGTTTTTTCTCTAACTCTTGTTTTTTTGCAAATAATTCTTTTATTTTTTGTTTATTAACTTGTACTTTTGCCATTATCTAACCTCTTTCCTTTTTGTTTCTTTTTTCCTTGTTTGATGTTCCTTTTCTCATAACGAATTAATTTTAGTTAATAATTTATGATTTTCCTTTTGCAAGTTCGAAATTTCATTTTTAAAAGTTATATACTCTGCATCCTTATCTTGATAAGCTAATTGTAAATTAGTAATTTCTAAAACATTTTTTTGATTTTCTAATAAATTCTTTTCTAACTTTTTAATTTTTAATTCGTTTAAACTATATTTTGAAGTATCTTGGTCTTTATTTGTTATTTTTTTAATTATATTAATTATTTTATCTTTATCAACAATAAATACGACATCATATAAAACTAAAATTATTGTTATTATCAAACCAACACCAAAAATAATGGCACCAGCACTTTCTCCAACAAAAATTGCCGCTAACATAAGGAGCATTGCTCCAGTAATAACTGAAGCAATTAAATAACGTTTATGAGAAATAAATGAAGAAAGTAATGAAAGTAAAAGCACCATAAACATAATTACAATTCCAATTGCTTTTACTAAATCTCATGGAATTACTTCCTGTTTTGTAAGTCCGTAGATTTCTGTTGCTAAGGTTGTTCCTCCATTTACGGTTCATTCACCAATTGATCCTCTTGAAGCAACCCCAAAAATCATGACAAGGGCAGCTGACTCACCGATTACTCTTCCCACTGATAAAACTAGTCCGCTAATTAATTGGGGCATTGCTTGAGGAAGAGAGATTCTAATTGAAGCTGTTGTTCTTGTTGATCCAAGCCCATATGATCCATCAATATGGGCTTGAGGTACTGCTTTAATTGCTTCCTCTGATGTTTTTATAATGGTTGGAAGGACAATAAAACTCATAATAATTCCTCCTGCTAAGGGTACAAAATTAATTGCACTTGCAAAAGGAATAAATAAAGCAAATCCGACAAGACCAAAAATAAGTGAGGGAACTCCCGCAAGAAGATCAATTGAAGTAGAAAGCATTTTATTAAATGGAGTGTCTTTTGCAAAAAGTCCAAAATACATTCCTCCTAAAACTCCAAGGGGAATTGCAATCATCATTGTTAAAACAATCATTAAGATTGTTCCAAAAATTGCAGGAGCAAGTCCATTATAGGTTCCACCTGCAATTTCCATTGGTCCAGAAGTGGAAACATATGCTCAGCTTAAAGTCCCAAGACCACCTCAAAGTAAATAAACAATAATAAATAGAAGTGATAAGACCCCAACCATAGAGAGAACTCCAGTTAAGATTCCGAGTCCATTTGATTTGTAGGTTTTTGATTTTGGTTCACTTAAAACTGCTGTTGTTTTAGAAAGCATCTGTTCTTTTTTATAGTAATTATAATTTTGTGCACGTTTTAAATCTTCATATTTAGTTTGCTGTAAATACTTATGATATTGCTGCAATTGCTTATGGGTTAATCCTTCTGCACCTTCTTTTTTTACAATTCGATAAATTGTTTCTTTAGTTAAAATATCAGCAGTTGCTTTTTTTGATTTGTTTGCTTCATCCATATATGATTGTGCTATTTTTAAAGCAACAAAGACAATTAAAATAGTAATAATAAGTAAGGCGGCCATAGCAAACATTGAAGCTTCTTGAATTGATCCAGGAGCCATTTCAGCTTGTCCGGTCAGCATTGTTGCAGTAAGTAAACGAATAGAACTAAAAAGTCCTAAAGAAATTCCTGAACCTGGAGTTGCAATCATGGAAACAGCAGTTGCTTCTCCCATTGCTCTTCCAACTCCAAGAATTGTTGCAACAACAATTCCCTTTTGAGCACTTTTTAAAGTAACAAAAAATGAAGTTTGATTTCTTGTTGCTCCTAAGGCTAGTGAAGATTGTTCTACTTTTTCATTTACCAAATTAATTGAACTAATAGTAATTAGAGTAATTGTTGGCATAATCATAAAAGCAAGGGTAATTACAATTGTAAGTACTGAACCTGTTAAAATTCCAAAAGCATCAGAAATAAATTTATCTAAAAAAGAGGCTCCGAAAGCACCATAAATTACAGAAGGAACAGCAGCAAGAATTGAAATAATGATAATAAGCAATTTACGAATAGAAACTGGAGCAACCTTAGTTACAAAAAGAGCAGTCATCAATGAAATAGGAAGGGCAATAAGCACTGCAAGGAAGGTTGTTCATAAAGTATTAATCACCATAAACCCAGCAGCAAAATAAGTTTGACCATCATAATAATTACCGAATAAAAATTCACCGATTCTTAAGTCTTCAAATTGAAAAAATCCACTTATTCCTTTTGAAAGTACAAAAATAATAATTATTGCAACAAAGAAAAGAGCAATTGAAGTAAAAAGTAATAATAATGATTTGAAGAAAATATTATTTCTTTTTTTAGCAATTTCAATTTGTTCTACTCGATATGTATTGTGCTCTTTGGTTCCATTCATTTTATATTTCACCTACTTGCACAAGGGATGAATCTTGATTATAAAGTTCTTGTCAAGATAAACTACCATCATAATAAATTTTTCTAATTATCTCTTCTGTTATGTTATTAATAGCAATATCCACTTGTCCATTATTTATCATTAATCCATCATTATTTGCAATAATAGCAATTGCATCAATTGCAAATGCATTATAGGCATTTGATTTTTGAAGTTCATCAATATCTTTATAACCTCAAGCAGAATATTCAAATGTTTTACCATCATTTTGTGGTTCACGAGATTGAAAACCAATATAAGGAGATGAAGTTCCTGGAGGTGGGCTAACTTTTGAAGCATCTCCCGATCCATTTTGAACATGACTAAGGTAAACATTATATTCGTTTAAATAAGGAGATAATAATGTTTCAAAATCAGTAATTATTGCTTGAACTGAAGTTGACCCAACTTGTTCAATTTTTACTTTTTTATCAAAGCCATCAAACTCAACTAATACATCATCACTATATAAAATTTCCATTAATTCTGTTTCTACAGCCAATGTTGTTCCTGGTGCTCATTTATTTCCATCATTAGATATTTCACCATCTGCTTCAATAATCTTTTCTGCTTCAGGGGAATGAAGAATCCATTGATAATAGGCATAAGAAAGTTTTTCTTCATTACTCAACCCTTGCACTTCACTTGAATTAACATCATTAGTATTTCAATAAGTTGTTTTAACACCATTTGTTTTATTTACTACTGGTTGAATTTTCAAAATTTCAGCTTCTGGTGTTCCATTTTCCACTCTAAAAAATTGATTAAAATTTCTTGAAGGACCATAGGTTCCTTCTTTTATATTTGCTTCATTAGGAAATTGTTCTTCAAAAGATAAAATTGAAATATCATCATAAGTAGAATTTTTTCCAAACTCACCAGCCTCATTAAATGTTCCGATAGTTCCAAGAGAAACATAACCAATTGTGTTTGCATTAGCTTGAACATCACTTACCATTCGATCATTTGATGAAACTTCCATGACATTTTTAGAAAATTTTTGTGGTGTTGCTGTTTCATCATTGCCGAGCACTTTTTCATCAAATGCTTCAAAAGTTCCTGAACTATGATCTCTTGTATAAGCAAAAACATCGCCCTTATTAAAAGCAATGAATGAAAGAGTTGTAGGAACAAGAAAAACAGCAAGAATTAAAAGAGCAAAAATAGAATAAGTAGTTCTTCTTGTTATTGGTTTGTTAAAAAATAGTTTAATTTTTATTCACATAATTTTTATTTCATAAAAAAACCAGGACATGCACATCCTTTACATATTATTTATACACATTTTATAAAATTATTACTCACCTTTTTCATATTTAAATTCTATTTGAAAAGAAAAAGATGATAGTCTTTATTGCTACTTGATCAATGAACAAGTTCATTATATGTTTTCTCATATAAATATTCATGATCACATCTTTTTAAGAAACTATTTGTTAAAAAAATACTTTTTGTTCCGAAGTTTGCAAGTAATTCGCCTTTCAGTTCAATTGGTTTATCAATAATTAAGGAAAAATTGTACTCATGAGCAATATTTTGAATAAGATATAGTTCAATAAAATTAAGATTACATAATTTATCATTTAATTCTAGAATTAAAAAGAGGTTTTTTGGAATTTCAATTTTACTAATTAACAATTGAAAAATCATATCTATTGGGATTTTAAAAAGATAATTATTTTTATTATTTTTATGTGTAATTGAAATTGCTTCTTTTACAAGTTTTTCTCAAATAATATTTGAATCATAATAAATATTATTTAAACAATATTGTTGTTCATAACTTAAATTTGGGCTAAGAATAAGAAAATCTTTGTTTCTCACTATAGATTGGTTTCTTAAAATAATGGAATTACTTTTAGAGTTTGATATTTGTAATTTATAATTATTAAAACCTTTAATCATTTTTGAATAATTTAAATTAGTAATTCTTTTTTCATTATCTTGCCGTTGAAAATATAATTCATATTTAATTTTTGAAAGCATAGTAAGAAGATTGTTACTATTTGAAATTGTTCCTTCAACCCCAGTTAAAACAAATTTCATGTCGACACTATTAATCCCAATTTCTTCTTCTCAATCATTTTTGAAATCTTCAATGATTATTGTTCATTTATTTAAAAGCTGTCTTGGATTTTTAATAAATTTTGTCCCATATTCAGTAATATAAATTGTAAAGTCATTTTGGTTATATGTTGCATACCCATTTTTTCTAATAAAATTTGAAAAAGAAATAAAAAAATCAATTATATTGGAATATAAAATTCCCTCTAAAAAATCTTCATCCAAGTTGATTGCAATTAAAGTCATTTTTTTAGTTTTTATTTTTTTAACGTCTTTATCAATACTTGCAAAGATCTCTCTTGGAGACAACAATCTCTCATCGATATCTGCAATTGTTGTAGCAAATTCATTTGGATAAGTAGTAATAATTGTATTACATTTTATCATTCTAGTAATTGGGTCAAAATTAAGATTATTAATTTTAATCTTAGCAGTAGTAAGATCATCAATTGAGAAAAAAAGTGTTTTTAAATTAAAGGAAGAATTAATGAAATCATCAATATCTTTTTGTTCAGATTTTCCAGCTTTAATTTTTTTATATAAATCTATTATTACTTGATTTTCTTTATTTTTTATGATTGCTTGTTTAAAAGAACTAAGCGTCATATTCTTATTAAAAACTTCTTGGTTAATTTTAATTTTTGTTGAAAAAAACTTCTTAAAAATTACAATATTATTATCTATGTCAAAGCTAATTAAAACTTGCATTTTATCTAAGGATTTACTTCTTAAAAAATATTGTTTTTTAAGAATTATCCTATTTGTTAAAACAAAAAAAATAATTAGAATAATTATTGCTAATACTAATAGCCCAATTACTAATCCTAATACTAATCCGACTGTATAATTAATTGTTTCATTTTTGTATATCATAGGTTGCATCATAATACTTCTTATGTAGTAATTATATATCTATGCTGGAAGTTTAATAACATAAGCAGCATGTCCTTTTAATATCTCTTTAACACCAAATTCACGATGAAAAGCAACTGTAATAAACTCATCATCAGCAGAGACAACAACTCCTTCTCCAAATTTTTTATGATAAATTATATCTCCAACAGCAATGTCTTCTGTACTCTCTTTATAAGGACCAATATCAGCAAATGAAAATTCAAAAATTTCTTTATTTGTTGAGGGAGAAATATTTTTCATGCTTAATGGATCAAGTTCATATAAAAAACGTGATTTATTCAATGGAGCAAAAGGCGGATAATTTAATGTTCCATTTGCATATGTTAAATATAAAAAATCTTTTGCTCTGGTAATTGCTACATAAGCAACTCTTCGTTCTTCTTCCAAATCTTTTGTACTTTCAGCTCATTTACTTGGAATAATTCCTTCATTTAAGCCAACAAAGAAAACAACTTTAAATTCTGTTCCTTTTGCAGCATGTCCGGTAATTAAAGTAACATGATCTTTTTTAGTATTTTTATCTGTTGAAGAAAATAAAGCAATGCTATTAAAGAAATTAGTAATTTGGTCTTCAAATGGGACTTTTTTATTAAAAACAATTTTCAATTGTTCAAGTAATGAATAAATATTGTCACTTTCCCCTTCAAATTGATCATAATGAGCAAGAAGTCCAATTTCTGTTAATAAATCTCGAAGAACATCAGCAACTGTTGTTGAAGTAAGTTCAATTTTCATAAATTTTTGAAAAATATTTACAAATGTAGTAAGACTAGCTGGCAATTTTGTTTCAGGACTAGTTAAATATTCCCATAAATTTTTATTTTGCATTGCCGCTGCTTCTTGAAGTTTACTCAATGTTACTGTTCCAATTCCTCGAGCTGGCATATTAATAATTCCTAGCAATGATCATAAGTCTTTTTTACAAAGAAAATGAAGATAATTTAAACTATCTTTTACTTCTTTTCTTTCAAAGAATTTAAAACCACCTACCAAAATATATGGAATTTGGTGCTTTAGTAATTGATTTTCAAAAGATAATGAAACAAAATTTGATCGATAAATTATTGCCACATCATGAAAGGGGATGTGTTTTTCAATTCGTAATTTTTGAATTTCTTGGACTACTTTTCAAGCTTCTTCTTCTTTTGAATTAGCTGCAATAATCATTACTGGTGATCCATTTGCTTTTGAAGGAAAATTATCAAAGGCAATTCTGTTTTTATTATGATCAATTAAATTATTTGAAAGTTTAATAATTTCTGGAGTTGAACGATAGTTAGTGTTTAAAATAAATGTTCTGGTATTTTTAAAATGATGATTAAAATTTAAATTAATATCAATATTTGCCCCTCTTCAAGAATAAATATTTTGGTCAGGATCCCCGACTACAGTAATATTTGATTCTGGAGTTGTAATATATTTAATAATGTCATACTGCAAATTATTTGTATCTTGAAATTCATCAACAAACACATATTTATATTTATTTTGATATTTTTCCCTTAAATCAGGGAATTTTTTAAAGGCATGATGAACTTCAAGGAGTAAATCATTAAAGTCAAATGCATTTAAGTGTCTCTTATCTTGTAAATATTTTTTATAAAGAAAAATAATCTTATTAAAATAAGTATTTTTAGCTGCATCCTCCTTGATTAGATTAGCATCAAGTGAATATTCATCAAACCGGTTAGCAATTTCTTTTAATTCTAAATCAGCAATGCTCACATCGTTTTTTTCAAGTTCAGTTAATGATTTTTTGATTAGTTTATTTCGATCAGAAATATCAATAATCCGATAATCTTTATTGATTCCTAAACTTTCTGCTTCAATCCGCAAAAGTCTTGCTGCTCAACCATGATAAGTAAAAACATTAAGGGGTTTCCCTTCTAAAATTTCGTCTAATCTTTCTTTAACTTCATTAGCTGCTTTATTTGTAAAAGTAATTACTAAAATTTCATATGGTTTTGCAAGTTCATTTTCTAATAGATAGGCAATTTTTGCAATAATTGTTCTTGTTTTACCAGAACCAGGTCCAGCAATTATTCTTACTGGACCATCAACTGCAGTAACTGCATCTTGTTGTTTTTTATTTAAATTAACTAAAGCATTCATGTTATTTTTTAAGTTCTACCGGTGGCCCTTCATTTGAAGAAACATCTTTTGGAGCTAGGGTAGTATCTTCAATATAGTTTGGATCTCCTTCAATCAGTGAACGATCAATTACTTTTTTAAGATCAACTACTGAAGTATTAGCAAGTTTATCCATTAACCCCATTTTTTGTTGATTAAAAGCAATGGAAACTCATAATACAATTAAGAATATTCAATAAATTGCCATGGTCATTTGTTTTAAGTAAACAAATCCAGCTGCAAATCCACTTAGACTAGGGCCATCTCCCATAATTTTATCATTAGTTAAATAATGACTAACAAAATAAAAAAAGGATAGATTAGCGTCATGTGATAATTCTGATGGATCAATTACTCCGCCAAACTTAATAAATTCTTGTGCTTGGCTATAATAAAAATTGGGATTTCCGCCCATAATTAATAAAATAATTAAGGGGGCAATAACAATTATTGTAAGGGGCAATTCTCGAAGGACAATAAACTTTTTACTACTATTAGTAAAAAAAATTGGAGTAATACTAAAAAGTAATTTTCCAAAGGTTTGACCAGGATTTTTCTTATTGAAAAGGGGAATAATTAAATTCAAACAAATTAAACCAATAACCCCAAAAGAAGTAACAATCATAAAAGTTGGGGAATATAATTGTGGGACAACATCTGCATAATTTTTGCTTTGTGCGATCTCCTCATTAATTTCAAACTCGCCAATACTTGAGTATAGCACTGCAAAAAAAATGAAAATAAAAATATTTACTAGAAAAATATCAATAAATCTTGCACCAACACGTTTTCATGTTGAGGCAGGATAAATTACTTTATCTCCAGCAATATAAAAATATGGTTTTATATAACTATTAGTTTCCATCATTGAATTATAACTGTCTCATGTTTTTATAACATTCTACAGTATTTTTTAGTAAATGAAAGACAGTTAATGGTCCGGTTCCTCCGGGTGTTGGAGTAATATAAGAAGCTTTTTTAGCAACAGATTCAAATTCTGGATCACCATGAATTTCATTATTTATATCTTTTGTAATTCCGATATTTATTACTACAACTCCAGGTTTAACATCATTGCCATGAAAAAGGTCTTTCATTCCCACTGCTGAAACAATAATGTCTGCAACAGAAGTAAAATCAACAATATCATAAGTGTCTTTAGTACAAATTGTAACAGTAGCTCCAGCATTTAAAAATAATTTAGCAACAGGTTTTCCGGCAATTTCTCCAGCTCCCAAAACAACTGCATGTTGACCTTGTAATTTAATTTCATATTTTTCAATTAAACTCATTACTCCACTTGCTGTTGGAGGAATAAGTGTTTCTTCACCAAGATCTAATAGTCCTTTGTTATAAGGATTAAATCCATCAATATCTTTTCAAGGAGCAATTGATTGCATAATTAATTTTGTATCAATTGTTTTTGGCAGTGGCAACTGTACTAAAATTCCATCAACATTATCATCATCATTAATTAGATCTATTTGTTCAAGCAAATCTTCTGTTGAAATATCTTTGTTCAATTTTAAAAGAGAAAATCCAATTCCAACTTCAGCACATTTTGCTTTTTTATGTTTAATATAAACACTTGATTCTGCATTTTCTCCCACTTGAATTGCTTTTAATTGTGGAATGCCAGAAAGAGTTTTTATTTCTGCTTTTAAATCAACAAATAATTCTTCTGCGAGTTTTTTACCATCCATTAATATTGCCATTTTATTTTCCTAACTTTCTTTTTGGTGAAGCATCTTGACTAAATTTCATCGGAGTTGCTAAGTGATAATCAATTGATAATGTGCAATAATAGCCAATCATTGCTGCATTATCATTTGAATAAATTATTTTGGGAATAAAAGTATTTAACTCTTTGTTATTTGCTAATTCAGTTCTCAACATTGAATTAGCACTAACTCCTCCACCAATAATAATATTATTAATATTATATTTTAAAACTGCTTGGTTTATTTTATTTATTATTTGTTTAATTGCTGCATGTTGAAAACCAGCCGCAATTGCTTCTTTGGAATAATAATCTTGTTTTACTATTTTAAGAACATGCGATTTTAGCCCTGAATAGGTAAAATTAAACCCAGCCAGATTACTAATTGGGCAAGGTGCAAGTTCGCCTTGATATTTATTTGCAATATTATCAATAATAGGCCCGCCTGGATAAGCATAACCAAGAATTTTTGCAACTTTATCAAATGCTTCTCCAACTGCATCATCAATTGTTTCACCAATAATTGATAATTTAAATCCCTTTTTTAAAGCAAGAATTGTGTGTCCACCCGAAGCAATTAAAACAATTGCTACTTCAGGAATATTTTTAGGTTCTTCCCCAACAAATGGACTATATGCATGAGCATCAAGATGATTTATTCCAAAAACTGGAATTTCAAGAGCAAAACCTAATGATTTTGCAACAATCATTCCAATTTGTAAAGTATTTATAAGCCCTGGCCCTTGAGTTACTGCAATTGCATCAATTTCTTCTAAACTTAAATTACTTTCTTCCATTGCAAGAGTTATCAAATTAAAAATATTTTTAGTGTGTAATCTACTTGCAAGTTCAGGAATTACTCCTCCAAATTTATTATGTTCTTCAATTTGGGAATGAGTTTTTAAAGATAAAATATCAATTCCATCCAAAATTGAAATTGATGTATCATCGCAGCTTGTTTCAATTGCAAGTATTTTTTTCTCAACCATAAATTTTAAAATTCTAATTCGCCCGGAGTTCTTGGGAAAGGTAAAACATCTCGAATATTTTCTGTTCCGGTAAGTAGCATTACTAATCTTTCAAATCCTAAACCAAATCCTGAACTAGGAGCATATCCATTTTTTCTAAAATCGATATATCATTCTAGTCCTTCAACTTTTAGGCCTTTTTCTTTAATTGTTTTTAACAATTTTTCATAGTCTTCTTCCCTTTGTGAACCACCAATTAGTTCTCCAATTGAAGGAACTAGTAAATCAAATCCTCTTGATGTTTTTCCATCATCATTTTGAAACATATAAAATGATTTAATTTCTTTTGGATAATCAAAAACAAAAATTGGTCCTTTTGCATAAATACTTGAAAGATATTTTTCATGTTCTGATGCTAAGTCCATTCCAAAATGAAGATCATCAATTTCAAATTTAACTCCATTTGCTTTTGCCGCTTTTAAAATTTCTATTGCTTTTTCATAAGAAATTCTTTTATAAGCAATACTAACTATATTTGTTAAAACTTTTTCTAGATCCATTTTGTTAAAAGTAGAAAGAAAATCTAGTTCTTCTGAATCTTTTTCTAATATTTTTTTTGTAATAAACTTAATCATTTCTTCTGCAATATCCATCATTCCATTATAATCACAAAAAGTAACTTCAGGTTCTACCATTCAAAATTCACTTGCATGTCTTGTGGTGTTTGAATTTTCTGCTCTAAAAGTTGGAGCAAAGGTATAAACCTTTCTAAATGCTTGGGCATAAGCTTCAGCATGAAGTTGCCCTGAAACAGATAATGAACCTTGATGAGAAAAGAAAGGTTTACCATCTTGAGTTTTAACTTCAAAGGTTTCACCTGCTCCTTCAGCATCATTTTTAGTAATAATTGGAGCATGAATATAATGGTAATCATTTAAAGTGAAATATTCATGAATTGCTAATGCAGAATCACTTCTTATTTTCATGATTGCATGAAACAATTTTGTTCTTGGTCTTAGATGTGCTTGTTTTCTTAAGAATTCTAAACCATGGTCTTTTTTACCAAGGGGATATTCTTCTTGTGCTGCATTAATTTTGATAATTTTTAAAACTTCAACTTCTAATGTTCCATCTTTTCCTTTTGCAGTTTTCCCTTCAATTTGAATTGCAGAAAATAAAGTAACATTTGCTAAAATATCATAAATGTCTTTGTTTTCTGCTTTATAGATTAATTGAATTCCATTTAAAGAAGAACCATCGAACAGTTCGATGAAACCAATGTTTTTTGAAACACGATTAAAACGAACTCATCCTTTAGCCTTAACTTCTTGTCCGGTTTTTTGTTGTAAAATTTGTTTTATTTCCATTTTTTCCTCTTTTTAAATTAATTTATTTCCATATTGGAGTTTAACTTCTGCTAAATCTTTATATGCTTTAAAACTCCCGTTAGTAATTTTATCTTGTAAAGCTTCTTTTTTAAATTCTTCATAACCAATAACTGTTTGAATCTTGTCAATTCCAGCTAAAGGTAAAATTTTGTCATAATGAGAATTAAAAATTCATCTGCGAACTACAAATTTATCTTTTCCAATTTCAATTGCAACTTTTGGTTTTCAAGTTTTTAAAAGATCAAAATTATTAATAATATAAAAGTTTTTTGTGGGATTTACTAGTTCAAAGGCTTGAATTATATTAAATCCCACTTTTGTTCCGGTGTATGAACCGGGTCCAATTGTCAAATAATAGCCCTGAATATCAAAAAGATTTATTTGATTTTTTCCTAAAAAATCTTTTATTCAATTAACTCCATTATTTGCAGTATTTCTATCTGTTTTTACACTTTTAAAAGTTAACACTTTTTTATTATTAATAATTGCAAGATTAAAGCGTTTGCCAACAGAATCAATAAAAAGTTCCATTATACTTTTTCCTTTACTTGAATTGTTCTTTGATTATCACCATCAATAGTGATTGTTACCAAAACATATTTTTCTAAAAAACGTTTTATAATCTTTTCTCCTCATTCAATTACTACAATATTATCTTTTAGGTCTTCTGCAAGTAAAGCATTAAACTCTTTTGATTTTAATTTAGCTGAAAAGTATAGATCATAATGCACAAGATTTGCATATTGATTTTTAATAGCAAAAGTTGGTGAAGTAATTTTTTCATCTATACCAAGAGCATGTGCCATCCCAGTTACAAGAACTGTTTTTCCAGCACCAACTTCTCCTTTTATAATAAAAAGTTTGTAGTTTTGAAAAGATTTGATTAATTTTTCACCAAATAACATTGTTTCTTGATCGCTATTTGTTTTTTGAATCATATTAAAATAATAAAAAAATGGGGCAAGTGACGGGGTTCGAACCCGCGCGTCTCGATACCACAAACCGATGTGTTAAACCACTTCACCACACTTGCCATTAATAAGTAATTAATAAATTACCATATAATTATAATTGTTTTTTTTATAAATGAGACTTTAAGAGGTATTTTTGTTGATTTTAACAAATAAAAAAGAACCGTTAGGTTCTTTTTAAGTTATTCCTTATCAAATTTTTTATCTTTTCTAAATCGATAAGCCTTTAAAGTCAAGGCATTAAAGATTGCCATCGTATCATTTAAGAACATTGCAAAGGCCCCCATCATGGGAAGTCATAGCATATTTGCACCAGTAGTATTCATAATGATTGCAGGGACAATTGCAATTAATGAAACAGCAACAATATTGTAAATAATTGCCATTGTAAATCCTCTTTTTATTACATAAAGAGTTTTTTTAGAAAGTTCAATTGCATTATAAACTGTAGTAAGCGATGAATCATTTACCACAATGTCAGAAGCTTCAATTGCAGCATCAGTTCCATGCCCCATCGCAATTCCAATATCTGCTTGTGTTAAAGCAATTGCATCATTTACACCATCACCAACAAAAGCAATAGTTAAGCCTCTATCTTGAATTTCTTTAATTATTTTATTTTTATCATCAGGGTTAACTTCAAAGAAAATGTTTTCTTGTTTAATTCCAACAGATTCACCAACATGATAAGCTGCTGCTTTAATGTCTCCGGTAATTAAATAAACATCAATTCCATCTTTTTGTAATTGATCAATTGCTGCTTTTGCTCCTTCTTTAATTGTGTCAACTAAACTAATATAACCAATAACTTCTTTCTTATTAAATAAGAAGATAAATTGTTTTGAATAGTTTTGACCTTCAATAATTTCTTTTGAAGCCTTATAGGTTGGAATGATATTTTGGACATATTTCAATGAGCCAAACATTAGCACTTCATCTTTAAAATTAATTTTAAGTCCTAGTCCAATTGTTTCTTTAACAACAATTCCTTTTTTTAATTCTTTTACATCTAAATTTTTATAAATTGATTTAGCAATTGGATGAGAAGAATTGTTTTCTGCTGTTTTAATTGCTGATCAATATTTTTTGGGAATAGTATTGCTTTCAATTTGCAGTTCACCAACGGTAATTGTTCCAGTTTTATCAAAAGCAATTGCATCAATTTTTTTAACTTTTTCAAAAATTTCTTTTGAAGAATATATTACTCCATTTTTAGTTCCAACTCCACCCGCAACAAGAATTGAAAGAGGGGTTGTCATCGCAAATGAACAAGGGCAAGCAATTACCATTACAGTAATAAAAATTACAAATCCAGGCATAAAGCCAACAGTTGCTCCTACAACTATAAGTAATAAAATTGCAATTGAAAAAACACTTGGAATTAAAAATGTAGCAATTTTATCTGCTAATTTTTGAGCTTCAGGTCTTGCACTTTGGGCACTTGTTACCCCTTTAATTACTTGTCCAAGCATTGAATCTTCTTGTAAATTAGTAACTCTAATTTTAATCATTCCTGATTCAATTACTGTTCCTGCAAAGACATGGTCATCAACATTTTTACCTGTTGCCATTGGTTCTCCGGTAAAGACTGATTCATTAATAAAAGTTGATCCTTGAATTATTATTCCATCAGTGGGAATTGTTTCATTGTTTCTTACAATTACAATATCACCAATTTTTAAATCAGCAATTTTTACTTTAATTTCATTATCTCCACTTAAAACATTTGCAGTTTTAGCAAAAAGTTTTAAAAGGGCATCAATATCTTTTGAAGCCTCTGAAGAAAGTTTTGATTCAATATATCTTCCAATATAAATAATTACCGCAACATCAATTGTGGCGTCAAAAAATAATGCTGGAGGAACATTAAGTGCAGACTCAGGATCATAAAACATACCTGCTTCACCAAAACCTCCAGCAATTCAAATAATTAACATTATTATTGAGCCAATATAAGCAAAAGATGCTGACATTGCAACTAAGGTGTCTTCTCCTAACTCCCTATTTTTTATATTTTCAATTGATCCCTTAATATAACCAGTCCCAATTGTTACCATAACAATTGTTGCACTTATTAACATGATAGATGCTTTTACTTTATAAAAAGCAAGCCCATCTGCTCCTGATCAAGCTGCAATATGTAGTATAAGAACAACAAAAAATAATACTAATCCAAGAATTAATTTTCAAAGTTCTATTTTATTATGAGAGTGACCATCATCCCCGTTATCAGTAGTATGAGTGTGGCCTTTATGATGCTGTCGCTCGGGGTCCGAATCTAAATCATTAAGGTCACCATGCTCATTGTCATCATGAATATTTTCTTTTCCACCAGTTAATTCATTAATTCTTGCTTCGCTTTGTGCTTTTAAAATATTGCATTGTTCACAATGTTTATGATAGTGATTATGATTTTCATGATTTTCTGTTTTAAATATATGTGTGTGCATAGTAACACTTCCTTTCTAATTTAATATATTATAGTTCATTAACTTAAATTGTGATCCTTACAAAAAGCTGCAAGTGCTTTATCAAAAGATGAATACATATAAAATCCGTTAGCAAAAATTGCTCCGGTCATAAAGGAATTTAATCCCATTGTAGATTCATAACCTAATCTTGAGTTAGCAAGAATTCTAAAATCAGAATTAATTCCATACATCCAAATTTTTTCACCTTTTCTAATTTTCATCACGGCCATCCCAAGTTCAACTAGGGTTCCAGGATCATTATTTGCAAAGTCAAAGAAAAAAATATTAGCTTTATCAATAAACTCTGCATCAACCTTATAAATTTCAGCAGGTTTTGGTTGAGTTTTTACTCCTCCACCTGGATTTACTGGAAAATCAATTGGATTTCCAATTTCATATTCAACTTTATTTTTATCAAGAAGTGCTTTAAGCTTATTACCCTCAAGTTTTCTTTGATTTACTTCATATTCTGTAAATAATGGACCAGCATTATAAATTACAAATTTCATATTATTCCTCTTCATTTTTTTCTAATTTTAAAAAATATATTTTATGTCCTAGTTTAGTAAATCTTTCTTCATATTCTGTCATCACAATATTTTTCTTATCATTATGTAAATTGTCACTTGTTTCCAAAATTTTAAATTTCATAAATTCATTAATTTGTTCAAGTGCAAATTCATACAAATCTTTTTGATCAGTTTTAAATTCAATAAATCCATTTTTTTTAAGCAACATAAAATATCTATCCAAAAAGTCTTTATAAACAAGTCTTCTTTTTTGGTGTCTACTTTTTGGTCAAGGATCTGAGAAATTTAAATAAATTCCTTGGATACTTGCTAAAGGAAAATAACTGTCAAGTTCAGAAGCATCCATTTCTAAAAATCTTAATGTTTTAAGTGGATCTTTGTGTTCTTGGTTATATCGTAGCAACTTATTAAGTGCTTGCAATATTATTGTTGCTGATTTTTCAATTCCTAAATAATTAATATTTTGATTAGCTAATGCATGTTCTAAAATGAATTTTCCTTTTCCCATTCCAATTTCTAGCATTATTTCATTATCATTTTTGAAAATTTCTTTACTAAAAGAAATTGAAGAAACTTGGTGTTTTTCAATTACAAGTTCACTTTTTTCTAAAATATTTTCTGCTTCAGGGTTTAATCTTAATCTTGCCATATTTTGTTATAACACCACATTAATTAATTTTCCCTGAACAAAAAATATTTTTTTGATTTGTTTGGGGCTATTAATTCAATGAGGAACCTCCTGGATTACAAATTTTATTAAATCAGCTTCAGATGGGTTTTTACTTAAACTGGGATTC
Organism: Mycoplasma sp. Bg2; assembly: GCA_001641225.1. GTDB lineage: Bacteria > Bacillota_I > Bacilli_A > Mycoplasmatales > Hepatoplasmataceae > Tyloplasma. Next base: position 102,505 of record LSMY01000004.1, read on the forward strand.
ATAACTTTTGCTCTTACTTTTCCATTTATTTGAATTACTATTTCTAAATCTTCTTTAAGTTCTTTTGCCTCTACGATCTTTGGTCAAGGAAGTTCAATAAGAGTTTTTTGAGAAATATCTAATGAGGAAAAAATTTCATCAGCAATATGAGGGGCAACGCAGGAAAGCAATTGTAAAAATCCTTTTGTTAAGTCATTACTAATAATTGGTTCTTTGTAAAGATGATTAATAAAAATCATCATTTCACTAATAGCCATATTAAATTTTAAGGTTTCATAATAATTTGTTACTTTAGTAATTAAATGATTATAAGCTAGTTTTAAATCATTTGATGGTTCATCAAATTCAACTTTATTAAAAATTCGATAAACCCGGTCAAGTCAATCTCTTGAACTTTTAATTCCTTTTTCAGTTCAAGGTTTATCATCTTCAAGTGAACCCATAAACATTTCATATAGTCTCAAAGAATCTGCTCCGAATTGTTTTACAATATCATCTGGATTTACAACATTCCCTTTTGATTTGGACATTTTATTACCATTACTTCCAAGAATCATTCCTTGATTAAATAATTTTTGGAAAGGTTCTTTTACATTGGTAATTCCTAGTTCATATAAAACCATATGTCAAAATCTTGCATACATCAAGTGAAGGACAGCATGTTCTTGCCCACCAACATAAAGATCAACTGGTAATCATTTATTTAATCTTTTTTTGGCAGCAGGTGAATCTAAACTTAAAAAGTCATCTCCATCTTTAAGAACATAACCCATGTAATATCAACATGATCCTGCTCATTGGGGCATAGTGTTAAGATCTCTTTGCCCTTTTATTCCATTTACCTCAACATTAATTCATTTTCCTGCATTAATAAGGGCTGGTTTCCCGTCTTGAGAAAATTTATAATCCGCAATTATTGGTAACTCAACAGGATATTCAATTTCAGGAATAAGATAAATTTCTCCATTTTCTAAATGAATAATTGGAAATGGTTCACCTCAATATCTTTGTCTTGCAAAAAGTCAATCATTTAAATGCAAATCATCAGTATATTCGCCTTGATCATTTTTATTATAAATTCAATTTTTTTGCAATTTTTTAACTGATTCTGGTCAATCTAGATCTTCAAGTCCGTCAAATAATTTTCTAGCATACTCAGTAATTTTTAAAACTCATTGTTTCATTACTTTTTTTTCAACTAAAAGTCCATCTCGTTCTGAAACAGGATTGCCTTTTTCATCAATGATAACTTCTTCATTTGCTAAAACAGTATTTAAAGAAGGAGACCAATTAACTTCTAAGTTTTTTAACTCCACAAGTCCTTTTTTATAAATTTGAGCAAAAATTCATTGGGTATTTTTAAAATATTTGGGATCAGTTGTGCTGATTTCTCTTGTCCAATCAAAAGAAAACCCTAATGCTTTTAGTTGTTTTTTAAAAATTTGAATATTTTTTTTAGTAAATTCTTCTGGTGAATTTCCAGTTTGAATTGCATATTGTTCTGCAGGCAAACCAAAAGCATCTCATCCCATGGGATGTAAAACTTCAAAGCCTTGCATTTTTTTCATTCTTGCAACAATATCTGTTGCAGTATAACCTTCTGGGTGGCCAACATGTAGCCCTGCTCCTGATGGATAGGGAAACATATCTAAAACATAATACTTTGGTTTAGTAGTGTTTATATCAGTTTTAAAAAGCTGATTATCTTCTCAATATTGTTGTCATTTCTTTTCGATTTCTAAATGCTTATATTCCATAATATATTAATTATATAATAGTCTAAATAAGAGAAAGCAATATTAACAAAATACTCAAAATTTAATAAAAAAAAGAAACATTAAATGTTTCTTTTTAAAAAGTGTTTAATACTAATTAACAATTTCTCTTCCAGGTTTAATTCTTGCGGATTTACCTTTTCTATCTCTCATGTAAAAGATTCTTGATTTTCTAACTTTACCAGTTTTTACTAATTCAATTTTAGTAACAATTGGGGAATTAAGTGGAAAAGTTTTTTCTACTCCAATTCCAAAAGATTCTTTTCTTACGGTAAAGGTTGCATTTGTTCCTGAACCTGAACGTTTTAAAACAAATCCTTCGAAAATTTGGATTCTTTCTTTATTTCCTTCAGAGATTTTTAAATGAACCTTAATAGTATCACCAGTTTTAAATTCAAGCATGTCTGCTTTTTGTTGAAAACTAGCAACATTTTTTAGTAATTCTTTGTTTGCTCCCATATTATTTTCCTTTCTTTTTCTGTATTAATTCAATTGTGTTATCAATTGCATTTTGTTTTCTTCATTTATTTATTTCTTGATGATTCCCAGATAGTAAAACTTCTGGAACTTCATGTCCTGCAAAGTTTGCAGGTTTTGAAAAGTGATCACATTCAATTAAATTATTTTCAAATGATTCATTTTCATGTGATTCTTTTTTAATTACATCAGGAATTAACCTTATTAATGAATCAGCGACAAGCATTGCAGCTTGTTCTCCACCTGTAATAATAAATTCACCAATGGAAATTTCACCATCAATATAATATTTAATTCTTGCGTCAACACCCTCATAGTGCCCGCAAATAAATATAATATGTTTAAAATTAATTAAAGCTTTTGCATTTTCCTGATTATGGATAGTTCCTCTTGGACCTAGTAAGAATACTTTTGAATCTTTTGTTTTTGTTGCTTCAAGTGCTTTTACTAATGGTTCAATTAATAGCAACATTCCAGGACCGCCACCATAAACTGTATCATCAACAATTCCTTTGTCTGCAAAGTCTCTTGGATTAATTACCTCAATAATTATTTTCTTACTTGCAATTGCTCGTTTAATGATACTATGATCTTTGAACCCTTCAAAATATTCAGGAAAGATAGAAATAAATGTTATTTTCATGTTTATTTAGTGTTTGTATTAATAATTGTTCTAGTTATAACTTCAATTCTTTTTTCTAAAATTTCTTCTGTTGAAGGTAAACTGGTAGTTTGTGTTTTTGTAATTGATTTTGTTACTTTTGATTCTTTATCAATTGTATTTTCTTTTTTACCATCAATTGGTGATGGAATTCTTTCTAATAATTCTTTGCTATCAATAACTAAAGAAGTTTTTTGCTTTGCTTCTTCTTGCTCGGCAATTAATTTACTATTCAAATATTTTTTAATTAAAACAAAAGAAATTTTATCAATTAAATCAACATCAGGAACATCTTCAATTTTATCAATTCCTAAATTTTTTGCTTTTTTATATAATTCTTTACTGCTCATTTCATAAAGAGTTTTTTTATTAACTGAGCCATCATCAATTATTACTTCTAAAGCAAGAATTTTTGCTCATGCTAGTTGAATAATTTCATCTTTTTTAACTGTACTTCTATTTTCAAATTTTGTTTTCATAGCTCCTTGAATGAAATACATTAAAAGAGCTGCAGATAATTCGGCAATTAAAATTAATGGTAATGCTGTTAATGCAGCAGCATCAATTTCTGCTCCAGCATGGTTTAAGTTGTAAGTCGCAGAAGCCATTGCTGGTCCAATTAATCTTGCAGGATTAAGGGCTACATTATCAGTTCTTATCCCAATGGATACTAAAACTAATAATGCAAGAGCAAGAATTCATGATCTAAGCGATCAATTAACATGATCAGTTGCAAAAACTGCAAGTAACAATAAGAATGTTAAAATAAATTCCATAAAAAATTGTACTGCAATATAAGCTTGATGGTCTGCTAAAACAATTGGTTTGCTATCAATCATAAATCCAAGTTGTACATCTGCATTAGGCTGATAAAAATTATGTGTTCCCAAAATAATTGAATCAAGAGAATTAACTTCTCCCATTCAAGCAATTCCTAAATATAAAGCAATATATGAAGCAACAATTCCCCCACTAACTTGGGCAAGGATTTTAACAACTCCTTGTGCCCGCAAGTGATTATGGGCTGCCATTTCAGAAATAGTAATTGCTGGATTTAAATTTACACTTATTTTATTAAATAAAATAATTAAAACTCAAATTCCCATTGCAACTCATAATGCTCTCATAAACATAAAGGAAAAGATTTCTTCAATTACTTGACCAAAATCACTATTTCCATATGTTTCTGCACTATATAGTCCAAATGTTGCGGGAGCAATAATCATAAATGTCATTAAAAAGGTTCCAATAAATTCAATTACTGCAACAACTCAGGTTTTTCATTGATATTTTTCTCTTGCTTGATCATATCATTGAAAAAATGTGTTTTCAATTTTGACATCTTCACTATAAATTAGTTGTTTCTTATCATCTGCTAATCTTTTAGTTATTCTAACTTGTGACATTATTCTCCTCATTTTTATAAAATTCTACTGGTACATCCACTAAAATTTCTTTTTCCTCTTTCTTAATTTCAATAATAAATTGATCAAGAAAAGGAATATTGGTAGTTTCTTTAGTTGCTAATAAAATTCGCATTGATTCATATGAACCAATTTCAAAAAAAGAATCAACTGTTCCAATTAAATCTTTATTTTGGTTAATAACTTTATAACCAATTAAATCAATTAAATATGTTTCTTCTTCATTTTTAAAAACATATATTTCTGTTCCTTTTAAATATTCCACTTCATTAATGTCTTTGAAGTCTTTAAAAGTTAATAAAACAAAATTTTTATGCAATCGCATAGTAGTAATTTCAAATTGTTCTTTTTCAGTATAAAGTATTTTCCCTACTGCAAATTGTTTTTCAACTTGATCTGAATTACTTAGTATTTTTAGTTCACCTTTTAAACCATGTGTATTTACAATAGTTCCTATTCAAAGTAAATTATTTTTTTTGTTTACTGTCATGGTAAGTTTTCATTACCCCCGCCTCTGATAAAATATTTCTTACTGTATCAGATGGTCTAGCACCGTTGCTCAATCATTTTAAGGCTATTTCGTTGTTAACCTTTTTTTCTCCTGTAAGAGGATTGTAAGTTCCAACTTGTTCGATGTACTTACCATCTCTTTTACCTCTTGAGTCGACTGCAACAATTCTATAGAATGGTTTTTTCTTTGAACCCATTCTTGTTAATCTTAAGCTTGTGGCCATTTTTCCTCCTACTTATTATTATATAGAAAAAGTAGTTAAGTATTTATACTTAACTACTTATTTAACTATTTAATTAATAAAATTAACATTATATTTAAAAACCATTTAAAAATTTTATAATATCTTCTTCCACTTTTTTATATTCAACATCAAAAAGAATTTCATGTTTTGAATTTAGATAAGAAATTATTTTTTGGTTTTTAATATTATATTTCTTTTGATTCTTAACCATTCTTTTAATATCTCAACCAAAATTTGTTACTGGATCTTTTTTTCCATAAATAATTAACTGAGGAATATTTTTATTTTTAAAATTTGACAAAATTTGTTTATCTTGTGCATTTTTAATAAATTTAAGCATTGCAATTAAAGAATTATTTGTAAAAGAATTACCACATTTTTCATCGTTTATAAAATTTTTTTGATTTTGAAGATCAGTGCTTAATCAACTGTTTCCATTACCTTTTAATTTTGATTTCACATTTAAAAAACCAAAAACAAGAAAATTATTAAATTTGTTGACTTTATTTTTTGATCCCAATTTTAAAACAAAATGAGATAAAAGCATATCTATCTTCTTAGGATTATTTGTTCCAGATAAGATTACCCCATCAAAAATTCTTTTATTAGAATAAACAATATCTTTTACAATAAAAGAACCCATTGAATGTCCAAAAATAATATATTTATGATTAGGATATTTATTAACTGCATCATCAATTATTTTTAATGCACTTTGTTCCATTTCTTCATATGTAAAATTATGAATTTTTTCTTGATTAAGGTTTCCCCCATGAGTTGCTAAGTCTTCAATAAAAACATCAATATTTTTTTCATTTAAAAATGTTTTAAATTGTTCATATCTATTTTTATGTTCACTAGAACCATGAATTATTATACAAAGTATTTTTTGATTTGAAATCATAATTTAATTACCTAAAATAATCTTAAAACTTTTTTAATGTTTTATTTACATTAAACCCTTAAAGCCGCCACTCATATTAGGCATTTTTCCCATTTTAAGATACTTAGCCATCTCTTTCATTTGTTTTTGTGATTTTTCAAATTGTCTAAGTAAATCATTAAATTCTTGTGGTGTTCTTCCAGAACCTTGAAGAATACGATTTTTTCTTTTAGGATGTTTTAATAAACGCGGCATTCTTTTTTCTTTTACTGTCATTGAATTAATCAATGATTGGAAATAAACCATTTTAACTTCTGCGGAATCTACTTGATTTTGATTAATTTTCATTCCAGGAAGAAGTTTGGTAACTGCTCCAAGTGAACCCATTTTTTGCATTTGTTCCATTGAATAAAGTAAATCATCAAGATCATATCTTCCAGCAAGAATTTTTCTAAACATTTTTTCTTGAGTTTGTTTTTCATCAAGTTCTTCTGCTTTTTCAGTAAGAGTTTCAATATCCCCAAGTCCAAGAATTCTTCCGGCCATTCTGTCTGGATGAAAGAATTCTAAATTTTGAACTCTTTCTCCTGTTCCAATAAATTGAATTGGAATATTTAGAGCAGAAGTAATTGAAAGGGCTGCTCCACCCTTTGCATCAGAATCTAATTTAGAAATAATTACACTTGATATTTTTAAACGATCATTAAATTCTTTTGCAACATTTAAAATATCTTGCCCAGAGTTAGCATCAACTACTAAGATAATTTTCCCTGGTTTAATTTCTTTTTTAACTAACTCAAGTTCATGCATTAATTTTTCATCAGTTTGTAGACGACCAGCAGTATCATAAATAATTACATCATTATTATTTTTGACAGCTTGTTTGCTTGCTGCTTTAGCAATTTTTACAACATCTTGTTCTTTATGGTCTCCATAAAAATCAAAATCTGAATCAGCAGCAAGTTTTTCTAATTGATCAATCGCAGCAGGACGGTAAATATCAAGTCCAACTAAAAGAGGATTTGTATAATTTTCTTTTTTAGTTAAATAATATGCAAGTTTAGCAACAGAAGTAGTTTTCCCAGAACCTTGTAAACCAACAAACATAATTGAAGTTGGTTTTTGTTCTTTCCACTCCATTGTGTCATTTCCAAGTAATGAAATTAACTCATGATGAATTATTGTAAGTAATTCTTGTGAACTTGTTCTACCAACATCAACAATGGTACCTAAAGCTTTAGTTTTAATATTTTCAACAAAATTATTTACAACTTTTAAGTTAACATCAGCTTCAAGTAAATCTAATCTAATTTCTTTTAATATTTCTTGGATATTATCTTCATTAAGTGTTCCTTGTTTTTGAACACGTTTAACTGTTTTTTCTATTCTGCTTTGTAAAAAATTAAATGCCATTATTTATCCCCCTTTAGTTTATTTATAAATTCTTGTACTTCTGCATAAGTTTCTGCACTTGCAATTTTATCTAATATTTCTTGAAAGTTTTTTCCTTTTTCTGCTAACTGTAGTTTGTCCTCAAGATCTAAAAGATTTTTCTGTACTTTTTTAATATTATCAAAAACAGCAGTTTTTGATTTATGTAATTTTTCAGCAATTTCATCTAAACTCATGTCTTCGAAAAGATACATTTCAAAATCTTGTTGTTGAATTTTTGTTAATACATTTTTATAGTAATCATATAAAATAACAAATTTGTCAATATCGCTTAATTTACTCATCAAGAACTCCTTCTGTTAATGCTAATAAATATTCTTTTAAATTAAAGGGAATTAAATCATCAAGTGATTCTCCAAAACCAATAAATTTAACTGGAATGTTAAAAGTTTGTTTAATTGGTAAAATAATTCCGCCTTTAGAACTAGAATCCATTTTTGTTAAAATAATTCCAGTTAGATTTGTAACTTCATTAAAGCCGCTAGCTTGTGAAATCCCATTTTGCCCTGTTGTTGCATCTAAAACTAATAATGTTTCAACAGGAGCAAACCCTGATTCTCTTAAAATAATTTTATTAATTTTTATTAATTCATTCATTAGGTTAACTTTATTTTGCAATCTACCTGCTGTATCAATAATTAAAACATCTAAATTATCTGCTTTAGCATTTGCAATTCCTTGATAAACTACTGAGGCAGGATCTTGTCCTTGTTTTAAAGGAACAGTAATTGGGACATCAACCCTTGCTGCTCATTCTTTTAGTTGAGCAACTGCTCCTGCTCTAAAAGTATCACCAGCAACTAGGCCAACTTTATAATTTTGATTCTTAAGCATCTTAGTAAGTTTTCCAATTGAAGTTGTTTTTCCAACTCCATTTACACCAATTACTAAAATAACATTAAGATGATCTGTTGTTAAATTAAGTTTAACAATTTCTGCTGATTCTTTTTTATCAAAATAAGTTTTAAAAAGTAATTCAAAAATTACATCAGGAAGATCATCAGTTTCTGTAATTTTTTTCAATCGTACTTCTTTTTTTAATTCCTCAATAAAGTTAGCAGTATAGTCTGCTCCAAGATCAGCTAAAATTAAAAGTTCTTCTAAATCATCAAAATAACTTTCTTCAATTTTAAGATGTTTTTTTGAAAGTAATTTGATCTTTTTAGTAAATGAATCTTTTGATTTTTTTAACCCTTGTTCATATTTTTTAGAAACTCTTGATTCTTGCAATGCTTCAAGAACTTGATCTTTATTTTGTTTTTTATTTCTTAGTTTACTTAAAAATCCCATTTTATTCTTCCGCCATATCCATTGCATCTTCTAGTTCTACAGAAACAATTTTTGTAATTCCTCTTTGTTGCATTGTTACTCCATAAAGGATATCTGCTTTTTCCATTGTTCCTGGACGGTGAGTAGTAATTATTAATTGTGTATTTTTATTTAGCTCTTTTGCAAAATTAGAAAAACGGTCAACATTAGCTTCATCAAGTGCAGCTTCAACTTCATCAAGTAAAAGTAGAGGTAAATTATTGACTTCATTAATTGCGAAAATTAATGAAAGTGCAATCATTGATCTTTCTCCTCCAGAATATAAATTAATATTTTGAACTTTTTTTCCTGGAGTCATAGCTTCAATAAATAGTCCTGAATCTAATTTATTTTCTTCATCAATATAATTTAATTTTGCATGTCCACCACCAAGTATTTTAGTAAAAACTTTTTGGAATTTAACATTTACTTTATCAAAAGTATTAATGAATTTATCTTCCATTTTTTCATCCATCTCAGCAATTGTTGAAAGTAATTTATCTTTTGAAAGAATTAAATCTTCTGTTTGGGCACTTAATTTATCAAAGTCAACTGCAAGGTCATTATAACTTTCAATTGCATCTAAATTAACAAACCCTAAATTATCAATTTGAGTTCTCAATTCAATTTGTAAAATTGAGGTGTCAACATCACTTGTATTTTCTTCTGGAAAATCTGTTTCTTTTAAAGCATCTCAAGTTAATTTGTAATCATGATTTAAAATTAATAAATTTTTATCAATTTGTTGATTTACTCTTTCTAAACTAATTTTACTTTCACTATTTTTAGCAACAACAACTCCTCATTCTTTTCTAAATTCTTCCAATGTACTTTGATAGCCAATCATTGTTTTTGAAAGTTGTGCTTTTTCATCTTGAATTTTTTTAATATCTCGATTTAATTGTTCAACTGAATATTCAGAAGTTGAAGTAGACCCTTCAATTTTAGTTAAATCAAAAGCAACCCCAAATGAAGCTTCAAATTGTTCTAATAATTTATGTAAATTTGATTCTAAATAAGTAACTCTTTCTTCTGATCTTACAATACTTTTTGTAAGTGAAAATGAGTTTTCTTTTATTTCATTTAAAAGTATTTTTGCATCTTCAAAATTTTTAGTAATTTGATTTATTTGTTCAATAGTTTGATTTTTTCTTGCTAATAATTCTTCATTAATTTTTGAAGTAGGAGTACTTTGCGAACCACCCTTAACTGTAAAACCAGGATAAATTACTTCTCCTTCAAGTGTTACGATTGTGAATTTATAACCTGACTGTTTAGCAGCTCTAAGGGCATATTCCAAATTTTCAAATAATAAGATATTTCCTGCAACTGAGCTTACAACATTATTAAATTGACTTTTAGTTTTAATAACTGAAGCTAATGGACCAAGATACCCTTTTAAGTTAGTGAAGGCATTTCTATATTTTTCATTTACTTGGTTAGGTTGTACTTGTTCTGCAGGAATAAATGTAGTTGTTCCATAATTATATTTTTTAAGAAAGTTAATTGCTTCTTGAATTGTTTCTTGATTATTGACAACAAGGTTTTTTAATTTGTTTCCAAGTCCCACAAGAATTGCAGTATCATATTTATCATCAAATTCAATTAGTTCAATTACTGTTCCATAAATAACATTAAAGATATCTTTATTTTCAAGAATTTTTTTAGTAGCAAAACTATATTTTGATTTTTGATTTCTATTTTCTTCAAGATTGAAATTTATTAATTGTAATTGTTGACTTATTCTATTTTTTTCAAGTTCAAATTTGGTTGTTTCTTTATCTTGTGCTTGCAAATCTCTTTCTAAATCAAGACCATTAAATTGATCCTCTTTAATAATTGCTTTAAGTTCTTCAATATTTTTAACATTTTTTGTTATTTCATCTTCTAATGTAGTTTTAGTTGTTGAAGAATAGGAAGCACTTTGGCTTAATTCATTTTGTTTAGTTTGCAATGCATAAAGGTTTTTCTCAAAATCAAGAATTTTCTCTTGAATTGATTTTGATTTTGCAGTTAAAGTATCACTTTCAGTATTTAAATAATCTCTTTTTACTTCTGTTTTTTGAATCAAAGCAAGTAAAGTTTCTTTTTCTGCAAGATCATTAGTTAACTGACTTTTAATTAAAGGAAGTTCAATACTTGCAAGTTGTTCTTTAATTTCTAAAAATTTTGTTGCTTTTTTACTTTGTCTTTCAAGTGGTTTTATTTGTTTATCCATTTCAGCAAGTTTAACTGAAAATATATCTAAATTTTGACTAGTTTTATCTAATTTTTTAATAGCATCAGTTTTTTGATATTTATATCTAGAAACTCCAGCCGCTTCTTCAAGCAGTTGTTTTAGATCATCTGGTTTTGCATCCATGATTTTTGTAACAGATCCTTGAGAAATAATAGAAAGATCAGTATTTCCAAGCCCGGTATCTAAGAAAAGATTTTTAATATCTTTTCTTCTTACTAGTTCTTTATTAATAAAGTATTCATTTTGGTCTTGATTACGATAACTTCTTCTAGTAATTTGTACTTCATTAAAATCAATATTCAAAATTTGTTCTTCATTATTAAAAATTAAAGAAACTTCAGCAAAATCTGCAGCCTTTTCATCTTCAGAACCAGAAAAAATCATATCTTTTGCACTAGTAGCACGTAAGTTTTTTCTAGATGTTTCACCAAGAACTCATTTAATCGCATCATTAATGTTTGATTTTCCTGAACCATTTGGTCCCACTATAACAGTAAACCCTTCTTTAAAGGTTATTTTTGTAGGGTGAGCAAATGATTTAAATCCTTGGGCTTCAATTCTTTTTAAAAACATATCTTCTAAGTTACTAACCTTCCATATGCGTCACTTGCAGCTTCTTGCTCTGCTTTATTTTTGCTATTTCCAGTTCCTTCTCCAAGAACTTGATCTTCAAAAATAACTTTTGCTTTAAAAATAAGATTTTTATTTTTATCTTTAATTGAAACAGTATCATAAGTTACTGATTTTCTTGTTTCGGATTGAAGAAATTCTTGAAGTTTGGTTTTATAATCTTTCAAATCATCAAGATCAAATTGATCAATTTTTGGAAACACAAAATTTTTAATGAATTTTTGTGTTTGATTATATCCAAGATCAAGATAAATTGCTCCAATTAAAGATTCAATAATATCTTCATAAACAGAATCACTTAATTTATCTTTATTTTCACCTTTTCCTAAAAACATGTAGTTTTGTAAATCTAGTGATCTGCCAATTTTAGAAAGAGAAGATTTATTAACCATATTAGATTTTAAAAGGGTCATTTGTCCAGGTTCCATCTCTTTATAATTATTAAAAATATGTTTAGCAACAAAAAATCCCAAAATAGAATCTCCTAAAAATTCTAAACGTTCATATGGTTCAGCTTTATTTTTTGATTCATGAGAAAAACTCATGTGAGTTAAAGCTTCAACATAACGTTTATTATCTTTTGGATTAATATCCATTGCTTTAAATAATTTTTGCAGTTCTTCCATTATTTTAGAACTTCCTCAAAGTTTTTAATTACATCATTTTCTAATAATGTTTTTGTAGTTTTAAGTGCATTTGTAAGCATTTTAGAATTAGAAGCACCATGGGCTTTTATTACTAATTTATTTAGTCCAACAACAATTGCTCCACCAAGATATTCCTCATTCAAAATATTTTTTTTAAAATCATCACGGAAACTTTTTGCAAGTCCAAGCCCAATTTTTGACATGAAGTTTTTATCTGCATTTGTTTTAAGCATTTTAACAAAAACCATAATTGATCCTTCAATTACTTTTAAAGCAATATTTCCTTCAAGTGCAGTAGTAATAATTACTTCTGATTCATCATCAATAAGGATTTGATTCCCTTCAATGTTTCCCATAAATTTAATGTGATCATTTGCCTGAAGAACTTTATATGTTTCTCTTAAAAGTGCATTACCTTTTTCTGGTTCAAGTCCTACATTAAGTAATTTAACACTTGGATTATCATGAAATCCAAGGGCTTTAATTAGTTCTTGCCCCATTAATGCATAATTTTCTAAAGCTTTAGCATCAGCATCAAGGTTGGCTCCAACATCAAGCATAGTAAAAAGTTGACCATAAGCTTTTGTTGCAAAGGGAGCAAATCCTGGTTTTACTCCTTTTTTAATAGAAGGGAATAAAGAATAAGCACCAAAAACAAGTGCTCCAGAATTAGCAGCAGAAACAATTGCATCTGCTTTTCCTTCTTTAACTAATTCCATTGCCCTAACAAGAGTATTATCTTTTTTTCTTTTAACTGCAAGTGGTTTATCTTCTTGAGCAATGTTTGTTTTAACTTTAATAATTTCAAAATTAGATTTTTTAGAAACAACATCACTCTTATCTGTAAAGCCAATAATTTTTCAATCTGGAAATAGATCAAGAAAATCATAAACTGCAGGTACAGAAGCTTTTTCTCCTTTATCTCCTCCAGCTAAATCAAAAGCAATTATTTTATTCATTTTATTTTTCTCCAAAAATTAGTAAACTATAAATATTTTGGCCTCCAAATTTAACTTCAAGTTCAATATCTTTAAAATTATCTTTTATTCATTTTACTAAAATTTTACGTTGTTCAGTACTAACATCATGGTTATAAATAATTGTAATTAGCTCATTTCCATTATTAACAAATTTTTTAATTACTATTTTTGCTGTTTGAAGCATATTGGGATTTGAAACAATAATTTTTTTATTCATAATAGAAATAAAATCATTTTTATTTACTTCTATATTATTCATTTTTGCTTTACGAACTGCTTTTGTAATAACAGCTTCATCAATTTCGTTTATTGATTTTAAAATATCTTTTTCAAATTGATTAAATTCAATCATTTGTTTTGAAGTATTCATTAAAGCAACAATTCCTTGTTGTAAAGATTTAGTAGGTAAAACAAAAACTGTTTTATCAGTAATTTGTTTTTTTGCTCCTTCTGCCGTTAAGATAATATTTGAGTTATTTGGTAAAAGTAAAACATTTTTATTAGGTACCTTTTCAATAATATCAATAAATTCTTTAATAGAAGGATTCATTGATTGTCCACCTTGAACAACTTGATCAACTCCTAATGTTTTAAAGTAATTACTTAATCCTTTACCATCAGAAACAGCAACAATTCCTAATTGATCTTCATTTATTTCTTGGTTTGCAGGAGTAATAATAAATTGATCCCCAATTACTTCATGCCCTTTAGATACTGCTTGTGAAGCCATGTTGTCTGCTTTAATTTTAGTAAATTCACCATATTTTTGAGCTTCATTGAAAACAACTCCAGGTCTTTTAGTATGAACATGAACTTTTAAAATATCATCTTCTACAATTAAGACTAATGAGTCTCCAATTGAGGTTAAGAATTTTTTAAATTTTGGTTTAGAGAATTTTTTATCTGGACGAAGAGTTAAAATAAATTCAGTACAATAACCAATATTTTTAATTGGATCAGCTTTGGTTAAAATTGCTACTTTAGGAATTTGGTGTTCTCTTGTTAATTCCAATTTCATATGTAATGGTTTTCTTTCAAGAGCAGCTACTACTCCTTGAATTAGTACCATTAACCCATAAGCACCAGAATCAACTACTCCAGATTCTTTTAAAATTGGAAGTTGATTCGGTGTATTATCAACTGCTTTTTCAACAATTAAGTTAACATGTTTTCAAGCTTCACGAACAGTTTTAGCTTTACGATCATAATTTTCATCTAACACACGAATAATAGAAAGGATTGTTCCTTCAACTGGATTTGAAACAGCAGCATAAGCATAATTTCTCATTTGTTTAAAAATAATTTTCATTGTTTCATTATTTTTTGAAACACTTCCTGCTTTTTTTATTCCTTCAGCAAGTCCTTTAAAAATTTGACTAACAATTACTCCAGAATTTCCTCTTGCTCCAAGTAATGCTCCTCTTGCAAAATCATCAAAAATTTCAACATCTGTTTCTGAATCATCGCTAATATTATTTCATGCTGCAATTAATGTTGCAAGCATGTTTGAACCTGTATCTCCATCGGGAACAGGAAAAACATTTAAATCATTTATTGTTTGCTCATTTCTTTGTAAATTTGCAACAGCTGATTCAATTATTTCTAACATTAATTCTTTGTGTGTATTATCTGACATTAGATTCTCCTACTTAATTTTTCTTTCTATTTTCTTAGGTTATCAATTAATTATATACATTTAATTATACTATTTAGCCCATAAAATAAGGAGTATTTTAGATTAAAAAAACTCTATTAAAATAGAGTTTTTTATATGTATTTAATAAGATTTATTTAATTTACTCATTCAAATTTTCAAGCACTAATTGCAGCTAGAAAAGCAATTCAAGCATAAGGCATAAATACATCAATAATTGATTTTGTATTTGTAAAGTCAAAGGCTTTAGAATATTCCATTGAACCAATAAGAGCTTTTACAGTTTTTACTGTTCCAGAATTAAGTATATTAACTACTTCATTTACACCTTTAATGACACCGCCCAAAAGTTCATCTAATGATGCACCTGTAGTTTTTTCCAAACCATCCCAAACTTCTTTATCAAAAGCGAGTGGTCCTACTCCAACTTTAATTGTTCCCTCATTAATAAGTATGCCAACAGTTGATTCAGAAGGAATAGTTAATAAAAGATAAACTATATCATCAATTTTATAAGTTCCCATAAATGTATTTTCTGCAAAATTACCTAATACTGTCTTTAATCCATTATTACTAATATTAAGCGCTAAAAGAGCTAACCAAGCGGATAAACGGGTACTTGATCAATCCCAAAGTTTAATAACATCTCTGTGTTCTCCACCATCAACTCCAGAAAAATCTACATTACCATTACTTAGATCATCACCGGCAGCATTAACAGCTGCAGCCATATCATTTCACATTTGAACAAAACCAGGGTTATTTTCAACTCATTGTTGCAGTGCTAAAATTACTCCTGTTGGGCCAAAGTCTGGATGATTAAATAAAAAATTAGGGAAGTAAGTATCAAGTGCATAATTAGCAACGAAATCAAGTATAGTTTGAAGTGCACCTAGGATAAAGAATACTTCTTTGCTAAGTCCAGAATTAAAAGCGGCTGTTAATTGGTTACCACTATAGTAATTAGGAATTAAATAATAGAATCAGTGAAATCACTCATTTCCAACAAGTAAGAACCCTGGCATGATTACTCCACCAAAAAGAATTAAGGCAGCAATATACCCAAAAGTTAATAGATAAAATGAAAGTGATGATTTAGCAATTGCAGCAAAACAAAATGCTAACGCTAATGTTACACATAATGAAAGTGCAGCTGCATAAAAGAGAATGAATCATTGAACTTTATCTCAATGAACCGCTCCAGGAATAATGCCTAAATCTGGACTAAGATGTCCAAAATCAACTGCAAGGAAGGGGATAACTTCTGAAAATAAATATCCAAGTCCAAGTACTCAAATTACAGTAACCATCGCAACAATTGAAGCAAAAAACATTTTTACTATAAGAGTAGTAACTTTGTTGAGCTTCGTTGTTCCCATTACTTTTAAAAATGAGGTTCTTTTAATTTCTTCAAGTCCTCCACCAAAATAAAGAAGTACTGCTCCAACAATTCCAACAGAAATTGTAGAAGGAATAATATAGGCCGCAGGAATAAAGTACCCTAGTCCTACAAGTAAGATTAGAGGAATAACAAAAATAAAGATTGAAGATGGTGATTTAAAGAAAGTTTTAATTTCTTGTAAAAATAAAGCTCGCATTATTTTTTTCCTCCTTTACTAGACATTTTAACTTCAGTTTTAAAATCTTTTTCTTCAGTTTTTTTTATTTCACCAATTCAAATTGAAATTGATTTACTTAAATGAGGAATTTTTTCATGATATTTATTTTTTTTAGAAATTTTTCCATTTTGTTCCTTAGTTAATACATCTCCTAAAACAGATAATTCATTTACTCTTGTAACAATCTCGGCTTCAATAATTGTTTCAACTAATTCTTTTTCTTTTAAGATTTGATTC
Organism: Mycoplasma sp. Bg2; assembly: GCA_001641225.1. Classification (GTDB taxonomy): domain Bacteria; phylum Bacillota_I; class Bacilli_A; order Mycoplasmatales; family Hepatoplasmataceae; genus Tyloplasma. The sequence goes on from LSMY01000004.1 coordinate 119,246, forward strand.
TTGTTATTTTTATTAAATGTTTTTTTAACAATTCTAAAATCTTTTTCATATTTAGCAATTTCTTTTTTCTCTTGTTCAATATCAGATGAAACGTCTTCAATATGTTTAGTTACAAGACTTGTAATTTCAGTTTTATCTTTTTTAATTATTTTATTTAGATTTGCTTCAAGATGACTTTCATCATAATTAATTATTTTTAACTGCTTAGCAATATCAGCAACAATTTCTTTTTTCATTGCATTAATTTTTTTAATTTCAATTTTTACTTGAGCAAGTTCTTTTTTTGTAGCTACTAATTCATTTTTTTCAAGTTTTGGATCAACACTTTTAGTTTTTAAAGTTTCTAGTTGTTTTTTTAAGTCAGCAACAAGTTTGTCGAGATCATCTGTTGGATGTTCCCCAATATATTTTTTTAAATCTTTTTTATTATTTTTTAACTTAAGCTGTAAACGTTCAGAATCTTTTTTATGTTTAGGATCAAGTTTTGTATATAAAATATCACTAAATTCTTTTGAATTTAATTCAATTAATTTTGATTCATTAGATTCTAGTTTTTGATATATAGGATTTTTTTCTAATTCTTTTTCTTGACTTTCAAATGTTTTTTGTTCTTTTTTTGCATATGCTTCATGAGTTTTTGCAATTTTATTAGTTAGTTTTATTTTAAAAGCAGATGATGTTAATTCATCAATTTCATCTTGTAAACGATAAGCTTCTTTGAAATTTGTAGTATAAACAAATTTATCATCATCAATATTAGTATCTTCTTCTAAATCTTCATCACTAATGCTAAAGACTTCAAACATTTTAGCTTTTACTTGATCTTCAGTTCAATTAACAATATTGTCTTCTTCGGTTTTAATTCCATGATTAAGAATTACTAATTTATTTGCTAAATTATGAATTTCTTCATAATTATGGGAAACAATAATTAATGTTGCCCCTGATTTATCAAGATATTCTTTTACATATCCATTAATTTTATGAATTGAATCAATATCAAGACCAGTAGAAATTTCATCAAGAATTACTAATTTAGGTTTTTTAATTAAAGCAAGTAAAACATTTAATCTTTGTTTTTCTCCTCCAGAAAGTAAATAAGCTTTTTGTTTTTGCAAATCATCAAGTTTAAAGACTTTTAAAGCATTACGAATTTCATTTCTTGTAAGTGAATATCTATTTGCTCTTGCAAAAAAGATAACTACATCAAAAACACTCATTTCTTGAGGGAAAGAAGAGTTTTGGAATTGCACTCCGACATTATTAACAACTGATCTTTTTGTTTTTCCAAAAGAATAAGCAATTTCACCAGAATTGGGTTTAACTAATTGAGTAAGCATAGAAATAATAGTTGATTTACCTGAACCATTAGGGCCAGTAATTGCAACTCTATCTCCATCTTTAATTTCTAAATTAAAGTTTCTTACTGCTTTTAAATGTTTGAAGTTTTTAGAAAGATGTCTAATTTCAACAATATTTCCTTCTTTAGGAGGTTTGATATTAAATCCAACTTTTTCTTTATCTAAAAAGTCATAAACATCATTTGTTCAACTATCTTCATATGATTTATCATGGGCAGCAATTTTTTTATCACTTGCTACTTTTTGTTTATCAACTATTTTTTCTTTTTCTGCTACTTTAGAAGGAATTTCTTGTTGCATAAAAATTAAGTCTTTATTATATTCATGTTGTTTAATTGAAATTCCATCTTGTTCTGTTGTTAAATTTTTTTGTAAAACAAGAATTTCCTCAACTCTTAAATCAGATTCAGTTTTAATGATAGTATTTGATAATTTTTTATCTTCAACAATTTGTTTTTTATATTTTTTATTAAAATCAATATTTTTAGTTTTTAAATTTTTCTCTGCTTGATTAATTGCTTTTGTTTGAGCAGCTAATTCATTATTAATTTCTGCAATATGAACTTTAACAAGTCTTAAAATTTCATCTTTATCAGCTTTAATAAAACGATTTACATGATTTTCAAAATGTCTTTCATCATGATCAATTTTTTTTGTTTCTTTTTGAGTATCAGAAGCAATTTCTTTTTTCATAATCTTCAAATTTTTGATATTAATATTAGCTTGTAAAATTTCTTTATCAATTGGTGATAATTCTTTGCTTTTTTTAATTTCCAAACCTTGATCATGTTTTAGAATTTTTTCGGAAACAATTTTAGTAAATTCATCATGGGTTACAACAGAATTATCTTTTTTTTGATTGTTTAAATTAACTAGTTCTTTTTCAATTGCAGTAATGATATTATCTAGTGCACTTATTGGACGTTCTTTAATATATTGATCCAATGTTGCTTTTCTTTCTTCTAAATCTTTTTTAAGATTTTTACGATCCTTTTTATGTTTAGGTTCAAGTTTTTTAAATAAAGCTATAATAAATTCTTTTGAATTTAATTCTTGTAATTTTTCTTCATTAATTTGAATTTTTTTATATAAAGGATTTTTAGTTAATTCTTTTTGATCTTGGGTTAATTCTTTTTGATCTTTTTCTTTATTAGATTTTGTTTTGTCATCAATTTTAGCAACTAATTTTGTTTTAAATGTTACTGATTTTAATTCCACAAGTTCTTCTTGTAAACGATAAACTTCACGGAAATCTAAACTGTGAATAAATTTATCATGTCTTTTTTCAAGATCATCAATATAACTATTTTTTACTTTTTCATATTCATCGCTTACTTCTTTAATAATTTCAGCTTTTTTTGCTTGTTGAATATTTTTAGTAACATAATCAATATCAACAGAAACAATATCCATAAATTTTGCAAGATTTAAATTTTTTGAAGGAAATGATTCAGCAATTAATCCGTCTTTTAAAACATAAGAAGTTTTTGTTAATTCTTTAACTTCTGCAATATTATGAGAAACAATAATTAAAGAAACTTCTTTATCAAGTTGTAAATATTTTTTAATATAGTTTTTAATATCAGTTGATGATTTTACATCAAGCCCTGAAGAAATTTCATCAAGAATAAGCAATTTAGGTCTTTTAATTAAAGAAAGAATAATATTTACCCGTTGTTGTTGACCACCAGATAATTTATCTATTCTTTGTTTTAAATAAGGTTTAATTCCAAACAAATCAATTAAATCTTCAAGTTGTTGTTTGGTAAGTCTGATTCCTAATGGAACAGCTGATTGAAAAAGTTTTAAAACATCTTTAACAAAGAATCCTTCCGGATATGAAAGATTTTGGAATTGAACTCCAAGTAATTCTAATGCTTTAGATTTTGTATCGGCATAACCATAAACAATTGTTCCTTCATGGAATGCTCTTTGTTGGGTAATTAAAGAAATAAAAGTTGATTTACCAGATCCATTACGACCTAAAAGAGCAACTCTTTCCCCCTTTTTAACTTCGATATTAATTCCTTTTAATACCTGATTTTTTCCGTAACTTTTTTTAATCCCAACAGTACGAAGGGCAAAGTTTTCGTTATCTTGATAAATGAATTTACTTTGTTTCATGTTCTCCAATTTTTTTCTATATACTAATTTAATTTTACTATATTTAAATGATCTTTTATAATAAAGTCTTTTCTAAAAGAAAAAATAATTTTTATATTTACATTGTTTCTATTTATTAATCGATCAAGATTAAAATTCTCATACTTTAATTGTACTTATTCATTTTTACAATATCAATAATAATTATCTCATTTATTCCATTTAAAAATAATAATGTAACAATTTAATATCAAAAATATTAAACAAAAGAAAGAAAAATTGATGATTTTACACTAAATATCTTAATTCAAATATTAGCATCTATTCAACTTGAAGTATTAGCTGCTGATCAACTAAATAAAGATATTTTAATTACATTGCAAAATATTAGCAACAAAACAGAATAAGAATAAAATTATTTTTCCTTTAAGTAGGTCTTTTTTTGATAAAATAACTATATGTCAAGAAAATGCGAAGTAACAGGAAAAAGTGCACAATCTGGAAATACTAGATCAAAAGCTTTAAATGCTACCAAAAGAAAATGAAATGTAAATTTACAACCAGTTAAAGTAATAATTGATGGTAAACCTCAAAAAATAATGATGTCAACCTCAGCTATTCGTACAATGAAACATAAAGGAAAAATTAAATAAAAATGGAAGCTCATTAAGTTTCCATTTTTTTTATTTAATTTATGAACGTTCAAATTTTATATATTCAATAAAAATAGCTAGATAAAAAAGGCCAAGAGCATAGACAAGCGAACTAAATTTAACATAATTCCATAATCGATCATCAGTTCATGCTCAAGGATGTGCTTGTTCAAGGCCCTCTAATGCTGGATCTAACTGTTTTATTGGATCCCACGTTCCTGCAGCAAAAGCACTAAACCCAAAGGTATTAATTCCATAATTAGGGTTAAACCATCTTGCCCAGAAAAGTCAATTTTCGGCATGATGGATATTTGCATTCAAACCTATTTCTCCGCTTTCTAAATTAATTGGAGCTTCCATTAAAATCGCACCCGAAAAAATAATAAACATAAAATAATATGAATAACCAATAACATAATAAGTTTTTGCAGTTTTAGAAAATGATTGAATAAAAAAACAAATAGAAATATCTAAAATTGTAGAAACAACTAAGAAATAAACATATACTCCTCATCAGATGTCATCCCAATGCATTACATAATCAGCATTAATAAATCAAACTCAGTTAAATTGAAAAACTACTTGTAAATGGACTAAAAGAAAATATAATAATTCCATATAAGTTGCAATCAAAATATCTACACAAATTGTTGTTAAAATAAGTGAAATATAAATCGAACCAAATTTTAAAACAGTAAGTTCCATATTTTTATAAATGGATGAATCATAAATAGGATAAAAGAGGGTTCCATAAATAACTACAGTTGAAAATAACAAAGTAGCTCCAAATAAAAAGGTAAATGAATACATATAAGGTAGAAAAGATCCTCCACCAATAATTACAATGGAAGGAATAACAAAAATTAGAAATCACCAAATAGCAGTTGAAAACATTTTTTTAAAAAAGAACCAAGTGGTAAGGGAAAGCGTTTCCACAATTGAAATACTATCGATATCTTGAATGTTTTTAACAAATTGATTATTTACTATTTTTTTATTCATAATATTCTAAAAATATATTCTTGATTTGATCTAAATTCTTTTTAGTTACTGCAGAATAAGAAATAGGAGTACTGTTTAAACTATTAAAAATACTCCGATTAAATTTTATGTATTCTGACTGATTAACTTTATCCAGTTTTGTTCCTACAACAATAAAAGGAATTTTTGCGCTCATAAAATAATCAATCATTTCTTGATCGGGTTTCATCATGCCCCTTCTTGTATCAAGCAAAATAATTGCTTTAGCAATATTTGGTCTTTCGCTTAGATAACTATCAATCATTTGAGAAAAGAGCTTTTTTTGTGCTTGTGAAACACGAGCATGTCCATATCCAGGGATATCTACAATGCGAAACTTATTATCAACAAGAAAAAGAGAAAGTGCTCTCGTTTTCCCTGGTTGTGATGAGGTTTTTGCTAATTTAGAATTATTTGTAAGTAAATTAATGAAAGTAGATTTCCCTACATTCGATCTTCCAACAATAACAACCTCAGGAAGATCATCTTGAGGCATTTCATTAATGTCATGGGTTGTAAGCAAATACTTTACATTTTTAAACATATTTAATTTTTAAATAATTTTAACAATTCTGCAAATGATTTTGCAATTCTTGTTTCTTCTTCTCCATAAAATCTATAAGAGATAGTTCCATCTTTAACTTCTTTATCTCCAATAATAATTTGGACTTTAACTTTTTTAGTTTGTGCTTGTCTGATTTTGTTTTTTAATCTTTCATCAGAATCATCTAAACGTACACGTACATCAGAATCAAACAATTTTTGATAAATTTCTTTTGCATAATCAAGATGATATTTATTATTGATTGGAAGGACCACTGCTTGTTGCGGCGCAAGTCACATTGGTAAGTTTCCTTTTGTTTGTTCAAGTAAAATAGAAATGAATCTTTCATAAGTTCCAATAAATCCACGGTGAACCATAATTGGAGCTACCTTTTCATTATTTTTATCAATGTATTCTACATGTAATTTTTCAGGAAGGTAAAAGTCAAGTTGAAGAGTTGAAACTGTAATTAGATGACCAATTGCTGTTCTAATTTGAATATCAATTTTTGGTCCATAAAAAGCAGCTTCTCCACTTTTTTCAACATATTCAATATTTTCTTTATTTAAATAATCACGAAGCATGTTTTCTGCCCGTGCTCACATTTCAGGATCTCCATGATATTTTTTAGTATCTTTTGGATCATGCAATGCAAGTTCAACATATTCAATTTCAATATCAAATTTTTTAAGAGTTTCGGCAATCATTGAATATAACATTGAAAGTTCATCTCTTAGTTGTTCTTCTGCAAGAAAAATATGAGAATCTGTAAGTTCCATTGCTCTTGTTCTTTCAAGCCCAAGTAAAGCTCCAGATGCTTCATAACGATACATCATTACTTGCTCTGCAATTCTTATTGGTAATTCTTTATATGAACGAGGTTTTCTTTTAAATACTCTTACATGCATTGGACATGACATTGGTCTTAAAAGGAATTTTTCATGTTCTTTATTTTCCATATAAGGGAAAATTGATTCATTATAATGGTCATAATGACCAGAGGCAATAAATAGATCAAGTGATCCAATATTTGGAGTTTCTACTTGAGAAAATCCATTTTTTCTTTCTTGTTCTAAAATAAATTTTTTAATTTGATTTTTAAGTGCAACTCCATTAGGAAGTCAAATTGGAAGTCCTTTCCCAACTAAATCATCGATAAAAAATAGTTCTAAATCTTCACCAATTTTTCGATGATCACGAGATTCTTCATCAGCAATTTTTGAAAGTTTAGCAGCAAAATCTTTTTTATCACTTTCTGCAAGTCCAAAAATTCTATTAGCAACAAGAAAGTCTTCATTAACAATCCCACTTACTCCCCGTAATTTTAGAAATTTAATTACAGAAGAAGAATTTTTAGCATCAATTGCATATTTTTCTTCATTTTTTGCAAGAAGTTTCAAAACTCCAGCTTCAATTGAGGCAAGATCTTTTTCACTTATATTCTTCTTAGCTGCAAAATCTAGACTGAATTGATTTTCATCAGCATCGATTGCAATAATTTTTATAGCAGCATCAGAATTTTTTAAATAATCAAAAATTGCTTCTGCTGTAATTTTATTCATTAATGTTTTCATAATAATTATTATATCTCCTTTAATTTTAATTAAGATTTCCTCTTATTTTATTGTTGTTTAATAAACAAATTGCTAATGTATATTGACTAACAACAAGGACAAACATTGTAAATAAGTTGTTAGCGCCACCAAATGCAAATGAGGTAATTCCATTTGAAATAACTCCATTTGGTGAAATTGGTTGGGCATTAAATTCCAAGGCAATAAAAGAAATTAGATAGATTACTCCCAATCATTTGAAATTGTTTGTAATATTAGTTTTTGTAGTAAAGTTTCTCATTTCTTGTTGAGAATGATTTATAGTTAAGATATTTATTAAGTTGATTGCTATTTGTAATGGTAAAAACCATAAAACAATTCCAAAATTCTGTGTTCCATTATTTGCAAAGATAAACCCATTCATTTGTGATTGAACTGCACCCAAAGTTGAGGTGTCTGTTCACATTCCCCGTGAAGTGATAATTAAAAATCCACAATAAGAAGCGAGAAATGCTCCTGCAATTTGAAAAGCAATTGTTTCAAGAACTTGATGAGTTCTTTTACTATCTAAGTTTCCCCGACGATGTAAGCTTATTGCACCACCAGAAGTTATTTTCAAATTAAGATGTTTTCTTGCATTAATAAAAATTAATCAAATAATAAATGTATTATATAAAGCAAGAAGTGGTAAGAAATTTTGAATTGTATTAAAAAAAGACCCCATCGTGCCTGTGGTTGTAAGATACATGATGTTCGGCAGCAGTAGTAGGAAGACAAACAAAAATGAGCCAATAAATTCCATTAGCAAAGATAAAAAAATATTTCGATGGGAATTGTCAATAATTTTAGATCAATTCGCTAATTCTTTTGATGAAGATAAATTTTGTTTCATTTTTTACTCATTCTAATTATATATTTTACAAATAGAGAGAAAAAGAGAATTTATCTTTTTTTAACTTTTATGTATTCAATTAGGTAGATACAAGTAAGATAAAATCCTGCTCAAACTCATGGCATATAAAGGAGCATATTATAAAGAACACTGTTATCACCAAAAACTCAACGTTTAGTTTCAGGGATGGCATTAACTAGTTCCATCCTTGGACTTGTCATCACTAAATAATATTTTGGATTAGGAAAATGAGGATGTTCGGGAAGTTGAAGATATGCTTTTGTGGTGGGATCATAACTCATTCTTAAAAGTGGAGTTGTTGATTGATAAAAAGAAACAATAACTTCTTCACCTGCACTATTAGTGTAAGCAATATCAAATTCATAAACTGAAGCAGCAGATAAAACAGTAAAGGCTCATTGGTTAATATAATAGAGCGGGTTTAAACGTTCAACATAAAAATATCATGTATGTGGTTTTCCATTTACCTGGAATGAACTAAAGGACCCATTAGGGGTTGCATAATTAAACCTTGGTCCAGAAATTCCTCCAAAAACTAAAAAGACTACTAGATAAACAAACATGAAAAGGAAATAAGTTTTTACTTCTTTAATGCATGTTGTAAATAAAAGCGAAATAAGGACTGTTTCCATCGTCACCATAAAAAGGAAATAAAGTAAAACATTCCATTCAAAGTAAAGTCAATTAGTAAGATAACCTGCATCTACAACTTTAAACATTTCATTAGGGCCAAATGTATAGCCGATATGAGGAGCACGAATTTTAGCAGCATTGATTGCATCCTTAGGAAAATCCCGTAAATTCATTAGTACTACCCGAGGAGCAGTGATAATTGGATTTGGAGCTAAAGCAGGAGCAATAGGTAAAAAGGGATCAATCCCCATCATTGGAAGAAGTTGCGTATCAAGGATAAAAATGGAAAGGGCAAAAGAGACTCCAATTAATGAAACAAAAAAGATTAAACAAATAGTTGTCGTGTATTCTGCCATTTTAGTAAAAGTAGTAAGGTCTAAATTAGAATTTAAAGTTGATTTTTTAAAAGAAAAATAACAATTGGAAAAAACATTTGCTTGCAATACAATTAGAATCATGCAAAGTGCAGGAACAAACCCTGTAGCAACTCCAATTGTTGCTCCTAGTCCAATTGAAAAAACAATAGGTACAAAAATTAATGTTAATCATGAAGTAACACTACTAAAATATCGTTTGAACTGAATTCAAAATAAATTTACTCAACCGTTGAATCTATTCATAATTTACTTTATACATAGTTTAATTATAACTTTAAATTAAAACTCAAGTTTATAACTTATGGGCATGATAAGAATCAATTATTGTTGTAAACATAATATAAATTGCTGTTCAAACCCATGACATATAAATTAACATATTGTAAAGTTGGTCATCAAATGAAATAGTTAATCTTTCTGTTTCAGGAATTGCATTTGCAATTGTATGTCTTGGTGAAGTCATTCATAAATAATATTTTGGGTTTGGAGTTTCACCATTAGCAAGATAAGGAGTAATTGTAGCATCATAGTTCATTCTTAAAAAGGGAGTCATTGATTGATAAAAAGTAAATGATTCACTTACATTCCCACTTGGATCAACATAAGCAATTTCAAATCGATAAAGAGTTGAAGTTCCCATAATAGTAAATGCTCATTGGTTAATATAGAAAAGTGGGTTTAAACGTTCAGCATAAAACATTCAAGTATGATGTATTTCTACTCCTTCTTGAGGAGGAAATACTGGTTTCATTCCGGCAAAGTTACCATACGGTGAAAAAGAACCATCAGGATTTGCGTAATTATATTCAGGACCCATTATTCCTCCAAAAATCATAAAGCAAATTAAATAACCAAACATACAAAGGAAATAATTTTTATTGCTTGATGAAAAAGAAGTAAAGAATAAAGAAATTGCAACTGTACTTACTGTAACTTCAACAAAGAAATAAAATAATGAACCTCATTCAAAATAACGTCAAGCAGTAATATACCTTGCATCAGTTACTAAAAAGTGGCTACCTTTATCAAGATCTAAAATATTTCAAAGAAAAGCAATTTGAAAAATATCTCCAGTATTTGGTGATACCATTTGAGCATCTAAAATTTTGCTATGGTCAGCTCCGTTTAAATACATGAAAACTAAATAAGGAGTATTTATTGTCGGATTAACTTCAAAAAATGGTGCAGTTGGAAGAACTTGATCAATTCCAAGCATTGGTAGCAATTCAGTATCAGCAATAAAAACTATGATTGCAAAAAACATTCCAATTACCGAAACCAGAAGGACCATTGCAAAAATTGTTGTGTATGAAACAAATTTATTAAAAGAAGTTAATCTTATATTTTGATCTAAAGTTGATTTTTTAAAAGAAAAATAACAATTAGAAAAAACATTTCCTTGCAGCACAATTAAGATCATACAAAGAGTTGGGATAAACCCTGTGGCTACTCCAATTGCTGCACCAAGTCCAAAAGCAAAAATAATTGGCACTAAAATTAATGTCAACCATGAAGTAACATTACTAAAATATTGTCTAAATTGAATTCAAAATAGGTTTGCTCAACCATTAAATTTATTTAACATTAGTAACATAATTATATTTGTATTTATTAAAAAAACAAATAAAAAACAACTTTTAAAAGTTGTCTTTTATTTTTCTTGCTTAATTTAGGATCATTAAATTCTTAAAGTTCTAAATTCTTTTGCATTAGCAATGATAATTTTGTTCCCTTTATTAATTCCAATTTCTTTTGCAAGTGCTTTAATTTTTGCATCATCATTGTAATCACCTTGATTTTTATAAGGGTGAACATAAACTCCATAATTAGCACCAAAGCTATAAGCTAGTTTTTCATTTTCAATTAGAGCAATAACAATTGCATCTGATCTAAATCTAGAAAGTGCTTTAATTGATCTTCCTTTTGTTGAAAAAGCTAAAATATATTTAACATCTTCTGTAAGTGCAGTTTTTGCAACTAGATATGAAGATTCAGCATTACGTGATTCAACGTAAGCATAAGCTTCTTCAAAAGCAAGCAGATAATCAAAGTTTTTTTCTGCTTCTTTATTAATTGTTGCCATTGTTTCAACCGCTTCTTTTGGAAAACTTCCAGAAGCACTTTCTCCAGAAAGCATTGTTGCATCTGTTCCACTTATAGAAGCATAATAAACATCAGTTACTTCTGCTCTAGTTGGACGAGGATTATCAATCATAGAATCAAGCATTTGAGTTGCAATTACAATTGGTTTCCCTCATGCTCTTGATTTGGCAATTAGTAATTTTTCATAGAAGGGAACTTCTTGGAAAGGAATTTCTACTCCTAAATCTCCCCTTGCAAGCATAATTGCATCTGATTCTTTGACAATATCATTAATATGATTAATTGCTTGCAATGCTTCAATTTTGGACATAATTTGAATATGTTCTCCACCGTGATCTTTTAATAATTTTCTAAGTTCAATTACATCTTCTCCAGTACGAACAAAAGAAGCAGCAACATAATCAATTCCTTGTTTAATTCCTCAAAGAATAACTTCTTTATCATATTGAGAAATAAAAGGTAAAGTTAATTTTGCCCCTGGGACATTAACTGCTTTTTTATTTCCAACAGAATGATTATTTAATGCTTTAACAGTAACAATTCCTTTTTCTGGATCAGTTGAAATTGTTTCCAAAGATAATTTTCCATCATCAATCATAATCATTTGCCCAGGAGTAACTGTACTTGCAAGATCAGAATAAGAAACTCAAAAGTCTTTATTTTCTCCAACAAATGATTTTTCTTTACAATGAATTTTTAGAATATCACCGATTCGAACAAAAAGTTTTTTGTCTTTTATTTCTCCAACTCTAATTTCTGGACCTTTAGTATCAAGGAGTAAAGAAATTGGTTGGTCCATTTCTTTTCTTATTTGTTTTACAAGTTCAATTCTTTTTCCATGTTCTTCGTAATCTCCATGAGAAGTATTTAAACGAACAACATTTACTCCTCTTGTAATCATTTCGCGAATCATTTCAGGAGACTCAAAAGTTGGCCCCATAGTTGAAACAATTTTAGTTTTTTTAATTGTTATATTTTTAATATTCATATTAATTCTTCCTATTTGATTGCATCATAAATTTTTAAAAAATAATCTACTGGTGCACTTTTGATTTTTATAACTTCAAAAATATCTTTGGTAATTAGTTTATTGTTGACAAGATTTACTGCAATACTTGTTTCTCCTGCAAGAAGTTTTTCTATTGCAAACACACCCATTGATGCAGCGAGAATTCGATCTTCTGCTGTTACTGGTCCCCCTCTTTGGGGATGACCAAGTTGCGTTGCTCTTGTTTCAACTCCTGTTTTTGCTTCTAAATCTTTTCCAAGTTTATGTACATCTGCAAATTGATTTTCAGTAATTACAACAATAATTGATCTATTTCCTACTTTTCTTGCAGCTTTCACTTGCTCTGCGATTTGGTCAAAATCTAAAATTCGTTCAGGAATTGAAAGGACTTCTGCTCCTGTTGCAATAGCGGCGTACAAGGCAAGATCACCTTTATCACGTCCCATTGTTTCAATAATATTACATCTCATATGTGATTCAGAGGTTGATCTTGCTGCTTCAATTGCTTTTATAATAAAATTTAAAGTTGAACTAAACCCAATTGTATAATCGGTTGCAGAAATATCATTATCAATTGTGCCTGGAAGCCCAATAGTCTTAATTCCCATTTCACTTAGTTTTGCTGCTCCAATATAAGAGCCATCTCCACCGATTACAATTAAAGCATCAATGCCTTCTTCTTTTAATTTGCTAACAGCAATTTTTCTGATTGCTTCATCTGCAAATTCAGGTAATCTTGCAGAATAAATTGCAGTCCCACTTAAATTATTAAAGAATTTTACATCCTTTTTTGATACTTTTTTAAAATTACCAGCAACCAAACCTTTATAGCCTTCATAAACTAAATAAGGTTCGATTCCACTATTAATTGCTTTACAAACAGCTGCTTTAATTGCACTATTCATTCCAGGAGCATCACCCCCGGAAGTTAAAATTGCAATTTTTTTAATTTCCATATTTCCTCCGTTAAATCTATCTAATAAAAGAAAGCAACTTTGTTAATAACAAAATCGCTTTCAACTTTTACATTAAATTAATTATTTAATTTCTACTTTAAGTGATTTAACACCATGGAAAGTAGAAATTTCTTCTGAAATTCTTAATAATTGATTATATTTTGCGATTCTTTCTGATCTAGACATTGAACCAGTTTTAATTTGTTTTGTTCCTGTTCCAACAACAAAATCAGCAATAAAGGTATCTTCAGTTTCACCTGAACGGTGAGAAACAACAGAAGTTCATCCAGCTTTGTTGGCCATTTCGATTGCATCGATTGTTTCAATTACAGTTCCAATTTGATTTAGTTTAATTAGAATTGAATTAGCAATATCTCTTTCAATTCCTTCTTTTAAAATTTTAGGATTTGTTACAAAAATATCATCACCCATTGTTTGAATGTGATCTCCAATTTGATCTTTTAAAGCTTTAAAACCATCTCAATCTTGTTCAGCTTTTCCATCTTCAATTGATACAATTGGATATTTTTTAATTAACATTTTATAATATTTTGTTAATTCATCTGATGTTAAGGTTTTTCCTTCACCTTTTAATTCATACATTTTTGTTTTTGTATTATAAAATTCTGAAGAAGCGGGGTCCATTGCAATGTAAATATCTTTGCCAGGGACATAACCAGCAGCTTTAATTGCTTTAACAATGAATTTTAATGGTTCTTCATTATTTTTCATGTCAGGAGCAAATCCACCTTCATCACCTTTTCCAGTTGCATAACCTGCTTTATGTAATATTTTATCAAGATGATGAAATATTTCTGATGCTCATCTTATTGCTTCTGGGAAGTTTGGAGCACCAAGAGGGAAAATCATGTATTCTTGAAAATCAACAGGATTATCAGCATGTTCTCCTCCATTTAAAACATTAAGCATAGGAACTGGAAGTGACATTTCAGTTCCTTTAGGCATCAATGTATTAATGTAAGCATATAAAGGCATTTTTTTATCTTTTGCAGCAGCAACAGCAACAGCCATAGAAACTCCAAGAATTGCATTTGCTCCTAGAGTTGCTTTAGTAGGAGTTCCATCAAGATCGATCATTGCTTGATCAACTACTCTTTGGTTTGTTGCTTCCATTCCAATAATTGCACCAGCAATTATTGTATTTACATTAGCAACAGCTTTTGTAACTCCTTTGCCCATATATTCTTTTCCATTGTCTCTCAATTCAAGTGCTTCCCTTGTTCCAGTAGAAGCTCCTGATGGTACAATTGCACGACCAAAAGATCCTTTTTTTGTCGTAACTTCAACTTCAACCGTTGGGTTTCCTCTTGAATCTATTACTTGTCTTGAATAAATTTTAGTTATTTTTGACATATTTAAGTCCTTTCATTTAATAAATTTCATTTAAATTATACAACAAGATTTTTATATACAACGACAAAACTACCATTAACCATAAAGAAAATAAAAATTTGAGAACTTAATCTCAAATTTTAAAAATATTTATTTTATTAACGGAGTTCCTGTCATCAACTTTGGAATTTTAACATCAACTAATTTTAAAATTGTTGGTGCCAAGTCAGCAAGTTTTCCATTTACCGGATTACCATTTGCATCCATTTGCATTGCATAATCATTAAATTCAACAGCATGACTTGTAATAATTAGTCTTACTTTATTTGTTGTATGTTTTGTTTGTGGAGTTTTCCCATCTTCTTCAAGCATCACTTCTGAGTTCCCATGGTCAGCGGTAATTAACATTACTCCGCCCAGTTCTTCAACAACTTTTTTATAAAGTCTACCAAGATCTTTGTCAGCTTCTTCAATTGCTTTAATTACTGCAGGAATTTGTCCTGTATGTCCAACCATGTCTGGTTGGGCAAAGTTAATTAAAAAGACATCTTGATGATCTGCTGCTTTTAAAATATGATCTGTTAATTCTTCACAAGACATTTGTGGTTGCATGTCATAAGTTGCAACTTTTGGGGAATGGACAAGAATTCTTGTTTCATGAGCTAGTGGAACTTCTTTACCACCATCCATAAAGAAAGTAACATGAGGATATTTTTCTGTTTCAGCAGCACGCATTTGGGTTAGCCCTGCTTTTTCTAAAGTAATTCCTAAAAGATCTTCAATTTCATCATTTGGTCAAATTACTGGACATTCAATTCCAGCATAACCTCTAGTTGAAATGTAAAAGATATTTTTTAATCTTTTAATTTCATAATCATATTTTGTTACTGCTTCATTTGAGCCAATTAACATATGGGCTAATTCACGAGCACGATCAGGACGGAAATTCATAGAGATAATTGCATCGTTATCTTTAATGCTTAAATCTTCATCTTTATTATAAGAAGGAGTAAAAAATTCATCTGTAATTCCTTTTGCATATTCACGGTCAACAAAGTCTTCTAAAGAAGTAAAGGTTTCACCTTTACGGTTGACAATTGCATCATAAGCAAGTTGAACTCTTTCTCATCTTTGGTCCCGATCCATTCCATAATATCTTCCAGAAATAGAACCAATTTTAATATTAGCATCTGCTAATTGTTTTAAATATTTAAGTGCTGATTTTTGTGCTGTATCTCTACCATCAGTAAAAGCATGGACCACAACTTCTGCACCTTGTGCTTTGATTAGTTTTGCAAAAGCAATAATATGTTTAACATGAGAATGAACTCCACCATCAGATACTAAACCAATCAAATTAACTTTTGTTTTATTTGATTTTGCATGTTCAATTGCTTCTAAAAAAACATAATTATCAATTAATTTTCCTTCTGCAAGTTCTTGGTTAATTAAAGCAAGTGATTGAAAAATAATTCTTCCTGCTCCAATATTTAAATGCCCAACTTCTGAATTCCCCATTTGTCCATCAGGAAGTCCAACAAAATGTCCAGAGGCATTTATATATGTATGTGGATATTCCTTTGTTCATTTATCTAAATTTGGGGTTTTTGCAAGTTTTACAGCATTCCCAGGTCCTTCTTTGGTTTCCCCAAAACCATCAAGAATTACCAATGCTACTGGTTTAATTTTCATATTTACCTTCTTCTTAATTCAATTTAATTTAATTATATTATAAAAAGTTGCCCTTTTAAAATATTAAAATGTACTCAAAAAGTACATTTTAATTGGTTATTATTTATTGCTTTTATAGTTAAGCATTGCTAAGAATTTTTTAGGATCTAATGATGCTCCACCAATTAGCGCTCCATCAATATCTTTTTGAATCATTAAATCTTTGATATTTTCAGGATTTGCTGATCCTCCGTATTGAATTCTTACTGCTTCTGCAACACTTTCATTAAACATGTCTGCAACAACTGATCTTGCATAAGCAACCATTGTTTGTGCTTCAACGATTGTAGCAGATTTTCCAGTTCCAATTGCTCAAATTGGTTCATAAGCTAAAACAATAGTTTTAACATCAGCTGGTTTTAAATTAGCAAGTGCTTTTTTAATTTGACTTTTAATTACTGCTTTTGTTTTTTTAGCTTTATATTCACTTAAAGTTTCTCCGAAAGCAATGATTGGAATCATTTTATGTTGTAAAATTACTTTTGCTTTTTCATTTACCAACTTATCAGTTTCAAAATACATTGCTCTTCTTTCGGAGTGTCCAATAATTATATATTTAACTTTTAATTCTGCAAGCATTTCTGCTGAAATTTGTCCAGTAAAGGCTCCATTATCATGCACATCAACATCTTGGGCAGCAAGTGCAAATAAATTAGTGTAATGTCCTTTAGGAAGTAAAAAAGGAATTGAAACATAAGGTGCAGCAATAACTATTTCTGGAAGTTCATTGCTTTTATTAAGTGTTTTTAAATGATAATCAAAGGCATCAACAAATTTAATTGTTTCTAAAACTCCATTATTCATTTTTCAATTTCCAGCCATAATTGGTTTTCTAATTTCTTTTTTTGCAGCAAAATTATATTCACCAACATTTTGAATTGCAGCAATTCCAGGAAGTACTTTTCCTTCTACTAGTTCCATAGAAGCTCCACCACCTGTAGAAACATGAGTAAATTTATCAGAAAGACCAAAATTTGCAGCAGCCGCAGCAGAATCTCCCCCCCCAATAATTGTTGTAGCTCCTTTTAAACTAGTAATTGCTTTAGCAACTTCTTCTGTTCCGTGTTCAAAATTTTTCATTTCAAAAACACCAAAAGGTCCATTTCAAAGTACAGTTTTTGCTCCTTGTAGTTCTTTTTTAACAAGGGCAATTGTTTTTGGACCAATGTCCATTCCCATCATATTATCTGGAACTTCATCAGCGATGATTCCAGGATGATCTTCAAATTTTTCTGAACAAACAAAATCTTCTGCAATTATTAATTTTTTAGGATATTTTTTAAGTAATTTTGCAGCTAATTTAACTTGTTTAGGTTCAACAAGTGATTTTCCAATTTTTTTACCTTGAGCAAGATTAAATGTATAACACATTGCTGTTCCAATAATTACTTTGTCTGCTTTTTCAAGTAGTGATTCAATTACATTTATTTTATCTGAAACTTTTGCTCCTCCAAGTAAAGCAACAAATGGTCTTTTTGGATCTGTAATTGCTTTTTCTAGAAAATCATATTCCTTTACAATTAAATAACCAATTGCAGATTCAGGAACATTTGAAGCAATTCCAACATTAGAAGCATGAGCCCGGTGTGCTGTTCCAAAGGCATCATTTACAAATACATCAGCAAGTGATCCTCAGTATGCTCCAAGTTTAGGATTATTTTTTGATTCATTTTTAACTAATTCACCAGCTGCATTAAGTTCTTCAAAACGAGTATTTTCAAGAATAATAATTTGACCTGGTTTCATTTTTTTTATTGCTTGTTCAACTTTTGGTCCTCTTGTTTGATTAACAAAAAGAGCTTTTGTTTTAGAAACTTTATTAAATTCTTTAGCAACTGGTGCTAAAGATAAACGTTTTTTATCTTCAACAGTTTTTACTCTTCCTAAGTGAGAAAGAAGGACTACTTTTGCATTTTCTTCAACTAATTTATCAATTGTTGGCAATGCAGCTACAATTCTTTGATTATTTGTAACCTTCCCATCTTTAATGGGAACATTAAAATCAACTCTAGTAAAAACTACTTTATTATCTAAATTTTTTAGATTATCAATGGTTTTTTTATTCATGTTTTTCCTTTATTTTCATTAACATTTAAAATTATACAACAAGTTTATTTTCAACAGTTATTCACAAAAGAAAAGCACATCAGTGATGTGCTTTTATCTTAATTTTACTTAATTATATTAAAGTGAAATATAATATTTAATTGTTCTTACTAATTGATTTACGTATGACATTTCATTATCATATCAAGAAACAACTTTATAAAGATTTATTGCACCTTCAAGTTTTAGAGTTAAATTAGAATCAAACATTGTTCCTTGTTTAATTCCAATAATATCTGTTGAAACAATTGGGTCTTCTGTATAACCAAGAGATTCTGATTCAGCAGCTTTTACGGCTGCATTAATTTCAGCAACTGTTGTATCTTTTTTAGTTGTAAAGGTAAAATCAACAATTGACCCTGTAATAACTGGGACTCTTATTGAATTTCCATTAAATTTTCCTTCAAGTTCTGGGATTACTTTCCCAACTGCAATTGCAGCTCCAGTTGATGTAGGAATAATATTTTGTGATGCTGCTCTTGCTCTTCTTAAATCTTTATGTGGTGCATCTACTGTTCTTTGATCATTTGTAAAAGCATGAATTGTGGTCATGAATCCTGTTTCAATTCCAAAATTATCATTTAATACTTTAGCAATTGGTGCTAAACAGTTTGTTGTACATGAAGCAGCTGAAATAACTGTATCTTCTGCTTTTAATATTTCATGGTTTACACCATAAACTACCATTGGCAAGTCACCTTTTGCTGGTGCTGAGATTACAACTTTTTTTGCTCCTGCTCTAATATGCGCTTCAGAAGCTTCTTTTGAAGTAAAGAATCCTGTACATTCAATTACTAAATCAATATCTAGTTCTTTTCAAGGTAAATCTTCTGGATTTCTTTGTTCGTAAACTCTAATTTCTTTTCCATCAACAATAATTGAATTTTTTGTTGCTGAAACTGAATCAACATGCCATCTTCCTTGGGCACTATCGTATCTTAATAAATGTGCTAGTGTTTTTGGATCAGTCAAATCATTTATAGCAACAACTTCAGTATCTGGGTCATCCCAAATTGCTCTAAAAGTTAATTTACCGATTCTTCCAAATCCATTAATTGCAATTTTTTTCATATTACATTTCTCCTTAGTTTTTTAACCTTTTTAATTATACCCCATTAATGTATAGGGTGGAAAACGAAGGGAATGTCACCAATTAGAGGGGTTAATATAAGGGATTTTTCTTAATTTGAGCATAATCTCTGGGATATTTTGGTTTAGTTTCCTTGAATTTTTTAAAAATAATTAAATTTCTAATTAAATTTTCACCAAGTTGATAAGAAAACTGCTTTTCAAATTTAATTCCTAGTTCCTGATTAACAATATCTTCATTTGCAGGAAGTTCAATTAAAGCATTATTTCCTTTATAAAAAATAAGTTTTCCTTCAATTTTACAACTAAAAGCACTTAACTCTAATAAGATATTTGTTGGGGCAACTGCCCTTGCAGTTACTACATCAAATTTACCTGCTAATTCAGCTTTTAAATTTTCAATTCTTTGATTAATTACAGAAACATTAGTTAACTTTAAAAAAACAATTGCACTTTCAAGAAACTTTGTTTTTTTATTATTGCTATCAATCATGGTAACTTTACAAGTTGGTTCAACAATCGCAAAAACTAATCCAGGAATGCCTCCTCCAGATCCAATATCTAAAAGAGATTTATTTTTTAAGATTGCTACCTCAAAAAGTTGCAAGGCATCTTGTAAATGTTTTAAATTAAATTCTTCAAGATCAGTAATTGCAGTTAAATTAGTATGCTTATTGTAATCTAAAAGAAAAGTACGAAAAGCTAATAATTGCTTATTAATATCTTTATTATTTATAAATACTATTTCATTATTATCATTATTCATAATCTATTACTTCAATTTAAAATTAATTTACTCCTGAATATTCTTTTTAAAAGGAACTCCGCAACTTTTAGAATTGTTTTTTGATTTAAAAATACATAAAACAACTAAAGGAATTAAGAAAGGAATAATATTCATTAGTTCATAAGGAATATTAGGAATTCAATACATCAATGGAATTGTGCAAGCAAATATAAGTGCAAAAACAAAGGATCATAGAATTATTCCTTTTAATTTTCATTTACCAATAACTACAATTGCAAGAGCAATGTACCCACTTCCATTTACTGCACCAGTAAATAGACTAGCATTATAAAACATAAACATTCCCCCAGCAAGTCCGGCAAGTGCTCCAGAAATGATTAGGGCTTGTCAACGCATTTTACGAGCAGAATATCCTACACCTTCTAAGGCAAGGGGATTTTCACCTGCAGATATTAGTCTTAACCCAAAAGCGGTTTTATTTAATAATAAAATTACAAATAAAATAATAATTGAGGCGATTATTAAAAAAGCTAAAGGAACTACATATCAACTCAGTTCAGTAGTAGGAAATGGAACTTGATCTACTTTAAAATAATCAAGGAAAAGAATTGAACTACTTAAAATTGGAGCAAAAAGATTAAGTGCTGTTCCGGTAATTATTTGGTCAGTCATTAAATTAACGGTTGCAAAACTTAACACCTGAGCATAAATCATTCCAATTAAAACTGCAAAAAGTAAGGTAACAAAGGGAGCAAAAACTCCAAATGCTTCTCAATAAGTAGCCCAACTTGCAAGTGAAACATATGCTAATGCCCCCATAATCATGGTTCCATTAATTGCAATATTAGTTACTCCACTTTTTTCACTAATTAAACCTGCTGTTGATGCTAAAAGATAAACTGCAAATAAAATTATAAAAGCAATTAAAAAACTACTACCAGCCATTATTTACCCTCTCTCTTTTTATATTCTTGACCCTTAATATCATAAGTTGTTTTTGATATTCGAATGTAATCAAAATATTTAGAAAAATTATTTTTAATTTTAATTTGATCTTTTTGATGATTTCTTCTAAAGGGATATAAATTTTTCCGATGTACATTTTTAAATCAACAAACAAATAATTCTTGTGGATTGTAAATAATAAAAGCATAAAAAATTGTTGATGTAATCATTAAAACTACCACCATCAAATTTAAAATGCTTACTGATTGTCCGACAGCAGCATTAAAAACTATTGCATTTTCAAGTAGTCCAAAAATAAAGGCCACAATAATAATTCCAAAAATATTGTTAAAAGCAACAAGAATAATCGCTAACCCAAACCAAGCTTCTCCTGGAAGTGCATTTGTTAATACAGGAAGATTTTGATTACAACCAAAATAAAATACTCCTCCG
Source organism: Mycoplasma sp. Bg2 (assembly GCA_001641225.1). GTDB lineage: Bacteria > Bacillota_I > Bacilli_A > Mycoplasmatales > Hepatoplasmataceae > Tyloplasma. Next base: position 140,896 of record LSMY01000004.1, read on the forward strand.
GCAAGACCAGCAAGTGCTCCTGAAATAATCATGGTTTTAGTAAATTCTTGGTTAAGATTAATTCCTACATAATAGGAAGCTTTATTTTTTGAACCAAGAACTTTTTGTCTATATCCTCAAGTAGTTTTTTTGTACATAAAAATAAAAATAACCAAAGCAATTACTGCTAAAATAATTCCGTAATTAATAAATGATTCATCTGCTCAAAAAGAAAACTGCAAAGAAAAATTACTTGCAATATCAACTGTTCCTAGTTCGCTTGCTATTGCTGGATGATGTATGGGAGAAATAAACCAAATATAAAGTCAAAAAATAATTATGTTTAAAAGAATTGAACTTAAAACTTCATGCACTTTAAATTGTGTTTTTAAAAAAGCAATTAACCAAGCAAAAAACATTCCAATAAGAATTGGAAAAAATAAAGTAATTAGAATTGCTCATCTTCCAGTAATGGGTAATTGATTAATAAGTGCATAAGTAAAAAGACCAGCAGCAACAAATTGACCAGCTGCTCCAATATTAAAAATTCTAGCTCGAAATGAAATCATAAAAGCAAGAGAGATTAATATAATTCAGGCGACAACCGATAAGAGATTTCCAAAACTAATTCAATCATTAAATGAGGATTGGTAAATTGAAGTCCCAAATTCACTAATTGATTGTCCTGTTGCAAAAAGCAATAATATTCCAAAAAGTAAACCGATAACAATTGCGCCTATTGAGTATCAAAGTTTATTATTTTTAAACATAATTTATATTAATATTATATCAATTATATTATCTCAAATCTTTTGGTAGGGATTAGCAAAAACACTATAATGAATTTTTTTTATTTAAAAAATGTACTAAAACCATAATGTCAGAAGGATTAATTCCGGTGATATTTGTTGCTTGATGAATTGATATTGGTTTAAATTTATTCAATTTTTCTCTTGCTTCAAGGGCAAGATTTGGGACCTTATTATAATCAAGATCTTCTGGAAGTCAAAGTTTTTGATATTTAAGATATTTCTTAACTTCCCTTTCTTGTTTAGCAAGATAACCTTCAAACTTAACTTCTATTCCTAAAGTAATTAAATCATTTGTACTTATTTCTTTGATTACAGGAATTTGTTCTTCAAGAATTTCTTTAAATTCTTCTAAATTAAACTCAGGACGTTTAACAATTGTTTCTGCAGGAATTGAAGCAACATCAATATGAACATTTTTTTCTTCAAGTAATTTTAAAAATCTTGGATCATTTTTTTTAAGACGAGCAGACCATAAATTAGTTTTTACTTCTTCCATTTTTGCTAGTCGAGTTTTGTTGAGTTGATATTCTGCTTTTGAAATCAAACTATTACTAAAGGCTTTTTCATTTAAACGCTTAATTGCATTATCAGTTCTAAGTAATAAACGATATTCTGCTCTTGAAGAAAGTACCCGATAGGGATCTAAAATTCCTTTAGTAGTAATATCATCAATCATGACTCCAATATAAGATTCATTTCGATCTAAAATAAAGGGCGGTTTTTTATAAAATTTATTATGAGCATTTACGGCAGCTCAAAGTCCTTGTACTGCTGCTTCTTCATATCCACTAGTTCCATTAACTTGACCAGCAAAATAAAGATTTTTAAGTTGTTTCAATTCTAGAGTTTGCTTTAATTGCACTGGATTTAAGGAATCATATTCAATTGCATAAGCATATTTAGCAAATTCACAATTAGCAAGACCAGGAATAGTTCTTACAAATTGCTCTTGCACTCAAGCAGGCATTGATGAACTAAGCCCAGAAAGATAAGTTGTATCTAAATGTTTTGATTCAATTTCTAAAAAGATTTGATGGCGATCTTTATCAGCAAATCTTCTTACCTTATCTTCAATTGAAGGACAATACCTTGGCCCTGCACCTTCAATTTCTTCTGAATATAAATATGAATGTTTAATATTATCTCTAATAACTTGATGAGTAGCTTCATTTGTATAAACTAAATAAGCAGGAATATTTTCAAATTTCTTATTTACCTTACGATTGATTGTAAATCAAATTGGAGTTTCTGATCCTGGTTCTATTTTCATAACTGAAAAATCAATTGTTGAAGTTTTAATTCGTGGAGGAGTTCCAGTTTTTAAACGGATAAGTTCAACTCCATGATCAAGTAATTGTTCACTAATTCCTTTGGAAGTTTTTTTACCATCAGGGCCTTCAATGGTAATTACTTCACCTTTCATCGTTTTTGCGCGAAGATAAGTTCCTGTTGCAATAATTACTGCATCAGCTTTTAATGAACCTTTTTCTTTTAAATTAATTCCTACTACTTTTTTATCTTCAATAATTAAAGAAGAAACTTCATCAATAATAAGTTTAATTTTTGATTTAAGAATTACATCTTTAATGTATTTTGGATAATCTATTTTATCAATTTGTGCTCGAAGTGCTCTTACAGCGGGCCCTTTTGATTGATTTAAAATCTTAGTTTGCAATTGCGTTTCATCTGCAGCAAGAGACATAATCCCTCCAAAAGCATCAAGATCATTTACAATAATTCCTTTTGCACTTCCCCCAATTGAAACATTACAAGGAAGAGAAGCAATATCATCTTCACGAAAGGTAACTAGAGAAACTTCATCCCCTAATCTTTCTAATGTATAAGCGGCTTCAACGCCTGCATGTCCTGCTCCAACTACTATTATTTTCATTTTCTATCTTAATTATAAAGTTATTAAAAAAAAGAACCACTATGGTCCTTTTTTAAGCAAACTTAATTATTCTTTAATTTTGCATTTTCCTTGGTGAATCATAGCTCTCATGTAAGAGTTATCTGTATCTGAGATAATATCACCTGGTTTATATTCATTATTTCTTCATTCCATTGTTTCTAGAACTTCGTAATCAATTTTATCCATTAAGGTATTCCTTTCATATGTTGCATAATAATATTTAGAAATACTTTAATGTGTTCTATAAAATAGGTGTAAATATCTTTGCCCTTTTATTATACTTTGAATATTAACTTTATGAAGAAGGAATTATAAAAAAATGAAATTGTATATAAAAATAATGAAATTTTAAAATTGAAAATGCTTAAATGATATTATAAATTTGAAAGGAGGTAGCTTATGGCAAATGATGATTTTGACACTTCACAAAAAAATACAATTTGAAATAATTATTTTGGAAGTAGCAATAATGCAACTGATGTTTTTGGAAGAAATATGAGTCGAAATAATTTTGACGCAGATCATATTTTCCCCAGTTCAAAAGGTGGAAGTACAAAAGTTTCTAATGGAATTCCATTAGCAGCATTATCTAACCAAGAAAAATCTGATGACCTTAGTGGAAGAGTGAACGGAATTTCCTTTAAAGTAGAAGGACCACTTACTGGTGCAATTGGAAAATTATACGTTAATGGAAGACTTGTCTCTAAATAACTAAAATATTAAAAGAAGAAAGAGCAATCTTCTTCTTTTTCTTTTTTTTGCTTTGTTATAACTTTATTATTAACAATATTTAAATAATATATAATGTAAAAAAAGGTGAAAATAAAAGATGAATAAAAAACTTATTGCAATTATTGGCCCTGCTGGAGTAGGCAAAACATCAGTAATAAAAGAATTAGAAAAACTAATTAAAATAAATTACCCACAACTAAAAATAAATTGTTTATTTGAAAAAGAAAAATATCCTTTTTTAGATAACCAATATAATAATAAAAAGAAATGGGCTTTTATTACTCAAATAGATTTTTTAACATTAAGAGCAAGAGAGTTATATGCTGAATATACTCTTGAAGATAAAACAAATTTAATAATTACAGATCGTTTATACCTAGATGATTATTTATATCTTTATTCTTTTTATCAAGATAATTCAATAAATGAAAAAGAGTACCAATGTTACAATTTATTATTTGAAAAATATCAACAAATGTTTAAAAATGAAAAAATAATTTTTGATTATGTATTCATTTTAAGAGCTGATTTCAATATTATTTTAGAACGGCTTAAAAAAAGAGATAGATCTTTTGCTGAAATAGAAAAGGAAGATAAATATTGGAAAAAACATTATGATTTATATTTCAATGAAAATGATCATCTTAATCTAATTAAAAAAAATGTTAAACAAATGAACATTATTGATAACAATAAAAGTATTAATAAAACAGCAAATGAAATTATTAATATAATAAATTTATAAAAGAAGGGGGATTAAAATTCCTTAAAATTACCATATTTTTACATAAGCAATATTTAAATACCACTATAATTTAATGGAGAAAGAGTTATAAAAATACTTATGTCAGAAGAAAAATATAAATTTAAATGTAGAAATTTTAGATGCAAACATGAATATGTAGGAGATAAATCAATATTACATTGCCCTAAGTGTAATGCACTTAACAAAGCAAAAAGTTCATTTATTCCCGAAGAATAAAAAATATCAAAATAATTTAAAAGAAAAAGGAACTTTAAGTTCCTTTTTTATATTATCGATAATTATTTATTATTTAATAATTTCAGTAACGGCACCAGCACCGACAGTTCTTCCGCCTTCTCTAATTGAGAATTTAGTTCCTGCTTCGATTGCAATTGGAGCAATTAAATCAATTTGTAAAGCAATGTTGTCTCCAGGCATTACCATTTCTGTTCCCTCAGGAAGGACAATGGTTGCTGTAACATCAGTTGTTCTAATATAGATTTGTGGTCTATAGTTTGAGAAGAAAGGAGTATGTCTTCCACCTTCTTCTTTGGTTAGAGCATAAATTTGAGCTTTAAATGATTGATGAGGTGTGATTGTTCCAGGTTTACAAATAACTTGTCCTCTTTGAACATTTTCACGAACTACTCCTCTAAGAAGAAGCCCAACATTGTCTCCAGTTTCAGCATAGTCAAGAAGTTTTCTAAACATTTCAATTCCGGTTACAATAGTTTTTTTAGTAGGTTTAATCCCAACAATTTCTATTTCCTCATTAAGGTTTAGTTTTCCTCTTTCAACTCTTCCAGTTGCAACTGTTCCTCTTCCAGTAATTGTAAATACATCTTCTATTGGAAGAAGGAATGGTTTATCAGCATCTTTTTCTGGAACTGGGAAGTACACATCTGCTTCATCCATCATTTTATAAAGAGTTTCTTCTTCTTTTGGATCTCCTTCAAGGGCTTTTAGCGCTGAACCCCTAAAGACAGGTGTATTATCTCCATCATATCCGTATTGAGTTAATAAATCTCTTACTTCCATTTCTACAAGGTCAAGCATTTCTTCATCATCAACCATGTCACATTTATTAATGTAAACCATAAGTTTTTTGATTCCAACTTGATTTGCAAGTAGAATATGTTCTCTTGTTTGGGGCATAGGTCCATCAGTAGCTGATACTACAAGGATTGCTCCATCCATTTGAGCTGCTCCAGTAATCATGTTTTTAACATAATCAGCATGTCCTGGGGCATCTATATGAGCGTAATGTCTAGTTTTGGTATTATACTCAACATGGGCTGTATTAATTGTAATTCCTCTTTCTTTTTCTTCAGGGGCGTTATCAATTGATGCATAATCCATAGCTACTGCTCCACCTTTTTTTGCAAGTACAGATGTAATAGCAGCTGTTAATGTTGTTTTACCATGATCAACGTGACCGATGGTTCCAATATTAACGTGTTCTAGTGAACGGTCAAATTTTTCTTTTGCCATGTTTTATTCCTTTTCTTTTCTCTTTTAATTTGTCTTTTTATGGTTGATATGATCTTATCAACCAATATCTACATAACGTTATATAGAGCAAGCACTAATAAAAAGTGAATACTCAATATAATTTTAACAAAATATTATTATTATCTTAATTATTTATTTCTAGTGTTAATTAATAAAGATTATTTTATTAATTTACTCTTCAGTCTTTCCAATTCCTCTTTCAGCAATGATTTTTTCTGAAATTGATTTTGGAGTTTTATTGTAATGGGAGAATTGCATTGTATAAACAGCTCTTCCTTGGGACATTGATCTTAATTGAGTTGAATACCCAAACATTTCTGAAAGTGGTACATCAGCTTTTACAACTTGAGCATTTCCTCTTTCTTCTTGACCATTAATAAGTCCTCTTCTTCCAGAAATATCTCCCATGATATCTCCAAAGTATTCTGTTGGGGTTACAACTTCAACGGACATGATTGGTTCAAGAATAATTCCTTTTGAAGGAATTTTAGCTTTTTTAACTGCCATTGAAGCAGCAATTTTATAGGCTAGTTCAGAGGAGTCAACATCATGGTATGATCCATCATAAAGAGTTGCTTTGATATCAATCATTGGATATCCGGCAATTACTCCGCCTGCCATTGCTTCAACAAGACCTTGTCTAATTGAGTTAATATATTCTTTAGGAATTTTTCCTCCAACAATTTTATCAACAAACTCAAATCCTAGATCTTTATTTGGTTCAAAAATAATTTTAACGTGTCCATATTGTCCTCTACCACCAGATTGTTTGATGTATTTAGATTCAATATCTGATTTTTCAGTAAAGGTTTCACGATAGGATACTTGTGGTGCTCCTACATTTGAAGCAACATTAAATTCTCTTCTTAAACGGTCTGCAATAATATCAAGATGAAGTTCACCCATTCCTGAAATAATTGTTTGACCAGTTTCATGATCCATATGTGTTTTAAAAGTTGGATCTTCTTCTGATAGTTTATTTAATGCAAGTCCTAAACGGTCTTGATCAGCTTTTGTTTTTGGTTCAATTGCAAGTGAGATAACTGGTTCTGGGAAAACCATTGATTCAAGAACAATTTTATGTTTTTCATCACAAAGAGTATTTCCAGTTGTTGTATCTTTTAGTCCAATTGCAGCTGCAATTTCTCCTGCAACTACCCCAGGGACTTCTGTTCTTGAATTGGCATGCATTTGTAAAATTCTCCCAACACGTTCTCTTTTTCCTTTGGTTGCATTAAAGATATATGAACCAGCATCTAAAGTTCCAGAATAAACTCTAAAGAAAGTCAATTTTCCAACAAAGGGATCAGTCATAACTTTAAAAGCTAAAGCAGTAAATGGTTCATCATCTTTTGCATATCTTAAAAGTTCATTTCCGTCCATGTCTTCACCTTTTATTGGTGGAACATCAACTGGTGAAGGTAAAAAGTCTACGACTGCATCCATTAAATGTTTTACTCCAACATTTTTGTAAGCAGATCCACAAAGAACAAGGAAGAATTCTCCTGAAAGAACTCCGGCTCTAATTGCTCTTTTAATTTCTTCGTTGCTAACTTCTTGTTCTTCAAGAACTTTTTCCATTAGTTCTTCATCAAATTCAGCAACAGCTTCAATTAATTCTACTCTTGCAAGTTCAGCATGTTCTTTCATTGAAGAAGCAATTTCAACTGTTTCATAATTTTCTTCATCTTTGTGATCAAAGATGTAAGCTTTCATTTCAATTAAATCAATAAATCCAACAAATTCATCTTCTGCTCCAATTGGAAGATGTAGTGATCCAATTTTTGCTCCTAATCTATCTTCAATAGTACGAAGTGAATAAGCATAATCTGCTCCAGTTTTATCCATTTTATTTACAAAAACGATTCTTGGAACATTATAATTTGTAGCTTGTCTTCAAACTGTTTCAGTTTGGGGTTCAACTCCTGCTTGTCCATCAAGGATAGCAATAGCACCATCAAGCACACGAAGTGATCTTTCAACTTCAACAGTAAAATCAACGTGACCGGGGGTATCTATAATATTAATCCGGTGGTTTTTTCAAGTTGCTGTAGTAGCAGCAGAGGTAATGGTAATTCCTCTTTCTTTTTCTTGGTCCATTCAATCCATTTGAGAAGCTCCATCATGAGTTTCTCCAATTTTATGAATTCTTGCAGTATGGTAAAGAACTCTTTCAGTTGTTGTTGTTTTACCAGCATCAATATGGGCCATGATCCCAATGTTTCTAAACATTTCGATCGGTTGTTTTCTTATCGCCATATTATCATTCCCTTCCTATCATCTAAAGTGAGCAAAGGCTTTATTTGCTTCAGCCATTTTATGAGTTGCTTCTTTTTTCTTAACAGATGCTCCTTGACCTTGGGAAGCTTCCATTATTTCTTTTGCAAGTCTTTCTTCCATTGTTTTTTCTGAACGACCTCTTGCATACATCGTAAGTCATCTAAGTCCGAGAATTTTTCTTCTTCTTTCTGAAACTTCGATTGGAACTTGATAATTTGATCCTCCAACACGACGAACTTTAAGTTCTAGTGCTGGCATAATATTGTCCAATGCTTTGTTAAAAACATCAAGTGGTTCTTGTTTTGTTTCTTTTTTAATTTGTTCAAAAGCTCCATAAAGGATTTTTTGAGCTGTTCCTTTTTTACCATCAAGCATAATGTTATTAATTAATTTAGTAACTGCTAATGAATTGTAAATTGGATCTGGTAACACTTCTCTGATTGGTGCGCGATTTTTTCTTGACATCTTACTTCTCCTTAATTAGCTTTCTTTGGTCTCTTAGCACCATATTTTGATCTTGATTGAGTTCTATTTTCAACGCCACTTGAATCTAGAGTTCCCCGTACAATTTTATATCTCATTCCGGGCAGATCTTTAACTTTCCCGCCTTTTAGTAATACAACGGAATGTTCTTGAATATTATGTTTTTCTCCGGGAATATAAGCATTAACTTCCATTCCATTGGAAAGTCTTACCCGTGCATATTTTCTAAGCGCAGAATTAGGTTTTTTGGGAGTCATGGTCCCTACCCTAATTGCAACTCCTCTCATTTGAGGAGAAGAACTTGGGATTGTTTGATTTTTTAATGTGTTTTTTCTAGTTTGAAGAGCTGGAGTTTTTGTCTTTTTCGTTTTGGTTTGACGTCCATTTCGCACTAGCTGATTCATTGTAGGCATATTGTCCTCTTTCTTTTTTTATTAATTTAATTTTTTACTTACTCTTCTATACTTTACCACTTTTATTGTATTTAATTCTTGTAATTGTAAGTTATATAAAGTTTACAATTAAAAAGGCAAAATGTGCTAATTATTTTGCCTTTTTTTATTTATTTTCAATATCCAGTTTTCATTAAAAATAACAATTAACTAAAGTAAGCCAATAATTCTTTTTTAGTTTTTTTAGCAGTTGCTTTATCTTTTTCCTGCACATCAAAGTACATTCTTAAAAGTGGCTCTGTTCCCGAAGGACGAATAGCAACAAAATCTTTATCATCAAAAAAGATAATAATGGTATTATCAGCGGGTCAATCTTTATAACCTATAAGATAATCTCTAATTTCAGTAATTTTATGGCCATTAATATCTTCCCCAATTTTTAAATTATTACGATAATGATTAATAATTTTTTTCATTTCATCCATGGCACTTGCTCCACTAAATCTTTTTGGATTTGCTTCCATTAAAAAGAAATTGATTTCATTAAAAATTTCCGTTAACACATCAAATAATGTTTTCCCTTGTCTTTTATAATAATCAATTAGTTCAAGTACTTGCACAAGTGCTTGAAATGAATCTTTATCTTTAGTAAAGGGCATAACAGTTGATCCATAAGCTTCTTCTCAAGCAAAAAGACATTGGTTCCCTTTTAATTGTTGTCTATCAACAACATACATTAAATTTTTAAACCCTGTATAAGCTTCAAGAGCATTGACTTTATATTGTTTAGCAATTTTATCTGCAGCATGTGAAGTAACAACAGATCTTACAATAAAATCATTTTTTTCAATTAGTCCTCTTTTATTTAATTGTTCTAATTTATATTTAATTTGAATTAAAGGGAGTTGATTTCCTGAAAGATCAACTCATTTCCCTTGGTGCTTGATCATTATTCCAAAACGGTCAGCATCAGGATCGGTCGCAAAAATTAAATCAGCATCACTTTTATCACCATAAACTTTTGCTAAATCATATGATTCAATATCTTGAGGATTTGGATGTGGTGTATTGGTAAAGTTTTCATCTGGATATTCTTGTTCTTTAACAAATTCATATTCCACCCGCGAAAAATCTAATAATGGTCTTGCAAACTTAGCTGCTGTTCCATTATTTGCACAAAAAACTATTTTCAAGTCTTTTTTGGTTGGTATTTTTATAAAGGGAATTTCCTTTTTAATTCTATCTAAATAATTATCAAAATAACTTTCATCAAGATATTGTTCTTTATTTTCCAAACGAGGAATAGTAAAGATATTTTCTACTCCATTAGAAATTTCTTGAATTTTAGTTGTTTCTTTATTTGCAAGTTGTTTTCCTAGCGCATCATAAACTTTAAATCCACTATCTGACGGTGGATTATGTGAAGCTGTAATATTTATTCCACCAACAAATTTATTATTTACAACTGTATAAGATAGTAGTGGCGTTGGGCAAGGCTGATTCTCTTTGAACAAGAATACAGGAATTTTCATTTCAGCAAGTACACTTGCTACAATAAGCGAATAATGAACTCCAAATCTTCTATTATCATGGGCAACTACAATTCCATATTTTGTTGCATCAGCTGCATAAGTATTAAGCAATCATTTTCCAAATGAATATGTTGCTTTTGCAATTGTATAATCATTAATTGAGTTTGTTCCTCATAATATTTTTCCACGTAGGCCAGCAGTTCCAAAATTAAGATCTTTACCAAAGTAAAGTTCTCTATCATCTACTGAAAAATTTCTAATTTTATCTACTATTTTAGTTGGCGCGTTTTTAAGCCAAAAATCATATCTATCCATTTTTAAAACCTTCCTTTAGCTTTAAAAATGGAGGAGCGAACCGGACTCGAACCGACAATCGAAGAGTTGCAGTCATCTGCCTTACCAATTTGGCTACCGCTCCACTCATTTAATTAATTATATAATTAATTATTTTTAACTTAAACAAAATAATTATTTTAAATTACTTCATTACATTTATTTTTATTATCCAAGATTAATATATTCTTCAATGTATCTACGATCAATTGGTTTTTTAGGTTCAAATTGTTCAACAGTAGTAGCCATTCCCATTTTTCCTAAAAACATAATAACAATAAGGACTAATTTAGAAACAACTGTAATATCTGATAAGGAAACAGGAGAAAGACCAGTTGTTCCAAAGGCACTAGTTACTACAAAGAATGAAGATAAAACTCCTTCATAATCATTTCTTGCAGGTCCCTCAGTAATAATTGCTCCAGCAACATCTTCTGCAATGAAGACAAACATTGTTCCCGCTAGAATTAACATTAATGAAAATATGAAAGTGCTCCGTGCTTGTGAACATTGTTTTTCAGAAATTGTTTTTTTGAAAGCATTAGTATTTTTTTTACCTTTAAGTTGTGATATTGTACTTACAATAATCACAAAGAAGGTAGTTGTTCTTAACCCCCCAGCAGTTGATCCAGGTCCAGAACCAATAAACATCATTAGCATATAAGTGATTTGAGTTGCAGATGAGAAGAAACTAATATTAATTGTTGAAAATCCAGCATTCCTTGTTGAAAATGTATTAAAGACAAGGGCAAAAACTCTTTGGAAAGTTGCTCCATAAAGAGGATTTTCTAAAAATGCAGTGGATCCTTCTTTTGCAATTGAAATTGATTCAATAAGGAAAACAAAGAATAAACCACTAAAAGCAACAAGTGCATAAGTTACAACAGAAATTTTAGTAATTACTGAAAATCTAAATTTTTGTCCTGTTGCTTTAAATTGAAAATATTGTTCAATATCATAAATTACACTAAACCCTATTCCTCCAAGAATAAAAAGCATCATTGTTATAATTTGAATTCCATAATTACCATAATACCCAGCAAGTGAATAGCTACTTCTAAAAATATCTAATCCAGAATTATTAATAGAAGCACCAGCATGGAAAAATCCTGCTCTAAAAGAGTCAAGTCAATTTCCTTGAAGACCAACTCCATCGGCTGCAGGAACAAAAAATCAATTGTCAAGGTATGATGGTCCTAAATGTGTTATAGCTAAATTTGTATCAGGAATAAGATAAAAAATAGAGATAGCCTCAGGATTATCAGTATTAATTAAACCATTTTGATCAGTTGGGAGCAAGTTTATTGGTTCTATTGTAGCAAACATAACTCCAAAGATAAGCCCAAAAACAATTGTTGATCCAATAGTTACAATTACTGCAGTTTTTATAACTCCAATTGCGAGTTGATTATTTCTCATTCCTTTTTCATAACTTGATTGAGAAATACTAGAATATTTTAATTTATGCACAAAAAATAAGAGCACAAAAATTTTAATTGAAAATCAACCAATTCCCCCAACTTCAAGAAGTAATAAAAGCACTAATTGACCAAATCAGTTATATGTAAAAGAAATTCCAACTGTTGTTAACCCTGTATCAGAAAAAGCAGATGAAGCTACAAATAAGGAATCTAAAAAACCTGGTCTTTCAAGATAATTACCCAATACAGGAAAGACTTGATCCCCTTTATTAATAATATTATGTGATACCAAAAAACTTCAAATTGGTAAACCTAAAATTTCAGTGTGTTCAAGTTTAAAAACATCTAAATCAAAATTATCAATTAAAGGGTGAGCTTTTAAAACTCATGGAGTACATAAAAAAGCAGTTCCTAAAAGAGTAATTAGAAAATATCATAAAAGAATTTGTCGCACTGGGCTAACTCCTTTTATATGTTTACGATAGAATTTTTTAGCAAAAATAGTAAATTTACTATCAGCTAAATCTAGTTTTTCTTCGTCTGTATTATGTATCTCAATTCTTTTAGTTCCCATGATTTTTTAAGTCTTGTAAATTATAAACCTTTATAATTTTTGCTTCTTCAACCTTAGAAAGCTTAGATTTTGAACCATTTTGGCCAGTAATAACATAATCAGTATTGCCAGAAACAGAAGTAAGAGGAAAGGCTCCAAGACTAATAATAAAATCCTTAGCTTCATCTCTTGTGTAATTTTTAAATTTACCTGTAAGGACAATTTTTTTACCTACAAAAAATCCTTCAGTTTCAACTTTAGCAAAGTCTTCTTTCATGTTAACCCCAAGAGATTTTAAATCCTCAATTAATTTAATATTTTTAGGATCATTAAACCATTCAACAACAGATTTAGATTTCACTTCTCCAAAGTTAACATCAGAAAGTAACTTTTCATAAGAAATATTTATTAAACTATCTATGTTTAAATATCTAGTTGCTAAATCTTTTGCAGATTTATAACCAATATATCTAATTCCAAGTGCAAAAAGAAGGCAATGCAATGGTCTTTTTTTTGAATCTTCGATTGCAGTTAAAATATTACTTACTGATTTTTCTTGATATTTATCTAGTTGAATAATATCTTTGTCTTTTAAAAGGTAAATATCAACATATGAATGCAATCACCCTTTTTCTAAAAAATTTGTAAGGTGATTTGTTGATAAACCATCAATATTCATTGCTTGTCTTCCAACAAAATGAATAAGTGATTCAAGAATTCTTGAAGGACATTTTTCATTAGTACAATATTGATCAACCATATTGTTTTCCCTAGTTAATTTTTGATGACAAATTGGACAATTAGTTGATTCAATTCATTTTTCACTTTTAGCAATCCGCTCTTTAAGATTTACTCCAATAACTTTTGGAATAATATCACCTGCTTTTTTTACTTGAACAGTGTCGCCAATTCTTAAATCTAATCCTTTTATATAATCAGCATTATGCAGAGTTGCTCTTTGAACAGTTGTTCCAATTAAATTAACAGGAGCTAATTTTGCATTATAAGTTACTCTTCCAGTTCTACCAATTGTAGGAAAAATATCTAATAACTTTGTTTCTTTAATTTCTGCAGGAAATTTATAGGCAATTGCTCATTTAGGAAATTTTGTTGTATAGCCAATATCTTCATGTAAATTATTATTGTCTACTTTGATGACAATTCCATCAATTTCATAGTCTAGTTCGGCTCTTGTTTCGGCAATTTCATCAATTGAATTCATTACTTTTTCAATTGAGTTTACTTTTTGAGAAAGTGGATTTACATTAATCCCAATTTTTTCTAGTTCAGTTAATGTTTCCATTTGTGAAGGAAAGTAATCTTCATGAGTTTCTCCACTCAAAGCAAAATAAACAAATAAATCTAAATGTCTTTTTTTAGTAACCATGGCATCAATTTGTCTAATTGTTCCTGATGTTCCATTTCTTGGGTTTGCAAGTGGAGGACGATTATTCAATAAGTTTTCATGATTAATTTGGTCAAATGAAGAAATTGGCATAAAAACTTCACCACGTAAATTTATTTCTTTTTTTAGTGAAATTGTTTTTTTAACATTTTCAATTTGCATAATGTTTTGGGTTACATCTTCACCAATAATTCCATCACCACGAGTAAGAGCTCGAATTAACTTTCCATTTTGATATTGTAAGGAAATAGAAACTCCATCAATTTTAGGTTCAACTGTATAATCAATATTTTCTTTTGTATTAAGAATTTTTTTTATTTGTTTATCAAAATCAAAAAGATCTTCCCGATTAAATGCATTTTGTAAAGAGAGCATTGGTTTAATTGGATGAGGTAATTTTTCAAAACTAGAACTTGCAAAACCTCCTACTTTTTGTGTAGGAGAATCTTTTGTAATAAGATCTGGATATTCTTTTTCAAGAGCAATTAATTTATTTAATGCTTGGTCAAAAGTAACATCATCAACACTAGGATTATTTTTTACATAATACTCAGCAGATCATGTATTTATTTGATTTCTTAAATGTTTGATTAATGCTTTAACTTGTGTTTTTTTCATTAGTTAATTTTATTTAAATATTTTAGTAATCTCTCTTGGTCTCTAAACCATGATCTAGTAATTGACATTAACATTGGACTTAGAACTATTTGAAATTTTTGGACAAAACGAAGTAAACCTGAAAATCAAAAGATTTTAAATGAACTTGATGTTCAACTAAGATTATGATGATGAATAAATTTTGATTTTTTAGTAGGTTTTATACAACTAAAAACATGATGATTAAAAATTTCTATTCCTTGTCTTAGCTCTTGATTTTGATCATTTAGTTTTAGATCATATTGTTTATATAGAAGCCATGTTCAAATAATATTATTGATTGGAAAATCAAAATTTTTATCTGTTAAGTTATCAAATTTTAAATAAAAATCAAGGACATATTTTATAAGGTCTTGGTTGGGAGCAGAAGCAATAATTCCTGTTCCTACTAATTTTGAATATTCAAATCCAAGAATTATTTTTTGGGTAAAAATAGGGTCAAAAATATCTTGGATAGGTTCCATATCTACGTCAAGATATATTCCCCCTTCTTCGTAAAGAATTTTTGCCCGAAAATAATCTGAAACAAAAGCATATTTTTTTTCTTTGTAAGCAAATTGTGTATATTTGCATTCATTAATGTTTAGTTCTTTTTCAGTCCAAATTTTAATTTCAAAAGTTGGGTACATTTTTTTAAGTCGTGCAATATTTTGCTTCATTGTATCAGGTTGTGGTTTGTCTCCTACTCAAATGTAATGAAAGACATGTGGGATTCTATTATTTAATTTCATAATAATAATTATACTATTTATTTTTTGCCTTAATCAAATAGAGATTATTATTTATTTTTTAGATTTGAAGGATATTTTATTTATAATTGGAAACTTTTTATAATTATATGAATAAGAAAAATTTAATTCATTTTGTAAATAATTTAGAACATTTAAGAACATTATAATTCCATAAACAAAATAATAAATTTGGAAAATATTTACTTCCATCAAGTCTAGATAACTAAATAATGCTAATGACAATGGGTTAAATCCAATTAAAATAATTAATGAAGTAATAAGCAATAAATTATTTGCTTTATCTTTTTTGAAAAAGACAATATAAAATGTAAAGATAAAATAAAGAGAACAAATAATTACCAAAGAAATAGTAAGGGCTGGATAAGCCATGTTACTAAATCCTTGCCCAATAATTATAAAAGCACCATCATTTGATTTTAACCCTAAAATAAATGAAAGAAAAATGGTAATTCCTAGTGAGAAATAAACTACTAACATTGCATTTCTTTTAATTGTTTTTTCAACTTGGATTAAATCTTTAACCTTTGCTGAATTCAAAATTGCATACATTGGAATTAAAATAATAATGGCAATGGCAAGAAAAATTACCCCGTAAAGAATATTTATGACTGTTAAAATAAAAAATAATTCAATAACAAAGAATGTAATAAATAAAAGGAAGAGACTAACTGTACTTTTTGCCCGCATAAATAAATATCCAATTATCGGAACTCCAAGTACTAAAAGAAAGGCAAATCCAGAAGAAGAAATTGTAAAAATAGCAAAGAGTGCATAAATTGCAAAAAAGATAATTAAGTTATCACCAAAGCTTTCTTTTGCATATAAATAAATTAGTACAAAATATAAATATATTATTGGAACAATAATATAAATTAAGCTTTCAACAATTAAAAAAGAAAAGATCAAAATAATAGTAGTAGTAAAAAATGTAGCAAAAGAAATTGAAGTTGCACTTATTATATTTACAAATAATAATTTAGAACTTCAATAGAGAAGGCTAATCATAATAAAGGGAATAATTCAAAAAAGAATTGTGTCTTTATTAATATTGTTATTCATTTCTACAATAATGTTTAATTCTAAAACTACAGATTGATAAAGAAAATTTTCATTATCAAAACTAAAGATAGATTCATCATTTATAGCTATTGGTGAAACTGTAGTTAAAAGAAAATGAAATAGCCATAATAGAAATCCAATAATAACAACTGAAACAAAAAAATTAGTAACTTGTTTTCAACCGGTAATATTTCATTTTGAAACTAAAGAATTAAGGAAAATCAAAACAACAAAGGTAAAAATGAATTGCTTAATTAAATATAAATAAAGATATAAATGCGCTCCCTTATCTAAATTAAATAAATTAAGAAAATAGATGAAGGGAACATAAAGAATAAAAGTAATTAGAAAATAAATAATTATTCCAAAAGGAATTGTAAAATTATTATTTTTTGTTTTAAAATGAAAATAATTTTGAGCTACACTTCCGAGAGCATAAAAAAGTAAAGTAGCTAAACTAACTAGCAAAATGATTTGGATAATGTTGTTGTCGACAAATTTAATAAAGTAAAACATATTATATTAATTATAATTTATTCCATATATAATTTATTTAGGGACGAGGATAGAATGAGTTACCAAAGAATAAAATTAGAACAACCATATAATTATTTAGAACCATATATATCAGAAGAAATTATACAAAAGCACTATGAGATTAGTCACAAAGCATATGAAGAAAAATTAAATGCTGCAATTGAAGGAAAGGGCATTGAAGAGAGATTTGGTAGTCTTGAATCATTAATGAAAAGTTACCAAAAAATTGAAGACCCTATTGTTAAGGTTGCAATTAGACAATTTGGAGGAGGACTTTTAAATCATAATTTTTTATTCCCCTCAATGAAAAAAGATGTTGAATTTAAGGATGGACCACTTAAAACGAAAATTTTAGGCCAATATGGATCACTTGAAAAATTTAGAGCAGAATATAAAGAAGCTGTTTTAAATTTATTTGGTTCTGGTTGAATATGATTTGTAGTAGGAAAATCCGACATGTTAAATATTATTAAAGTGTTTAACCAAGATACACCTCAATTCTTAGGATTTACTCCACTCTTTGGTATCGATGTTTGAGAACATGCCTTTATTTTTGAATTTGATGGAGATAAAGGTAATTATTTTGATGCAATTTGAAATTGTATCGATTGAGACTTTGTCGAAGAGCAATACGCAAATAAAAAGTAAATTAATAAAAAAATAGACTTCAAGGTCTATTTTTTTTAATCATATTTAGTTAATTCTAAACTAGATTATTTTCTTGCATTGCTTTTTGGATTCCAGCAATTGCTTCTTTTTCATCATCACCATCAGCAACAATAGTAACTTCAACACCATTTTTAATTCCGAGTGCCATTACTGACATAATTGATTTTAGATTTGCTTCTTTTCCTGCACCGGTAATTGTAATATCAGCATCATATTTATTAGCTTCTTGTACAATAACTGCAGCTGGACGAGCATGAAGTCCAATTGGATCAGTAATTATTACTTTAAGTTCCATTTTATCTCTCCTTAGTTTCTATAATTTTATTTTCTTAAATAAAATAGTGGTTCTCCTACTTTAATTTTTCCTGTTGCAAGATCAGTAATTTTATAATTACCAATTGTATCATTAGTAACAATAACAATAACATCAGTTGATTTTTTATTTTCTTCTAAAATCTTAAAATCAACATCGACAAGTTTTTGTGATGTTTTTACTTTACTTCCTTGAGGTATATCTGTTTTTGTAAACCCTTTACCTTCAAGTTCAACCGTGTCAACTCCAATATGAATTAGAACTTGTGGTCCTTTTTTGTGTTGAACACCATAAGCATGCCCAGAATGAAATGAAACAACTAATTCTCCGTTAAAAACTGGGTATACTTCAGTTCCACTAGGGATTATTGCACTTCCGGTTCCAATCATACCTGAATTAAATACTGGATCGGTAACATCTTCAATTTTTTTTATAGTTCCATCTATTGGTGCTAAAACAGCAATGGAACCATCTAATTTATTAAACATTTTTTCTCCTTATTAAAATAGCTTCAATTTATTAAAAGCAATTAAATTATATAGAAATTAAGATTTACAAATAAATATATACTTAAATATTAGGCTAGATTTCTAATTTATGGTCTGCAAAAAACTTATCAATAAGTGCAATTACTTCATCTTGAGTTTCTAGTTCAAGTGCTGCTTTTGCTAATATTTTTGCATCTTTTAAATTAATTTCTGAAATTAATTTTCTAATTTGTAAAATTGAACTTGCAGACATTGAAAATTCATCTAGTCCAAGTCCCATTAGAATTGGAGTTAATTTTGGTTCTCCTGCTACTTCACCACAAATTGCAGTTCATTTCCCAACTTTATGAGAGGCATCAATAATAGTTTTTAGTTTTTTAAGAATTGCTGGGTTGAATGGTTGATATAAATAAGCAACTGCTTCACCCATTCTATCTGCAGCAAAAGTATATTGGATTAGATCATTTGTTCCAACAGAAAAGAAATCAGCATATTTTGCAAATTTATCAGCAAGTTCAACAACTGAAGGTATTTCTACCATAATTCCTAATTCATATTTACCAACAGCAATATTTTCTTTTTTTAAGTCCTTTTCAATTCTAGAAAAGTTTGCTTTTACTTCTAAAAATTCATCAATAGTTGCAATCATTGGAACATTAATTGCAAGATTTCCAAAAGCTGATGCTCTAAGTAATGCTCTAAATTGGGCTTCCAAAACTTTAGGTTTATCAAGTTCAACTCTAATTGCCCGATAACCAAGAAAAGGATTCATTTCTTTGGGGAAATCATAATAAGAAAGGATTTTATCTCCACCAATGTCAAGAGTTCTAATCACAACTCTTTTTTTACCCATTTTTTCTAAAACTGCTTTATAAGCTTTAAATTGTTGTTCTTCTGTTGGCCAATTACTAGCTTCCATATAAAGAAACTCAGTTCTAAAAAGTCCAATTGCTTCAGCACCATTTTCAATTACACCATCTAAATCTAATGGTGAACCAATATTTGCTGCTGTTTCTGTAGCTCAATTATCTTTTGAAATTGTTTTTTTATCTCTAAATTTAAGTTGTGCTGCTTTTTCTGAAACTAGTTTTTTTGCTTTTGCTTCATATTCATCAACTAATTTTTTAGTAGGAGAAAGAAAGACTTCGCCAAGATTCCCATCCATTAAAATTATTTCATCTGCAGTTATTTTTTCAATTTCAGTTCCAATTCCAACTACTGCAGGAATTTCTAATGTTCTTGCCATAATTGCAGAATGTGAAGTTCTTCCCCCAATTGCAGTGATAAAACCTTTCACAAATTTTGGATTTAATTGTGAAGTTTCAGATGGAGTAAGATCATTTGCGACAATAATTACTTCTTCATTAATTAAAGATAAATCATGGATTTCGAATCCCTCAATAATTTTAATTAATCTTGAAGTTACATCAGCAATATCAGCAATTCTTTCTTTCATATAATCATCGTCCATTGCAGAAAAGATATTTTTAAATGATTGTGCTACTTCTTTAACTGCAAAAGCAACATTAACTTTTTCTAATTTAATTTTTTCTTTTACTTGTAATGCAAGTTCTGGATCAGTTAAAATACTTAAATGAGCATCGAAAACAGCTGCTTTCTGTTCTCCTAATTTTTCTTTTGCATTTTCTTTTAGTTTAATTATTTGACTTTTAGCTTTTAAAATTGCATTATCAAATTTTTTGATTTCCTGATCATGGTCATCAATTTGTTGTTTATTAATTTCTACATTTTCATTTATTAAAATATAAGCTTTTGCAGTTGTAATCCCAACAGAAGCTCCTGTTCCTATAATTTTTTTCATGTTACTCCTACGATTAATTTATTCAGTTTTATTTAAAAAAGAAAGACATTTTTTAAATAAAAATGGAGCGAGTAAAGGGAATCGAACCCTCATCCTTTGGTTGGAAGCCAAACATAATGAGCCATTATACTATACTCGCGCCACATATTTATTATATACAAAACTGGATATATTTACATGAGAAAGTTTTAAAGCGAACCTAGAGAATTGGGGAAAAAAGCTTCCAAAAAACAAAAGATATTCGGTCAAATATATTTCAATTTTTTGAACTATTAGTTAGTTCATATGATAAAGTTTTCCATTCTTCAAAGACTTCTGTTAATCTATTTACAGTTGAAATATCTTCAATTAATAAATCAGTTTCAAAATGAAGATAAAGTGCACGATAGTCTAAATTAGAAGTTCCAACAATAGCCATCTCCTGATCAAAAAGAAAAAATTTAGAATGATTAAAAATATTTTCCATGCGATAAACTTTAACTCCTCTTCTCACTAATCTTTCTGCATAATATTTTGAAGCAAGGTAAGCAGTATTTTTATCAGCTAAGCCAATAGTAATAATTTCAATTTTTACCCCTCTTTTAATTGCTTCATCAAAAGCTTTTAAAACAAAACTAGGAAAAACTAAATAAGGAGAAGAAATTATTACTTTATCTTTAGCACCAGCTAGTAAGGTTATAAAATTATCTAACATCGTTGAATGATTATACTGGGGCCCGTCAGTAAAAAGTTGAATGGGAAGCGTTTCATTTAAAACTGGATAATTTTGTTCTTGATTAATAATTACTTCTCCAGTAGTAAACCTTCATTGTAATTGAAATTGACGATTCATTTGATCAACAATATCGCCTTCAGCACGAAGGTGAGTATCAAACCATGTTCCATATTTTGGAACAATTCCTACATATTCATCCCCAATATTAAGCCCCCCAAAATAGGCAATTTTATTGTCGATAATAACAAATTTATTGTGAGAACGATAATTTGCATACCCAGTAACAATAGCTAATCTTACTGGATTAAATTGAGCAAATTTAATTCCATGTGCTTGCAAATTATCATATGTTTTATCATCAGTAGCAATTGATCCCAATTGATCGGTTAAAATTCTTATTTTAACTCCTTCAGCTTGTTTTTTGATTAATATTTTTTCTAGTTGTTTAAAAATGATTCCATCATTCATAATAAAATACTGAATATTAATAAATGATTCTGCTTTTTCTAAATCAGCAAATAATTGCAAAAATTTATTTCTCCCTTGAAAAATAAAATCTATTTTATTATTATAAGTTATTGGTTTATTTTGAATTAAATAATTATCAACAAATAATTTATTTAATTGTTTATCATTTTTTGCATAATTAATCTGATTATGCAATCCATTTTCTAATAATTCTGTTTCTTTAATTTTTCTTTTTCTTCAAAAGGGAACCATTCCTCCAGAAAAATAAATAAATGCCCCTCCACCAGGAACTAAGATAAATAAAATTGTTCATGAAATTTTTGATTGTGCTTCACTTCTTTGATAAGAAATTGAAAGAATAAAAGCAATTAAGTTACAACCATATTCAATTCCAATAATTCAAATAAAGGCAGTAATATTTCCTACTCCAAGAAAAATAAAAGGAATAATAAAGAGAATAAAAGCTAAAATAACTCTTAAGGAAAAACTTAATACTGCCTTAAATAGCTTTGATTCTATAAACATAATTATTAAAAAATGGCGGAGAAGAAGGGACTCGAACCCTCGCACGGAAGACCGCCTACATCCTTAGCAGGGACGCCTCTTTTCCAACTTGAGTACTTCTCCAAAATAGTTAGAATATTTAAAAACACTCTATACTAATATTTTATATCATTTATTTTATATCTACAAGGTTATCCTCAACACAAGACCATTGGTGTTGTCATTGATAAATAAATAGTAAAAGTAAAAATATCAACAAGAGTTGTTTGTACTGGCCCAGAAACAATTGCTCCATCTCAATTTCATTTATCGGCAATAATTGGTAAAACTGTTCCCAGTAAGTTCCCAATAATAATTGCAATAAAGAAGGCTAATGAAGCAATTATAGCAATTATGAAATAACCCAACACCTTACCATCTGCAAAGGGAGCAATGCCACCACCAGGAGAATTATAAGTAAATAATTCCATAATAAGTCACACCGCATACATTCTAAAGAATGAAACAAAAGCTGCTGCTGCCCCCATCATTAATCCAGCATAGGTTTCCTTTTTTAAGGCAATCCCATAATTATCTTCATTAATTTCATTTAAAGCAAGTGCCCGAATTAAATTAGAAGTAGATTGATTTCCTGTATTTCCTGCAGTCCCACTAATTGTGGCTGCAGTTGCAAGAGCAGTTGAGGCAGCAATGGCAGGAATTGTTCAATTAGTTTCTCCACTAGCGCCAAGTTCAGAAGACCATAATGTTTGAAAGCCCATAATAATAAGTTGTGTAATTGATCCAATAATTAAAAGCATAATTATTCAAAAAGATCTTGCTTTAAAAATTTCTCATGAACTAGTTTCTAAATAAGGTTTTCTTGCTTTTTGAACAATCGCAGCCTGATCAAAAATCGCATCATCAAATTCCTTAAAGATTTCAATAATATCATCTGCTTCAATTACTCCAATTAATTCATTTTTATTATTAATTACTGGAGCTGAACTCATATCAAATTTAGTCATGATATCTTGAGCATCTTTAATATTTGAAGTTGTTTTAATGGCATCAGTATATTCTAAAATATCTTCAATTTTTTCAGAATCTTCTTCAGAAATTAAAGCATCGGGTTTAATATAACCAGCAAATTTATTATTTTCATCAATTACCCAAATATTATCAACAATTTCTAAATCCTCTTTAGTAATTTGTTTTTTAACTTTGACTTGAGTTTGTTTAACAGTATCTTTACTATGGGCAATTACAAAATCAACAAGCATATGATAACCAGCATCTGATTTTTCATATCTTAAAATTTTATTAATTTTTTCTCTAGTACTGTGATCACTAGCCATTAATACTCTAGTAGTGATTTCTGGAGGAAGTTCTTCTAAAACATCAACTGCTTCATCAGTAAACATTTCATCAAATATTTCACCAATTTCTTCATCAGTAAACCGATCAATAAGCACAGCTTGATCTTCAGGATCAAATTCTCCAAAAATATCTGCAGCTTGTTCTTCTTCAACAAAGCGAATTAAAAGAATGACCTTATTCATAGGCCAATCTTTGATCACATTATAAATTTCTGATGAATGAAATTCATCAACAATTATTCTTAATTTCTTAATGTTTTTTTCATCAACAAATTTAGATAATCCTTTTAAAAGTACTTGTTTTTCTTTGTTGTTCATAATCTAAATAATAAACTATAACTTATAGTTTTGCAACCATTCCAATCAAAATATTAAACATATCAGTAAATCCATCTCTTCTTTGTTCTGAATTTGTTTCTTGATGAGTAATTAAATTATCAGAACAAGTTAAAATAGTTAAAGCTTTTTTGTCTAAATAACTAGCAATAGAATATAATGCTCCAGCTTCCATTTCAGCTGCTAAAATTCCTTCAGCAAGTAATTTATCAAGATCTTTTTTGTTTGTTTCTTTATAAAATCATTGTGAAGAATGAATTGTTCCGGTAATTATTTGTTTATCTAATTTTAGTTCAGACCCAACTTTTTGAGCTAATTGGACAAGTTCTCTTGAACCACTACTATAAGGTCCTTCTTGACCAAATCCAGTTCCATACCCGGCATCTTCAAAGGCTCTTGAAGCAATAATGATATCAAATAAATTAATATCTGCAGTATAAGCTCCGCAAGATCCAAATCTAATAATTGTTTCTACATCATAAAATTTATAGAGTTCATAGACATAAATTCCAATGGAACTCATCCCCATTCCGTGTCCCATAACAGTTACAGGTTTTCCATGAAGTGTTCCAGTAAAGGCAAGCATCCCTCGAACATTATTCACTTGTTTTTTGTTTTTTAAATATGTATCTGCAAAAACTTTTGCCCGAAGAGGATCTCCCGGCATTAAAACAATTTTAGCAATTTCACCCTTTTGGGCTTCAATATGTGGTGTTGGCATTTCTTTCCTTTTCTTATTAATTAATTCATGTTCTAACTAAACGATCAAATAAATCTTTAGGAGCAAGTTCTTCTCAATCTCCTTTATAAAAAATTGTAACTTTTTGTCTTTCTTCTGAAAGGACAATTACAATTGCACTTGTTGCTTCACTAATTCCTAAACCAGAACGATGTCTAGTTCCAAATTTTTTCGGCAATTTTTGTTTTGAAAGTTTTGTAATATAAGCAGATGCTTGTTCAATTCTGCTTCCTCGAATAACAATTGCTCCATCATGAAGTGGAGTTTTTGATCCTTCAAAAATAGTTGTTATCAGATTAGAAGAAATCTGGGCATCTAATTGCTCAGAATCAACTATATAATTATAGACTTCTTTTTTTTGGTCAATTATGATTGTTGCCCCTTTGCCAAATTCAGCAAGGGCTTCAACAGCAATTGAAATATCTTGAATGACAGAAATTTTTTCTTCATCAAGTGTTCTTCTCCGAAAAGAAGCTGTTATTTTTTTAATTAATTTATTTATTAATGATCAAGGTATTGGTGAAAATAAAATGATAATTACAAATAAACATATAACTATAATTAGTGGATTATTCATATCTATTAAATTATATATTAGTTATTTTATTTACTTATTTTATTTCATCTGCAGTAAGTGAAAAATCTAATTTATAATCAGGCACTCCCTCAATAAGTGCTCTTTTAAAATCAACCATTTTTGAAAACATATAATAATTAGGATTAATAAAAAGGGCATTTTTAGGATTTGCTTTTTCGGCATCACTAATTGAAAATTCAATTCCACTTGTCCGTAATTTTTCAAGGACATCTTTAACTTCAGGAGAACAAGTAATTAGATTAGAATCAAATTCCATAATTACTTTATTTAAGGGAACTTGTTTAGCAATTCTTCTAATAGTATTTTCGACATCAAAATCTTTATTTCCTAAATAATCTGCAGGATAAGCAAGAATAAGTTTGCTGAATTTTTTATTTTTAAAGCTTCTTAATGTTTGATAAGCTAAAAATCTTTGTAAAATAATGGCATCATTATGATTTAAATTTTTTAGTATTTGGTCTAGATAAAAATGTTTATCTTTAATTTTAAAATAATGTAAAACATAATAATAATCTTTAAAATTAATTGAAGGAATAAATGAATCTTTTCGATTACTAATAATATTTGATAAGTTTGCAATTTTGGCGTTGTTTATTAAATTATCATGAATTCTTCGATAATCATAAACAATTGTTTTAGTTTGATTATTAGTTCTTGAAGATTCAGCCAATATTATTTCTGCTTTTGAAATTAGGTCAACAATATTATTGGAATGAATTCCATAAATTGAAATTCCACTTTTAATTGAATAATTAAGATGATTAAATTGGTTAATAATTTGATCAACAATAAAAAGTGGATCATCACCGGTTCTATTTGCCAAGCCATTATTTTGATAAACAAGATTTAAACTTTTAAACTTTAATTTCATAGGAATAAAAGTGGCATAAGATTTACTTGTTGCTTTAAAGAAAATTGCATTCTTATTAAATTTAGTAAATTGAGTTCTGATGTCAACAAGAATTTCTTCTTTTCTAAATTCTGGTACCTCATCTAAATAAAAAAGAATCATTAGTCCCATTGTAATATTGTTTGTAACAATATTTTTTCTAATTTCTTGTTGGGAGAGGGACAATTTGTAATATGAAACATCATCAAGAGTTGAAAAAGTTTTTAAAATATCTGAATTTGTATAAATTGTTTCAATAAGTGAAACAAGTACATATTGGAAAATAAAGATAACAACAAAATAAAAAAGATAGAAAAAGAAGGGCGAAACAATTGCTTTGGCCACAAATTCTCCATGAATAGTTTGTACTAATCCATAAACTAATATTATTAGTATTTCAAAAATAATCATTCAAATAGCAAAAATATAAATAATCTTTTTAGGTTGTTTATTGATATTTTTAAATAAATTAAATGTTTGGGAAATAATCACAATGATTATTACTGAAATAATATTAATAAATTCAAGGATTGAATGTTTGATGATACCAAAGGCCACAATTGGGTCACCAGTTATAAGAGAAACATCTCCTAAATGTAAAGGAATTCGTAGAAAAATTCCAAGTAAAGCAAAAAATCCCATTAAAATTGCAAAGCGGGAATCAAACATAATGGTAAATATAATAATGTATAAAGGAATGATTGTAATAAATTGTGCACTATTTCCAGTTGGATATCAAACAGGAATAAACATTTCTGTAAGCATTGCAATTATTCCAATTATTATTCCA
Source organism: Mycoplasma sp. Bg2 (assembly GCA_001641225.1). GTDB lineage: Bacteria > Bacillota_I > Bacilli_A > Mycoplasmatales > Hepatoplasmataceae > Tyloplasma. The sequence continues at coordinate 167,681 of LSMY01000004.1, forward strand.
ATAATTAAAATTTGTTTAATGCTTAATTTATCTCCACTAATTCGATAACTTTCCCGAACTAAAAAATATATGGTTGTGAAAACCATAATTAATAACAAATTATAAAAAATATAGCCTCATCCAATATCTACTGGCATAAAATTTTACCGATCACTCGCTCTGGTGGAGGTGTCGGGAATTGAACCCGAGTCCATACATAATCTACAGCTTACAAATCTACAGTTTGTCTAGTTGTGAACTAGCAACTAATAGAATTTGTGAGTTTAAGGGCTCCCCCTTGGTTTCTTAATGTAACGACGCTACGTTCAAACCCCATTAAGAGAAAATTTGATTAGCGGTTGATCTTATCTAGGCAAATGCAACTACATCTGAAGATGCTTGCATGAAGGCCGGATCAACGATTTGTTCTTCGTTTCCGATTAACTTGGTTTGGTCTTTAGGTCTACCAGACCACTGCATTGTAAGTTAAACTATATATGTCGAAGCCATGGCACCCCCATGGTCTTTATACATATGAATTATACAACATTTAAAATAAGATTTTTTTAATAGAAAAGAACTTTTATTAAAAAAATATGATAAAATAATAAAAATGAAGATAAGAAAAATTGTTCAAACAATACCGGAAAATAAGGTAAACAGCAGTTTTTCATTCCCAAAAAATATCAAAGAGATTTCTTAGAAATCTCTTTTTTTTGTGAATTTTTAAAAAAGAAGGAGAAAAATGAAATTAGATAAAGAATATATTAAAGAGAAGGGAGCAAAGGTTTGAAAAACAATTCGTATTGATGATGGTTACCTTTCTGAAGAATATGAAACAAAGCCAATTCCAAAAGATAAAAGAAAGAAAACATGAATCATGGGATTCATCATGCTTGGCTTTTCGCTGTTTTCTGCTACTGCCATCATTGGCTTTACAACTACAGCAGGACTTTTAGAAGGTGGACATGGTTTTAGTTCAATTTTAGTTACTGTTATCGTGGGGAACTTAATCTTAACGGTTTATATTTGCTTACTTTCTTTCATCGGCGCAGAGGAAGGATTGAGCACACATCAACTATCGACCAAGGTCTTTGGAAAGCATGGAATCAAAATCACTTCAAGTGTAACTATGATTGCTCAACTAGGGTGATTTGGAGTAGGAATTATGATGATTGTTACCCCACTTACAGGAATGATTACTGTTTGAACAAATATGGACAATAGTGGAGCAGGATTTATTGCTCTTAAATGAGTAATGATTATTGTTATTGGATTTTTTATGACTTTTACAGCTTACTATGGAATTAAATCACTAACAATAGTTTCTATTATTGTAGTGCCACTAATTATTATTGCAGGGATTGCAACAATTGCTATTGCAGGAATTGATGGACCCAATCCAGAAAGTGGAAGTGATTGAGAAGGTGGAAGTACAACAACAATGGCTGGAATCGGATTAGTTTTTGCTGCCTTTGCTTCTGGCGGAACTTTGTGTCCAGACTTTGTAAGATGAGCTAAAGATGGAAAAAGTGCAGTCCTTGTAACTTGTATTGCTTTCTTTTTTGGTTCAATTCTTATGTTTCTATTTGGATCAGCAATCTACTTTATCTTTGCTTCTGGAACACATATTCTAGCTGCTCTAGGAAGTGTCTCAGTTGCTCTGCTGGTAATTGGAATATTAGTTTTAATTGGGAACATTTGAACTACAAGTGATAATGGACTTTATACCCAAGCAATGGCTTTAAGTTCAACTGCAGGAACAAAGAAAAAAGTAAATGTAATTGTCCTAGGAATCCTTGGAACATTACTATCACCACTTATCTTTGCTCACTTTATTCCATTCTTAAATATTTTAAATCTACTCCTTCCCGGAATTGGAACATTAATCTGTTTAAATTACTTTTGACATAAAGAAGACAAATCAGATGTAAGTCATAGTTGAATTGCCATTTGATCATGATTTTTAGGATTTGTATCTGCCTTTATTGTTAATTTGGTCTTTCCATTTATCTTGCCTTTATACGTTATGATCTTTACTGCTTTTCTCTTTATTATTATGAAACAAGGAAATGCACAAGAATTAAGATGACAAGAGAAAAAATTAAAAAAGAGTGATAATATAAAGGATGAATAAAAAAATAAGTACATATCATATCAGTATATTTGAAAATGAAATTGCCTCTACAGTGCTAATGGTGGGAAATCCGCTAAGAGCAGAAGAATACGCAAAAAAACTTTTAAAAGATCCTAAATTAGTTTGTAATATTCGTTTAATTAACATGTGAACGGGAACTTACAACAATCATAAAGTAACAATTACAAGTCATGGAATGGGATTTTCTTCAATGGGAATTTATGCCCATGAACTTTATAACTTTTTTGGAGTTAAAAGAATAGTTCGTTTAGGAACATGTGCTACTTATCAAAAAGAAATTAAAATTGGTGAAATCCTTGTTGGAAGTAAATATTATACTTATTCAAGATTTGGAGAAGGCTATGGAGTTGATCCTGAAGCTGCAATTGCTGCTAGCCCAAATCTTTTAAAAATTGTAGAAAATCAATTTAAAAAAGATAACTTAAAATATCATGTTGGTGCAATTTATTCTTCTGAATGATTTTATGCTCCTGCCTTAAAAAACCAAGGGGTAAAAGAAGGAACAATTGTTGACCAAAAAATTAAAGAAGAAGAAATTATTGGAAAGGAAATGGAAAGTTATGTTCTACAATTAATTGCTAATTATTATCATAAAGAAGCAATTACTGTAGCAACTGTTTTAACTAATATTGGAACAAATACTTATTCAAAAGCAGATGATCACATTGATGTTTTACCAATGGCAAAAAGTGTTTTGAAAGCATTATTTGATTAAGTTTCATTAAAACTATTACTTTTAGAACAAAAAAACAAGTGGTATAATTAAAACTAATATTTATTAAAGAATTAAAACTATGAGAATTTTAAAACAAAAGGACTTTGATCTTGGTAAAAGTAAGATCAGTGACCTTTTTCTTACTATCTGGATCCCAACGCTAATCGCAGTACTTATTACTGGGACTTTTGTTGTCTTCGATGGAATCTTTATTACCCATGGTTTTCATGATAGTGGAATCTTTGACCAAGGGACCTTTATGGAATGATCAACGGAAGAATATGCAGGTTATGGCGCTATTGCCCTTGGATATGCGATGCCTTATACATTACTTCTAGTTTCAGCAGGAATTATGGTTGGAGGAGCAACTAGTTATAGCGTCTCCAAAGCAAGAGCAGCTAATGATAAAGTCCGTGAACAACAAATCATGGATTCTTTTTTACCAATTTGTATAATGGTAGGAATTGTTTTAATGATTATCTTAATTCCTTTTGCAAAGCTTTGAATTTGAATGGGTTCAGGTTTCCAACCAATTTTTATTGAAAACTGATTTAATAATCCGCTTTTTAATAGTAGCTGAGAAGCAATTGTAGATGGCAATGTTGTTTCAGATACAACAGCTGGACATATTTTTCAACAAAGTAGTTGATATTTAAGAATTCAAGCACTTGCTGCAATTCCTTATATTTACATGGTTGCTGTTCCTTTCCTCCTTAGAGAAGAAGGAAAACCACAAGTATCAATTTATGTAAACTTAATTGCCCTTGGAGGAAATATTGTTTGAGATTTCCTACTAATTATTGTTTTAGGGATGAACCTAATTGGGGCTTCAATTGCAACAGTAATTGCAGAAACAATGGGTTGTCTTGCTTTTATGCGTTATTTAAAAACCAAAGCAACTACAACAATCAAAGGAACTAATTGGAAAATTGCTAAAGCAGATATTGGTGGTGTAGTTAAAAATGGATCTTCTTATATGGGATTACAATTATTACAAATGTCAATTATTTTATCAATGACAATGTCAATTGGGTTTGCTTTTTACGGTCAGTATGATATTATTAGTACTTATAATTCTTCATTCCAAAACTATTTTAGTTTCTATACCTTAATTAATTTAATTGCTTTAGGAACTGTGGTTTCAATAACACCGCTTATTAACTATAGTTATAATATTAAAGACAAAAAACGACTTAATGATTCTAAATTGCTTGGTCGGAGAGTACTTATTACAATTTGTACACTTGCAACATTATTAGTTTTATTTTTCCCAATCATAATTTCACAAATGTTTAATTCACCAGATCCATTTCTTGCTCAAAGAATCAGTCAAATTATGATTTTAGGATTTACCTTGGGAAATATTATTCTTTATGCAGGATTATATTTTCAAAGCCTTGGTCAAGTTAAAAAAGCTAATATTTTAATCTTTTCAAAACCAATTTTAATTTTTACTTTAGCAATAATTTTTGGATTAACAATTTCGACTGGACTTTTTTGAGATAATTCACTCTTACCTTGAAATTATGATTTAAACACCCCACTTCCAGAAGGAAAAACACGGAAAATGCCAAATGAAGAAATTCAACTTGCTATCTTTTGAGCTGTTCCTCTTGTTGATATTTTTTTAGGAATCATTGGTTCAATTTTAATGAACAGATCAATGCGTCAAATTGAACAAGAATTTGCTCATGAAGATTATGTTGAAAAAGAACTTGAAGAAGAATTTGAAGAAATTGTTGATGATGTTTATGTTCCAATTGAAAAATTAAATAGAAAAGAAATCCGTAAGGGTAATAAATTACAAAAAAAAGAAGCAAAAGCAAACTTAAAAAAAATAAAAAAGAAATAATTTAGCTTCTAAACCATAATTTAAAATATAAAATGATTTTCTTTTAATATAATATAGTTGTAGGAAATAATAATATTAAAATATTATTTAAGCTAAAAGAAAATGAAAATGCTAAAACAAAAGGACTTTGATCTTGGAAAAAGCAAAATCAAAGACCTTTTTTTGACAATTTGAATACCCACATTAATTTCTCTAGTAATTACTGGAACTTTTATTGTTGTTGATCAAGTCTTTATTACCCATGGATTTTCAGAAAATTCAATCTTTAATCAATTTGGATGAAACTGATCAAATGATAAATATGGGTCATATGGAGCAACTGCAATTGGTTATGCTATGCCTTTTGTCTTAATTATTATTTCAATTGGAGCAATGATTGGTGGTGCTTTTGGTTACAATTTATCAAAAGCACGGGCTGAAAATAATAAAATAAGAGAGCAAAGAATAATTAATTCATTCTTCCCTGTTTGTGTTATTAGTGGAATAGCTTTAACTTTACTTTTGCTTCCTTTTGCAAAGTTTTGAATTTGAATGGGTTCTGGATTTCAGCCAATATTTAAAGAAACCTGATTTATAAATCCACTTTTTAATAGTGATGTTTGAGCTGACTCAATTCCAGAAATAAAAATTTCTGGACACATTTTTTCACAAAGTGCTTGATATTTAAGAATACAAGCCTTGGGAGCAATTCCTTATATTGCTTTAATGGGAGCCCCTTTTTTACTTAGAGAAGAGGGGAAACCGGTTATCTCTATCTATATTAGTTCCTTTGGATTTGCCATGAATGTTGTTCTTGACTTTTTCCTTGTTATCATTTTAGGTTTAAATTTAGTTGGTGCCTCAATTGCAACAATTTTTACTGAAACAATGGGAACATTACTTTTCTTCTATTATTTAAAACATTATTCGAATACAAAAATTACTAAATTAGATTGAACTACTGCAAAAGAAGACTTTGGTCAAATTTGTAAAAATGGAACTTCATATATGGGAACAGAATTATTGCAAACAGTAATTCTGCTTACCTTAACAATGTCCATTGGATTTGTTTTTTATGGCCAGTATGAAGTCATTCTCTTCTACTCGTCCTGTTTTGCTAACTATTCAAGTATGTTTGCCTCTTTAAATATTATTGCCTTAGCAACAATTCTTTCGATTGTTCCAATTATTAATTATAGTTACAACATCAAAAATCATGAACGATTAAAAGAAGCAAAAAGATTAGGACTAAATGTTTTAATTATTATTTGTACTTTATGTACATTGCTTATGGTCGTTTTCCCGATAATTATTACTACTGTCTTTGTTGCCCCTAATAATTGACTTTCACAACGAATCACACAAATTCTTTTTTTAGGTTTTACTTTTGGAAACTTAATCCTTTTTGTTGGACTTTATTTCCAAGGAATGGGCGAAGTAACAAAAGCAAATTTAATAATTTTTTCAAAACCCCTTTTAGTTTTTATTTTAGCAATTGCAATTGGGCTTACAATTAGCAATGAACTAGCTTGAAAAAATTCTTTATTTCCTTGAAACGAAAGTATAAATGAATATAGTGATGTAGTTTTTGAAAGTACAGATGGGGTTATAACTCCTGTAAAAATTTCTTTAGGAATTTTTTGAGTTGTTCCTTTCGTTGATGTTTTAATTGGAATAATTGGAATGTGTTTCATGGAATGAGCAATAAGAAAACATAAAAATGAGCCAATGCCAAGAGATACTAGATTACTTAAAAAATTAGCAAACGGAATTGTAAAAGAATTCAAAGCAAACCAAAAACTAATAATAAACAAACTAAAATTAAATTACCAGAGGTATCAAATAAAAGAAAAGAGATGAATTAATATTTCATCTCTTTTCTTTCAAGATCGCGTTGTTTAATTGCTTCTCTTTTATCGTATTTTTTCTTTCCTCTTGCAGTTGCAATTTCAATCTTAATAATTCCATGATGGTTAATATAAAGAATTGTTGGTACAACTGTTAATCGTTCAAGGTTAACTGCATTCCAAATTTTTTTTATTTCTCTTTTATGTAATAACAGCTGTCTTGTCCGAGTTTCATCATGAGTTCCCATTGTTTGATACTCATACTTTTTAACAGTCCCATTTAATCATTGCAAATTGCCTTTGCTATCAAAAACAATATATGATCCGGTTAAATCGACATCTCCTGCTTTAATGGATTTTACTTCACTTCCAAGTAATGAGATGCCAGCTTCAAAGGTATCTTTAAGTTCATAATCAAATCTTGCTCGACGGTTTTTAGCAATAATTTTCACTAGACTACCTCCATGTCAACAGCACCCCTTATGGTGTCGACAGCTGCAATTTTAACTTGGATATTTTGTCCAATTTTAAAACTTCTATTATTTTCTTTACCAATAATTGCTCTTTGTTCTGCGTCATATTGGTATTCATCATCAGTAAGTGAATCTAATCTTACAAGTCCTTGGGTAAAGTTTTCTAGTTCAACAAAAAATCCAAAAGAAGTAATAGAAACAATTATTCCCACAAATTTTTCCCCAACAAGTTTTTGCATAAATCTTGCTTTTTTAATATCAGCGAGTTTTCTTTCTGCAACCATTCCTTCTTTTTCTTTTAAACTGGTTTCAAGTGCTAATGGAGTTAAATAAGAAAGTTCTATTTCAACTTCTTGGTTATCTGGCAATTTGCCTTCATCAATAATCCATTTTTTAAGTAGACGGTGTACTACTAAATCTGGATATCTTCGAATTGGACTAGTAAAGTGTAAATAATCATCTAATCCTAAAGCATAATGCCCTTCATTAAATTGATGATATTTTGCTTTTTCCATTGATTGAATCGTATATCTTTTAATAATATTCCCATATTCTTTATCGTCAATCCGACGAATTAGTTGAGCAATATCTTTTGAAGTAATTGCATCATAAGGTTTATCAATTGTTTCTCCAAAACTTCTAAGTAAATAAAGAAAATCAGTTAGTTTTTCTTCAACTGGTTTCCCATGTACCCGGAAAAGTCCAGGTAAATTATTTTTGCTAAAAGCTCTAGCAACTGTTTCATTAGTTATAACCATTAAATCTTCAATCATTTTTTCTGCTGGTGTTTGGAATTTAGGGGTTAGCGCAATTGGTTCACCTTTTTTATCTAATCTAATTTGAATTTCTGGAAGAACAAAGTCAATCATTCCTTTTTCAATTTTTACTTTACGCATAATTTCTGCAAGATCTTTTGCAGCAAAAAGCATTTCAGAAAGTTTTTCATCATCTCTTAAAAATTCAATTTCTTTAGTATAAAGTTTATCAACTTCATTATAAGTTAACCGATATTTTGATTCAATTTGTGAATTGAAAATTTTTGAATTAACCACTTTACCTTGAGGATTAATTTCCATTTCACATGTCATGGTTAGTTTTTTAGTACTTGGGTTTAATGAACATAAATCATTTGAAAGCTCTTCAGGAAGCATGGGCAGAACATGATTAATAAGATAAACAGAAGTTCCTCGATCTTCAGCTTCATAATCAAGTTTAGAATCTCTTTCTACATAATGACTTACATCAGCAATATGCACTCCTAATTTATAATTTCCATTTGCTAGTTTTTGGACATCAATTGCATCATCTAAATCTTTGGAACTAATTCCATCAATGGTAACAATTATTCTTGAAGATAAATCAGTTCTATTTCCAGGTGCTTTATTTTCTTCATTTTTAATTTCTTGTAAAATTTCTGGAGAAAAATCAAGACTCATATTGTTTTTATAAGTAACAATTAATCAGTCAATTGTAGCATCTGCTTCATTTCCGATTACATGATTTAAACTTAGTTGAATTACTAGATCATTAATATCTTTAAATGTTGTAGAAATAACATCACCTTCATTAAGATCATCATAATTTTCTAATGTATAAGTATATTTGGTTTCTAAATCATCAGGGATAAATTGTTTTTCTCCTTCAACAATTCTAATCCGACCAACAATATTATTTCCATTTCTTTTCATTACCCGCAGCACTTTACCTGCTCGGCGATCATCTGTTTGATCTGGATACTTGGGAAATAATTTTATTTTTACAGTATCTCCTTCAAGGGCATTTAAAGTGAATTTTCCAGGAATAAAAACAGATAGAGTATCATTATCTACAAAACCAAAGTCTTTTCTTGTTGAATGATAAATTCCTATTTCAGTTTCTTCATCTTTCAAATGATATTTATCAGTCTTTCTTGAATGATAAATTTTATTATCATGTCTTAAGCTTGTTAATGCTTCATCTAGCTGTTTTGATTGCTGAAAACCTTTAAGATTTAATTCTGCTCTTAAATCTTTAAAGTTTATTGGGTGTTTTTTTATAATATCTAAAATTTTTTGTTCCATTGTTTTTTTCTATTCTCTTACATTTTCATATTTATTTTACATTGGTGTTGTTGGCGGTGTTACCCCAATTATCATCATTGCAAAGGCAATAAGGAAAAAAATGATTACCAAAATTCAAGTAATAATGTGTAGTCATTTATCAATTCCCCTTTTTTTAGTATTTTCAAAAAGTGAAATATCTTTTGTTCCTACAATTGAAGAACCAAGTGATTTCACTTTTCCTGATTGAATATAAATAAGGACAATTAGAATAATTCCGATAATTACTAAAATTGAAAGTAAAGCAACCACTAATTTTCCCCCTCTTTAGTAATTATAGAAGATGTAACTTTTCCAAAAGCCATGTTAATTTTTAAATTAGCAACTCCAGTTGGTCCATTACGATGTTTTGAAATAATTACATCTAAATCATGAACTTCTGAGGAAGGAAGATCATCTTTTTCTTTATAATAAGCTTCACGATAAAGGAACATAATTACATCAGCATCTTGTTCAATTGCACCTGATTCTCTAATATCAGACATTTGAGGCTTTTTATTTTCTCTTTGTTCAACCCGTCTAGAAAGTTGAGAAAGGGCAATTACTGGTAATTTTAGTTCTCTGGCAAGTGCTTTTAAAGTTCTTGAAATTTCTGAAACTGCAAGTTGTCTATTTTCCCGATTAGAATCAATTTCAATTAATTGTAAATAATCAATAATAATTAAATCCAAAGGATTTATGGAATGAAGTTTTTTTGCTTTCCAAACTAGTTCATTAAGTCTTGCCCCTGGGGTATCATCAATTCATAAATTAAGTTTTTTAATATTATCCATTGCAACTTCTAAACGGAGTTGTTGATCTTTAGAAAGATATTGAACATTTTGTAAATTATTTAATTTAATTAGTGAATCAGTGGCAACCAAACGTTGAATTAATTGCTCAGAAGGCATTTCAATAGAAAAGAAAGCAACATTTTTTTCACGAGAAACATTTTTTGCAAATTCTAAAGCAAAAGCTGTTTTCCCCATGGCTGGTCTTGCAGCTACAATTACAAAATCTCCTTCTTTAAGTCCCCCTAATTTTTCATCAAGTTGAGGAAGTCCAGATTTAATTCCTTCTACATATCCAAATTTTTTAATATTTTCTAATTTAACATTAAATTCTGTTGTAAGTTCAAGAATGGAATTAAAGTCTTTTAATTCCCGATCTTTTGTAACTGCAAAAATTTGTGATTCAATATCTTCAATCAAAGTTTGCACTGGTTGTTCTTTAGAGACAACAGTATCCATTGCTTTTTGCAAGGTACTTTCTAAAACTCTTGCTTGGGCTTTATCTTTAATTATTTCCATATATCCTTCAAGATTAGAAGGAATTCCGGCTTGCATCATTAATTCGGCCAAATAAGCCATTCAGTCTTCTTTTTCTTTTATTTCAGACATACTGACAAGATATCCAGACAAAATAATTGGATCTGTTGTTTGCTGAAGTTGATAAACTTTCAACAAACATTCAAAAACTAATTTATTTTTATGAATATAAAAATCATCAACTTTAATTGATTCTTTTGATTTGAAAAAAAGTTTAGGTTCTTTTAAAAATAAACCTAGTAGAGCATTTTCTGCTTCTTGCGAATAAAGTTTAATCATAGCTATTTTTTCTTAATAATATTTTCCCTAATTACACTAATTATTTTTTCTTGGAAATCTTTATAATTTTTAACTTCGGAATGTTTTCAGGTTGCTGCTGAAGCAGTAAAGTGGCCTCCACCACCAAGTTGTTCAACAATAAATTGTACATTTACTTTTTCACTTGATCTTGCAGACATTTTAATAATTCCGCTCCCCATATTACCAACCACAAAAGCAGCTTCAATCCCTTTATAATTAAGCAATTGATCTGCAAAAACAGAAATGTTTTCATCACTTAAAATGTGATTTAATGGTAAACAAGAAATAACAACCTTACTATTAATGCTAATTAAATTTTCAAGCACTTTATTAAATAAAGGAATGTCATCAAAACTTTGTTTGAATTGTTCATGGACAAATTCTTGGTTTGCATTATTTATAAGTAAATAACTTATATTTTCAAAAGTTCTAGCACTTACATTAGTAGAAAGTGATTTAGTATCTAAATAAATTCCTCCAAGAAGTAGGGTTGCAATAATTTCATCAATAATTTTTTGTCCATTTGCTTCATAGAATGTATAAAGTTCAGAAACAATTTCAGAAGAAGAACTTGATGAAGTTTTAATATAAGTATTTTCTTCATCAATATCAATTCGATCTACTCCAATTCGGTGATGGTCAATTACATAAATAGAATCCCTTTTGAAAAGAGAAACAATTTTATCAACTTGACTTCTTTTTTCACTATTTACATCTAAAACAATTAATAATGATTTTTGTGAAATAAATTTCTTTGCTTCAAGTTGATCAATAAAGAAAGATTTATCTTCTTTGGTAAGAAGTTTATAAAATTCATTTGTTGAATCTAGACGTTCAGTAAGCACAATATGTGGTTTTCCGCCTAAATTTCTAATTAAATTTAATAAAGCATAACAAGAACCAAGGGCATCATCATCAGCCATTTTGTGTGAAGTTATAAAAATTTCATTAGAATTTCTAACTCTTGTTACTAAACGATCATAGAAGAACTTAATTCCAATTCTTGATTGATCTTGATCAACTAGAGAAGAAGTTCCAATATATTCAATTTTTCCTTCTGGATATTGAAGAACAATTTGATCTCCACCTCTATTTTGTGCTAATTGCACTGCATTTGTTGCTTCCTTAATTAATAAACCAAGTTCTTGATTACCAAAAGCAATTCCATAAGAAATTGAAATCTCAGAAGAATTTTGTCCTAGTTTATGATTGAGCTGATCAAAAAGCTTTTTCGCATTATTTTTGGTAACTCATTTAACTTTAGATCAGCCAGCAATTACAATTGATTGTTCTCCAGATGAATTAGCAGTTCGATATATTCCATCATATTTTTTTGCAAAATCATCAAAGAATGAATTAATAATTAAAACTGAAATTGATCTTTCATTATCATTTTGTTTTAATTTATTTGAATAAGAAACATGAAAGCTAATTACTGCTTGTTGTTTTGAATCAATATAGCTTTCTAATCTTTTTACTGCAGTTACATCTTTTAAAATTAAAGTGTTAGCAGTAACATCATTTATTACTTGAAATTGTTGTTCATTATGTTTAAGTAAAGTACTTTTACTTTCATCATGATATATTTTTGAAATCTTTTTATTAACAAATGAACCGAACCCTAAATTAATTAATCAATTAGAAACATAAATGATTCGGTCGTCTTCATCATAAAACATAAATCCGGCATCAAATTTACGATCAATAACTGCTTCAAGTGACCAGATAGAGCGAATAAATTGTTGACTATTTTTAAATGTTTTATAACGGTAATGATAATAAAAAAGAATTAAAATAAAGAGCGCCCCTAAAATGGAAATTAATAAACAAATTAACCCGAAATAATCATGTTTTCCGTTTATTATAATATAAAACCCTGTTCCAAGAAATGCAAAAGTTACAATAAAAAGCAAAATTGCTTCTCATTTAAATAACATTTCTTTTTTAAAGTTTCCCATAATGAGTACCCCCTAATTTTTTATTTAACTACAAATGGTAACAAGGCAACTTCACGAGATTGTTTAATTGCAGTTGCAAGTTTTCTTTGGTAAAGTGCGGATGTTCCAGTTATACGTCTTGGTAAAATTTTTCCACTATTAGTAGAAATAAATTTTTTCAAAATTTCAACATCTTTGTAATCTATATACTCAATTTTTTGTTGTGTAAATAAACATGGTTTATTTGATTTAATTGGTTTTTTCTTAATTGTTTTTCTACCTTTTGCTGTTCTTGGCATGTTCTATTCTCCTTTATTTTCTAGAATTCAATTGAATTTCAATCAATTTCTTCTTCTTTTTCGTTTTTATCTTCTTTTACTTCTTTTTGTGCAAAAGCATTATTTGTTTTTGCGGGTGAAGTTTGCATTGTTGTTTGATTTACGCTAACTTCTTTATCAAAAGAAAGTTGATCAGATGATCCATTTCTTTCTTGTGCTTGGTTTTTAGATTCTAAGAAAGTAATTTGGCTAACATTAACGTTAACTCTAGTATCATAGTTTCCATCACGTTGTTGAGTAAAAACTTCAATTCTTCCTTCAGCTCCAATTAATGCCCCTTTATTTAAAAATTTAGCCATTAATTCTGCTGTCCCTCTTCAGGCAGTACAATTAATAAAATCAGTTTGATCTGTTCTTCCATTTCTTGCTACTGCTAATGTAAAAAAGGTATAGGGAGTTCCATCATTAGTTTTTCTTAACTCGACATTATTTGTTAATCTTCCAGTAAGAATTACTCTATTAATCATTTGCTGCCTCTTTTTTAGGTGTTTCAGCAGGTTTTACTTCTGCAGCTGGTTTAGCTTTAGCTTCACTACTTGCAACTTTTCTTTCACTATCAATTGGTCTAGGACGAGCATTACGATCAGGTCTTTGCCCTTGTCTTCCCCTTCTTTCAGGAAACTTCAGCGCTGCTGAAGTTTTTCTATCAAAGGGTCATGCTTTTTCATGCATTAAAATTAGAGGTCTTAAGATCTCTTTTTTGTTTATTGCGATATATTCTTTTAAATCAACAATTTTATCTGGAGTTGTTTCAACATAATAAAGCACATAAGTTGCTTCATCATGATGTTGAATTTGGTAAGCTAATTTTTTCTTACCTCATTCTTCTTTTTTAACAATGGTTCCACCCATTTTTGATTCAATATCCTTAACAATTTTGTCAAGATTATTTTGTTCTAGGGTTGGGCTTAAAAGCACCAACACTTCGTATTTTCTATCCATTTCTTCCTCCTCTTGGTATATTACTACTAGTCATTTTTACCTAATAGCAAGGATGTTAAATCAATCTTATTTTATCAAAATTAAGATGAGATTAAAAGAGAAAATAATAAAAGCTAATTATCTAATTAAATTAATAGCAATATTTTTTTATGATTGTATTTTTTGCTTTAAATTCATGCAAAATTTCTTTTTGCATTTTTTTGAACATTTTGTCTTGTTTATAAAGCCCTCTTTTTTCAATTGAAGCATACATTCAAAATAAACTAATGGTACCAATAAAAATATCTACAACTGGAAGGACCCAAAAAATCCCTAAAGTTGGCCAAATTGGTTCGGTTGAACCTGGTAAAAATAGTCCATTCCCATCATAACTTGCATTTCAAGGTAAAAAGGAATTATTTCAAGCTAATTTTGCATCTTGAACAGTAAAACCAATAAGTAATGCTAACCCAAAAAGTAAAATTGGTTTTGAAAAGATAATTATATTAGCCTTTTTAACTTCTCCTAATGCTTGGAAATAAAGTCCAACAAAAAGGATGAAGTTCCCAAAGGCAAACCCAATAATCATAATTTGGCAAATTCGTTGAGCCAGTCAGTCATCAGGTGCTACAAAAACTTTAGTAACGATGACTGGAAATAGTAATACTACAAGGGTAAGGGCGGCAGTTACAACTGCTAGAACCCTAAAACCTAGTTTCCTTGCTTCATGGAGGCGTTCCTGGTCATTTATATTGTAATTGTAGTTAATTAGCGGAACCACCGAAACAATCGTGGCTAAGGCAATTAAACTTAAAAGGGTACAGAAATTAGAATAATCTTGAAAACTTGCCGAATAGAATAAAATTGTGTCAAAATCATTGTAAAAAACAAACCCAATTGATAAAATCATAGAAAAGATAATTGCAACTTGTAAAAGTTCAAGCCCCATGTAAGAAGACCCATTTTTAAAAATTCCCCCAACATCTTGTTTTGCAGTTTTTCAATCTCATCTTTTTGTTGTTGTTGATGATCTTGTTTTTAAGTAGTAAATAAAACAAAAAGTCCCGAAACTTTGGGCAAGTAGTGTTGCGAAAGCAGCTCCAACTAAATTCATTCCAAAAACAATTACAAAAAGAAAATCTAAAACAATATTAGTTCCAAGTCCAAGTAAATTTACATAAATAGAAACAATTGGTTTCCCTTCTTCTCTAAGTAAATAAGGCGCTGCCACCAAGGCAATATAAGGAATTGTTCCAAAGGCTTGAATTCTTAAATACCATGCCCCTTGTTGAAGGATATGCCCTTGCACACCTCCACTTTCAACTGTTGGCGCTCATTCGCTATTCATTAGGGGATTATTTAGTCAATTTTCTTTGAAAAATGGTTGAAATCCAGACCCAATTCAAATTCAAACTTTAGCAAAGGGAAGTAAAAGCAAGGTTAAGACAAGCCCAATGATAAAACAAATTGGTAAAAAAGAATCCATAATTTGTTGTTCACGAATTTTATCATTTGCTGCTCTAGCTTTAGAAAGGTTATAACTAATTGCTCCACCAACCATAATTCCAGCAGAAACTAAAATTAAAGTATAAGGAATAGCATAACCAATTGCCGTTGCTCCATTGGCACCATAACTACCTGCACTTGTATCCCAATGTCAACCAATTTCTCCAAAAATATCTCCCGAATGAAAACCATGGGTGACAAAAATACCATCAAAGACAACAAAAGTTCCAGTAATTACGACTGAAATTAAGGTTGGAATCCAAATTGTAAAAAAAAGATCTTTAATCTTGCTGTGTCCAAGATCAAAGTCCTTCTGTTTGAGCATTTTCATGATAATAAATTAAGTTTGATTTATTTTTATTATTATATCATTAGTAAAATTATTTAATTATTTTTCAAGAGCATCAAGTCTTTCTAAAATCCGATTTAATTGGTCTTTCCCTCGATATTTAATAATGATTCTATTTTTAGTTAATTCAACTTTAGTTTTTAATTTTGCTCTTATTAAATCTTCAACATAAACTAGATCTTCATTTTTTACTTGTTTAACTGCCTTTTTATTTGCTCTTGCAAGTCTGAGTTTATAAACCCGGACAAAATTTTCCACTTCACGAACTGATAAAGTATCATTGTTTATTTTAATAATCATTTTATTAGTATAGTTTTTCCCAAGTCCAATTAGTGGACGAGCATGACCATAAGAAATTTCCCCAGTTAAAACTGCATTAATCAATTTTTGATTTGCATTTAGAATTCGCACAGAATTAGCAACGTAAGATCTTGATTTTCCAATTACTTTTGAAACTTGATCTTGTGTTAATTTTTGCAATTCCATTAAATGATCAATTGCATAAGCTTCTTCAATAGGGTTAAGGTCTTCCCTTTGCATATTTTCAATAAGGGTAATGGTTTGCATTGCTTGATTATCTAAATCAGAAATAATAGCAGGAATAGAATTTTTACCGGCAAGTAAAGAAGCACGTACTCTTCTTTCACCAGCTACAATATAATATTTATTGCCTTCTGTTGCTTTTACAATAATTGGAGAAAAAACTCCATTTTCTCTTATTGAAGTTGCTAGTTCTTCAAGTTGGTCTTCATCAAAGACTTGTCGAGGTTGATAAGGATTTGATTCTAGAAGTTCAATTTTTAAATCAGAAACAACAATTCCTTTTGCTTTTAGTTCGGTTGTTGTTGCATTATTTATTTCATCAATTGTTGCAAGTAAATTACCACTATAAAGAAGATCAAGTCCTCGTCCTAAAGTTTTTTTAGTTTCTTTTTTAGGAGCAACTTTTTTTGTTGTACTTGTTTCTTTTTTAGTTTGAGTTTTTTTATTTGTTACCATAATTACTTTTATTTATTAATTAAATTATATATTAGATAATTTATATATTTTATTTATAAATTATCAAACTAGAACTTATTTTTTATTATATTTAAGAAAAATTTTGTTTACTAGTACAAGAGTTTTATCACCTTTTACATATTTAAAGGTTCCGTATGTTTCATGATAAATTGCAAGTCAAGCAAGAATTGTTCCAATTAGTGAAATAAAGAAAATAGATGAACTTATAGCTGCAGTATAAGATTGAGTTTTAAAAAACATTGTAAGAGTCATTGTAGAAGCAACCATAGCAATCATAAATCCCTCAATATATCCAAACATTTGTAATCCTGCTCCGCCAAGAGCAAAAACAAAGGCAACAGAATCAAGTATAGGAAAATGATCAAATTGAACAAGTAAACTAAGTCCATAAGATAATCCTAAATATAAAACAAGTAATCCAAAAAAATATCTAATTTTTAGTCTTCTTGGAATTTTATTTGCTAATCCTTGTCCCTTTCTTTCACTTCATCTCCCATAACGAATAATTAAGGGAAATCATAAAAGAAAGGCTTTAAAGGCATTTACATAAATTCCTAGCATAATATTATTGAATACAAAAAGCACCATTGAGATAGTATTAAAATAGAAAAATTTTCTTTCTAGTCTAATTGTATAAATTGTTGCTGCTATAGAAATTGTTCCGGCGAGTGTTTGAATAATAATTAATCAAGCAAACATTTTCCCATTTTCATTAGTTGGAATAATTCCGTAAAACTTAAATCCACAAAGTAAAATTATTTGAACAATAAAAATCACTAAATAAAAAAGCAAATTTATTGGAATTGCTCATTTTCAAAAGTAAAATTTCTTAATTTTTTCAGATAAAAACTTTAGATTACTTTCCATTATATAATTATACTTTTCAAAAATAGTTAATTAAAAAATCACCTAAGTGATTTTAATAAAATAAGATAAGAATTTATTTTAGTTCAATTATTAATTAGTGTTTAATTAATAATTGATTAATTAAAATAAGATCTTTACCTGGTTTGACATGTTTGAATGTTCCATAATTTTCATAGTAAATTGCAAGCCAAGAAAGGATTGTTCCTACTAGTGAAATAATTCACACAGTTTGGGTCACAATCATTGTATAAGAGTGCAATTGAATTCACATTACTAAAATTAGAATTGCCCCAACAAGTGAAAAGACAAATCCTTCAATAATTCCATACATTTCTAAAAAGGCTCCACCTAAACTAAAAACAAAAGCAGCACAATCTAAAAAGGGCTTAGATTCTTTTTCAAAAACATTAGCAATTAAAAAACCAAATCCCGCAGATAATCCAAGGTAAAAAATAGCAATCCCCACAAAATATTGGAGTTTTAATCTTCTAGGAATTCGATTTATTTTTCCTTTATCTGATTTGTCACTTCAACGCACATAACGAACAATAAGGGGAAATCATAAAAGGAAGATTTTAATTCCATTTACAAATAGTCCTTGCATTATATTATTAAAAAGAAAAAGGATCATGGACATGGTATTAAAATAAAAATATCTTCTTTTTAAACGAATTGTATAAATGGTTGCAGTAATTGAAACTAGAGCTGCTGCCGTTTGTACAATAAGCAATCAAGGAACATGTTCCTCATTTGGTCTTATGGGGGCAATTCCTCACATGCCAAAACCAAAAATTAAAGTAACTTGAATAACAAAAAGAATGATATAAACCATTAAGTTAATTGGAATTGCTCATTTCCAAAAGTAAAATTGTTTTACTTTTGCAGATAAAAATTTTAATTTTGTTTCCATACTGATTAATTATATAGAGACTAAATGTATTTGTTCAAAACATCATTTAAAAGCGGAGAAATTTCATTTGATGATCGATACTTAAATGTTCCATGTTCACGGTGATAAAGTGAAAGTCAAGCCATAATATTGGCATTCATATTAACAAAGAAAATTGAAGCAACAATAAATCCAATATAATTTCCACTGGCAAAATTAACTCAAAGTAAACAAACTGTAACAAGTCAAACAACTGCTAGACCCTCAATAATTCCATAGGCCACCAAAATTGCTTGAGCAACTCCAAAAATTAAACTAAATGAATCAAGCATAGGAAAGGCATCAAAGTTAGCAAAGACAAAAAATCCAAAAACTAAAGAAACTAAAGTTAAAGAAACTAAAAGGGGAAGTACATAAAGCGGATGTATTCTTCTCGGGGTAACCTTATGATGTTCTCCTGTTCTTCATCTACTAAAACGAATAATAATAGGAAGATAAAGTAAAATCATTTTTATATTATCAACATATAACCCCAACATAAATGAATTAATCATTCAAAGCATTAAAGCAATGGTGTTAAAATAAAAGAAATTTTTATTTACCCTAATTGTTAAAATATTTGCAATGATTGCAGAAATTGCAGCAAATGTTTCAATAATTATTAATCATCAGAAGCTAACTCCATTTTTATGATTGGTTGGCGCAGCAATTACCATAAAATATCCTAATAAGGATTGCAAAATAAAAATAACAAGAAAAAATAAAATATTAATGAAGATGGCTCATTTCGAATTGTATGCTTTTCTAATTCCATCAGAAATAATAGTTAACTTTGTTTCTACCACTACACAAATTATAAACAATTGATAAATCATTTAAATTTTATGAGGCAAGTTGTTTATAAGCTAATTAAATCTTTTTATAAGTTTAAAATAATAATTTAAAATAAAAAACAGATCAACATGATCTTCCAAAGTTTTAGTTCTTCTAAAAATTATGTTAATTCTGTTTCTTAATTAATATATTTTATTTATAAATACTTTTAATTATCTATAAGTTACATGAATTAGTCTTCTCTTACTACCATTGTAGTTTTTCATTCTAGAGTTTTTGCTTTTTCTTTTAAAGCATTATATTTTGCAAAGAAATCTTTGACATTATGAATATATCATCCTTCTTTTAAGGCTAGATATTGGTCATAATTTATAATATTGATTCTAGTCATTTCTTGTGTTTTACCTGTTGATTGAAGTTTGATTTTATCTGCACTTTCATCAACATAGATTTCAATATCGTTAATATTTATTGTTGTTACTACAAAGTGATCTAACTCTCTTGTAACTGTAACAAGTTTTTCATTGTCAAAATATATTTCATCAGTAATATTTGATGGTTTTCTAATTGAGGCAAAAGTTCTTATTGCATCAAATTTAAATGCTTTTGAGCTTGGTGTATAATCTTTATTTTCAATTGTTTCAACTGTTGTAAATGGAACAAACGTAAAGCCTTCAATTTTTCTTTTATATGAAGTTACTTTTGCTTTTTTAATTGCTAATTTTTCATCAAATTTTAATTGATAACTTTTTCCTAAATGTTTTGCTTTTAATGTTACTACTTCTGCTTTAAAAGCATCATTCATTTTATATTTTTTTGAAATTGTTTCTAAGTTATCTAAAGCAATAATTGCATCTCTTTTTCCTCTTAAATCAAATCTATTATCTTTATTTGGAGTGTTTTCAAGAATAATTTTATATTCTTCTTTTGTTGCAATTTTTCTTTCTTTTTGTCCTGCTTTAAGTGCAATTAGTTCAAGTTTATAATCCTCTTTAAAGTTAGCATATGCTTCTTTTCAAGTAGATTTATTTCTCGCTCTTACTTTCATGCCAGAATTTTTTTCTAAACTTTTTGCATCATCAATTAAAACTTTATAGTCAGCTTTTAATTGTGCTTTTTTAGTTTTATAATCTGTTTTATATAGATTTACAAATGGACTAATTTTTTCATATTCTTTTAGTCCTTTTTCTTTTCAAACAAGTTTATTTTCTTTTTGATTTAATTTAAATTCATCATGTAGAGTTTTGTAATCTACTTTATATTTTTTATCAATTTCTTTTAATCTTTTTTTAAATTCTTTATCACTTAAACTGTCTTTAGGCACCTCATCATAAAGAACATCATAATCTTTTTTAAGTGCTCTTGTTGCTCTAAGGAATTTTCTTCTTATATCTATTTCTTTTCTTGCAAATAGTTTATTATCATTTGAATAATGCATTAAGATTAATTCAGGATTATATCCATTGTCAATCGCAATCTTGGTATCTCTTTGTTTTTTCTCATACCAGACATAATAAATCATTACCGGAAAGAACACGAATACCAGTGCTGTTACATTTAACATTGATCCAATTCATCATGCACTATTATCTGGATTATATGGGAAGAAGGCCATTCAAAAGATTCATATGTAAACACAAAATAATGTCCCCCCAATTGCAAGTCCTGTTCCCCTTGAACCCATTCTAAAACTTCTTTCTTCTGTATCATGTTTTAGCCGCAAATTAAAGTAAGCATAGAAGATTAACATTGGTGGAATCATTCCAAGTGATCCCCCTGCGGTTTTAATCATTCAAATAAATTCATTTATTCCACCTGCAAACATATATGGAATAACTAATAATGGAATAACCACAAAGAATTGTAGTCAAGCCCCACGGTAAGGAATACCATTTTCATTCTTTTTAGTAATATAAGAACCAAAAATTCCATTATCTGTATCTGTAAACAATGTTCTAACAGGGGCAGCAGTTCAAATTAATAATCCTCCAACTCCTGAAATAAGTAGAGTTCAACCAACTATTACTGTTGAAACCCTAAACACTAAGTTTTTACTAATACCCATGTTCCCAAATACATAATAGAACATTAGTCCAATTGTAAATGGTGTTGAATTAGCAAGTGTATCTCCAGGAAAAACTGAAATTAAGAACATTCCAAAGATATAAATTGTTCCACACATTAATGCTCCAATTAATAATCCTCTTGAGAATTGTTTTCTTCCACCTTTAACATCATCTGCAAATACTCCAAGTCCTTGCACGCCATCACAAGACATAAGTACTCAAACTAGTGTTGCAAACCATAGGTATTTCATACTTCCAACTGATCCAAATAGAATTCCTTTTTTATCTCCTTCATCCATTAATTTTGGATTTAAAACAAAAGGTGATTCTGTTGATGTATAAGTCATTGAACAAGTATATTGTAAACTTGTTTTATCAGCAGTAATATCTAATGTAGTTTGCACTCCATTACGACTTTCAACTGTAAATTGTCCAACACCTTCATCCATTTTATAACCAGTAAATAAATCATCATTTGAATCTAATACTAAACTTGCATTTTTTCCAAAAGCATCATAATCTACTTGATTATCAAATGTAAGAATACTTTCACTAGGAATTCATACTCCTGTATCTAATGCAACAATGGTTGGGCCACCTTCTGCATTAACATTTACATAGAATCCCCCCTCGGATATGCCTCCATACCCATAGGAGCCACCAGTGGCCCCATTGGCCGCATATACTCCTATCGCTGAGAAGAAGAATACAAATATAATTCCCAACATCATAAGTCCACCAACAGTAACAAAATATGCAATCATTTTTGTTCCCTTAGTAGATAAATATGTACAAAATAGAAATAGTAGCACACAAAGCCACGGAAGGGCCGCCACGAACCATGTTTCTTTTGTTACATCTTTTCCTGATAGAGCAAATCCTAAATCATTTATATACCCGGGTAAAGCACCCAGAAAGAATGTAAGATTTGCAAATCAGAACATAAAAGCTGTAAGGAAGGCAAGTTTTCTTCCCCCACCCACTTCAACTCATTTCATTAATCCTGATCGATTACCTTCACATTTACGTAGTGAAACAAATTCAATTACGATAAATGTAAAAGGAAGTAGATAAAGAAAAACAGCAAGTATAAAGGCTGGTGTTTCTGAATAACCTAAAGCAATATAGTTTTCTACCAAACCCTTAAATGCGCCCACAAAACCACAAGACATCAAAACGATGGCTCACATACTAATCTTTTTTTTAGATTGGTTTTTAGAAGTCCTTGCTGCATTTCCATGTTTATATTCGGACATTTCTTTTCTCCTTAATTATTTTTTTTATTTTACATATACTAATAATATTAATATTTTAAATAACTTAGTTGGTTTTTAATGATGTTTGTATGTGGTAAATTTTATTGTTGTATATATAATTACTAATTTGTTTTATTCAGTATATTATCAAAAGAAAAAACAAACTTAGTAAGTTAATTTCATGGCTAACTACTAAGTTTGTTTTTATTTATTTATATAATTTATATTTAAATTATGCTTCTCTTACTTCCATTGTTTTTGCTCAGCTTAATGGTTTAGCAAGATGTTTAGCTTCATTGTATTTAGCAAAGAAATCTTTTAAATTATGAATATATCATGCTTCATTTAAAGTTAAATATTGATCATAATTTACAATAATTATTTTTGTTAATATTTGAACTTCACCATTTGAAAGTAGTTCAATTTGTTCCATTTTTTCATCAATAAAAATTTCTATATCATTAATATTTATTGATGTTGTTACAAAATGATCAATTTCTTTAGTAACAGTTATTAGTTTATCTTTATCAAAATAAATTTTATCTGTAACATTAGTTGGTTTTTTAATTGAAGCAAATGATCTAATTGCATCAAATTTAATTGCACTTGCACTAGCAACATAATTATGATGAACAATTTGTGTAAATTGAATAAATTTGAAATCTTCAATTTTTCTTTTATAAGAAGTTTCTTTTGCTTTTATAATTTCTCTTTTTTGTTCATCTTTAAGAAGATAACTATTTCCTAAATGTTTTGCTTTTAATTCTACTAATTCTTTTTTATAAGCATCATTAATTACATATCTATCATTAATTGTATTTAAGTTATCTAACCCAATAAGGGTATCTCTTTGTCCCCTTACATCAAATCTAATATCACGATTTGGAGTATCTTCCATTTTAATTTTATATTCATCTTTTCAAGCAACTTTTCTTGATTTTTGTCCATTTTTCAATGTTTCGAGTTTAAGTATATGAGCTTCTTTTAAAGCTTCATTTTCTACTTTTCAAGCTTGTTTATTTGTTTTTTTAAGATTTCCACTCACTTTATTTTCTAAAGCAATTTCATTATCAATTAAAATTTCATATTTAGCTTTTATTTGTGCTTTTTTGATTCTATAATCTGATTTATATAATTCTATAAATGGATTGATATTTTCATATTCTTTCAATCCTTTTTCTTTTCAAATCATTTTATTATCTTTTTGTGTTAAGTTAAATTCAGTATGAAGAGATTTATAATCTGCTTTATAATTTTTATCGATTATTTTAAGTCTTGATTTAAATTCTTTATCACTTAAACTATCTTGCGGAACTTCATCATAAAGAAGATTATATTCTTGTTTAAGTGCTTTTACTCTTTTACCAAATTTTGCTCTTAAGGCTACTTCTTTTCTTGCAAAAAGGTATTTATCATTTGAATAATGCATTAAGATTAATTCAGGATTAAATTTATTATCAATAGCAATTTTTACATCTCTTTGTTTCTTTTCATATCAGACATAATAAATTATTACCGGTAGTAATATAAAGACCAGAGCACAGGTATTTAGCACTGATCCCATTCATCAAACATCATTTGTTGGATCAAAGGGGAAGTAAGCCATCCAGAAGATTCACATGTAAACACATAATAATCCTCCACCAGCAAATAGTCCAAATCCTCTTGAACCCATTCTAAAGGTTCTTTCTTCTTTGTCATGTTTTAGTCGTAGATTAAAGTATGCATAGAAGATCATCATTGGAGGAATCATTCCAAGTGATCCACCTGCTGTTTTAATCATTCAAATAAATTCATTTATTCCACCCGTAAACATATAAGGAATAACTAGTAGTGGAATAACAATAAAGAATTGTAGTCATGCTCCTCGATAGGGAACTCCATATTCATTTTTTTTAGTTAAATATGAACCAAAAATTCCATTATCTGTATCAGTAAAGAGGGTTCTAACTGGAGCTGCTGTTCAAATCAGTAAGCCTCCAACTCCTGAAATAAATAGTGTTCATCCCATTAGTATTGTTGATATTCTAAAAACAAGTAATTTATCAACACCCATATTTCCGAATATTGTATAAAACATTAATCCAATTGTAAATGGTGTTGAGTTAGCAAGTGTATCTCCAGGAAAAACTGAAATTACAAACATTCCAAAAACAGCGGTTGTTCCATTAATTAATGCTCCATAACAAAGTGCTCTTGAGAATTGTTTTCTTCCCCCTTTAACGTCATCAGCAAAGACTCCAAGCCCTTGAATTCCATCGCAGGCCATCAGTACTCAAACAAAAGTTGCAAATCATAGATAATGCATACTTCCAATTGTTCCAAAAATAATCCCTTTTCCATCTACTTCTGGATTATGCATAATTTGATCACTAATAATAAAGGGAGATTCTGGTGATGTATAAGTCATTGAAGCAGTTGCAGTTCAAATTCCATCAGTAGGGTCTTCATCAAGTGTATATCCAACTGAAGTTTCATCTCCAAGTCCATTTACAAAGGTAAATGTTTGAGCTTCTGTATCCAATGTAAATCCATTTTCTTGTACAAGGATATTTCCTGCATTGTTAATAAACTTACAATATTCTTCTGCAGTATCAAATGAAACCACACTTTCACTAGGAATTCATACCCCATTATCTAAATAAATTACATTATTATTAGAAATATAAAATCCTGGTTCCGAAACCTTTCCATACCCATTTAGAGCACCCGAAACATTTCCTAATCACACTCCAGCAGAAGCAAGGAAGAAAATGATAATTATTACAACCATCATTCCTCCGCCAATGGTTACAAAGTAGGCAATACTTCTATTTCCTCTAGTAGAAAGTCAAGTACAAAGAACAAAGAGGCCAACGCAAATCCATGGTAGTGCCATGACAAACCAGTCCTCCTTTGTTACATCTTTTCCTGTTACTGCAAACCCTAAATCATTTACATAATCTGGCAATGCTCCTAAAAAATATGTTAAGTTTGCAAATCAAAACATAAAGGCTGTTAAAAAAGCTAATTTTCTTCCACCTCCTACTTCTACTCATTTCATAAGTCCTGATCTATTACCTTGTACTTTTCTTAATGAAACAAATTCAATTACAATGAAAGTAAAAGGCAACATGTAAATAATTACGGCAATTAAAAATGCAGGTGATTCTGATCAACCAAGAGCAATATAGTCTGAAACTAAATTTTTAAATGAACTTGCGAGCCCGCAAGTCATCAAAACTAGTGCTCATGTACTAAGCATTTTTTTTGATTTATTCTGGGATGTTTTTGAAGCATTCCCATGTTTATATTCTGACATGTCTTTTTCTCCTTATATCTATATGAATTATTTAGTTTTAATTATTTTCCTTTTGTAATTTAATAAATTTATCAATTTCTTTTGGAAATTTTGATTTTCAAGAACTTGCATTATATTTTTTAAGCTTTGTAATAAAATCAAAATCAATTTTAGAATTTTTATATTTTTGTACTATTTTAAAATCTTCTTGTCCTTCTAAAATTAGAATTTTATCTAATGCTTTCTTATTAATTTCGGTCATTTTAGTTGATGAGGTTTTATTATGACATTTTTTAATCTCTAAAAAAGTTTGTTCAAATAAATCATAATATTCATTAATTAGTCATTTTTGTGCAGCTTCTTGATTGGCTATGTCTCCAAGCTTTTCTGTTTTTTCAGTATTTTTTTCCCGGCGATCTTTTTTTACTCCTAGATAAACTAGTAGACCTGCCAAAGCAAATAAAAGTACCAAAAAAACAATAGTTGCAATTCTTGCGGGTTCCATGTTTTTCTTTCCTTTAAAACTATTTTAGAAAGGAAATAATTATTTAATTCCCCCATATTTTGAAGCAACAATATAAAAGTATTTAGAACTTTCAATTTGTTTAATTTCTAATGCTTCATCTAATTCAAAAATAGCAATTTCATTTTCGTTAATTATAACTTCTTTACCTTTTCCACCATATGTTATTTCATCTCTTACCATGTTATAACAACTTAATTTTGTTAGTTCATTTTTCTTATTATATTCAACAGTTATTGTTCCCTCTTTTACATATAATATCTGTAAATAAATTCTTTTCCCAATAAAATCACCAGTAATTATATTATTAGCATTTTTAATATAAACTACAGTATCCCCTTCTACTTGGGCAACATTTGCATCAACAACATCAATGTTATCTAAAATACTTCTTACCCGATTAATAGACTTAACACTATAGAATTGTTTCATCATAAAAATATCTTTATTTACTTTGATCATAATAACCTCACATTCCAAATTTTTCTGCTGGAGTTAGTTTTTTATCCATAATATAGAATCCATAACTAAATTTAAAATCTTTAAATTTAGGTCTAAATGGTTCTTGTACTTCTGCTCCCCAACTATTTGATCCAAGACCCATAACTTCATAATCTATATTTAAAGTAATAACTTTATCTTTTTTTAATTCATGAATATGTTTTGCATCTTCAATCATTTCTTTTGAATAATTTCAAGTTGAAAAATTAAAGTTATTTCCTACAAAAAGAATTTCTTGATTATTATCACCCAAAGAAATTCATCTTGTTTCTTGATGATTTCCATTATCTTGTGGATATGAATAATTATTAAATAATCCATCTATTGTATTTTGATAAAATCCTAAAAATGCAGGAGCTTTTGAATCACGATAATTTTCTAAAGGACCCATTCCATAATATTCCACATTTTGATAAATATTTTCTAATTTCAATTCTGTTCCTAATTTAGGAAGAGCTTCATCAAAATCACCATATGTTTTAACATTAAAATCTACTTTTACTAATCCATTTTTTTCAAATGTATAAGTTTGATCATATTTAAACCCAAAATCATAAACTGGTGGAGCTAGTTCTTTATGAAGAATAACTTTATTTCCTTTAAGTTCAACTCCCCGACACATAGTTTCGGAAAGTTCAATATATTTTGGTTGTCAAAAGGCATCTCTTTCTTGAGTATGATTATCAATTGTTGCTTTCCAAATATTTAAATTAGGACCTTGAGCAATAATTTCTTGCCCTTTTGCTCCAAAACATTTTACATCACCGGTAACATTGTTAAAAATAAATTTATTGTCTCCAGATTTTACTGTTGTAAGAAGTATTTCTTTTGTAATTCCTATTTCTTTTTTAATATTTAAAGGAACATATTTTTCAGCTTCATTAATAACTTTAAATTGATAGCCTCCAAGTTCATGTTCTTTTTCAAAAACATAGACATTAATTAAATTATCGCCTGCAACAAAATCTTCAAACTCAAGATTTATTTCTTTAGTTTCAGCAGGTGCAAGAATTATAGATTTAGTATCACTAAATAATTCTTTAGTTTTATTTATAATGCTAATTTTTATTTCAACATCATGTTTTTCAAATCAATATTTAGAATTTATGGTTAATTTGTTATTTTCATATTTCACTTTTATTGGATTAATTACATATTTATATTCTAATAACCCATTGGTTGGTTTTTGGTCAGAAAAAATCAAACCATCCATACAAAAATTATTGTTATTTGGATAATCTCCAAAATCCCCACCATAAAGGAATGTATCTTTTCCATCAATATTTTTATAAACACCATGGTCTCTTCATTCTCAAACAAAATGGCCTTGAATGCAAGGATATTTATCAAAAACATCTTGGTAATCTTGTAATCCGCCAGGACCATTCCCCATTGCATGGCCATATTCACAAATAATTCTTGGTTTTGGATTTGGATATCTTCCAAGCAGATCCATTTGTTGTAGTCTTGAATACATTGTAGAAACAACATCAACAACATTTCCTAGACGATCTTCTTCATAATGAATTAAACGATCAGGATCAAGTTTTTTAGCTAAGGCAATCATATCTACAAAATTTTCTCCTCAACCTGATTCATTTCCCATAGATCACATTAATGGACAAGAAAAGTTTCGATAAGCTTCAATCATTCTTGTTACTCGATCTAAAAAAGTATTTTTAAAAATTGGATTTTTTGGAACTTGATCAAAATCATCAGTATAAACAAATCCATGAGTTTCTAAATCAGTTTCTGCAACAAGTAAAAATCCATATTGATCACAAAGTTCATAAAACCGAGGATCATTTGGATAATGTGAAGTTCTAATTGCATTAATATTATGTTCTTTCATCAATTCAAGATCTTTTATAATATTTTCAACTGAAACTGCTCTTCCTTTTTTATGATGATCATCATGACGGTTTACTCCATGCATCATAAAATATTGATCATTTAAATGCATTAACCCATTATCAACTGATATTTTTACAATTCCCCTTCTAAAAGGAATAACATTACCTGTAGTTAAATCACAAACAAAAATTTCATATAAATAAGGATTTTCTGGATTTCAAAAATGAGCATTTTCAAGAACTATTTTAGCTTGATTATTTTCTATTTTTTTTGTAGAAACTAATTTACTATTTTGATCAAAAACTTTAACTTCTGCCTCAATATCTTTTTTACCAAAAAAACTTAATTCAATAATACCTTCATTATTTTCTTTTGTAGTTCTAATATTAATGTTTTTAAAAGCAGTATTTTTTTCTAAAATATAAACATCTCTAAAAATCCCGGCTGCCCACCACATGTCTTGATCTTCAACATATGTTCCATCACTAAATTGAATTACTAAAATTGAAAGTAAATTTTTGCCATCTACTAATTCATTTGTAATATCAAATTCAGCAGGAAGACGACTTCCTTTACTCATCCCAATATATTTTCCATTTAAATAAACTTCAAAATAACTTTCAACTCCATCAAATCTAATAATTTTTTGTGAATTTGAAGATTTGTCATAATCAAAAGTTCTTTGATATAAGGCACTAGGATCTTTAGTTGGCATAAATGGTAAATTAATTGAAAAAGGAAAACCTTCATCTGTATATTGTAATTTGCCAAAACCTTCATATTGCCAAAGTGAAGGTACATTAATTTTATCTAAATCTTTTTGTAATGCTAAGTGATATTCTGGAAGAATATATTTTGGACTATCAAATAATTTGAAATTTCATTCTCCGGTGAGATCAATAAAATTAAGTGATTTTAATCGATTAAATGTTTTTGCATTTTGAATATTTTTATATTCAAAAAAATATGCTCTTGCAGCTAGCCTATTTTCATGTACTAACTCAGGATTTTCATATTTATTCATAAATTTCATCTCCTCTATTTTGCTAATATTATAAGAATTATATTAATATAATATTACATTTAGAATAAATAGCTTTTTTTAATATTGTTTATATATACCTAATTTTGAAGTTGTATATAAATGTTCTAACTAAAAAAATAAACTTTTTCAAGTCTATTTTTAGATTATTATAATTTAAAAATTAAAGTTTATTTAATTCTTTTTGATTAAATTCTGAAATGAATTTAATTGCTAGAGTTGAAACCGCTTTTATATCATTAAGATCAATTATTGTATTATGAGTATGCATATAGCGGCTTGGAATTGAAAGACTCATTACTCTAACTCCATCACGAGCAAGTTGAATTGTTCCTGCATCTGTTCCTCCAGTAATTGATTGATCATAAGTAAAATTGATTTGATTTTTAACTGCAATTTTTTGCATTAAAGCAAATAGTTTAGGAGAAGTAACAGTTGCGTCATCAACCATTGAAAATGAAACTCCACTTCCAAGCTCAACAGCTTTTCTTGCATATCTTGGGGTATC
Organism: Mycoplasma sp. Bg2; assembly: GCA_001641225.1. Lineage (GTDB taxonomy): Bacteria > Bacillota_I > Bacilli_A > Mycoplasmatales > Hepatoplasmataceae > Tyloplasma. The sequence continues at coordinate 198,081 of LSMY01000004.1, forward strand.
TTCTGCATAAGTTACATCAATTGCAAACCCAACATCAGGGGTTCATTTATAAGCACTGGTTAATGCTCCCCGCAATCCAATTTCTTCTTGTACTGTTGCAACTAAGATAAGATTACAATCTAAATCTTTTTCATTTATTGCTTTTCCAATTTCAATCAAAGCAGCAAGACCAGCACGATCATCAAGGGCTTTTCCAATTACCCGATCATTCCCTTCAACAAAAAGTAATTCTTCTTGAAAGGGGGTAATTTGATTGCCTTCAATAATTTCCATTTCTTCTATTTTTTTTCTAGAATCAACTCCAACATCTAAATATAATTTATCCATTGGAATTAGTTTTTCTAATTCTTCATCAGTTAAAATATGAGGAGCTTTTGACCCAGAAACTGCAACAAATTCTTTTCCTTCATTAGTTGTAATTACAAATCTTTGCCCAAGCAAAACATGAGTAGAAAGTCCACCTAATGGAGTAAAGAAAATAAAACCATCCTTTGTAATTTTTGAAACAAGAAATCCCACTTCATCCATATGAGCACTAAAAGAAACAGTTGGAACATTTTTACTATCTTTTGCTTTTTTAATAAAAGCAATTGATCCTAATTGATCATTTTCAATTTCAAATTGATCTAATTGTTTAAATTGTTTAATTAAATAATTTCCGATTGATTTTTCAAATCCAGAAACTCCATGTAAATTTGAAAGAATTTCTAAGTTTACTTTAATACTATTTTTCATAACTTGTTTTTATCTCCGCAATATTTTTATTATCTAATTCAGTAACAATTTTAACTCCAAGAGCAATTGTAGCTTCAACATCTTTTAAATCAATAATTGAATTATGAGAATGCATATATCTTAATGGGATTGCAATGGACATTGCTGGAACTCCTTCTTTTACAATTTGAATATTTCCTGTATCTGTTCCCCCACGAAAGGCATCAATTGAATAAGGAATTTTATTGATATTTGCTAAATTTCTTACATAATTAAAAAGTCTTGGATTAGCAACACTTCGACGGTCCCGAAGTAAAAGTGAAATCCCATTTCCTAAGCGAATATCATCTTTTGTTACATCAGGAGTATCGTTTGAAAAGGTAACATCAATTGCAATTCCTATATCTGGGGTATGTTTATATGTTGAAGTTCTTGCCCCTCTAAGTCCAACTTCTTCTTGAACACTTGCAACAATTAAAACATTATGTTGATGTTCAATTTTTGTAAGTGCTTTTAAAATTTCTAAACAGGCTATTAATGAAACTCTATCATCTAATGCTTTTCCAATAATTCTATTTCCGTCATTTGAAACATAGTTAGTTTTTTGATAAGGGACTATTTGATTTCCAATTCCTGCTCCTCAAGATAAAACTTCTGCTTTATTTCTTGCTCCAAAGTCAAGAAATAATTCATCTAGTTCTAAAACTTTACCTTTTGCACTACTTTCTTCATTTTTTGGATTAGCAGCAATTACTGCCGGGATTTCTTTGTTTTCAGTAGTAATTATTTTAACTTTTTGTCCTAAAAGAACATGGCCTCATCAACCACCAATGGGACTAAAGTATCCAAATCCATTTTCATCAATTCTTGTAAGGATGAATCCAACTTCATCCATATGAGACATAAATGAAATTGTTTTTGCTTTTTCCCCAACTAATCCTGGTTTTAAAATTAATAATGATCCAAGATTATCTTGTTCAATTTCTAAATTAGGAAATTTTTTATAAATTTCATACAAATAATTTCGTACATTATGTTCAAAACCAGATGTTCCGTTTAAATTTGAAATAGCAATAATTTCTGTTGCTAACTCTTTTTTATTCATATTTAACCTTTCTTTTTACAGCCTTTTTATTTAAAAAATTTTTATAAAATTTAAAAACAATTGCGATGATAATTCTTTTGTAGAAGTAATGGCTCAAGTTGCCCCGATAATATTATTATTATAATCAATTGCCAATGAAGCCATGAAGGCTGCATTAATTGCGTTAATTCCAATTTGAGAATCTTCAATTCCCACACATTCTCAGGGATTTAATCCCAAAAGTTTTGTTGCTTTAAAGAATACCTCTGGATCTGGTTTTGTTTTGTCTATTGTTTCCGGATCTACTATAACATCAAAATATTGTTCGATATCTAATTTTTTAATAATTGCAAGAGAATTTTTTGATAAAGTTGCAATTGCAGTTTTATAACCATTTTTCTTTAATCATTTAATGAAAATAAATGTTTCTGGTAAAAGTTCAACTTTATTTATATCTGAAATAAGAAATTTATAAAACTCATTTTTATCATATAAAACCTTTTCAATTTTAATTTCTGTTCAATTTAATTGATGTAATTCTAAAAGTCCAAGCAAAACTTCACGACGGTCTAACCCTCTTGTAATTAAATTGTCTGTTTCATCAAGGATAACTCCATATTTACTTAAGGTTTTTCTTCAAGCCACTCAATGATATGCTTGTGTATTTACAATAATTCCATCAAAATCAAAAATAACTGCTTTAATTTTTGTTTTATTTTTCATATTTATATTATAAAGTTTTACTTATAAATTATTTAAAAGTTCTAAAAGTCATTAATTATTTTATAGTATATTCATAATTTATAAGATTTTTATATTAAATAATAAATTGCATAAATTCTTAAAACATTTATACATTAAATTTTTGCTTAAGCATCTTCTGCCACATAACAACATTTATACATAAAATTTGTATCTTTTTAACATTCAGCAAAAGTAAATAACTGTTCTTTTAAGAAAATATTTTAATAAAGTATATTAATTCATTTTATAGATTCTTAATTTGCTGCTTTTGCTGCTTTTAATACTTTACTTAAATCTTTGTAATTTTCAACAAAAAATTCATCATGTAAAGTTATAAATTTATCATTATTTACTAATTGAACTAACATTAGATTTTTTGGATCAGCTCTATCAACTGGATGTATTACTTTTTCTTTTAAATCAAGATATAAATTAACATCTTTAATTCGGTAAACATCTGTTATTATTTCACCATTTAAAAGATATTGAACAACTAATCTATTACCATCAACAATTATTTTATCACTAATTGTTTTTGGGTTAAATATAGAACATTGTCTAATTGCTGAATAAGATTTTGCTTTAGTTGAGGGTTTATAATTATTTACCCCATAATTTGTATATTCAGTAATATAGAAATTATCAATAAATCTTTTTTCACTATTTTTAATTGCTTTTAAAATTTCTTTTCTTATTTGTAATTTTATTAAATATTTTTCACCTAAATATTGAGATTTTAATTTTAAGATTTCCTCTTTTTGTTTTTCTCTAAGAATAATTTTTTCATGTGATAAATGAAATTTCTCTAAAGCAATATTAGCATCTCTTGCTGCTCTAAATTCTAAAATCGTATCTTTTGAATTAATTTGTGCAATTTGTTGTACAAATTTTTCTTCAAAACTACCAATTAATTCATATTTTTTTGCAACTAATTCATTCATTTTAGCAAGTTGTTTTTCTTTTAAAATTTTTAATGATTCTTTATATTCAATTTGCTTTGCTTTTTTTACTTTAGGATCTAATTGTTTAAAGTTATCAATAGCAACTTTAAGTTGTTCTTTATGAGCTAGTTTAGTTTCTCTTTTTATTTGTTTAATGTTATTTTTATAATATTCAATAAAGGGAACTAATTTTTCAAATTCAAGTTGTCCTTGTTCTTTTCAATGAACATGAATATCTTTTTGTTGAAGTTTGAAAGCATTCATTATTTCTTTATATTCTTTTTTATATTTTTTATCTAAATCATGTAGTTTTGATTTTTTTACTTTTAAATCAAGATCTAAAAGTAATGTTTCTTCATAAAGAACATTATATTTTTTTTGAAGTGTATGAATATCAAGTTGTAATTGTTTTCTAATTTTTTCTTCTTTGCCAGCAAAAAGATATTTATTTTTAGAATAATGAATTTGAATTAAAGCAGGGTCTAAGTTATTTCTGATTGCAATTCTAATATTTCTTTGTTTAATTTCAAAAAATAAATATCAAAATAATACTGGAATAAAGACAAAGACAATTGCCACAACATTTAGTGCTGTTCCGACCCACCAATTACTATTTGGCGTTGGATCATAAGGGAAAAAGGCAATAAGGAATACCATCATATAAACCATCAGCACAAATGTTCCCATAAAAAGACCAAATGCCCTTGAACCCACCCTAAAGGTGCGCTCTTCCTCGTCATGTTTTAATCGCAAATTAATATAAGCCATAAAAATCATAATTGGAGGAAGCATTCCAAGTGATCCACCTGCTGTTTTAATCATATCTAGGAACTGATTAATTCCATTAAGTCCAACAAAAGGAATTACCATTAATGGCACAACCACAAAGAATTGTAATCATGCTCCTCGGTAGGGAACTCCATTTTTATTTTTTTTAGTAATATAAGATCCTAAAACTCCAGTATCAGTGTCAGTAAATAGTGCTCTTACTGGAGCAGATGATCAAAGAATAAGTCCTGCACAACCAGTTATTGTATAAAGAATTCCTAAATAACAGTTACTAATCATAAAGGAAGTTTCCTTGCTTAAACCAAAAACGTTCCCCATTACATAATAAAACATTAATCCTAAAGTTACATAGTCTGCATTTGAAAGCGAATTTCCTGGAAAGACTGAGGCCAAAATAGTCCCAAATACATACATAGTTCCAATAACCATAATTATGGAGATCAAACCTTTAATAAAAGTTCTTTGTCCGCCCTTAATATCATCAACATAAACCCCAAGAGCTTGCGCACCATCACAGGCCATAATTACCCAAATAAAGATAGTAAATCATACATAACCAAATCCACCTGCTGAACCAAAAAAGTTTGGTTCCATTTTTTTATTTACAACTCCAGGTGCTTCGGAAGTTACATAAATATGATCAAGTCATAAATATATATCTCCACCCTCATCAGTAATTTTAAACCGCATTACTGAATCATTAAAAAGTTGTATTCCCTGGTTATCTAGTATAGTGCTTAGTGAAAATCATTTATCAAGTTCAAAATTTTCTGGAATACCATTGTTTCCTAAATAATTTATTTGTTCTGTTAATGCATCTCCAAAAGTTGTGGAATTTTCATTACTAATTAGTAAACTTAAATTGTAATTACTTCATGAGGGAGCTCACACTCCGCCACCTTCTTCTGCACTAAATCATACTGGTCCATTAGCAGTAACAACAAAACCTGGTTCCTCAACACTTCCATAACTTCCGCTTCCATTAGAAAGCATTAAAATATATGCAATGGTTGCTACTGCAAAGAAACAACAGGTAACACTTAATGATAATGCTCCTCCCACTGTTGTAACTTTTGATCATTGTCTAATACTTCTTGTTGATAAAAAAGTAATAAGACAAAACATTAAAGTTCCAACAACAGGAGCCAAAATGTTTAGTGCATCTGTTTCTGTTATATCTCTTCCAGTAAATGCAAAACCCATTCCTACTGCATATCCAGGGAGGACTGCAATAAAAAAGGTTAAATTGGCAAATCAAAACATAAATACAGTAAGAAAAGCAATTTTTCTTCCTGCTCCAATTGTAATTCATCGCATAAGTCCTGATTTTGATCCCTTTGCTTTTTTAAGTGAAGCAAACTCTGCAATTACTAGAGTAAATGGGATAAAGTAAATAAGTATTGCTGCCACAAAAGCGGGTGCGGTAGATCATCCAAGGCCAACATAATCATAAACAATATTTGCAAATGAAAAAATCATCAACATTGCCATCAACATGAAGGCTCATATTGTAATTTTTTTAGAAGTAGTACCACTTACAATATTTTGTTTTGAAACTTTACCATAATTTTTTTCCATTTTATCTCCTTTCAATTTCATTAATTAATTTATGCAAATCTACTATTTAGATAAATAATGCTAATAAATCTTTTTTTGTAATTAAATTATTTTTATTATCTAAAATCTTCATATTTGTTGAAAAATTTAACTAAAGCAATTGCTGATATACTTAGATCTTTGCAAAAATATAGTTTTTATTATATATATTATTAAATCTATAAGGTTTTCCTTATAAAGTATTTAAAAGTTTTAAAAGTTGTTGATGATTTTTAATAGTATATTCACAATTTGTTAAATTTTCCTCTGTTAAATAACAAATTGTGTGCATTCCCAAAACATTTGCTCCATCAATTCCAGCTTGAGCATCTTCTATTACATAACAATCCTCATTCTTTGAATTTGCATCTTTTGCAACTAGAGCAAAAAGTTCTCCAGTTCCTTTGGCAGTTTTTACTGATGAAACATCAACTTTATAATCAAAATATTTATCAAGACCAATTTGTTTTAAAATTAAAGGAGCATTCAGGGAAGCAGATCCTAAAGAAATTTTATAACCTAATTGGTGGATTTTTTCTAAAACTTCTTTTACCCCATTATAAATGTCTTTTTCTGAAAGTTGTTTCAATGAATCAACATATAATTTATTTTTGTAAATTAAAAGTTCTTTAAATTTTTGTGCTGAAACCTCGTTTTCTTTATGATAACTTTTTAATATAAATTCTAATGATTGTGTTCTAGCAACACCTCGTAATTGTGCATTATCTTTTCTTTTAAGATTGATTCCTACCAATTTGGCAGTTGCTTTTCAAGCGTTATAATGTAATTCATCTGTTGAGGTGATTACACCATCAATATCAAAAATGAAGTTTTTATTCTCTGATTTCATTTTATAATTCCTCTTAGTTTAATTCTTTAATTTGTTTAAAGCCTTTCATTAAATCTTTGTAATTTTCTACAAAAAATTCTTCATGCAATGTTAAAAATTTATCATTATTTACTAAACTAATTAACATAAGATTTTTTTGTTGAGCTTCAGAAATTGGATGAATTGTTCTTTCATCTTGATCAAGATATAAATTAATATCTTGAACTTTATAAATATCTGTTACTACTTTATCTGTTTCAATGTATTTTACAACCAAGTTATCACCGTCAAGAATTACCTCATCGGTAATTTTTTTAGGGTTAAACATTGAAAATTGTCTAACTGCAGCAAAGTTTTTTGCTGTTGGTGATGGTTTATATTCTCCTGCATTATAAATTGTGTTTTCTTTAATATAGAAGTTATCAATAAATAGTTTTTCAGAATTTGAAATTGCCACTTTTAATGCTTCTTGTTTTTCAAGAATTACAAGATATTTTTCACCTAAATATTTTGCTTTAAGTTTTAAAATTTCATTATGTTGAACTTCTCTAATACTTTTTTTCTCATGTGTAAGATAGAATTTTGCAAGAGCAATATCTGTGTCTTTTTGGGCTTTAAATTCTAAAATTGTATCTTTTGAATCAATAGAAGCAGTTTTATCTACAAATTCAGCTTCCATTTTAGCAATTTTTGCATCCGTTTTTGCAATAATTACTTCAATTTCTGCTTGATGTTTTTCTTTTAATTCTTTAAGTAGCTTTTTATATTCAATTTTCATTGTTTTTTTAGTTTCTGAATCTAAATCATTATAAGTTAAAATAGCAGCTTGTTTTTTTGCTTGAAATGCTATTTTATTTGCTTGCTTAATTTCTTTAATATTAGCTTTATAATGTTCAATAAATGGAACTAATTTTTCAAACTCGAGTTTTCCTTTTGCTTTTCAAATAAGTCTTATTTCTTTTTGCTCTTCTTTGAAAACTACCATCAATGCTTTATATTCTTTTTTATATTCTTTATCTAATGTAGCTAATTTAATTTTTTTAGCTTTGTCATCAAGATCTAAAGAAATTACTTGATTATAAAGATCATCATATTTTTTTTGTAATAAATGAATATTGAGATCTAATTGTTTTCTAATTTTTGTTTCTTTACTTGCAAAAAGATATTTATTTTTTGAATAATGAATTTGGATTAAAGCAGGGTCTAAGTTATTTCTGATTGCAATTCTAATATTTCTTTGTTTTATCTCATAAGAGAGATATCAAAAGAGGACTGGAACAAAAACAAAAAGAAGGGCGCAAACATTTAAGACTGTTCCAATATATCAATTCGATTGATTTGGATCATATGGGAAGAAAGCCATTAAAAATACTCATGAATAAACAATTAAAATGAAAGCACCCATAAATAGTCCAAATCCTCTTGAACCAACTCTAAAAGTTCTTTCCTCATCATCGTGTTTTAATCGCAAATTAAAGTAAGCAACAAAAATCATAATTGGAGGAATCATTCCAAGTGATCCACCTGCAGTTTTTATCATATCAATAAATTGATTAATTCCTTGTAAACCAACAAAGGGAATTGTAAATAAAGGAACCACTAAAAAGAATTGTAATCATGCTCCTCGGTAGGGAACTCCATGTTGATTCTTTTTAGTAATGTAGGAACCAAAAACTCCAGTATCAGTTTCTGAAAACATTGTTCTAACTGGAGCTGCTGTTCACATTAATACTGCCCCAATTCCAGTTGTAAAGAATAATCATCCCAAACAAATATTAGTAATCATAAATGATGTTTCTTTTGCAAGACCAAGATGTCCAAAAATATAATAAAACATTAAACTAAGGGTTAAATAATTAGAGTTAGATAGAGAATCTCCTGGAAAAACTGAAAGAAGAAAAGTTCCAAAGATATATAAACTTCCAATAAGCATTACAGAAATAATTAAACCTTTAACAAAAGTTCTTTGTCCTCCTTTAACATCATCAACATAGACCCCAAGTCCTTGAGCTCCATCAGCAGCCATTAGCACTCAAACAAAAATTGTAAATCAAACATAATTAAAACCACCAGCACTACCAAAAAGGTTTTTTGTTACATCATCTGGAACAACAGCAGGAGCCTGTGGTGAAATATAAGTATGATCTAATCAAAAAACATAACTTCCTTCTTCACCAGAAATTTTGAAACGCATCACTCCATCAAATGTATATCCTTTGAAAGAATATTCACTTAAGCTATATCATGTATCAGTTGTAAGATCACTATTTATAAATGGTTTAAAAATCTGTTGAAATTCATTTGGAACTATATATTTATTAAAGGAAGGAATTCAAACTCCTTGATCAACATAAACTATTTGATCTGCTAGTGAATCACTACCAGAATTAGGTTGAACAAAAAAACCTGGTTCATTAAGAGCCTCACCATAACCACCAGCTCCTCCAGGGGCAAGCATTAATATATAAGCAATAATTGCAACCAAGAAAAAGAATAAAGTAATTCCAAGAATTAAAGTTCCTCCAACTGTAGTTATTTTTGACATTGATCTAGTACTTTTTGTTGATAAATAAGTAATTATAAAAAACATAAAGACCCCAAAAATTGGAACCATAATATTAAAAATACTTGTCTCCGTAACATCCTTTCCTTGAATTGCAAATCCAAAACTTACTGCAAATCCAGGAAGTGCTCCCATAAAGTAAGTTAAGTTTGCAAATCAAAACATGAAAGCAGTTAAAAAGGCAATTTTTCTTCCAATTCCAATTTCAACTCACTTCATAAGTCCTGATTTTGATCCCTTTGCTTTTTTAAGCGAAGCAAACTCCGCAATTACAAGGGCAAAAGGGATTAAATATATAGATATTGCAACAATAAAAGCAGGTGCTGCAGATCATCCAAGACCGACATAATTGTAAACAATATTACTAAATGAATAAATCATTAGGATAGACATCATACAAAGTGCTCACATTGAAATTTTTTTCGAAGTACTTTTTACTTCAAGACTTTGTTTTGAGACTTTACCATAGTTTTTTTCCATTATTTTTTCCTTTCCATTGTATATTAATCAAATTTTAATTTTAATTATTAATGTTTGATTGTAATTTTATCTTTCAAAATGAAAGTTTCATTATTATAAATTAGAGGAATTTCTAATTCATTTTCTTGATCAATTTTTTCTAATTTATAAGCATCTTTTGTTAGTGTAATTAAGATTTTTTGTCCTAGAAGATAAACATTAAATTCTAATTTATCTCATGATTTTGGTAAATTTGGAGTAAAAATGTAATTACCATTTGCATTTTTTAATCCACCAAATCCTGAAATAATTGATTGCAATGTTCCTCCAATTGAAGCAGAATGAATCCCGTTTAATGATGATTCCATATCTGAATTAAGATCTAAACTTGAAGCTTTTTTAAAGAAATCATAGGCAAAAGATTTATCTTTTGCATAATTAGCAGTAATTGTATGCATGCTTAAAGATAAACTAGAATCATGTAAACATCTGCTTTCATAAAAACGTCAATTTTTTTCAATTGTTTCCGCATCAAATAAATGGCCAAGTGTATAAAATAGAGTAATAATATCAGCTTGTTTTAAAACCTGATATCCATTAATTTCGGGGAAAGTATAATCATTTCATATTTTTCCTGGATGGCTTTTATAAAATTTCATATCTAATTCAGGAAGTTGAAGGAAAGTATCATTTTCTGGGATAATTCCCTCTTTATTAGGTTTTGGAAGATAAATTTTATCAACTATATTTTCAAGTTTTTTTTCTAAATCATCAAGATTCAATTTTCCATTTAATTTAGCAAATAATTCTTTATCTTCTGCTCTTAAAGTTTTTATATAGGAAATAGATTTATCAATATTGAACCATAACATATAGTTTGTAAAGGCATTATTATCAATATTTTCTTTATATTCATCAGGTCCAGTTACAAGGGTAACTTCATATCTATTATGTTTTTCTTTTCATTCTAGACGGCTTGTTCAAAATCTTGCTGTTTCAAAGAAAAGTTCAAATCCATAATCTTTCATATAACTATAATCATTTGTTGTTGAATAATATTGTCAAATTGCCCAAGTGATATCTGAACAGATATGTAGTTGATTGTAAGCTGGCCAAACTTTAATTCTTTTACCTTCTTTACGATCAACTGCTCCTCAAGTTGGACAGGTTTCTCCTTGATCTGGTCAAGTTGTTTCTCATGGTCATCAAAGTCCTTCATAACCATTTGCTTTTGCTTTAATTCTTGCAGAATTTTTAACAAAGAAACGATGTTTTAATAGTTTTCTTGCTTCTTGAGGATCAGTATATAAAAAGTATGGTCAAATAAAGATTTCGGTATCTCAAAAAGTATGTCCTTTATATTCTTCACCACTAAATCCTTTGGCTTCAATATTTGTTCTCCAATCATGCATTGGAGTAAATCTACGAATATGATATTGGTGAAATCTAACTGCAAGAATATCAAAATCTTCTTTAGTCTCAATTTTAATTTCATTTACTGCTCATCAATTGTTTCAAATATCAATTGAAGCTTCTAATTCTTGATCATAAGTTTTTAAAATTCTTGCAAGCATTTGTTGATGAGCTTTAGTTCTTAAATCTTTTACTGAAATTTCATCTTCAAAATATTCAATATCTCTTGTAGTATCAACTCTAGTAAAGAGTTCAACTGTTACTTCTTTATTTGCTTTAAGATCAAATTGAAAATATTGTTTTAATTGACGACGATCATACCCATAAACTGAACTTAATCTTGAAAATTGTTTTTCTTTTTTACCATCAAAATAAAAATTAACTACTTTATTTCAAACAAAATCAATTTTTGATTTGGTTGTTGTAAAAACATATTCAATAATATTATCAAAATAAGTTGCATCAGTATCTTCAAAATGCTGTGCACCTGAATTTGTTTCTTGACCATCAAGTCCAGCAAGAATAGTAATACTAATGTCATCAACAGTTTTAACAGTAATTTTTTGTGCCATTAAATGTAAATTACTCATTGAAACAAATTTTCTAGTAGTAATTTCAATTTCATGGTTACTTGGTGAAACTCATTTTACTTTTCTAATTTGCTCCCCATAACGTAAATTAAAAGTTCTTTCATAAGAAAGAATTTTCCCTTGAGTTAAATTAAATTCATCACCATCAATTGTGATTGTAAAATCCCATGGATTTACACAGTTAGGTAACTCTGAAACCTCAGGTCCCTCTACTGTATTAAAAGTTCCTGCAATGTAAAGTCCAGGATGTCTTTCGGTATATTTTTCCTCATGGATTGCTCTTGATCCAATATAGCCATTTCCCAAGGTCATAATTGGTTCAAATTTTTGTTGATTAAAAATATTAAATTCATTTTCTTTAATAATTCAATTTTTTTGTTTTGCTTTTCCAGCTGAATAACTAATAAATTTAGTATCTTCCATACTTCTCCTTTTTATTCCTATACCCTTATAATAAAACAAATAATAGCTGTTGAAAAAAAATGCACTGTTTTTATATACTTAATTTTATCTTTGTATATACTAATAATTAATGCAACAAAGACTAATAATAAAATTTTGTTTAAAGAAAAAAAGGAGGGTTTAAATCCCCTTTTCTTCTTTTAAATTAAATTTTAATGTCAGTATAAATTTTAAAATTTGGATGATCAATAAAATAAGTAATTGGCCAAGATGGATCTTTTATTCCACTTGCTTTTGCTTCTTTAAATTTAATTAATGCTGCTCTTTTAGATTCTCCTCAGGCAATTAAAATTATTTTATTTGATTTTTCATAAATATCAAATAATCCCATTGTAATTGCTTTGTCAGGATAATCATCATCAATTCCCTTTTCAAGAAAGTTTACTTTAATTGTTGATGAACTAAGTTCTACTTCCTGCGTTCTGCCAAATTCACTTCCTGGTTCGTTAAAAGCAATATGGCCGTTAACTCCAACCCCAATCATGGCAAGATCAAATTGTTCAACATCATCTAATAAATCATTATATGATCTTATTGATTTTGGAAAATGAGTATTAGTTTTTTTAATATCAATATGATCAAATAAATAAGTATCCATAAATTTTCTAAAAGAAAGTGGATTTGTTCAAGGATCAATTCCTAAATATTCATCTAGATTGTATGTTTCAATTCCTTTAAAGGAAAGATTATCTTTTTTATAAAATTCAATTAGTTTTTTATAAATTTCAATTGGTGAATTTCCTGTTGGTAAACATAGAGCTGAACTGGGCTTGCTTTTTATTTGTTTTTTAAATTGATTTGCAATTTCATCCACCAAATCAACTTTAGTTCCGATCATAATACTATTCATTATTCCTTCTTTCTTAAATTCAAATTAACTATCATAAATTTATCTTTTTGAATCAACTGCTTCTTTTAAAGCTCTAATTGCTTCTTCATCTAATCTATTTACAATATTACGGTTGATTCTAACAGCGTTTCCAATATGTAATTTTTTGATATTATAAATTTGTAAAAATTCATTACAATTTTTAGGTGTAACTCCGGAACCAATCATAATTTTATCAGTTAAAATTCTTGAAGCCATAGAGAGGTTAAACATCCCGTCCATTGCTCTTTCAGCATGTCCAGAAGTTAAAACATAATCAATCTCTTTATATCTAGCAAGAGTTTCAATTCCTTGTTTATAATCAATTGTAGAGTCAATTGCCCGATGAAAGGTTAATTCTAAACTACCTTTTTGATCAATAATAGTTTTAAGTTGTTCTTCATTAATTGTTCCATCACGGTTAAGACTCCCAAAGATAATTCCTTTAGCCTTGGTTAATTTAATCATTTCTAATTGGTGGAGAATTTTTCTAAATTCCTTTTCATCATAAACATATGAATCTCATAAATTTCTAAGCATAACATAGACCGGGATGTCTACTGCATTACTTACATTTCTAATAATTTCAAAATCTGGTGTTAATCCACCTTTATCAAGTTCTTTTACAAGTTCCAGCCGGTCAACATGATATTTTTCTGCTGCAATTGCATCTTCTACATTTAAAACGATTATTTCTAATTGCGGTTTGGTATTTCTCATAAGTTACTCCTCATTTATATTATATTTTTTTTAGTTCAATTATTACTACTTAGTTGCAAAACTTACTTACAAATTCCCGCCAAATTTCTTTTTGGAGTGCATTGTAAGTTTTGCTTTTAGATCCTTGTTTATCTAACTCATTTTTATTTTGATTAACATCTACTTTTTTAGTTTTTAAATTGTTTATTTCACCCTTTTTAATTGGATCAGGAACTTTCTTTTTGCTTTTTTTCTGGTCTTCATCTGAAACTATTCCAGACATATTTCCTTTTCTTCCTGGTGAAGCAATATCAAATGCTTTAATAAAAATTCACCCTAAAAGGAAATAAGCTAAGAAAGCAGCAATAATCATCCCCAACATAATAATTATTGGAAGTCCTCCAAAAGCATCTGGATGTTGGACTCCATATAAATTATTAGCGGTAGGAATTGAAGCCATTAAATCAATAAAACCAGAGAAGAATCCAAATCCAAAACTAATTCCGGTGGCAACAGTTGCTGCTGCCACAATTCCAGATAAGACGGCATAAGAGAAATAAAGAATTGGAGAAATAAACATAAAGGAATATTCAATTGGTTCAGTTACCCCAATGAAAAAGGCAATAAAAGCACTAGAAATCATAAAGGTTGTTACCTGTTTACGGTATTGTCCTTCAGCACGAAGTGACATTGCAATTGCAATGCCCGGAACTCCACCCATAATAATTGGGAAAAAACCAGTTTGAAAGGCTCCCACATGGGCACCATCAAGCACAGCTCATATTTGTTCACTTCCACCCTCAAGAGTTAAATCTCCAACTTGCAGACCATTTAAATAAATATTTCCTGCTTGCATGTAAGCATTAATATCTCCAAGTAGGGGAACTAGTTCATTAGTTTGACTATCATAAACCATAATTTGATCTCCATTTAAGGTAATTGGCATTTGAAAGAAGAAGAAAATATTTAAAACTTGATGAAGTCCAAAGGGAACTAGCAATCTATTTAAAAAAGCATAAAGCCCTGCCCCGAGGCAAGGCACTTTAACAATTTGGACGGCAATTAATACTAAAGCAACTTGAAATCATGGTCAAATAACTGCAGTAAGGCAGGACACAACAATCATCACTGAAATAACAACAATGGGGACAAATCTTCTACCAGAAAAGAAACTAAAAGCAGAAGGAAGTTTAACATTTGAATACCGGTTGTAACAGTAAGCAGAAATTAATCCTGCTTCCATTCCTCCAAAAACACCAAGATCAAGTAATCAAATTCCTTCACTTGTTCCTTCAATTGGAACTAGGTAAAGTAATTTTGAATAATAGAGTCCATTATCTCCTTCAACAGTCATGACATTATGATAAATTAAATAAGGAAGTGAATCTTCTGCTTCAACAAGTCCAATTAAAATAAGATAAGCAACTAGTCCTACTAGTGCTGCTTCTCCCCGATGATCTTTTGCAAATCCAAAAGCTACTCCAACTCCAAAAATTAATCCTAAATTATTAAAAATTGTGGTCCCAGGAACTTGAATAATAAATCCAAATCAATAGATAAATGTATCATGTACTCCACTAGTATCTGTTCCAATTTGTTCAAATAAAATTCCAAACCGCATTAAGATGGCAGCAAAAGGTAAAATAGCAATTGGATAAATTAATGATTTTCCAATGTTCCTTACAACAACAAGAAAACCACCAGAAAATCCATAATCTGGTTTTGCAGAGCCCTGATCAATAACTTTTGCTTTACTAAACATCTATTTATACTTTTCCTCTATCAATAATATAAAAAAAGGTTAATTTAACTATCTAATATTAATTATTCTTTTATCTCCAAGGGGATATATATTCAATTTAATTTTGTATATACTTAATTTTTTAATAAATTGTAATTAATCACCTTGCTATATTCAAATTTCCCTAAAAAATAAAATATTTAAGCTAAACATAATATAATTATTTATATTATTGAAAGAGGAAAAAAATGCCATTAGTATACGGAAAAGAACTACTTAAACATGCAGTAGCAGAAGAATATGCAATTCCGGCCTTCGGATTTGTAAATCTTGAAGGAGCAATTGCGATTGTTCGTGCTGCAGAAGAAATGAATGCACCAGTTATTATGCAAACTACCCAAGGGGGGATTGATTATGGTGGACAAGCCCAACTTGCTGCAATTGCAATTTCACTTGCCAAAGAGGCTAGTGTTCCAATTGCCTTGCATTTAGACCATGGTCGTAAATTATCTTATCATGAAAAAGCAATTGAACTAGGCTACACTTCATTAATGATTGATGGATCACCTTTATCACTAGAAGAAAATATTGCTATTACCAATAAGGTATGTGCCATGAAAAAAGATTCAAGAATTACCATTGAAGCTGAACTTGGAAAAATTGGGGGAAAAGAAGACGATCAAAAAGAAGACGAATCTCCTTATACCAAAGTTGATGAAGCAATCAAATTTGTCAAAGAAACAAATATTGATATGCTTGCAATTGCTTGCGGAACTTCTCATGGTTTTTATGTTGCAAAACCACATATTAACCAAGAATTAATTAGAGAAATTGTTAAAAAAACAGGAATGCCCCTTGTTTTACATGGAGGAACAGGAGTTCCCCTTGATCAAGTTACTGCTGCTGTTGAAAGCGGAGTTAGAAAAGCTAACTTTGATTCAGAATTAAAACAAGGAATCATTGATGGAATTATGGACTATATGGGAAAAAATCCTCAAGCCTATGATTTAAGAAAAATCAATGAACCTGGAATTGAAAATGCAAAACAAATTGCTATCAAAAAAATTAAAGCGGTAAAAGCTGATAATAAAAATTGATTGTAATTTAAACTAAAAAAGAAGGATTTAAATCCTTCTTTTTTTTCATTATTTATTGCTTATTTTTTAAAGCTGCTTTGATGGTTTGAATTGCATCAATATCTAATTTATCAAATATATCATGATTTATTCGCACTGAAGTTCCCACATGAAGTTTTTTAATATAGGGCATTTTTAGTAACTCAACACAATTTGCTGGCCCAACTCCTGCCCCAGCAATTACTTTTTCTTTTAACATATTTCCTGCAAAAGTAAGATTATCTTTTCCTTCCATGGCATGAACTTCATGACCAGAACTTAAAACATAATCAATTTCCGTAAATTTATTAAGAGTAGCTAT
Source organism: Mycoplasma sp. Bg2 (assembly GCA_001641225.1). Classification (GTDB taxonomy): domain Bacteria; phylum Bacillota_I; class Bacilli_A; order Mycoplasmatales; family Hepatoplasmataceae; genus Tyloplasma. The sequence continues at coordinate 215,010 of LSMY01000004.1, forward strand.
TGCCTCTTGATAATTTATGGTTGAATCAATTGCTCGACCAAAAGTTAATTCTAGTTTTCCTTTGTAAGCAATAACAGTTGCAAGTTGATCTTCATTAATTGTCCCATCAGAATTTAAACTTCCAAAAACAATTCCTGTTGTTTTTGTTTTTTTAATTACTTCAATTTGTTTTAAAATTTTTATAAATTCTTTTTTATCATAAACAAAAGTTTCATCTAAATTACGTACCATTACATAAACAGGAATCGCTACTGCAGCTGTTACCTCTTTAATTACTGCAATAGGAGGGGTTAGTCCACCTTGATCAAGTCCACTTAAAAGTTCTAATCGATCTACTCCATACTTTTGGGCATGAATTGCATCTTCTACATTCAAAACAATTATTTCTAGTTGTGATTCAATATTTCTCATTGTTTTCCTCTTATTTTATTATTAATAATATTAATAATAAATAAATTATAATAAGTCTTATGTTAATTTTTGATAAATCTACAATAATGTAATATACTTGATAGAAATAATTAATAAATTCTCATAGATTAAAAAGGAACAGATGTTTTGTTTTAAATTAATAATCAATTTTTAATAAAATATATCTAGTAATGAATATAATCATGAGTTAATTTCATTGCTGCATAAGCAGCACCATATAACCCAGAATCATTTCCAACATTACATAATTCAATTCTTGTTGTTTCTCTAATAAAATCATGGGTAAATCGTTCATAGACTGGAGTTAAATATTCAATTAAAGTATCATTATCATGGGCAAGTCCACCCCCAAGAAGAATTGTTTCTGGATTAAAGGTCATTGCCACAATAGCTAGTAATCTTCCGCCATATTCAGCAAATTCCTTAGCTGCCATAATGGCAATTTCATCACCAGATCTAACTCCCTCTCAAATTTCAAATCCATCTGCATTTTTTACACTTGTTTTTATATTTGGATTTTCATCACGATATTTTTTAAATAAATTTACAAGTCCTGTTGCTGAAAAAACTGGTTCAGCACATTCTGGAAGTCCACAAGTACATTGGAATTGTTTCCCCATTACTTGTAAAGGAATGTGACCAAATTCACCAGCAGTGCCACCATTTCCAAGATAAAGATTCCCATTAATTACAATTCCTGCTCCAAGTCCTGTTCCCAAAGTGAGGAAGATATAATTTTCAACATTTTTAGCTTTACCAATAAATTTTTCTCCAAGAGCTGCAACATCACAATCATTATGAACTGCAATTGGAAGATCTCATCATTTATTTAAATCTTTTTTAATATCATAGTTTTTTCAACCAATATTCCCTGAAAACTTAACAGTTCCATCAAGGGCAGCAAATCCGGGAATGCCAATTCCCATTCCAATTGGTTCAAAGTCTGCATATTTTTTTAATTCCAGTTTCTTTTTAAACTCTTTAGTAATATCTTCTGGAATGTTTTTACCTTTTCCTCTTAAATCAGTAGGAACTTTTCAACGATCAAGCATTAATCCTTGCGTATTAATAATTGCAAGTTTAATTGCTGTTCCTCCAATATCAGCAGCAAGCAAAATTTTGCTTTCAGTATCACGATTAGTCATGGTATTCTCCTTTTACTCATTTCTCTAATTCTTTTGCAAAATAAATTCCTTTATTTGCATCTTTTGGAATAATATTATCAAGATATTCTACTAATTTTGGATCACCGATAAAAGCAGTATTTAAAAACAAATCGATTGCTTCTTCAATAATTCCAAGCCCAGTAATTTTTCCTCCAAAACCAATAATATTTGCATCATATTGTTCACGAGCAACTTTTGCACTTATTAAATCATGGACAAGGACTGCTCTTGCTCCTTTTATTTTTTGAGTTGAAGAGGTAATCCCCACTCCAGTTCCACAAATTACAACTCCAAAGTCAAAATGATTATTTACCACTTCTTCTGCAACTCTTTTCCCAAAAATTGGATAATGAGTTCTTGTAAAATCATAGGTTCCAACATCAATAACATCGTGTCCTTTTGCAATTAATTGATCTCTTATTTTATTTTTTATATCTGTAACAATATGGTCACAGCCAATAGCAATTCTCATTTTTCCTCCTTATGCCATATCATCTAACATGTCAATTCTTACCATGTGCCGACCAGCAGCAAATTTCTCTTCAACAAATCGTTTTAGAATTAATTTTGCTTCAGGAAGTGCAGTAATATTTGCTCCAAGTGCAATCCCCACAGCACCATTGTGTTCTCTTGTCATATGGGCTGAATGTTCATCAGAACATTGAGCAGTAATCATGTATTTTACTTTCGAAGAAGCAACAAACCCAAGTGCTCCAGTTTCATCAATCATAATTAAGGCAAGACCTTTACGATGATCTTTTGCAATTTGTTTTGAAATTTCTACAACTTTAGTAACATAATCTAGATCATCTTTTACCACAATTAGTGAAGCATCACAACTAAGTTCATCTACTAAATATTTTTTCAATTCCACAGCATAATCATTGAATTTTGTGGTTGTTACAATATCATATTTCATCTTAGTCTCTTTCTTTTTTATTAAGTGCAATTAAGCAGCTTTATATGGTATTCCTTTTTTTACTCTAATTGCTGCTCTTCTATTTAGCATAAATCAGTATGATAATGGAATTAAGTTAGAAACAAAAAGTAAAAGGTTTTGTACTACCATAATCATATTTCCAGCTTTTCCAAATGAAACAATCATTCCAATTTCAGCTACTTCTCACATTGCTCAAGCAATTCAAGATTTTTTATTTACAACAATAAGTCCCCCAATTTGGAAAACTCCAGCTGTAAGATCAAATCAAGGTGCACCATCATATAACGGCCCAACTTCTCTTACTTCTGCAACTGCTTTACCATTTTCAAAATAGTAAAATGTCATTTCATGACTACCAGCAACAGTAGTAATTAATAACATTCCTACAACAAAGAACACTACTAATGCTCCAAAAGTTCCAAGAATATATTTAAGGTTTAATGAACTTTCATAAGGGTCAACATTTTCATCTTGATCAGCTTTATCCCATTGGAAAAATCTGATTTGAGCTAAAACTAACCCCACAATTTGGGTAATGGCAATTCATCATACTCCATATAAACAATCAATTACTAATCAAATTCCCATTGAAATTTGGTTGAATCAAATAAATCTTTTACTAAATTTAGTCATAAAAATATTTGAAGTAAATTGACCAATTGAGGCAATTAAGGCAGCAAACAGCACAATTCAGGCCATAATATATCAACCATTGTTGGTTGTTGCCATTGCTCCACCTTCACCATCACTTACTACAGTTCCTGCTTTACCATTAACTGCATGTCCAAAAAAGTTTTGATTAGTAACAGAATTTCCTGCTCCAAATAATCCAATATTTACTACTGCGACAATTAAAATAGCAATAATAAATATTAGCAATGAATACAAGGCAAAATCTTCTGCAGTCCAAGATTTAGGTTTAAGAAATCTTGAAAAATCAATAAACTTATCCCTATCTATTCGGTTTTTTGTATCTTTTATTTCAGTTTTAATAATAATTTCCTTTCTTATTTTCCAATTATAAAAAAAAAAAAAAATGTGGACATTTTTCTAGATTAGTATATAAAAGTGAAATAACACTGCCTTATTTTTTAAGTAAATTATGAATAATAAAATAAAAAATACAAAAAAATAAAAGGGATCAATCCCTTTTATTTAATGTTTTTTTAAGCATTGAAATTTAATAATGCAAAATTTTATGAGTTAATTTCATGGCTGCATAAGCAGCTCCATAAAGTCCAGCATCATTTCCAACATTACATAGTTCAAATCTAGTAGTTTCCCGAATAAAATCATGGGTAAACCGTTCATAAACTGGAGTTAAATATTCGATTAAAGTATCATTATCATGGGCAAGTCCACCCCCAAGAATAATTGTTTCTGGATTAAAGGACATAGCAATAGAAGCAAGAACTCTTCCTCCATATTCAGCAAATTCTCTTGCTGCTTTAATAGCAATTTCATCCCCAGAGCGAACTCCTTGTCAAATTGCAAAGCCATCTTCTTTTTTAACAGTTGTTGCAATTTTAGGATTTTCATCACGATGTTTTTTAAATAAATTAACAAGTCCAGTTGCTGAAAAAATTGGTTCAGCACATTCTGGAAGTCCACATTTGCATTGAAATTGTTTATGTAAAACTTGTAAAGGAATATGACCAATTTCACCGGCAGTTCCACCATTACCTACATAAAGTTCACCGTTAATTACAATTCCTGCTCCAAGTCCTGTTCCTAAAGTAAGAAAAACATAATTTAAAACATCTCTTGCTTTGCCAATAAATTTTTCACCAAGGGCAGCAGCATCACAGTCATTAAGAACTGCAATGGGAATGTCTCATCATTTCCGCAAATCTTTTTTAATATCATAATCTTTTCAACCAATATTTCCAGAAAACTTAACTGTTCCATCAAGTGAAGCAAACCCGGGAATACCAATTCCCATTCCAATGACAGTAAAAGAAGCAAATTCTTTTTCTGCTAGTTTATTTTTAAATTCCCGTGTAATATCTTCAGGAATGCTACTTCCTTTATCAGTTAAATTAGTCGGAATTTTCCATTGAGCAAGCATTAACCCTTGTGTATTAATAAAGGCCAACTTAATTGATGTCCCACCAATATCTACTGCAAGTAAAATTTCCTTTTCAGTTTCCCGATTAGTCATGGTATTCTCCTTTTGCTCATTTTTCTAATTCTTCTGCAAAATAAACACCTTTGTTAGCATCATCAGGAATAATTCCATCAATAAAGGCAACAAGTTTTGGATCTCCATTAAATGGTGTAGTAATAAAAAGATCAATTGCTTCTTTAATTACTCCAAGTCCAGTAATAAGTCCACCAAACCCAATAATGTTGGCGTCATACTGTTCACGAGCAACTTTTGCCCCCATTAAATCACGAACAAGTGCAACCCTTGCTCCTTTTACTTTTTGAGCAGAGTTGGTAACTCCAACTCCAGTTCCACAAATTGCAACTCCAAAATCAAAGTGATTATTCACCACTTCTTCACCAATTCTTTTCCCAAAAATTGGATAATGAGTTCTTGTAAAATCATAGGTTCCAACATCAATTACATCATGTCCTTCGGCAATTAAGTAATCTCTTATTTTATCTTTAATATCTGTGACAATGTGGTCACATCCAATAGCTATTCTCATCATCTCTCCTTAGGCCATATCATCTAACATATCAATTCGTACCATGTGCCGACCAGCAGCAAATTTTTCTGCAGCAAACCGTTTAACAATTTCTTTTGCAAGTGGCAAGGCAGTTAAGTTTGCTCCTAAAGCAAGTCCAACTGCACCGTTATGTTCTCTTGTCATGTGCGCTGAATGTTCATCTGAACATTGCGCTGTAATCATATATTTTACTTTTGCTGAAGCAACAAATCCAAGTCCGCCAGTTTCATCAATCATAATTAAAACAAGGCCTTCACGATGAACTGCCCCAATTTTTTTAGAAATTTCTACAACCTTTTTAACATAAGCTAAATCGTCTTTTTCAACAATTAATTCTGTTTTGCAGTTAAGATCATCTTTTAAAAAATCATTTAAAACACTTGCATAATTATTAAATTTTGATGTTGTTAAAATATAATATTTCATCTTTTAATCTCTTTCTTTTTAATAAAAATACTTTTTTTTACTCTTAAGTTGAGTTCTTATTTAAAAAACCAATAATATAAAAGGAATAAATTGGAAACAATATTGGGTTTTTAAATAACTTTAAATAGTTTCGCTTAATTGTTTATTTGTTTTAACAAATATCATAATAGACATCTACAATCTAATTATTATACTTACATAATATTTTATCAAGTTTAGTTAGTTATAAAAAAGTTCAAAATTTAAACTTGCTTTTAGTCACCGTTTACTTTTAAAAATTCTTCCACAAGTTCCATGTAAGCAATTGCTCCTTTTGAAGTGCTTTTATAATCAAAAATTGATTGACCGGTGCTTTGCGCTTCTGATAATTTGATATTTCTTGGAATTGTAGTTACAAAAACTTTTTCCTTAAAAAACTTAATTACTTCATCCCGAACTTCTTTTCCTAAAATAATGCGGTAATCAAACATGGTTAAAAATATTCCCCCAATTTGCAATTGTGGGTTATACATTTTTTTAACTAATTTAATTGTTGAAAGCAGTTGCGTTAGCCCTTCAAGCGCATAATATTCTGCTTGAATAGGAATTAAAACTTGATCAGCAGCAGAAAGAGCATTACGATTAATAAGCCCAAGGGAAGGGGGACAATCAATAATAAGATAGTCATAATTATTTTTTACTTCTTTAAAAAAATGATTAAAGATTTTTTGTTTTGAATTTTTGGGAGAAGAAAGATAAATTTCTGCCCCAGCAAGTTGAATAGTACTAGGAACAATATCAACATTTTTTGTTTTTGTTTTCACAATTGCATCTTTAAACTTAACGTCAGCAATTAAAACATCAAAAATATCATGTTTAATTACTTCTTTTTCAATTCCCAGCCCAGAAGTGGAGTTAGCTTGTGGATCAAGATCAACAAGTAAAACTTTAAGACCCTTGATTCCAAGCCCTGCTGATAAATTTATTGCTGTAGTTGTTTTCCCAACTCCACCTTTTTGATTAGCAATTGCTACTATTTTCATAATACTATTATATTAAAATAAGGGTCAAAGGAAGTTATTATTAAATTATTTAAAAACTTATTTTTCTTTATTTAAAATTACATCAACCATTTCTTGGGCTTGCTTGATAAAATATAAAAACTTGTCATGCTTAACTTGTTCAGTTTCAGACTTTAAACCAGGTAACCCAAGAATAATATTTTCTCTTATTTTTTGATCAATTTCTGCTAAATTAACAAGATCCCCAAGAGTATCAATATTGTTTAAATGTAAAAAAGCAATTGTTCTTTTGCCAATTCCTTTAATTGTGCTTAATTTAGTTTCTTCAAGATTTCCTTTTTTTAAAGATGCCTTTAAAAGCAGCAAGTCATTTTGTAAATTTTCTTCTTCAACTACTTCTGTTGGCAAAGCATTTAATTTCTTTTTAGCATCCTTTTCTTTAAAAAGATTTTTGAAATAATGAGGAGTTTTTTTGAAAAAAGAAATAGTAGTTGGTAAAACTTCAGGAAGATATTTTTTATTTTCATCAATTGGTAAAGTATCTACAATAATGTTCCCTTTGTTTTCTGATTTTGAAAAAAATATAAAGGTGTTAACAAAGGAAAATAGAACCAAGATAATGGTAAATAATGTTAAGATAATTAGTCACATTTCCATTTTTTATTTAACCTGCTTTGTTTCCTAATTAAAATAATTATATTCTAATAATTTAAGAAATAAATTAACTGCCATGAGTAAACAGCGAGTAAAAGCAACTAATTTACAAAAGCAAAAGTAGTAAGTTAAATTAATTAATTTTAAAAGTAGATATAATTTTTATAATATTAATAAGGTTAAAAAGTAATGGAAAATGAAAATAGCAATCTAAATAGCAAAGAATATATTCTAAGTAAAATTAAAGATAAATATAATCACTTAAGTTTTTGAAAAAGACTTTTTAGTTGAAGAGCATCTATTGATGATATTACTAGTTTAATTGAACAAATTGAAATTAAAAGTGAAGCAGAAATTGAAAATAAATATTTAATAAATGAAAAAGCATTAAAAGAAATCCATGATGAAGAAATTAAACTGCTTAAAGCTGAAAACGATGCTTTAAAAGACGTGGAAAGACAAATGATTTCTGATAATAAAGATTTATTAAGAGAGTTTGAAGTTAAAGAAACTAATTTAAATAATGATAAAGATGAACTAGTTTTAAGCAAGGGAAAACTCCAAAATCAAATTGACCAACATACTGAAATAATGATGCATAAAACCACTGCTCTTTTAAATATCTTTGAAAGAAAATCAGGAAGCCAAGGGAAAATTTCTGAATTAGCATTAGAAAATATTTTTGAACAAACTTTTGCGGCAACCCCAGAACTATGAACTACCGATTTAATCATTGGTTCATCCCATGACTTTGTTGAATTTGCAATTAAAGATCATAAAGAAAGCACTAAATGAATTCCTGTTGATTCTAAATCAATCAAACCTGATGAAGGAAAAAATGAACAAGGCGAAAGCATTTGAATAATTGATGATAAATACCTGAAAAAAATAGAAACAGAGGTTAAAAAAATTACCAAATACATTAATAAAAGTAATACGAGTAATTTTGGAATTTTAGTCCTTCCAACTGATGAAGTCTTTATGTTCCTATCAGATCAATATAAAAAAGAACTCTTTGAATTTGGAACTAAATACAAAATTATTGTAACTTCACCTTCTAATTTTATCCAATACACTTTAATGATTTCTACCTTAGATAATTTAGCTTCTACCTTAAAAAATTCTGAAAAGTATAAAGAAGAAATTACTAAAGTTGTAACTCATATTAAAAACTTCTATCGTGCTACGGAAGATTCTGTTAAAAAAATTAATATTGCTTTTGATAAACACCTAAAAAATATTGATCAAAATATTGAACGCATCGAAAAAATTGAACAAAAAAATACTTATTTAATTGAAGATAAAAAAGAAGATTAAGGTATTTATTAAATTATTTTATGATCATTAGGAAATAAAAATCTTTGTTTTGTTTTTTAACATAAGATAATTTTTGTTTTTTGCTTATTATATTTACTAAATTTCATAATAGTAATTGCTGCAAGAATTTCAGATGTCATTAAAAAAGGCATGATTTTAACTGCTCCAGGATTAATTGGAGTACTATTAGAACTTAAATTATAAATTCCACTAACTACTCCAGTACAAAAAGTTTTTGCTGGGTTAATTCCAGTATTACCAGTCCGATAACCAAGGGTAATTGCAACTACTAATCCTAATCAAATAATTAAGGATTTACTTCCTTTTCAGTTTTTATTTCTTGCAAGATAAGAAAAGATAAGCAGAGTAAGGGTAGTAACATATTCAAAAATAACTTGAAAACTATAGTATCATCATTTATCTACGGGGAAGGGATTAAAGGGATCAAAAGCCAAAATTTCATCAGTTGATTTATAACTTTGATGAAGTCCTGGTTGAACAGCACCAATGGTAAAAGGTGCTTCTTTAAAGCAAAGGAGAAATATTCCCAAACAAGTTAGCAATCCAAGCATTGTTCCACTAAATTGGACAATAAGCTTTAAACTAGTTTCTTTTTTAGAAAAATTAAATTCTGTATGTGAAAATAATGTAACTACAGGATTTAAATTACATGAAATTTTATTTAGCAACATTAAAATTAGTCATGTTCCAGTTGCAAATCAGACAGCACGCATGGGAAAGGTACGAAAAATTATATCCATCACATTGCTAAATTGATTATCATAAGTTTCTTTTTCAAAAACTCCAAAAATACTTGGACCGGCAATAACAAAAATAAGTAAAAATGAACCAACCAGTTCACTCATGAGCATTAATTTTAGATTTGTGTGTAGATCTTTTTTCTTTTTAACCATCAAAGTTTATATTACCTTAATTTTACTCTCTTTTATTTATGACCACTTTTCTAACTAATATTTTTGCTTAAATGCTTATTTATATTCATACAAAAGATGAAATATTTGTTAATACCTTTCATAAATATATAATTATCAAAATGGAAACAAAATTAAAATTCTTATCAAGTAAAGTAAAACAATTCTATTTTTGGAAATGGGCAATTCCAATTAATCTGGCTTTTTACTTAACTTTATTTCTAATTCAAATAATTTTACTTTTTGGTTTTAAAATTGGCGGAATTATTCCTACTAGGCCAGGAGGAAATTCCTATACTTGATTAATTATTGTCCAAACACTTGCAGGCACAATTTCCATTCTTGCAAGTGTTTATACAATTAGATTAGAAAGAAAATTTTTCTATTTTAATACAACGGCAATGATCCTTTTTCTTTTAAATGATATTATGCTTGGCATGTATGTAAATGCTGTTAAATCCTTTCTTCTCTGATTTCCTTTAATTGTCCGGTTTGGAAGATGAAGTGAAAATGGAACAAAAGGAAAGGTAAACAAAATTCCCCGAAGATTAAAACTATCTCATTTTTTAGGTCTTTTTATTTTATATGTAGGACTTGCTTATGGACTTAGTTTTCTTGTAAAATTTGATCAATATCCTGTTCGTGATTCCTTTGCCTTTGTTTTTGCACTTGGGGGCGGACTTTTCCAAATGTTTGGTTATATCGAAGGATTTATGTTTGCTTTGATTTCTTCTTTAATAATTATTACCATGTTTTTTCAATCTCATTCTTATACACAAGTTTTAACTAATTTAATTTTCATTATTTCTTTAGTGGGAACAATTCTTGCTTGGCTTGCAATTTATCATGAAAATTATGGAACCTTTAAACATCTAAAACCTGATAAAACTCTTATTTTTGTAAATGAAATCTTGATGAAATATACATAATTTCTTTTTCTTGAAACTTATCAAAATAAGAATTATAATAATATTGATAATAATACTAATAAGAGAAAAGAGTTTAAAAATGGAACAAGAGATTGACAAAACATCATACCCAAAAATATATTTTCATAATTTTGAAAGCGCTATAGAAACAATTCAGAAAATTAAACAAAATTATATAAATTTTATAGATTTAAAAAGTGAATTTACAAAAAAATATAGTATTGATAATTGTGAAAAAAATATTAAAATATTTCCAAAAGTAGTTGATACATGAGATGAAGCAAACATAGTTATTAACTACGTTGATGAAAACCTTAAAAAAATATTAGAACTAGATTATGAAAATAAGAGCATAATAAATATTTGCTCTTCTTTAAATAAAAATGATACTATTGAAATGCTTCCTCCAGAATTAGCAAATATTTTTCATTTTGAGCCAAATACAAGTAGAGAAAAAATAATGGATAATAAAATAGTAATATTGCCCGATACTACTCCATATATGCCATTACTAAGTTCACGCCATTCGCCGCCTTATAAATTACAACTTGCAATTTCAAAATCAATTGTTGTTAAATTACAAAATGAGTATGAACAAAATTAAAAATAATTTTAAAACAGTAAATAACAAAAAATTTTCAGTATGCATTAATCCAACAATTATAAATGAAATAACTAACGGAGATTATTATGTTTGATTTGAAAAATATGATTTTCTAATGGAAATAAAAACAACTAATAACTGCAAAATATGTAATGTTTGTATTAAAGACACAGATAAAAAATATTTTACTTCTTTAAAAAAACAATTCAAAACATGAATAAAAAGGAACTTATTATATACTGGTGAAATAATATATCTTAATGATAAGGATTTAGGGATAAATTATGAAAGTGAAAAAACTCGTCCTTTTTTTATTAAAAGTTGAAGTACCCCTACATATAAAAAAGTTGTGTTATATCAAATTACGAGCTCAAGAGGGAACAACTTTAAACAAATAGAAATAGGTAATCGCATTGGTTATATTAATACAGAAGAGCCTATAACAAAATCTAAATATCAAATTTTGAAATATAATTTAAAAAGTTTAGAAAAATATTCTACTTATTAAAAATGTTATAATGTATATAGTAGTAACCTTAGGGTTGCTACTTTTCCATTTTATAAGGAAAATAACTATTTGAAGAATAAAGTAAACATTAAATTTCTAAAAAAATTGATAATATAATATATATTAATAAAAATATTATTTAAAATTTAAAAGAAGGGATTGGTAATTAAATAATGAGTATTTTTGAAGAAGGAAAATTTTATAACAAAGATTTAGATGAAGAAATTAAAGAAATTTTTGAAAGAATTGACTGAGATGAAGAAACTTTTGAAACACAAGTGTCTTCTTATTCTAATATAAAAATTAGAACATTAGATGATGTTCTAGATAAATATGCAATTGATGTTATTGGAGTTATAGACGGGAAATACTTATATGATCATTGTGAATATAATTTAGACTATGTTGAATTATTATATAATGTAATTCACTATTTATTTCAAATAGTAAATAAAAATATATACTTTCGTCAATTTGATAATAATAAATGATTAAGAATTACAAATCACATTAATAAATTAGTTGAAAAAACAGGCTATAAATTCATTAATATAGAAAAAAATAAATATAAATTGCTTAGATTAGCAGAAGCAGAATTAATTGATAATATTGATAATGATGATTGAAGAACTCAAATAGGTATATTTTTCTCTTCAAGAGATATTGTTGAAAAAGAAAAAATTTTGGAATGATTTAAAGGGCATTTAGAGAAAAATAAACGATACTATTTGGAAAATGAAAATGAAATTTTAGATAAAAAGACATCAAAGGATAATTTTAGAAAATTGAATAATTGATTTGGGCATAAAAATTATGATAGTAAAAATAATGAAAATAAAAATCATTATAATGAATATTACAATAAAACTAATAATGAAAAAAATAAAATTTTAAATGATATTGGACATTGAATTTTATATTCTCTTACTGAAATAGAAAGAAATAGTAAAAGTTAATTCAATCAAATAATAACTATATAAAAAGTAAGTAAGAAAAAATGATCAGATTATTGTGATTTAACTTATAAGAAAAATAACCATTAATATTAATAGATCTACAAGAAAATGATTATTAAAATTAGCAAAAGAAAACAAAAATAGAAGTATGGAAATACTTCTATTTTTCAAAATTTTAATTACTTGCTAATATTTGAAATTTAATATTATAATTTTATTAATTATGAAAAATAATATTGATGAATTTAATACAGAAGAAACATTATTAACATTAGAAGATTTAATTAAATTTGAGTGGATCTTAAAAAATACAAAGAATTGTTATCTTTTTAGAGGACAGTCTAGTGCAAAATGATTATTTGAATCTTCATATAGAAGAAAATTTAGAGAAGAAAATGAATTAAAAATCACAGATAAAATTAATGAAAGAAATTTATTAGAAATAACAAATAAAAGAATAAACTATATTAATGATAATTCATCAGAAATCCAAAATTCATTAACTATACTTGCAGAATTACAACATCATGGTTCACAAACAATACTAATTGATTTAACTATAAATTTTTGAAATGCAATATGATTTGCTGTTTCAGAAAATCCTAAAAAATATAACAATGACAATTTTTTTAGAATTTATTATTTTAAATGAAATAATGAAGGAAAAGAAAATTATAAAATTAGCAATTTATATGACAAAAAAATTTATCATTGTCCAAATAAAATACAAAATGGGATAGCCCAAAATTCATATTTTATTGTAGATAATTCCAACCAATTAGAAAAAGATTGAAAAATTAAAAGTGTTTTGATTCCTTTTTCAATGAAGGATCTTTTATTAAACTATCTTAATAAAATTAAAATAAATTCTACTAGTATTTTTCCAGGATTAAAAGGATTAGATTTAGGTTTTCAAGATTCGCCTACTAAACCTATCGAACCCAAATTTATTAGTGCACTTCAATTATCAGAATTAAATTATGATGATAAAGCAATTAAAAAATGTGATGAAATAATTGATACAAATCCAAATTTTTGGTTAGCACATTTTAATCAAGGAATTATTTTTCTAAAACAAAAAAAATATAATAAAGCTTTAAATTCTGTTAATAAAATATTTAATTTTGATTCAAATAATATTTATGCTTTAAATCTTAAAGGAAGTATATATTGTGAAATTGGCAATTATGTAGAGGCAGATAAATATTTTAATATTGCAATTCAACTTAATCCAAATTATATTGAATCATATTACAACAAAGGATTAATGTTAATAGAATTAGAAAAATATGATGAAGCATTAAAATATGTTGATATAGCATTAAAAATAGATCCAAATGATGCTTCTTCATTGTGATTAAAAGGAAATATTTTTTCTGAACTTAAAGAATTTAATAAAGCAATACAGTATTATAATAAAGCAATTAAATTAGATAAATTTTCTGATGAAGTTTATAACGGAAAAGGCATAGTTTTCAAAAATCAAAACAAATATAATGAAGCTTTAGAATGCTTTGATAAGGCAATTCAAATTAATCCAAATAATGCTTTTGCTTATAGCAATAAAGGAGCCCTTTACTTTGAAACAGAAAAATATGATGAGGCTATTAAATGTTTTGATAAAGCTATTGAAATCGATCCATATAATGCTTTTGCTTATAGTAATAAAGGAATTATTTCAAATAAAAGAGAACAATATGATGAGGCTTTAATAAATTTTGATAAAGCAATTGAATTAGAACCAAATAATGCTTTTGCCTACAACAATAAAGGTATTACTTTTAAAGAAATGAGACAATATAATGAGGCTTTAATTAATTTTGATAAAGCAATAGAATTACAGCCAAATAATTATTTACATTATAAATCCAAAGGTAATGTTCTTGAAAAAATGGAAAAATATAATGAGGCTTTAATAAATTTTGATAAAGCAATACATTTGAATTCCAAAAATAGTTTTTTATATAATACAAAAGGAGTTCTCTTAAATAAATTAGAACATTATAATGATGGACTTCAATGTTTTAACAAAGCAATAGAATTAAATCCGATTTATAGTGAAGCTCTTTTTAATAAAGGAAATTTTTTTGTAAGAAAAGAGCAATATATTGAAGGTATTAAATATTATAATAAAGCAATAAAATTGGACCCTACTAATGCTCATTTTCTTTGCAATAAAGGAATAGTTTTAAATAAAATTAATCAAATAGATGAAGCAATTAATTGTTTTGAAAAAGCAATAAAATTAGAACCAAATTATATTGATGCACATTATTATAAAGGAGTCGCCTTAGAACAAATAAAAGAATATGAAAGAGCAATAGAAAATTTTAATAAAGTTATTAAATTAGACCCCAATTATATAGATGCCTATTGTTATAAAGGCGGAATTTTTGAAAAAATGGATAAGCACGAAAAAGCATTGGAATGTTTCAACAGTGCTCTTAAAATAAACCCTAATTATGTTCTCGCTCTTTTTAATAAGGGAATAATTTTTCAAACAATTGGTAAAAATAAAGAAGCGATTGAATGTTTTGAAAAAACTATTCGAAATGATAAAAAATATATTAATGCATATTATTATAAAGGCATAGTTCTTGAAAAAATAACTAAATATGATGAAGCAATTGAATGTTTTGATGAAGTAATTAAATTAGACAAAAACTGTATCAATGCTTATCATGGCAAAGGAACTTGTTTATTACAAAAAGGCAAATATGAAGAAGCATTAAGATGTTTTAACAAGGTAATTGAATTAGACGCAGAAAATATTATAGTATATCATTACAAAGGGCTATGTCTTGGACAACTAAATAAATATGAGGAAGCAATTAAGTGCTTCGATAAGGCAATTGAATTGAATCCTAATGATTGTTATAGTTATTTTAATAAAGGAATAACTCTAACTAAATTAGAAAAATATAAAGAGGCAAAAGATTGTTTTAGCAAAGCGTTTAAATTAAATCCACAATATAAACTGGCAAAAGAACTAGAAGAAGAAATGCTAATTATTTCAGAAAAAAAAGAAATAAAATATATAAATCAAGAGAATCAAAATTATGCAAGCACAACTAAGGAAATTAAATCTAATAATTTAAATGAAAAATTAAAAGAAATTATAGATCATATTAATTTAAAAAAATTACAGTCGGTATCTTATTCAATACCGAATGGATTTATTTTTAATCCTCCACTTTCAAAAAAACCCATATCACTAGAAATTATTTTAGAAAAATATTCTGTTGAAGTAACAAACACTTTAGATGGAAGCCAACTTTTAGATCAATGTAAAACTTATTTAGATTTTATTGAATTAATATACAACATAATTATTTATTGAAAAAAAACAAAAAATGAGTATTTAAACAATATTTTAGAATGAGAAAAAATAATCAATTATATTAATGAAGTTTTAAAAAGCAATAATTACGAACTTAATGAATTTGAAAAAAATAAAATCAAACTTGTTTCCAAAGAAATTGAAGATGATGTTAAAGAAATAATAAATAAAATTGATAACAAAAATTGAAAAGAAGAATTAAATAACTATTTTTGTTTAAATACTTCTATTATTGAAAAAGAGAAAATATTAGGATGATTAAAGGGGTTTTTAGAAAATGATAGAAGAAAATACTTAGAACAAAATAATAGTATTATAGATAAAAAAACATCAAAAGAAAACTATAGAAAATTAAATAATATAATTAGTCACAAAAATGGAAAAAAAGGTCAAAACCTTGAAGATTATAATGATTATGAAAATAAACCAGAAGAAGAGAAAGAAAAATTTCTAGATGACATTGCATATTGAATTTTATATTCAATTGCTGAAATAGAAAGACACAATAAATAAACAAAATATATCTATAACTATAAATAAATATATTTATAAAAACACTCTTAAAACAAAAAAATAATCTTGTATTTTATTATTTTTTACTATAATTTTATTAATTATGAACATCAATAAAGAAACAACAACAATAATATGTAATGAAAATAATGAGAATATAATAAATTCAATAAATGAATTAATTGATTTTGAAGGAAAATTAAAAAAAGAAGGAAAAAGTTATCTTTTTAGAGGGCAATATGATTGTAAGTGAAAATTACAGTCTTCCTATAAGCATGATTACAAAGAAAAACATAACAAAATTGAAGAAGATATTTCTGCCAATGATTTTGTTGAAATAATAAAAAAGAAAATTGACTATATACAAGAAAGGGTTTCCTGAAAAACTGATTTAGAAATATTAGCTGAGTTACAACATTACATGGCTCCTACTCTATTAGTTGATTTTACTGCAAATTTTTGAAATGCAGTGTGATTTGCAATTTCTGAAATACATTCTTATGAAAGTTTATATTTTAGAATATATTATTTAAAATTAGATGAAAAAAATGATAAAGATGAATATAAAGACTTAATTTGAGATGAACAAAAAATTTATCATTGTCCTGATAATTTAAAAAATGGTCTAGCACAAAAATCATATTTTATTTTAGATAATTCCGATAGTTTAGAAAGTGACTTAAAAATTAAAAGTATTTTAATTCCATTTGATTTAAGAAATAAATTACTTGAATTACTTAACAAGAATAAAATAAATTCAAGTACTATTTATCCTGGACTAAAAGGCCTATATCAAAGCTTTGAAAATTTCTCAAATGAATCTGAATTTCTTTTAAATTTTCAAAACACAAAAATTGAAGAAAATGAAAAGAAAATTAGAGATTTTAATCAAACTCTAGAAGATTACAAAAATTATTATAATATTGGAAGTACATTCACTGAAATGAAAGAGTATATGAAAGCAATTGAATATTTTAACAAAGCAATTGAATTGAACCCGAATAATGCAAAATCTTATAATAATAAAGGAAATGCTTTAATTGATATACAAAGATATGATGAGGCACTTATGTGTTTTAATAAAGCAATTAAATTAGATCCATATAGCAGTAAATTTTGAAATAATAAAGGATTTGTTTTACTAGAAAAAGAATTGTTTGATGAAGCAATAGAGTGTTTTAACAAAGCAATTGAATTAGATCCCAAAAATAGTGGTGCTTTTAATAATATAGGACTTGCTTTAAAAAATGAAGATGAAAAAGATAATGCTCTTATTTTTTTTGAGAGAGCGCTTAAAATTGATCCAGATAATATCAATGCTCTTAATAATAAGGGAAATATTTTATTTGAACAAGGAAAACATGATGAAGCACATATATGTTTTGACAGAATAATTAAACTGGACCCAAGTTATGAAAAGGCCTTTCATAATAAAGCAAATATTTTTATGGTTGAGAAAAAATTTGATAAAACCCTTGAATATATTGATAAAGCTATTAATTTAGACTCAAAAAATTATGAAGATTTTAATAATAAGGGCTTTATATTGATGCAACTAAAAAAATATGATGAAGCACTTAAATGTTTTAATAAAGCATTAAAATTAAATCCAAATAGTTCAATTGTTTATATTAATAAAGGAATAATTATGAATATATTAGAAAATTATGATGATGCTCTAAAATATTTTAACAAAGCACTTAAATTAGAGCCCACTAATTTTGATGCTCATATAAATAAAGGGTCACTATTAATTAAGCAAGGAAAATATGATGAAGCACTTGAATGTTTTAATAAAGCACTTATTATAAATGACAAAAATATTATGCTTTATTTTAATAAGGGGATTATTTTATGAAAACAAAAATCATTTGAAGAATCAATTGAATGTTTTGAAAAAATTCTTGAACTTGAATTAGTTTCAAAAGAAAATACTTTTTATGTGAAAAGGGGAATTGAATTATTAAAAGAAAATAATTTTAACACTGCAATGAGCTATTTTTATAAAGTTATTGAGATAGAAAAAGCAATATACAGGTTTAAATGTAGCCAATGCGGACATGAATATGTGCATAATTCCGAACATATATGGAGTTGCCCTAAATGTGGACATATAAATAATAGCAGTGGAAAATTTTCTCTCAAACAATAAGATAATAAATTTAAATTAAATATTATAAGTAATATTATTAAATCAAGATAATTAAAATATTAGAAATACAAGAAGTAATCTTGTATTTCTTTTATAAAACTTAATAAGGTAAACATTAATTTCAATATATTACTAATAGTAAATTAAAAACTTAATTAAAGGTTAATAGAAAATAACCATTAATATTATTAGACCTACAGGAAAGTAATTATTAAAATCAACAAAAGAAAACAAAAATAGAAGCATTAAGAATGCTTCTATTTTTCAAAATTTTAATTACTTATTAATATTTAAAATTTAATATTATAATTTTATTAATTATGAAAGATAATATTGAAGAATTTGGCACCGAAGAAATACTAGAAACATTACAAGACTTAATTAAATTTGAAGGACTTTTAAAAAGTACTGAAAATTGTTATCTCTTTAGAGGACATTTTAAAAAAGAATGAATCTTTGAATCTTCATATAGAAGAAATCTTAGAGAAGAAACTCGAAAAGAAATAGATGCAACAAATTTATTAAAAATAGCAAAAGAGAAAATAAAATATTTTTATAATAATTCATCTGAAAATGAAAATCCTTTAAAAATGTTTGCTGAATTACAACATTCTGGTTCACCAACAATATTAATTGATTTAACTCTAACTTTATGAAATGCAATATGATTTTCTACTTCTACTAATTCAATAAATAATGATAATGTTAATGCAAAAATAAATAAAAATGATAAATATTTTAGAATATATTATTTTAAATGAGATAACAAAAGAGAAGAAATAAATCACAAAATTAAAAATTTAGATGAGAAAAAAGTCTATCATTGTCCTGATACAATTTCATATGGGATAGCACAAAACTCATATTTTATAGTTGATAACTATGATGAACTAGAAAAATATTGAAAAATTAAAAGTATCTTAGTTCCTTGATCAGAAAAAGATAGTTTGTCAACATATCTTGATAAAAATAATATAAATTCTAGTACTATGTTTCCAGGCGTAAAAGGTTTAGAACTAGGTTTTGAAAGTTCTCCTGTTAAAGCTGACTTTATTAGCTCACTACAATTATCTGAATCAAACTATGATGCTGGATCAATTAAAAAATATGATAAAGCAATTGATTTAAATTCAAATCTTTTTGTTGCAACTTATGAACAAGGAATTACTTTTATAGAATTAAATAAATATACTAAGGCAATTAAATGTTTTGATAAAGTAATTGAATTAGACAAAAATTTTGCCGATAGTTATAACGGAAAGGGAATTGCCTTAGCTGAATTAAATAAATATACTGAATCTATTGAATATTTTGATAAAGCAATTGAATTAGATGTAAAATATCTTGAAGCTTATAATAATAAAGGAATTACATTAATTAAATTAAAAAAATATAATGAAGCAATAAACTGTTTTAATAAAGCAATTAAATTAAATCAAAAAAATCCTGATGCATATAATAGCATGGGTGTTGCATTATATGAACTTGGAAAATATAATGAAGCAATAGAATATTTTAATAAAATACTTAAAATAAATCAAGATAAATTTTATATTTATGGTATTTATAATAATAAGGGATTTGTATTGAGTAAACTTCAAAAATACAATGAAGCGATTTCATGTTTTGATAAAGCAATTGAATTAAATCCAGAAGATT
Organism: Mycoplasma sp. Bg2; assembly: GCA_001641225.1. Taxonomy (GTDB): domain Bacteria; phylum Bacillota_I; class Bacilli_A; order Mycoplasmatales; family Hepatoplasmataceae; genus Tyloplasma. Next base: position 235,214 of record LSMY01000004.1, read on the forward strand.
CTAATGGTTATAATGGCAAGGGTACAATACTTGGTGAACTAGGGAAATATGATGAAGCATTGAAATGTTTTAATAAAGCAATTGAATTAAATCCAATAGACCAAACTATTTATAACAACAAGGGGGCTACATTAATTAAATTAGAAAAATATAATGAAGCAATTGAATATTTTGACAAAGCAATTTTATTTAATCAAAATGATTTCAAAGTATATGCCAATAAAGGAATCGCATTAAAAAAATTAAAAGAATATGATGAAGCAATTATATATTTTAATAAAGCAATTGAATTAAATCCAAAAGAAGCAAATATTTATAATGAAAAGGGAAATACATTAAATGAAATAAAAAAATATAATGAAGCAATTAAATGTTTTGATAAAGTAATTGAATTAAATCCAAATGATCAAACTGTATATAAAAATAAAGGTGACATGTTATATAAATTAGAAAAATATGAAGAAGCATTGAAATATTATAATAGAGGAATTGAATTAAGCCCAAATGATCAAATGATTTATAGTAATAAAGGAATTTCATTAAGCAAACTTGAAAAATATGATGAAGCAATTGAATATTTTAATAAAGCAATCGAATTAAATGAAAATATTCCCGAAGCATATATTAACAAAGGAGCAACATTAATTGAGTTAAAAAAAAATAATGAAGCAATTGAATATTTTAATAAAGCAATTGAATTAAATCCAAATGATTCTAATACATATAGCAATAAAGCAATCGCATTAACTAAATTAGAAAAATATATTGAAGCAATAAACTGTCTAGATAAAGCAATTGAATTAAATCCAAAATATGCTATTTTATATAATGATAAAGGGCTTATTTTAAGCAGACTATCAAAATATGAAGAGGCAATTAAATGTTTTAATAAAGCAATCAAGTTAAATCCAAATAGTTCAACTATATATAAAAATAAAGGCAATACATTAGATAAGTTAGAAAAATATGAAGAGGCAATTAAATGTTTTGACAAAGCAATCAGGTTAAATCCAATAGATGAAAATATTTATAATAGTAAGGGAGTTGCCTTATTCAAACTTAATAAATATGATGAAGCAATTAAATGTTTTGATAAAGCAATTAAATTAAACTCAAATAATCCTGAATCATATAATAATAAAGGAAATATATTGGGTGAATTAAAAAAATACGAAGAGGCAATTGAATGTTTTGACAAAACAATTGAGTTAGACTCAAAATATTTTAATGCTTATAATAATAAAGGAATTTCACTAGGCATTCTTCAGAAAAACAAAGAAGCAATAAACTGTTTTAATAAAGCAATTAAATTAAATCCAAATGACCCTAATGCTTATTATTTAAAAGGAGAGATATTAACTAAAGTAAAAAAATTTGAACAAGCACTCCTTAATTTTGATAAAACAATTCAATTAGATTCTAAATATTATAATGCATACATTTACAAGGGATTCATATTTGATAATTTAAAAAAATATAATGAGGCAATTAAATTTTATGATCAAGCAATTAATTTATTACCTAAATCTATTATTGGATATAATAATAAAGCTAATATTTTAACAAAAATTAATAAATTAAATGAGGCACTCGAAATGTATAATAAAGTTCTTGAATTAGATCCAAATTATATATATGCGCTTTCTAAAAAAGGAAAAATATTAATTGTAATGAAAAAAATAGATGAAGCAATTAACTGCTTTACAAAAATACTTAAATTAGATCCAAATAATAAAGAAGCATTTAGTATATTAACTCAATTAACATTTTTTAAAAATAAATAGGTAAGTATATAATAATGAATAAAACAAGCGGAATTTATAAAATGTATATTGATCAAGAACAAGATGATTGAAAAATTAATCCTTGTTATATTGGTATCTCTAAAAATATTGAAAATAGATGAAAAACACACAAATGTGCAACAAATGCTATGTTAAAAAATAAGGATGATCTTTTATTAGAAAGTTTAAAATTTCATGTTATTATTGATCCAAGAAAATCATCATATTTAAAAATTAGTATGTATTTAATTAATCATAACTTAACAGTTTCTGATTTAGATTTTAAAATTATTAATAAAATTTCATTTGAAAAAGTCACGGAAATTGAACCACAAGAACAAGAACTAATTGATAAATATAATATTGAATGAACAGGCTGAAATGGAATTTTTGCAAAACAACATAAATATAAAGGAGTCTTACAAAATCCTTTTATAACAGAAGAAGATCAACTTTATTATCAAAACCTTTTAGAAGAAGACCAAAAAAGAATTAGTAATGTAATTGATAAAAATTCAAATCTTCCTCATTCACCTTATATAGATTGATTACTAGGAGAACAAATACCTCAAACTAATGAAAAAGGTATAAAGTTATATGAACAAGCAGAGCAAAAAAGATGAGCTGATTATTGTGATTTAACTTATGAAAATTATAAAGAATGATGAGCTGAACATCAATTTGAATATATGACTAAAAATGAATTGAAAACTTGATTAAAAGCTAATAAAAAAATAGCTATCAATATTAATAGATTAACACAACCTCAATTATTAAAATTAATTAATGATAAAGAAAAATAGAAGTATTATTAAATACTTCTATTTTTTTTAAAATTTAGTTTAATTAAAAATTATTCTTCAAGTGCAAATCCAATTGCACTAGATTGCAAATTATTTTTATGTCTTAATCTTTTTAAAATTTCATTATAATTTGGATCATCTTTTTTAGTTAAAATATCATTAAATTTTACCATAAATTTTCTAAAATATTCTATCAAAACTTCAACATCTTCAAGAGCTTCTGATGTAGATTCATATTGATCATAGGCACTGGTTAAATTATCATTTATTATTTTTAAAATAGATTCAACTTCAATATTTTTTCGTTCTACATTATTTTCAGATAAGATTATTTCTATTTTTTTAATATTTATCTCAATTTTTCTATCAGAAAGTTTATTTTGTATTTCTAATGAATTAGTACGTGCAACTTCATAATTTATTCATTTTCCATAAATAAAATTTTTATAAAATTCTCGTGATATATTGTCATTGCCATCATTAAATTTAACTAACATAAAGGCAAGAATTCTTATTGTATCAATTATATTTTTATTATTAT
>LSMY01000001.1 GCA_001641225.1 Mycoplasma sp. Bg2
TCTCTCTCTCTCTCTCTCTCTCTCTCTTCTTGAATTGCTTTAAGATTTATTAAAACCTTTTCAATTTCAAGAAGTAACCCTGATCTGGTATGGGCTTTTATTCCCTCATTAAAGCCGTGAAAATTACCTGCAGTAGATAAATCAGTACAAGGAAAAGAATAAGTAAGCAAGTCTACTCCATTGTTATCTTCAATTATTTTTTTTATTCTAGTAGTTGAATCTACTATAGTTCCAATGTTACTAGCAACTTTGAAAGCTTTATATCAATCAAGTTTTACTTCTTTTTTAATTGTAGAAGTATTTAAAAAAGGTTTTGATCCATCAAGACTAAAAGTATTTTTTTTAATTCAATTATCAAGTTCATCATCAGTTGGAGTTTTAATCTTACTTCGATAATTTTTATAATGAATTGCAGCATAGGACTGAGCAGCAAAAACATCCCAATCGGATGTTCCTATAATTTTATAATCAAGAATGCCTTTACTCTTTAAGTTTTTTAGGGCAGTATTTTGTGCTCCAATTCCACTAAAAGTTTCAATAACTTTAAATTTCATATAAAAAAATTATATACAGAGGTAAAAGTAAAACTGCTGTAAACTTAATCAATATTTTAGATTATTTTTTTGTAAATATAATTTTGGCAAAATATTTTTTACTTTGCTATTTATAATTATTTTAAGTTATAATTCTTATGTACATAACTAATATATAAAATTTCTTACAATATATTAACATATAAAGTTATTTACAATATATATTAATAGTGAAGGGAAGATGAAATGCATAAATTTAATGATGAAGAAGCTGATGTTACAAATTCCAATAATGAAACATTAGATATTAACAATAATGCTTATAAATCAACAACTGATAATAGATCAGAACAATTAGATCCAAATAATAAAAAATAATTTATTATAGTGAATGGGGTAGTTTTTAACTACTCTATTTTTGTTTTATAAATGTACTTTGACAAGTTTTGCAAATTTCACTCATTTTTGTATATTTAATTTTTGCTTGAGATTCAAAGGTCTCACCCTCATTTGAGGCTAATATAAACAAATGATGCGGATCAAATAATAGCAGTTTATAATCAAACATTGATTTTATAGTAGCATTTTTATCAAAATATTCATTTTTAAAAAAATCATTTGTACAAATGATTATCTTAAGACTTTTAATTATATTTTCAGGAATAGCAATATTATATTTTGAATTTATTTCATCAAACATTGTTTCATAATCAAAGGTTATTTTAATAATTGATTTTCCTTTAAAATATTGTTTTAAAATACGATAATTAGTTTTTCGTAAAATTTTTCTTGCTCGATTTTTTTTATAATATATTTCTTCTGGTTCCAATTTACGGTGCCTAATATTAACATTTTTTAATCCAAAGTCACCAAGAGAATTAAAGTTTTCAGAACTTATATTCTTTTTTCATAAAATTTTAGTTGAAATATAACCATTCTTTTTTTGTTCTTCAACAATAAAATCATATATAGCTTTATAATATTTAAAATCTTTTTCAAAAATAAAGTTATTAAATAAAGAATTTTCTCATTTTACTGATCTATATAAAAACTTAGAAAAAAGAGTAATTTTAAAATGAAGTTCACCATCAATAGGAAGATATGAAACAATATTTTTTTGTTTAATTAAATTAGTATTTAAAGATTTATTACTATTTTTTAATTGAGAAGTATTTTTAATATTTTCTATCATATTTTATTTTCTATATAGTTTTGTTAATATATTCATTTTCGATAGTTTCCAAAGACATTGGTGTACCCATTTCTTCATTAATAGCTTCAATTCATGCTTTATCATTATGACTAAGATTAACTAATGCAAAATCTTCTGTTGCAAATATTCTAAGACAATAATTTTCAAATCATTCTTCTATTTTTTTAGTTAATGTTACTTCTAATTTTCTATTAAAACTTAATGCCAGTATTGAAATATTATTTGGAGACTTAATTGTTTTAAAGAAATCATATGTCTCTCTATTTACTGGTCCATATTTTCAAGCAGAAAAAGAAATTTCAAAAAGTTTAGAATCAGAAAAAAGATTTTTTACCAATTCATTTGAAGTAGCTAGTGGATCAATATATTCAAAATTAGTTAATATATTTTCCCTTGCAGAAAATCAAAAAGCACACAAAAAATATAATGTTTTTTGCATTTTAATAGGTGAAATTCATTTTCCATTATTATTTTTTCGATAAAGATCACTTATATAATTTGTAATTTCTCCCTTAGTATTTGTTAAAATAAATAAATTATTATTTGTAGTCATTTTGTACTCTCCCACGCAAAAGTAACTTTAACTCTATTTTCTTTATTATATAGAATAATTAATTGTTAGTATACCTAAAATCTATTAAACTATTGTATCAATAAATAAATTATAATAAAATTTAGTATTTAAATATTTAATATATTTATTATTATATACTACTTTTAAAAAATTTGCAATTCTAAAAAATAACCTTAATATAGAATATACTTTTTTTTCTTCATTAAAACTATGAAAATTATTTTTAATAGATAAGTTAATGTAAAGATAGGAACAAGTAAATTTTCTCCATTATATTATTTTAAATATTTTTTTAAAATTCTAGTAGGTAAATTTACTATAATACCAATATTATTTGTGATCTTAAAGATTTTATATCAATCAAGTTTTATTTCTTCTTTAGAGTTATTAAAATATTCAGAAAAACATATATAGAGGCAAAAGTAAAACTATTATATATTTTTTTATAATTTTAATTTAAAATAATATAATTTACTAAATTAAAAAAATGAAAAAAAATACTAAATCTGATATAAACATTAATTTAATAGAAGAATTTGAAAATTATTACAATAAAATTAGTTACAAATTTAAAGAAAATAATAAGTTTTTATTAAAGGGGGACCCCTTTAAACTTTCATTATCATTAAATGAATTAGAACAATGAGAACACATTAAATTAAAATGAATAGATGCATTGAATTATTATTTTTGTATAAATGAAAAAGATGAAAAAGAAAATTGAATACTTAAAGTTAGATTTATTAACAAAGAACCAATAAATCCTTGAAATACAACTTTTTTTATAAGTGCCTCCCCTAAAAAACAACATAACAACAATATTCTAGATGAGAGATACTTTTTTGTATTATTAGAAATGAAATATTGTTTATCAATAATCAATAGAATAGAATATGAAAAAGAAAAAATAGGAAATTATACTGAATTAAATGGTTGAAATAAAAGTAATTTATTTTTAACTATGTTCACTTTATATTCAAATATACGATATATAAAAAACATGACTGATTATTTTAAAGAACTCAGCAATAGAAACTGACCATCACTTGAAAAATACAAAGAAAAAATTGATGAAATAAAAAAGAAAAGACAATATATTGAAGTAAATGAATTTATTATTGAAATATCAGATTCTAAAAATAAAATCGTATGAGAAAAGGAACCTGATGAAATTTATAAAAAATATGAAGATTTGCTTAAATTTATAAAATTATTGCGAAACAAAACTGCTCACACAATTACACATTCACAAGAGGTTTATAACCTTAACATAACAAACTACCCTTTTAATAATAATGATAGAAATGGAGATTTATTATATTTTCAATTAATAATTAATTTCATTTATATTTTAAATGAAATAGATGAATAATTTTATATTATTTTTCTTATTTGATTAAAAAGAAGATTTGTTCTTTCGTTAATTGAATCTTCATTTCAGACGTCTCAATTATCACCAATTTCCTTAGTAAGAAAATATAAAGATTTTTTATAATCTTTTTTCTTTTCAGAATATTCTTTGTTTCCCAAACTTTGATTATTTAATACAATTGTATAATTTCCTAATAGTTCTAATGATTGATTGTGAACATTTTCTCAATCATCGCCAAGATCAAGAATTCATTTTTTCCCAGCTTCATCAAAAGGATTTATTATTTGAGGCATAATATGTTCAATTTGCAATCTTGAAATTTCAGCATTTGAAATTTCTTCATTTATTCCTGCACGTAAATTTAATTCAATTCTTAATAATAAATGTACAAGAAATGGTTTATTTTTTCGATACATTTTATTATTTAATTTGTTTTGTAATTCATTCAAATCAAACATTTTATATTCAGAATCATTTTTATCTTTTGCAGATAAAAATGAATATAAATTTTCAGGGCTAAATTTTTCATCAATTAATTTAGCTTCATAATAAAATCTTGGAATATCTCTTGTAATTGTTTTATCACTCCCTTTATTAATAAAAAGCATAATATAAAATCTCTCTAAAATAAACATAAAATCATTTAGCATCTTCTGATCAAATTTGGGTTTACATTTAAGTGGGTCATCTCATGTTAATTTATTAATTGTAGATTCATAAATAATATGATAAACAATAGCAAAATAAGCACCTATAAGTTTGTTATTATCCTCTTTTGTACCAGTAAATAAATTTAGAATTGTTCTTGTAATTGAGGAATCAACACTATTAAAATTTTTAGTATTTAATCAGTTGTAAATATAAGACATTCTTTTTAACTCTAGAAATATTTTATTTAATTCTTCTTTAGTTTTAACATTTTCTCTCATTCATTCTTTAAATACAAAATAAGTTTCTTTTTCTAGATTTTTTAAATTAGGTAAATATTTTATTTTTATTCCTACAAAATTTCTAAAAAATAAATTACGTTTTTTTTGAGTTGAAAAGATATTACTCATTTCTTTTTCAAAATATTCTTCAATATTTTTCTCAAAACCATCATCCATCTTTTTCATACTTGATTCAATATAAAAATAGTTTTTAATTAAATCTTCTAATGATAAGGTTTTCCCTTTTGAATTTATATTTTCAAAAATTTTATGTTCATTTTCCCTTGAATCTAAAATTACATAAGAAAATTGAATATTTTCAAATTCATCTAGTAGTTTTTCAATTTGAAAAAATATTATATTTTGATCTTGATTTTTTAAATAAGAATAAATCATTTGATAATTTGAAATAAAATTATAAGAAGATTCTCCACTTATATCTTGTTTATTTAGAAGTTTTTTAAAATCTTCTGCTCCTCTTAATTGATCAAAAACTATTTTTTGTTTATTTTCATAAGAAAATAAATATGTTTCTATTTTCTTTAATAATGGATCAGTATTTTTATCATTTAAGTTGTTAGTTAAATAATCATGTAATGCAATTAATAATAAGAAAAATGTTGTTAGTCGTTGTTGCCCGTCAACTAAAATAAAACTATTATTTTTTTGAGCACTTTCTTGTTTTACAATTAAATTACCAAAATAATATGTAGGAGCAGTAGCATCATTAATAAATTCAAAAAGATCTTCTAAAAAGATAGTAATTTCATTACTTGAAGGGTTAACATCAGCACCTCAATCATATCCTCTTTGATAAATAGGAATTTTAAAGGAATTTTGTTCTCTTAAAATAGTTGCAATTGATTTTTGTTCTGCAATCATTATTTAAATCTCCCTTCAATTCTCTTTTTAAGTTCATTAATATGACTTTTATTAAAATTGTTTTTTTCTAAAAAAAGAAAAGCTTCAGTATTTAAAACATATAATGTTTGATTAATTAATGGAAAATAATTCTTATCAATTTAAAAAAAGTATTTTTTCCCATTTAAAAGGGCAAAAGAATTTAAAGTTGAATTAGCAACATTTCTTGCTAATGGATCAGCAAAATCTCTTTTAGTGTTTATATTATTTTTGCTAAAACCCTGATTAATTTTATCTCTAATATTTTTTTCAACAAAAAAACAAGTTGTCTTATTATCAAATATTAAATATAAATATACTGCAATAATTATTAATTGTGCTTGAGTTATTTTTCCTTGTTTATATTTTTTAATTGGAAAATCTAAGCTTTCTTCCATATAAATACAGTATACAGGAAAGAAATATTTATAATTTTTTTATATCAAACAACAAAATATATTTAGAATTTAATAATCTAATTTTCTACTTATTTGATAATAATTAATATAATAAATTTAAATATTATATTTTTTTAATAAACTTAAAAATTGTTTTCCCTTTTGAAGTTTTTATTAATATATAATTTACTAAATTCTCTTTAGCATTTTTTGCAAGTTCTTTATTTCAATTTTTTATTTGATAAATCTCATTTTTAAATTTAAATTCCCCATATTCACCATCAATTCATTCAAAAGAAAGCAAATCATTTTTATTTTCAGAATTTTCAAATATTTTATGAAATATTTGAAGAATAATTTCAATTCAAACAACAGTACCATTTTTAGTTAAATCATTTTGAAAATAAGAAAGCATATCACTAGTATAAATTTCATCATCTCTATATTTTTTAAAAATTTCTTTAGATTGTTTATTAAATATTTTTTTTATGTCTTTAGAATTATTTAAATCATCAACTAAATTTTTAATAGTATCTTTAACAAGAATTTTATTAATTTCACTTTTATGATTTACTACTGTATTAACATTATAAAAATCACCATTTATTCAATCATATTTTTGAAAAGATTCTCGAATTACAGGAACAGTATCTTTACGTTGAAAAACAGCATCTTTATGATTAAATATTCTTTTATAAGGAAATGTAAAATCTTCATAAAAATCAATTATATCTTTTGATGATTTTTTTAAATTAATTTTATCAGAACAATAAAGTATTAATAATACTAATTTATTTCATGTATATAAAGACATATATCTTTTGCCACTTATTGAAGGAAGTGGAATATTTACCAATTCTTTATAAAAATCATTGAAATTAGAACAATTTTTTAATAATGGCAAAATTTTATCACCAAAATTAGATCAAATTTTAATATTATCTTTATTGCCTGATAATTTTAAAAATCAAGTTGAAGATACAATTGACCCCCACTCAGAATCAAACAATTCTTTATATTCATCAGCGATTTTTCCATCGGGAACCTTTTTTAATTTATCATAAACATCCTTAAAATCTATATTTTTTGTTCTTTTATCAGAATTTAAAATATTTGGAATAAATGCTTGCTCAGTTTTTAATATTATATTTTCTTTTTTTAACATATTCACTTAGAATTATCTTTCTATTAAAATAATTATTAATCTTAATTTTATTCAATAACATTATATATAATAAGATTCTTCTTTTTTATTTTATGTTTTATCAATTTAATTCTTCAAATTCTTTTGCAGATAATGAATAAGGAAGTGAATATTCAAAAAGATATCTATTATCTAATTCTATGTATTTTTTTACTTTTAAATCATTCATAATTCCCAAGAATATAAATCTATTTCCATCATCTTTCATAAAATTTCTATTTCTTGTAAAATTATAAATTTTTCTTTCATCATTTAATACTTGATCAATGAATTCTTTTTTAGTATTTCTTTGTGTTGAAAATATTCCTTTATTTAAATTTAGCAATTCATTATTATATCCATTTTCTTTTTCGATATTATTTAAATAAATTACATCGTTATTTTTTAATTTTATTTGTCCAGATCAATTACTTGTTAAATCAACTCGATCAAACATGAATAAAATTTCTTCTAATTTATATTTTGATTTTACCTGTAAATAATTTGAAATATTTAAATCAACTTGATACTGCAAATATTCTATTGTAATAGCAACCATTTTAGTTATTAAATTACCTTTAGGAATTTTATTTGCAACTACATTTCCATTTTCTAATTTATAAAAATAATTTTTATAATTTTTAGGGCTTTTATTAATAGTTGTAGTTAATTCTCCTATAAAATAATTAGTTCATCTTGATTTTTTAAATTGATGAATTCCATTTTTAAGTAAATCTATTATTTCTAGTTTTTCTTCTATTGATGTAGTAACAATTGGAAATCTTTGAATATATCTTACATAATCCTTTTCTATTTCAGAAAATTCTTCTTTTTTATAGTTAAGAGCTTCTAGTAATGAATTATTAATTTGAAGTAAATCTTCAATTTTAACTAAGCCTTTATCTTCAACTTGCACAAGAGTGGGGATTTTTCCTAAATATTTATACTGTTCAACAATGGTATTAGTAATCGCAACTTTACGTCTTCCTTTTATTTTTTTAATTGAAGACATAATTCTTGCTTTTGATTTATAGGAAAGATCAATAGTTATATATTTAGAACTAGAAGGAAAATCTTTTTCAATTTCAACCATTAGTCTTGATCTATCATTTGTTTCAATTCCAGAAATTGCTTTAATAATTTCAAAATTAGATTCATAATTTCCAACAAAATCTAAGATAGTTAAAAATTTGTTTGGATCATGAATTTTACGAAGTCCTCTTCCAAGTTGTTGTAAAAAGATAATTGAAGATTCAGTATATCTAGTCATAATAATGGTATTAACTTGGGGAATATCAACTCCTTCGTTAAATTTATTTACTGTAATTAAAATTTTAAGATCTTGACTATCATCTTGAAGTTCTTCAATAAGTTCAAATTGATTTTCCTTATTTTTTTTACTATGAATAGCTTCTGCATCTATTCCTAAATCATTAAAAGAATCTGCAAGTAAGTTTGCTTCTTCAATTTTATAAACAAAAACAAGGGCTTTAAGTTTTTGGCCATAATAGCCCTTTTGATCAATTTCATTTTTAATGTTTTTTGCAACTTCTAAACTATTATTTTTATTAATTCTAATCTTATTATTGTTATCAATTACATCAGATTCAACTGCAAAATAGTTAAAAGGAGCAATTAAATTTTTATCAAGTGATTCATTTAATCTAATGTCCATTGCAATATTATTATCAAAAAAAGAATAAATATCAATTCCATCAGTTCTTTCTGGAGTTGCAGTCATCCCTAAAAGAAATTTAGGATTAAAATATTCAAAAATGTTTTTATGAAGTTCTGCAGCAGAGCGGTGTGCTTCATCAATTATTATGTAATCAAAATAATTTTTATCAAGTAAATCAATTAAGTAATTATTTACCATATTTGGGGTAGTAAAAATAAAATCATACTTATCAATTCGAAACATATTATTTGAATTTAATTCCACTATTTTCTTTTCTCCATGAAAAATCTTTTTAAATTGAATTATTGCATCTTTTATAATAATTCGGTTATGCACTACAAAAAGCATTTTTCTTGGATTAAACTTTTTAACATCAAAAGCTGATAAATAAGTTTTACCAGTTCCTGTTGAAGCAATTATTAAGGCTTTATTTTGCTTAGTATCTCTAATTTGTTGCAGTGTTTTTAAAGCATCTACTTGCATTTCATTTGGAATAATTTCAGTTTCAAATTCTTTAAGTAAATCAAAGGCTTGGGCTCTTAATTTTAATCTTTTATTATATTCCTTTTCATATTTATTTATAAGCTGCTTTGTTAAAGGAGTAGATTCATTTCAAAGTTCATTAAAAATATTTTCTGCTGATAAATTTTTATTAAGATCATAATCTGCAATTGATTCCATTTCATAATTATTAAAAAAAGCAGTATGCGAAATATTAGAAGAACCGGTAATTACGGTTTTTTTCTTATTATTAAAAAACAAAAAGGTTTTAACATGAAAACCTTTTTGACTATGAGGTAATCAAATTCTAGATTCTGCTTTAGAATTTAATAACATTTTAAGTGATTGCGGATCAGTTACATAACCATCTGTTGTTGTTAATAATTTTGAATTATGATCTAAAGACTCAATTTGTTTTTTAAGTCTTTGCATTCCTCCATATGTAATATAAGAAATAGCTAAATAAACTTTTTTAGAAGAATTAAAATATTTAATTATTTCATCTAAAATATCTTTATCTTTATTTAAAATATATTCCATAATTACAGTATCGCATATTTTAATTTAATTAAAAACAATAAAACTGAATATAAAACTATTAAACATATAAATTCATTAAATTTTTACTTTTTTATTTACTTGATATTTGAATAAACATTTAATTTATTAGTATAATTAATTTATTCAAAAAGGAAAAAATTATGGAAAAAGTAAATTCAAATTATTCAATTGAATCACTTGATGAAATCGAATTAAATGAAATTTATAATGTTGATTGTATTGAACTAATAAAAAAAATGATAAAACAAAAAATTTTAGTTGATGCAATCATCACAGATCCTCCTTATAATATTTCTACAAAAAATAATTTTAAAACTATTGGTAGAGCTGGAATTGATTTTGGTGAATGAGATAAAAATTTTGATCAAAAAAAATGGCTTAAAAATATTTATAAAATTGTTCGTCCTGGAGGGACAGTAATTATTTTTAATGATTGAAAAAATATGGGTGATATTGCAAAAGAATTAACCAAAAATGGTTTTATTGTAAAAGATCTAATCAGATGAATAAAACCTGCTCCAATGCCAAGAAACACATTAAGAAGATATGTAAATGATGCTGAATATGCTATTTTAGCGATTAAACCTGGCGGAAAATGAACTTTTAATAAACCAGAAGATATAGCATATTTGCGCCCGATAATTAATGGCGGTGTTTCTAATGGAAAAAATAGAATTCATCCAACACAAAAAAGTAGTCAAGCCATAAAACAACTTATTGAAAGACATACAGTTCCTGGTGATCTAATTTTTGACCCATTTTCGGGTTCAGGAGAAATTTCTTTAAATGCCAATGAAATGGGGCGTTTATATCTTGGAACAGAAATAAATAAAATTTATTGAAAAAAATCAAAAACAAGAATTAATGATTCTTTAATAAAACCAGCAATAAATCATTTAGGAAATAAATATAGAATGATTAGTAAATTAAACTCTATTTTAAATATAAAAGGAATTGATAATTTTGTTGATGTCTTTGCAGGATCGTGTGTTGTTTCTGCTTCTTTTAAAACAGCAGAAAAATATTGAATAAATGATAAAGATAAAAATTTATCAAATATTATTACTTACTTGTTAACTACTTCAAAAAATACAATTATTGGGCAACTTGAAGATATTATTTATAAATATGAATTACATGTTTTGCCTTATAAAGAAGGATATTTAAAATTACGAGAAAATTATAATAATTCAAATCATGAAGATGTCAGAAAATTACTTGTTCTAGTTTTGTTTGGTTTTAATCAACAAATTAGATTTAATAAAAATAATGATTTTAATATTCCGCCTGGAAAAACACAATGAACAGAATATCAAAAAGAAAAAATTTTTAAATTTGTATCTGCTTTTGAAGGAAGGGATAAAGAAATTCATGATTGAGATTTTGAAGAATTTGTAGAACATGTTTATGCAAATACAGATAAAGACAAAACTATTTATTATTTTGATCCTCCATATTTATTAACAATAGCAACATATAATAATACCTGAGTAATTGAAGAAGAAAAAAGATTAATTAAATTATTAAAAAAAATGGATGACGATGGTGTTAAATGAATTCTTTCAAATGGACTTGATTCAAAAGGAAAAAGTAATATTCCACTTAAAGAATTTATAAAAAATAATAAAAAATTAAAATTAATTGAAATAAATTCTAATTATTCAAATTCTAATTATCAAAGAAAAAAATATATTGAAAATGATAGGGAGATAATACTTAAAAATTTCTAATGAAAAAACTAGTCGAATTAATAAAAATAGGAAAATCTGAACATAAACGAAGTGATTTAATTAGTTCGTATTTTAGTTTTATTGATTTATTAAATGAAAAAAATGAAAATAATAATGTAATTAATAAATCTTGAAGTAAAGATAATAAAGAAATTTGTGAATTGTTTAGCAAAAATGAAATTTATTTTAATAAAAAATGTAGTAGTGCTACAAAAGTTGGAAGAGAAAAATCTCTTTTTAAATCATTAAATTTAATTACAAAAAATGATATTATAGAACCAACTGAATTTGCAAAAAAAATAATTGCAAGTGAATCTAATGATGAAAAAGAAGTAGAAAAAATAAAATTAAATAATTATGAATATAATTTTTTACTAATAATTTTATTTATTGAAAATCAAAGCCCATAAAATAATACATTTAGAATTATTGAATTAATTTTAAACAATGAAGAATATTTGTATAAAATTGATAAAGATTTATATAATGAATTTAAGAAATATGATAATGACAAATTTGAAGATGAATTATATGAAGTGATAAGATTTAGAAGTGGATCAAAAAAAACTTGTTTAATAAATGATAAAGTGACAAAATATTCAGAATCAAAAAACAATATATTAAAGTTATGATTAAAAACTTGTTTAAATAATTCAGAAGATAATATAAATAATCTAATAGATACAATAAATAAATATCAAATTTGTTTTGGACAAAATAGTTATTCTTATCTTAAGGATGCATTAACATTTCTTATTGCTGGAAAAAATAAAAATGATCAAAAAAAATTACATAAATACCTAACTAATAAAAAAACAATAAATAGTATTATTGATTTATTTCCTAAAACAAAAGAAGAAATACTTGATAGATGTATTTTACGAGTAATAAAAGGTTCTGAAAAAGATTATTTAAATTTAACACATCAGCATCTAAATTGGCTGCCTTATTTTTATATTGATAGCAAAGATAACAAAGTAAAAATATTTGATGAATACAAATCATTAATAAAACAAATTATTGAAAATAAAGAAAAACTTATTTCTATTTTTAAAAACAATAATTATATTAAACCAAAAGAATTTATATCTATTTTAGATATTGAAAATATAAAATTTATCGAACATAATGAAGAAATAAAATCAATTTATCTTGATGAATATGGAAGTAAAGAAAAACTAAATAAAATATTAAATCTTTTTATTTTAAATAATTATATTAGTGAAGATCAAATGAGACTAACTGTAAACAAATTTATTCAAAATTCAAAACACATACAAGGTATTTGTAATGCCCCAACATTTTATGAATTCATTATTTCTTTATCTGTCATGTTTAAAGTTTTACCTAATCTTTTTGATAAAAATGCAGATGAATTTACTCAAGTTATTAGAAAATCATTAAACTTAACTTTTTCTAATAAGAATTTAATTCCACAAAGATTTGCTGCCGGCGGAAGACCGGATGCAATTATAGAAACTTCTAAAGGTTCAATTATAGTTGAACCAACATTACAAATATATAGACAAACAAAAGCTGAAGCAGATTCTATTGCAGATCATATGAATAAATTTGTGGAAGATAATGAAAATGTTAATTTAATTAATACTTTATTTGTTTCTCCTAAAATTGAAAAAAGAATAATAAGTACATTTGATGGATGATATGAAGATAAAATTATTTACAATAAAGTAGAAACATTTAACCAAAAAAACTTCATTAAATATATTAATAATTTAAAAATATAAAAAAATAAATAATTAAAATGTAAATAAACATTTAATATAATTAAAATATGAATAAAATAGTTAGCAAACCACAGCATTGTTTTCATATGTTTCCACAGTCATTAATGAAATTTTTTGTTTTACAAAAAAATGCCAAAAATAATTTTATTAGTTATAACTTCGAAACACAAACACTTAACAAAAAGCCATTAGGAATAAAGTCAATAAATTCAATTGATTTTAAAAAAGAAAGAACACCTAAAAATATATTTGAATTTGAGAAAAAATTAAATTCATTAGAAACTAAATATGCTCCTTTTTTAAATAATCTCCATAAATATTCAATAGAATTTGATCAAATTAATGTTGAAAATAGTATTCTTAATAGAAAATTGGCTTTTTGAAATAATAATGATGGTGAAAAATTTGAAAAAAAATGAAGTAATGATATTACTAATAATAAAATAAATTTAGCACAATTTTTTTATTATCTAACTATTCAATTAAAATATTTTAATGCCCTTTTTATTAAAAATAAAATTAATGAACAGGAAATTCAAAAACTTCTTTGTTTTTTAGATTTAGATTATGAAAAAAATAAATTGTTAACAAAAGCAGAAAAGGAATGATTTAAAACAATTATCAAATTGGGAAATTATACTTATGGAGGAAGCATGATTTTAACTAGTAAAAATAATAAAAACAAAAATTTTCACAATGCATTCACTAGTAATCCCCTTTCTATAACTAGAATAAATGATGTTTTTATTTGTTTTGTATTACCAATTTCATTTTATGAAACAAGTACAATTTTTTTCTTTAATAATCAAATAGAAAATGTTAAACGTGGTGAATATATGTACTCAGAAATTTTAAGATTTAATTCTTTAGAAAATCCACTAAATGATAATCAAAAAATAATGCCATGAAGATTTTCAAATTATAATTTTTGAAATAATGATTATAATAAATTATGTCCAAATGGAAATATAGATGACACTAAATTAGTATATTATCCATTTGAAATTATTTCCACTTTATTCGGATATAAAAAAACAATTCTTAATTATGCTAAAAAAATGAATAATATCAAAAGTGATGAACTAAAAATTAAATATTTACAAGATAAAAATGATATTTTAAAAACTAGGATTAAAAAATTAAATAAAGGATCAATTTTCATTTTGTATTACATGATATTGTGATACGAAAAACAAATAGATTGTGATGACCAAAATTTTATTAATGAATGCAATAAATTAATACAAAAAATGATAAAGGAATGAGAAAAATAAACCCCCATTGTTTTTATAATATTATGTTGCAAAACAACAACAAGGAATAAAATGATAGAAGAAATAATTACAAAAATTGTAAAAAAACTTAATGAATTAACACAAAATAAATTTAAAAAAATTATTGGAATTCCAGAAATTTTAGATGAATTAAAAAATAATAAAGAATTAAGAGCAGAAATAGAAGTTTTAATTTCAAACTCTAATACTCAAACCCAAGAACAAACATTAACTTCTGGTGTACCATTTAATGAATATTTAAAAGAAAGAGACTTAAGAGAAAAATATCAATCAGAATTACAGGTAATTAAAATGGAGAAAACACTAGATATAAATCGTTTTGTTGAAAAAAATATTTCTGATGAATATTTAGAAATAACAAAAGAAAAAAATAATCCAATTAGTTATTTAAAATTTTTAGAATTATTGTTAAAAGTTTTACCATTTGGTTCACCTGAAAGTGAAATATTAAAAAAATATAATATAAAAACAAGCGAACCAAATAGTCATGGTTCACAACAAATTTGTGTGGAATATAAATTCAATACAAAAGAAATTCAAATAATAAATGAAATGATTCAAAAAGAACGAAATAAAGATTAAATTATTTTTTTGCTAATTCAACATGAAACTTATTGTAATATTAATTGGATTTTTATTTTATATTTTATCATTAAAAATTAGATGATTATTTCTATATTCTAAATTTCTAATCCTTTTAGTTGTTAAAATTTTATTTAATAAATTATGAATATCTTTGTTTCCATAAATTTCATTTTTTATTAAATTTCCTTTTTTATCAAATGAAATTATATTTCGATCATATAAATCATGGATTGTCGGTTCTAATAATAAACCATTGTCCTTATCTGCAATAAGTTTTAAATCTAAATTATTTTTCAATATATCTTTTACTTGAATAATATGTGCTCCTTCTAAAAATTGTTTTTTAATACCAGAGTTTGTATATTCATCAATATTATTATCAAGTGCTTCTCTTAATAAATCAAATTTAAAAATATTTCTCAATTTAGCTACAGTTCTTTTTTTAGATGCAAGATTATTTTTTAATTTATAAATTGTTGTTTGAATGTCAATATTTGATGTATCTAAGGTTGAAGCATTAAGAACTTTTATATATTCATTTATATTAGAATTATTTATATAATTTATTGCATCAAATCAATTTGCAAAAATTTCATTTTTAGTTATTAAAAAATCTAAATTTTCTTTAATTAAACTATGTTTATTTGGATTAAAAAAAATATCAGAGTTTTTAATAGTTTTTATTGCATTAACAAATCGATATCCACCATAGTTTAAATAATCAAGATCAATAACAATAGGATTAGCATTGTAATTAGTATCTGCTCCTGATATATTTGAACCTTGAACAAATTGAATAAAAGTATTTAATGTATTAAATTTAAAAGAATTATCATTTAATTTTTGAATCATCTCTGAAGTTGAAGTTAAACATTCATTATTATTTTTTGAACTAAGAAAAATTTCTTTTCTTAGTTCTCCTCAGTTTTTTCAAAAAGATGTTCCGCTTTCATTTTTTCCATTTTTATTCATCATTGCAGGATCATTTGGTCTATAAATAATATTATCAATAGTAAAAGAAAAGGTTTCTTTAATAACAAAAAAATCTTTGTTTAAATAATATTTAACTATACCTTTAAATGAATATTTTGCTCCATGTAATTTATTTCCAAGAATTTTATTTAAAATACTTTTACTAATAAAAGGAATTTCTATAACATAATATTTATCACTTGATTTCACTAAAAATTCCCTCCAATACTTTTACCACAATTGAATTTCCGGCCTGTTTAATTAAATAGTTTTCTGGAACAAGATTATATTTACTTGCATTTCTAATGTCTTTTTTAGAAAAAGACATTAATTGTCAAAGTTCTTCACTTTTAAGTAATCTAAGTGTAGTTTTTCCATCTATTTCTGTAATTATTTTTAACCTTGAAGAAGCTCCAGTTGCAGTAATTGTGGGACTAATCCCCTTTTTAGAAAGTGCTCTGGCTTCAGAAGCAAAAGTAGTGTAGCCTTCAATTTTTGAAATTGCCATTCCAGTATTTGGATTAATAGAAGGTTTATTATCTACTACTTTACCTTCACCTGATAATTTAAATTCATTTTCTTCAATATCAAGAGTTTTATCATAATAAGTTCCAATATTTTTCTTTGTTCTAGATCTTTTGCCTATTAAAATATCATCATTAAAAGGATTATTTTTATCTTCATTTAAAATTGATAATACAAAAGCACGTTCTCTGTGTTGAGGAACATCAAAATATTTTGCATTTAATTTAAAGGCATGATTAGTATAATCATATTTTTTGCTTAAAATATTTAATCATTTTTGATATCCTTTTTTATTAGCCTCACTAAACAATGCTGCTACATTTTCTAAAAGTAAAAATCTAGGGAGTTTATCTTCTTCTTGAAGTTCATCCATAATTCTTTTAACTTCTCAAAGTAATGAGGAAGATTTTCCTTTATTTAGACCCGCTCTTTTTCCTTGAAGAGATAAATCTTGGCAAGGAAATGAATAAGTCAAAAGATCAACCTTTTCAAGTTGATTTCCATGAATAGTTTTAATATCAACTAAATTATTAGTAATGTTTATTGCTATCTCTAAAGCAGCTAAACGCTCTAATGAAAGGTTATTTAAGGAAGAGATAGGATACTTGCCATCTCTTGAAAAAGTTCATATTGAAAGCGATTTTAAAAGTCTCTCTCTCTCTCTCTCTCTCTCTCTCTCTCTCTCTCTCTCTCTCTCTCTCTCTCTCTTGTTCATTACTTAAAGTAATCTTTCCATACTTAGAAAGTCATTTATCATATAACTTAGAAAACTTTTTAGTTTGATGAACTAAAGCATAAGAAATACAAGCATAAATATCTCAATCTGCAATTGAGACAACTTCATGATCAATATTTATATTAGATAGAGCTTTAGTTTGAGATCCTATTCCAGAAAAAAGTTCAATAATTTTAATCTTTTTATTCATAAATTAATTTTATCGTACTAATTAATCAGGTTTAATATTTTTAAGAAACCTTTTAGAAATATAACGCCATCTAAATTCATAAATTTCATCTGCATTTTTTTGTATTGGAGTCGATTTAAGTTCATATAATAAGTTTTGGTATTCCCTTAAAAGAGGAGCATTATTTTTAAAATCGTTAGCAATATTAGGCAATTGGTCTGATGCATAATTTTCTGGATTAAAATTACTTGATTTTTTTTGATTTGACAAAGCATCTAAAAAGCCGCAATTACCAAGTGAATTCATTCCAATTAATAATTTATGTTTTTTTAGTCATGCATGTGGGACAATGTGATCATATTGTAAATTTACAATTTTATTATTTTTATATTCTAAGAAAGCTATTGCAGTAATTATTTGAATAACTTCTGAAAATCCTTTACTAATTGATGAATTATTTCTATGATCTAATTCAATAAGATCAATGCGATTTTTTATCATTTCTGAAGTAACTTCTTTTCTTGTATAGTTTAAATTTTGAATATTTTTAGACATTATTTGTATAGTTGATGAAGAATAATTTCTGTTTAATATTTCTAATAAAAAACAATATTGAATTTCCTTATTCACTTGATACTCATCATCAGATGATTTTTCAATATAAATTTGTGCTGCTAATGAAATTAATAAATTAGCAGAATGATTTTCAAAAATATAATTTGATTTTTGAAAATCAGTACTACTTTTTTGCATTTTTAAAACTGAAATTTTTTGTTCTACTTGTTTCATAGAAAAAGTCAATCTGTCAACAATTACATCAATATTATGTTGTTCATGCTCTTTGTTTGCTAGTTCAGCAATTTTTTTACCAATTAATAAATCTTGAATATTATCAGCATTAAAAATCTTTTTAGCATCATCCTTAGAACTACCTGTTTCAATTTCCTCAACATAAATAATTGCACGAATAAATCATAATAGCTTTTCTAAATGTTTTTCATTCAAAAAACTTATTCCATCTTTTCTTGAAGGACATAAAAACATTTTTGAAAAAATTTCTGTTTGAAAAATTGCAGAAAAAAGCAAAGAATAAATTAATTCTCCGGGAGTATTTTGAGCATTATCTCTTATTTCTCTTTTTAAACCAGAAAAATCATTATGTGAATCATAAAGATTTTTCATTATTTTTTTTAAATCTTCATTTCTTATTTTTATTTTATCACTTGATCAATAAGCAGACAAAATTTCAAATTTTGTTAACATTGTTCCACTAGTATTAATTCTAGAAAAAATTTTTATTACATCTTCTTCTGGAGCTTTAATAATATCTAATGAATTTATGTAATACTCATCACCATGGCTTAATCTCAAAACATAATCACTTAAAAATTTTGCTAATTTATCAATATCATTACTAGAGCTTTTAAATGAAATAGGTATACTTTGTAATTTTTTCAAAATAATATCTTTTGTATAATCAGAAGATTTATTTTTATTTGTTAAATCTTCTATTGATAAAGAAGATAAATTATTTAATATATTTGGAATAATTTTAATCTCTATATTTAGGTAATTTTTTTTGATAACATCAATTAAGGTTTGCTTTGAAAAATCTGTAAAAGGATGCTCAGCAATTCTTAACAATGATCTTGTTCTTTGCTGTCCATCCAAAATATAATTAGAATTAGGTTGGCGCCAAACAAGAATTGTTCCAATCGGATATTCTTTTATAAAAGAATCAATTAAATCTCCTCTTTGTTTTGCATTCCAAATATATCCGCGTTGATATACTGGAATTATAAATCTTCCTTCTTCATAATTTTCTTTAATGGTATTTAAATTATATTTTGACCGTTTAATAATTATTTCTTTATTTTCCATTTAACAAAATTGTCGCATAAAAGAGATCAAAAACCGAATTATAAATTAACTTATTTAAATATTTTTGGGTAATTAATATAAAATAATGATTAAAGAAAAAGAGAGTTCACTAACTCTCTTTTTTTAATAAGAAATTTAAAAAATAAAACTCAAGTAGGTAATCCTTCATATTAAAGCATTTCTTCTTCTAGTACCCACTTTAAAAAGGCCAGGCAGATAAGGACATTCTATTACATTTTTTATTTTTAAATATTTTTATATAATAAAACAATAAATTATTATTTTTATTACACATTAAATAATATATATAAATTACATGCATATTAAGATTCAAAGATAAAAGTAGTTAAATAACTATTTAATAATGATTAACAAAAAATATTTATTTGGTCCATAAATATTTATTTGCCAAACGGTAATGAACATTTTTATTAATTCTAACTTTAACAATATAACCACATTTTTCTAATTTAATTAAAATATTTTTCATTGTACTTTCACTTGTAAAATCTTTGTCAGATAATGATCCTTGAATTTCTTTTCAAGTAATGAATGATTTTTCTTGAAATAAAATCAAAATCATTAATGATTCAATTTCCTTTTCAGTAAATGATGTTCCAGTAGAACGTGTGTGTTCTCTATTAAACAACACTATTTCTTCAATTGCTCTTGTTAGATAAAAATAATATCTTATAAAATAAGTAAGATTATTGTCTGTTCTTCCTTTTTTAATGCTTTCATAATAAATTGGACGTGTAATTTTTATTCCAAAATTAAACATAGTATCGGGAATATTTGCCATTTTTTCTAATAATGAATTTGTAATAAGCCTTGCCATTCTTCCGTTTCCATCATAATAAGGGTGAATTCTTACAAAAAGAAAATGAATAATTGCAATTATTTCATATACTCTATATCTATAATCTTTTGGAGTATTCAAATAAAATTTTGAAGGTGAAGCTATAAAATTAAATAAATTTTGCATATATTCTTCAACTTTTTCTGGAGTAACACCTTCATCGACTACATTAAAACCACTATAAATTTTAACAATGTCTTTTCGATAATAATTTCCATCTGGAAAATTTTCATTTGGGAGTTCAATATTTTTTCCGAGATTAAGTCCTCCACAAGTTAAGCGATTATATACTTCTTTTAAAATAGAGTGATTAAATGAAATATAAGAATCACTTCACATAGCATTAAGAAAAAAATTAGCCAAATTCAATCCTAGATTTTGAGCAAAAGCAATTTTTGAAACTACTCTTTTATCATTTGATGAATCCAAATATTTCTTATATTCTTTATTTATAAATAATTCATAGTCTTTTACTGTAGAACTATTATTATTTTCTTTCTTCACAAGTTCATTTTCCAAACTAAAAACACGATCATTAATTGAATTTTGTGCTTTTTTGCTAGTGTGAATTCCTTCTATTGCAAGAGAACTAATTGATGAAGATGAATTCATAATATTATTTAAATTTGTTTCATCCAATAAATTTGTTTCATTTTCAATTAAAGTATTTGTTTTATAATCCATTATTAAATTGAAAAAATAGAAATAAGTTTCATCATTTATTTTAAGTTTAATATTAGAGAAATTTTTAGAAGAAAAATTATTGTCAATATTAAAAAATGTTTTTTTGTCCATTATTAACCACACATATCACTTTCTGATTAAATATCTATTAATTATCTATTAATTATCTATTAATTATCTATTAATTATATTTATACAATAATTATTATACTAAAATATTGATATATATATTAAGATATATTTATTTATTATTACTAGACCTTACTTTTTTGAAAGATTTTGTAACTTTTATTTTAAATATAAAAAAAATAATTGTAAATTTATACTCCTATTCTAATAATTTTTATTAAAAAAGAGCTAATTGCCCTCTTTTTTAATAAGTGGTTTAGAAAGATAATAATCTAAATAACTTAAATATGCTTTTTTCAAATTCTTTAATGATTTATAAGATAAAACCACTTTTTCTTCATCAATTGTAAACTGCTTTAAAATTCTTCCTTTAGAAATTACTCTCGCTTGATTTAACAATACATAATGCCTTTTTTCTTCATGATTAATTCCATATAATCGATGAATTACATGCTTTCCATAATTACGATGATAAGCATCATTACTAGTAATTGGTAAGGCAAGAAACATCTCTTGTCGATTAAAATGATTTACTTTATATAGTACTGCTAAATGGGGTTTCCCATTGGGAGCATTCCCTCATTCTGGAAGTCTAAATTCTTTAAAATCAATCCAATAAAGACCACCTGTTGTTACATTTTTTATTTTTTCCATAATAAGATAATAAATGTGCAGCTTTTGCTGCACACGCTGAATGTCGTACATGAATCACATTTCATGTTAGCATTCAAAGACAGAAGCAATTGAACAAAATGTTCAACACTCCACATAAATTATAAAACAAATAGCATTTTAGTAAAAGGAATACTAATAATTATCTATCAAGAATTCATTTTCCATAAGAAGGATTATATGGAAGAATTCCTGACCAAGAAACAATATTTTTTTCAATATCAAAAAGAAAGATAAAATCGCGATTGCCCTTAATTTCAGGATCGTAAAATGCTGCACTTAAAATAACTTGTTTTTTCTCTCTATTTATATAAATTTCATTTATACCAGCAGAAAAAACATTACCATTAGGAGTTTTTGAACTAATTACTAAAACTTTATGAAAGGGAGAATTATTTTTTCAACCAATAAAAGTTTCTTCTTCAAAATGTTGAGTTAATGATTTTTGAATATTCCCCCAAAGATGTTTCTGATCATAAACAATTTCTTCTGGTTTAACAATTGTTTTATCAAATTTATTCGGACCTCAAATAGGAGTTAAATTTTTTCTTATAAGATAATATTCTATTTTTCTTTTTAAAAAAAGAAAAAGAAAAAGTAAAATAAGAAAAACAAGGGTAAAACTTTCAAAAACTGTTTCTGGTACATGCATTTCATCTTCAATTGCAATTACAGCAATTACTGTAAGTAATGAAATAATTGTAAAAGCAAGTAAAAAAATATGAAGAAAAATAAGTATTCATTCAATAATAAGCACTAATTTAAATTCTGTTAAAAAGATTTTTGTTCCCTTTTTACCAATGCAATCTAATTGTTTTTCATCATTATTTATATATTTAGCAAAAGTCATTTTTCATCTCTATTTAAATTATATTATTATTACAATAAATAAAATAAAAACACCAGTAATAATGGTGTTTTTATTTTAAAATTTTAAGCTTAATTTATATTAATATTTAAGCCCTTTTAAACTATCTTTTGTAAATGATTTTACAAATGCAACTCCAAGTTTAACAGTTTGTTCTAAATCAACAAGATCAATCATTGAATTATGAGAATGCATATATCTTGAAGGAATTGAAAGAGTCATAGTAATTACTCCATCTTTTGTTAAATGGATTACTCCAGCATCTGTTCCTCCACCAACAAGTCCATCAAAAGTATATTTGATGTCATTATCTTTGGCGATTTGTTCAGTATATTTTAATAATTTAGGATTCCCAATTACACTACTATCAAATAAAGAAAGCGCAACTCCTGTTCCTAATTTAGTATCTTTTGGTTCCATTCCTGGTGTATCATAGGCAAAGGTTACATCGACAGCAAAGGCAACATCAGGAGTTCATTTATAAGCTGAAGTTCTTGCTCCTCTTAGCCCTACTTCTTCCTGCGTTGAACCAATAAATAAAACATTAGCTTCATGTTCTTCTTTTGCAAGTCTTCTAATAAGCTCAATTCCCATTAAAACAGAAATTCTATTATCAAAAGCTTTTCCAATAATTCTATTTGGATTTAAAGTTGAAAAAGCAGTGTCTTGATAAGGAACCACTGGATCTCCAAGACCAAGTCCTCATTCTACAAGTTGTTCTTTAGAATCTGCTCCAAAATCTAAAAATAGATCTTTAATTTTTAAAACCATTTTAGATTCAGCTAATGTTAATAAATGAGGTGGTTTAGAACCAACAATTCCAACAAGTTCTTTTCCAGAACTTAAATGAACTTTTAAACGTTGCCCTAAAACAACATGCCCTCATCATCCGCCAATAGCGGTAAATTTAGCAAATCCTTCTTTGGTAATTTCTGTAATCATAAATCCGATTTCATCCATATGTGCTGTAAATGAAATTGTAGGAGCATCTTCTCCACCAGTTCCTTTTTTAAACACTGCAAGTGATCCTAAATTATCACGATCAAAAGTTATTCCTTTAACTCCTGCTAGTTTTTGTTTAATTAATTCTGCAATATTATCTTCAAATCCACTGATTCCTTCAGCATTAGAAAGTTCAATTGCTTCTTTAATTAATTCTTTTTTATATTCTTTAGACATATATATTCTCCTTTATATTGTAATTATATAGTTTAACTTTAAGAAATTATTAATTGCTCAAAAAACAAACCTTTTAAGAGGTTTGCTAATAAATAAGAATTTTAGTACTAATTATCTCGATAAAAAATATATGCTCGTGATGAAGCCATTAATGTTCCACCGGCAAATTTACCGCCTTCATCCATAATAATAGAAATAACTCTATCTTCTCCAATTTGATTTATTTGTTCTAAAATTCTATCTGCTAGTTTTGCTCTTGTTTGTGATTTAACAATTACATAATTTGCCACGTTGTTCTCCTTCTAATATTAATTGCATTAATATTTTATTCATCTAGAAAATCTTTAATTTCAGGAAGTTCTTTTTTAGATTTCTTTTTAGTTTTTCTAGTAGGTCTTTTGCTACCTTTTGTTTCATTATAATATCTTGAAAAACCATCAACAATAACAGCAGTATAAATTGCTAAAAACCCAATTCCAACTAAAGAAAGGGCCATGGAAACTATTCTTGCAACAGTACCAACCGGAACAATGTCTCCATATCCAATTGTTGTTATAGTTACAAAAGTAAACCAAAAGGCATCACCAATGGTATCCATACTCTCATCTGCATTTACACTAAATGCATTAGGATTCTCTAATGAAATATTAAAGATAACTAATGAAAAAGCAAAAATTATAATAAGGAAAATTATTGTAACAGTAACAAGCTGTTTAAGTTCTTTTTTGAAAGCCCCCATCAAAAAACCAAAGCCTAAAATTATTTCTCCAATACCAGGAGTTCTTTTTAAAAAATATGTTATTTCATCAAGAGTAAAGTATTTTAATATTCTAAAAATATTCCATACAAATTTTGGGAAAAAGATAGGCACGATTGCTAAGATTCCAAAAATTGTATCTTTTTTCATAAAAAATTTAGGATAATCCTTTATTGATAGTTTTTTATTCAAAGAGGTATTATATGAATAAACTCCGAGTCTAAGAATAAAATCTAGAATAAATATTATAGTAAAAATATAATCATATTTATTAAGTCCTACAATAAATGGTCTATTTGCAGCTTCCCCGTGTTTTTCAAAACTAGTATAATCAAAAAATAATGTTGTTATAGAAAGTGTAATAATGATAAAAAAGAAAATATCATAAATCAAGCCAAAAGTGGTTCACTCCTCATCATTATATAAATGAATTTTTCTTTTTTTATTTTGTAATTCTACTTGTTTTACCATTAGCTAATTAACTTAATTATATAATCATTGAAAAAATAATAATAATTTCATTTTATTAATAAATAATTATTTAATGTTGTAAACAAAAAAAGTACCAGTTTATTAGCACTTCTTTTTATTTTTCTATTTAAAATTATTTAGCTTTTACAAAATCTTTCATTGCAGATTTAGCTTCTAAATTACTTTGTTCTTGTTCTAACTGTTGTTTTTTGATAGTTATGGTTCTTCTTCAAACAATTAAACTCGCTTGTAAGATAATTCCCAAGACAAGAACTAAAACATATAGACCTATTCCAAAGAGTTTTGCAAGAATTACTTGATCAACTCCAAAATAAGTACAATTTAATAAAGCAAATGTAAAGACTCCACCATGAGGTGCAAATGTTGCAATTCCAAGTGCAGCAGATAGTCCCCCTACAAAAGCACAAGAAAGCATTGTAGTTCAATAAATATCTTTTGGATATTTAGTTGCAAAGGGAATTGCTCCTTCGGTAATATGCGTTGATCCTAAAATTCAGTTAGTATATCCAGCTGAAATATCATCTTCATCTCAAAGTGTTTTTCTTTTAAAACATGTTGCAGCAGCAATTCCAAGTGGAGGTAAAATACATGCGGCTGAAACAGCAGCCATTCATACAGACCCTTGAGGACCTGCACCAGCAAGTGTTGCAACCCCAAATAGGTAAGCAGCTTTATTAACTGGTCCGCCATAATCAACTGCACACATAAGTCCAACAACTATTCCAAAAATTCAAGCAGTTTTAGGATGTTGCATTAATCCTAAAAAGGCCATTAATCCTCAGGACACAAATGTTAAAGGAATATTTACAAACCAGAAAATTGTTGCTGCAGCAGCAGTGCCAAGTACTGGTAATATAAGAATTAATTTAGCACCATGTAGTGATTCTGGAAGAATTTTATTTAGTCCTTTATCAAGTGCAATAAATAGAGCACAAGCACCAATTCCTCCGATAATTCCACCGATAAATCCTGAAGAAGTTGCAATAAAGTCATCACCATTCATTGCTGCCTCAGGTGCTCATCCTGTATAACTGAAGATATCAATTCAACTTGGTCCACTACCGATAGCAATAAAACCAATGACAAACCCAGGCATAATCCCTTGTTTACCAATGATTCCATACATTAAATAGGCAGTTAGAACTGGAACCATTAGTCCAAAACTAAGTCCTCCAATTCCGCCAATTCAAGCGGCTGCAGTTGATGTTGAACCATAACCAGGATTCCCTATTCATTCTCCAGCATCATTTAGAATTCTTGCATTCTTAATATCAACCAAGAAGGAAAGAGCAATCATAATTCCTCCAAAAACAACAAAAGGTAACATATATGAAACCCCTGTTAAAACTGCTCCATAAAGACGTTTATGAAAATTATGAAAAGTAAAATCTGCATCATATCCTGCAGTAGTTATATTTCCTCCAGTACTTTTAATAGTAGTTTTAGTAATTTGTTTATCTTGAGTATATGTTGGATCTAATAAATTATTAATTGTTCCAACTGCATCTTTAATTGGTTTTGTAACAGGAACTTCATAAAGTTCTCTGCCTCCAAAACGATCTTTATCAATTTTTCTTCCCGTTGCTAAAATAATATATTTTGCCCGGTCAATTTCTGATTGACTCAAAATATTTTCAGTCATTGAGCCTTGTCTTTCAATCTTAGCAGAAAGACCTCTTTTTTGACATTCTTGCTCAATTGCTTCAGCAGCCATAAAAGTATGAGCAACCCCTGTTGGACATGAAGTAACTCCTACAACATCATAATCATCATTAATGATCGGTGCTGCTTCTTCAATATTTTTTTCAAGTGAAATTGAATTAAATAATTCTACAAGATCTTTTTTAGTCATAGCTTTAATTTTTTTCAGCATTTTTCCATCAATAAGTAATTTTGAAATTTCACTTAAAATTGTTAAATGAGTTTTTGAAACTTTTTTGGGAACAAAAATAGCAATTATAAAATTTGTTGGTTTATTATCTAATGAACCCCACTCAATTTCATGAGCTAATTTTATTATTACTATTTGTGGATTTTTAAAATCTTTATTTGCTATAAGAGCATGAGGAATTGCAATTCCATTTTCCATTCCGGTTGAAATCTGTTCTTCTCTTGCTTTTAATCCATCTAAAACTTGTTCAAACTCAAAATTTTTATAATTATTATATAAAGTTTTAGTAATTAATTCAAGAATTTCTGGTTTTTCTAGTTTTTTGTTTTGAAAAACAATTAAATTCTTATTTGTTAATTGCATAAAAACTCCTTTCGAATTTATAATTCTAATTTAGTAATTTTAATATTTTCTAACATTGGAATAATTTCTGATAGCTCTGCAATTGTCATTGAACAAGCTGTTGCGGCTCCTGCAGCATTGGCTCAACGAAATTGTTCTTCAATTGAAGAAAGGTTTTTCTTAGCTAAAAAGGTTCCAACAAGTGCATCTCCTGATCCTTGAGGACTAATTGCTTTAATTGGGCTGATAATTTCAGCTTTATAAAACTCTCCTTTAGTAGTTAATAATATTGAGCCCTTTGCTCCAAGAGAAACTATAATATTTTGGGCTCCTTTTTTTTGTAATTTTTCCATTGCAAGAAGTAATTTTTTTTCAGTATTAATTGTTAGATTTAAAATATGTTCTAGTTCAAATTTATTAGGTTTAATTAAATAGGGTTTGTACTTTAGTAATTGCAAAATATAAATTGAAGATAAATCAAAAACTAAATTTACTTTTTTATTTGTTGCTTCAATACAAATATCTTCAACAAATTTTTCATCTTTTGAATTAAAAGACCCGGCAATTGTTAAAATTTCGTTTTTATTTAATAAAGAAATTTGTTTAAGAATTTTATATTTTGCAGTTTCATTAATTGCGGGAGGAATTTCACTAATTTCATAATTAATTTTTGAATTTTGATTAGTAAAATTAAGCTTCAAATTAATCCGCGTATCTTCATCAGATTTATATTGAATTTGTTCAAGTCCAATTAAATCAATATGTTTTTTTAAATAATCACCTGTAAATCCGCCAGAATAATGAAGTGTTAAAGTTTGCACTCCAAAACGATCCAAAATAATTGACTCATGGATTCCTTTTCCAGCAGCAACAAAATATTTATCATCACCAATAAATTGATTTGGTTGGTGTTGAACTAATTTTGATGTTTTAAAATTGATAATATAATCAATTGCGGGACTTAAAGATAATGTTACGACTCTTTGATATGTTTTATCTTGACGTAATTTATTTAAAGAAGCAGCAATCAAATAATCGGTAATTGTTTTATATCCATACTGCTTTTGCAAGATTTTTATTTGTCTTTTTTCATGATCTAAAAGTCTTATACTTAATTGTTTTTTTTCCATCTTTCCTAACCTAAAATACAAATTAATTTTATTAGTGCTATACAAGTAATTTCATGTTGCTACACAACTTATATATACAATAAAAAAATAATAGAATAATATTTATTAAAATATTATTCTATTACTGTTAATTTTAATACAATTAAAACAAAAAATAATTTAATTCAAAAATAATTTAATTCAGTGTTCATCCATTAAAATAAATTTTGCTCAATCATAATTAGCAAATTGCATTTTTTCAAGTCATTTACTTATTGGCTTTTGTTCAATAATTGTTTGATCTTCTTTTCATTGACTGCCAACATAATATTTTACTATTGGAATAGAATCTCCGATTTTATAAGTAAGTTCAACATTCATTTTAGTTAGATTATGTTTATCGCAGTAGGCCTTTGCATATTGAGATGCTAAAATAATTCCACTTTTATCAACTTTTGAAAAATCTTTTCCACAAAAAGCTCCACCGCCATGAGGAATTCCTGCTCCGAAAGTATCAATCATTAATTTTCTTCCTGTTAATCCAGTATCTGATAATGGGCCACCGATAAGTCATTCCCCAGCAGGATTGATAATAATATTATTAATAAAAACAAAATATTTACTATTTTTAAATTCATTTTGAAACATTTTTTTCAAATTCAAAAAATTATCTTTAGTAATTCCACAAACAGATATTGAAAAATTGCTATCTATTAAAAGTAATTTTCAATCAGGAGAAAAATCAAAAATTAATTTGATTTTGGTAATAATTTTTTTCAATTCTTCAATGATTAAAAAACGGTAGGGTTCATAAAGTCCATAAATTATCCCTTGGTCTCCAGCAACAATTTCATCTTGTTGCAATAAATTTAATTCAGGAGATTGTTTTTTAATATTATTTATAACTTCTACATTTTTAAAATAATTTGGCCATCATTTTTCACCATAAACTAGTTCAATTGCCTCATAAACTAATTTTTCATAATCAATTTTTGCTTCAGAAGTAATTTCTCCTCCAAGAAAAATGATATCTCTTGTCACCATAACCTCACAAGCAACTTTTGCTTGTGAATCTTGTTTTAAATTTTCTACTAAAACTTTTTCTGCAAGGTAATCAGCAAAACGATCAGCATGACCGTACCCTACAAGTTCTATTGCGTTGCTTAACATATTTTTCCTTCTATGATTTTAATATTAAAGCTTTTTTGTCCTCTGCCCAAGCAAAATATCCAGTAATTGCAAGCCCCGTATAAGAAAGGACCTCAACTAATGTTGCAAGAGCAATTAATTGCATTATTGAATTATCTGAATCTAAAAGATCAACAATAGTCCATCCAATTCAAGTTAAATCACTTGCAAAAAAGAAAAAGAAACAGTAAATATTTCCAAAGATCATAAGTCAGTTTCCAAGCATAAAGGCAATTCCACCAAAAACATCAATAAAGGCTCAAAGTCAATTATTATTCATGACAATTTTGGAAAAAACCATCCCCGCCATAAATAATAATAAAACAAAAGCTGCAAAAATATAGCGTTGATGATCTTTAAAATGTCTTGTTAAAAATTTTCCTGAATCTGCTTGTTTATTTCATCTTAATCAAAGAAATACCTGTAGAAAAAGAAAAATCATGGAAATTGATTGCCCAAAAAATACTGTTGAATTGATTGCTTCATCATCATTTCCTGTAACAACTTGAATAATTGGATAAAGTAACTTAAAAATAGTTGCAATAATGGAAAGAATTAGAAGTTTTATTGGACTTTTTTCATTACTAGCGACAACACTAACAACTCCAGAAATTGCTCCAATAATAAATAAAATTGCCACTATTCAAAATCATCATTTAGTTTGCTCATCACTTAAAAATAAATTTAAGGAAAAAAGAAAAACACCCAGAATAATTCCTAGACAACCAAAATAAACAATAAGTTTTTCAGCTTTTTTATAAAATGGTTTATGAGTAACTTGGCTTTTCATATTAAATCATGTATTAACATATAAAAGCCACTAAAAAAAGCACCATCTTGTCTAACTAGACAGTATGGTGCTTAAAACTTCTTATTTAAGAAGTTGCACTATAGATACCAAATTGGCCTCAATTTTCCACCTTGCATTTGCAGGTTGGCTTAGCTTCATAGAGTTGTTTTCTCTCCACTAATCTGTATAGCTTTTATATTATTTTAATTATACTATATACTAAAAAAAGAAGGGTTATAATTCTGTTTTTACTGTTTTAAAACTATAAATTAGTCAAGTTCAACAGTTTTTTCATCATCATCTTCATCATTTGCATCAATTGCATCTTCTTTGGCTTTAACAACCATTTTATTGATTAATGAAATAATAATTTTCCCGTTATTTTCAAAATAATCACCAAATGGAATAATTTGCATTGGTTTATTCGGAAATAAACGTCTTAAATTATCAATGTGGGCAGAAACACGAGGAGCAACTATGATTGCATCATAACTATCTTCATCGAAATTTCCTGCGTCCTTTACACCAATTGCATCAACAATTTTTCTTTCATCCACTTTGTGAATAGCATCCTTTACCCTTGCGGCGCTTTTTGGAGTTTCACAAATTACTAATACTCTTTTAAACATATTCCTAACCTCCTTTTCTTAATTCCTTGTTAATTTGTTTACGAATTGCTTTTGCATTACAGCTGTAATAAGCAACAGTTTCCGCAACAATTACTGGAATGTCATTAAAATAATTAGTTTTTAACTCTTGATAGTGATGTTTAATATGAGGAGCAATGACAACAATATCTCACTTATTAATCTCTTTTTTAAGGTCATCTTTTTGAATTCCACGCTCTTCACTAGTAACATCATCAAACTTATGGGAAAGAGATCTTGCAAGCTGCCCAGAACTATTTCCTCAGTTACAAAGAACTAATACTTTTAACACAATTAAATTATAATAACTCTCCATTATTCTGTGCTCTCATAATTAATTAACTATATACTAATTTACTTATTTTTTAAAAAAAGAAAAGAAAAAAGAACTTAAAAGTTCTTTTTTTAATATTTAAAGCTTAATTATTCTTTAATTCAACTTCCAGCTTTTCCTTCAAGAGCTTCACCTGTAAGTTCAAGTGAAGTAACACAAGAAGATCTGTTTTTTCCAGATTTTACAAAGCTAATTGCTGCTTTTACTTTAGGTTCCATTGAACCAGCTGCAAAATGATTATCAGCAAGTAATTGTTCAAGTTCTTTTACAGTTGGTTCATCCATTTTATAGGCATCTTCTTTACCAAAATTTTTTCAAATTCCATTAGCAACTGTAACAATCATTAAAATATCTGCTTCTACTAGTTCTGCTAGTTTTGCTGAGGTAAAATCTTTATCAATTACAGCATCAATTTCAGTTAATACTCCATCTTTGATTACAGTAGGGATTCCTCCACCTCCACCAGCAATAACAATGTTTTTAGCAACTAGTTCTTTAATAATATCTTTTTCAATAATATTAATTGGAAGTGGTGAAGGTACCATTCTTCTTCAACCGCGGCCAGCATCTTCAGCAACAGTTCATCCTTCTGAAGCAGCAAGTTTTTTTGCATCTGCTTCTGAATAGAATGCTCCAATTGGTTTTGAAGGTTTTTGAAATGAAGGGTCATCTGCTGAAACTTCAGTTTGAGTAATAAGAGTAACAACATTATCTTTTAACCCTCTTTTGTTAATTTCATTTTTAATTGCTTGTTGCAATTGAAGCCCAATATAACCTTGTGACATTGCTCCAACTAGAGCAAGAGGCATATAAGGAATTTTATCATTAACTTTCATTCCTTCATCAAAAGCTAAAGAAATCATTCCAACTTGTGGTCCATTTCCATGAGAAACAATTACTTCATTTCCAGAAGCAATTAAATCAACAATTGATTTTGCAGTTACTTTTACTGCTTCTGCTTGTTCTTTAGGATTATTTCCTAAAGCATTACCACCAAGGGCAATTACGATTTTTTTCATTAAACATCCATTCTGTTTTATTTAAATTTAATTCTAAGTCTTATTTTTAATTAGTTAGTTTCTAAAGTTTAAGTTTTTGCAAGTGCCCCAAGTGAAGGAGCAACTACCGCAATTGTAACAACCATTAAAATTCCTGCGTAAATTAAAACTGGTTTAAGCATTTTTAAATAAGGAACTCTTGCTGATTGGGCAGAGGCAAGGACAATCGCTTGGGTGGGGATAAACATATTAACAATTCCAGTTGCAATTGAAAACATAATAATCATGTAAGCAATCATTAATACCGCATCTGTTCCTTGAGTGCCACTTATTCCGTAAGTTATTGCCCCAATAATTGGCATTGAAAGTGAAGCAAGTCCTGAAGTAGAAGGAATAAAACAAGATAGAACAAAGAAGACAAGGAAAATGATAATTAAGAAAGAAATAGATGATAGATCCCCCAAACTTTTGGTCATAACACCAACAAGGAAGAGATCACTTCCGGTTCCCTCCATAACTTGAGGAATTGCTCTTGCTACTCCAATAATTATTGCAACTGGTAAAATATCTTTTGCTCCTTTTCACATGGCAGCAGAGATATCTTTAATTGGCATCTTAAATGTAAAACCAATTGCAAAAGTAAAAATTAGAAAAAGTGTAATTAATTCTCCAAAATATCAATATCCTGGATAATTCATTCCATTGAATAATCATCCCAGATAGAAATCATCTCAAATATAACCAGATCCAATATCGGAGTTAACTTTTCCTCCATACCCTTCAAAAAATGATCCTCATGGTAAATAACAAATTACCATAATAATAAAGGCAGAAGCAAATAAAATTAACCCTAATTGTTCGCGTTTTGTTGTTTTTCTAAAATCCTTTTTGTTCATTGAACCAAAATTATCTTGAGCTCACTTTAGATTTTTATCATAATCACTTGCAACAAAAGAAGCAGTTGGTTTTTTAGAAACATAAAAAGCATATGAAGTTACAAAAGTAAGGCCGATTAAGGTAAAAATTATTCAAATTATGAATCTTGCTCCAATGGCATCACCAGTTTCAACAGTTAATCCGCCTTCAAAATCAGGTAGGCTGTCTACTGCAGCTCCAATTGCAAAAGGGTTAACAGTTGAAGCTGCAAATCCAGTTGTTGTTCCTAAAAGAATTACTAATAATCCTGTCATTGAATCAAATCCCGCAAGAATTAGAAACGGAACTATTAAAATAAAAAATCCAATTGTTTCTTCTTGCATTCCATAAGTTGTTCCACCAATAGAAAAAATTACAAATAATAAGGGAATCAAGACAATTTCTTTTCCATCTAGTTTACCAACAAGAGTTTTAATTCCTTGCTCTAATGCTCCTGTACGCATCATTAATTCAATGAAACCACCAAGAACAAATAAATACATAATTAAGGCCCCTGCGTCAATAAATCCACCGGCGATGGCACTACCAAAAGATAAAATTCCTGCTAATTCAACAGTTTTATTTTCTATAACTTCATTTCCATCTTTATCAGTGGTGGTAACATCATAAGTTGCTCCACTTCAATGTAAAATTCAAGTTAAAACAATTACTCCTGCAAGCACAATAAGAACTATTGAAAGAGAGGAAGGCATATGAAATTTAGTTTTTGATTTTTCATTTTCTTCTTGTTTCGGATTTTTAACAATTTTTGTTGGTTTATCTTTCATTTTTAGTTTCTTTTAAATTATTACACTGATGACAAGATAAATATGCCCTTTAAATAAATGAATCATTAACATAACATTAATGATTCAATAAATAAGCAGGTAATTAAGTCTAGTATCCTAATGTTGTAGCCATAATTGCTTTAATAGTATGCGCTCTATTTTCTGCTTGATCAAATTGTCTTGCATATTTAGATCTAAATACTTCATCTGAAACTTCCATTTCAGTGATATTAAATTTTTTGGCCATTTTTGCTCCAGTGATAGTATTAGTATCGTGGAATGCAGGTAGACAATGCATAAAGATTGCAGTTGGTTTTGCAACAGCAAATTTATCCATATCTATTCTATAAGGTGTAAGTAGTTTAATTCTACTTGCCCAAACATCTTCTGGTTCTCCCATTGATACTCAAACATCTCCGTAAAGTACATCAGCATCTTTTGCAGCTTTCATTGGGTCATCTTCAAATTCGATGATAGCTCCAGTTTTTTCTGCAATTTCATTTGCCATATCAATTAATTTTTGATCTGGTCAAAGTTCTTTAGGTGCTGCTGCTACAAAATGTGCTCCCATATGTGCTGACATTATTGCTAATGAACATCCCATATTATTTCTTGCATCTCCAAAGTAAACAAATTTAACTTTAGTTGTTCCAAATTCTTCTAGAACAGTTAAGTAATCTGCAAACATTTGAGTTGGATGTCATGCATCTGTAAGAGCATTTCATACTGGTACACCAGCATATTTTCCAAGCATTTCAACATCTGCTTGTGCTGCTCCTCTAAAAGCAATCCCATCATAGAAACGTCCAAGAACAATTGCTGTATCTTCAATTGATTCTTTAATTCCCATTTGAGATCCAGTTCCACCAACATATGATACATTCATTCCTAAATCGAATGCTGCAGTTTCAAATGCTGATCTAGTTCTTGTAGAAGTTTTTGCAAATACAACTACAATTGATTTTGAAGTATTTCCAAGTAGGTGACGTTGGTCGTCTCCTCTTCTTTTTCCTTCTTTAAGTTCTTTAGATAGCCGTAGGACATATTTAATTTCAGCATTAGTTCAGTCTTTTACAGCTAGTAAATTTTTTCCACGTAAATTAAGTGGCATAATCTTTCTCCTTAAATTTTTTTAACTTATAAAAATATATTTAGTTTTAGTATCTAAAATCTATACTTGCTAAATATATTCTATATAATAAGACAATTATTTTTCGTCTCTAATAAGTGGCATTGACATACATCTAGGTCCACCACGTCCTCTTGAAAGTTCTCCAGAGTTAATATCAATAACATTTACTCCATGATCTCTTAAGGCTTTGTTTGTAACATAGTTTCTTGTATAAGTAATTACTGTATTTGGTTTAATTGCTAATACATTTGATCCATCATTTCATTGTTCGCGTTCTCTTATAAGAGGATCGTTGTTTCCACAATAAATTAATGTAACTTTTTGTCCAAAAACTTTTTCCATTAAATCTGCGATTGAATATTTAAATTCTTCGATTTTAGGATTTTTTCCATCAGTTTTTGTAATTTTAAAAATATTGAAGTCATAATCAGTAAATACTGAGAATTTATCAATATCAATTTGAGTAAACACTGTATCTAAGTGCATTCATGATCTTCCTTTAGGAATATTGATTGCTCAAATTGTTCTGATTTTTGATTCAGGGTCTGCAAAAATTGCGTTAGCAAGTTTTTCATGAGAAGCTGCTTCAGATCTTTGTGAGATTCCAACTGCAATTTCATCTTCTTTAAGAACCATTACATCTCCACCTTCAAGTGAACTTGATCTGTTTCTTGAATAGTATTGTTTTGTTCCTTTATAATCAGGATGGAATTTAAAGATATATTCTGCAAATAATGTTTCACGTTTACGTGTTTCAAAATGCATTGTATGTAGTGAAATTCCATGAACGATTGTAGAGAATGGGTCTCTTGTAAAAATTAAGTTAGGCATTGGTTTTAAAACGAATAATTCGTCTTTAGCTGCTACTTCTGAAAGTGAATGGATATCATTTCCATCAAGTCCGAGTTCAGAGTATCTTACTCCAGCCATTGCTTTAACAACCATTTCTTTTGTGTCTTTAAATGATTTTAAATATTTTACAACAACAGGGAAAAGTTTTGATTCTGGACTAACATTTGCTTCATGAACAAATTCGTTAATAAAGTCATCTTTAATTTTTTCACTTATGTCTAGTGTTTCAGTTACTAAGTCTTCAAGATAAACTACTTCAACATCGTTATCTCTTAATACTTTAACAAAAGTATCATGTTCTTTTTGAGCGTCTGCTAAATAGTATGAATCATCGAATAATAATTCTTCATATGTAGAAGGAGTTAGATTTTCTGTTTCTGCTCCTGGTCTATGAACTAAAACTTTTCTAAGAGTTTTATATTCAGATGTTACGTTTATTTCTGACATTTATATTTTTCTCCTTATATCTATTTAATATACTATATCTATAATATACTCTAAATAATTTTTTTTATACACTTTTAATATACCCCAAAAAACATCAAAAATGGTTCTAGTGTAATGTTGTATATAATAATTAAGAAAAACTTAAAATAATTAATTAAAAAGACAACGAATACTCAAATTTCCCTATAAAATAAGGGTTATTTAAAAGGACTGCAAAAACTTTTAAAGCTAAATTTAGATTAAATAAATCTGGTTTTATTTTATTTTTTATTTATTTTGTTGTAATATAACTAAAAAGTGCATCAGCATAAATGAAATTTATATGATAAGTAAATAATTTAATAAATAGCTGCATTCATTAAATGGTGTGTGTTAAAAAATACTCTCTTCCACTTTTTTTATCTTTTTCTAAAGCTTCAACACCATAAGCAAAAGATTTTCACTCAATAGGTTCATGTAAAAAGTTAAGTAATTCAACATAAATAATTTTTCCATAAAGATCAAGGTTTTGGTTTAATAAATGAGTTTCAAAAGTAACATTTTTTGCTTTAAAAAATGGATTTTTCATAAATGAAGAGACAGAAGGATATTTTTTACCATCAATTGTTGTTAAGGAGATATAGGCTCCTTCACGAGGGGAAACAATTGATGAAGGTATTTCAACATTTGCAGTTGGTGTTCCTAATTTTTTACCATTGCCTTCACCATAAATTACTTCTCCAGATAAAAATCAATTGAACCCTAAGGCTTTTTTTATTTCACTTACATAACCAGTTTT
The DNA here is from genome assembly GCA_001641225.1 of Mycoplasma sp. Bg2. GTDB lineage: Bacteria > Bacillota_I > Bacilli_A > Mycoplasmatales > Hepatoplasmataceae > Tyloplasma. Next base: position 37,335 of record LSMY01000001.1, read on the forward strand.
AATTTCTTCTAAAATTTTTGAAGAAGAAATAAGGGCATCTTTATAGCAAACTTCACTAATTAAATCTAATTTTGCATATTGTTTCATAATTTCAAAATCATCAAGTTTGTTTTTTCCAAAATTAAAATTTTTTCCAACTACTATATCAGTTACATTTAAATTATTTTTTAAAAATTGTAAAAACTCCACTCTTGAAAGAGCATAGTTAGCAAGTGTTGGATTAAAAATCATAATATAACTAGGATGATATTGTTTGAGTAAAAGCAAGCGGTCAGCAAAAGAGAAAAAATTATTTGCTAATTCATTTGGATAAATCATAACAATAAGCTCTTTATTAGTTTTTTTTGCTTCTTCACAACCTTTAGCAAGTAATTTTTGATGGCCTAAATGAAAGGAACTAAATTTTCCTAGTACAATAATTCGTTCTTTTTTATTATCAAGTTTAAAATTCAAATTAAAATCAAAAAGTTCCATTAGCTAATTCTTTTCTGTATTTTGTATTTGCCATTTTCTCTTAACCCACAAAATAAGACAATATTTCCATGGTAGAAAAGACATTCTTTATTATTATAAGATAATTCGACTTCCTGACCATTTAACAATTTTTGAATTTCAATTTCATTTACTTGAATTTTTTCCAGGCCAAGCAAAGTATATGGATCAGTAAGAGAAACTAATTTCTCTTCAGAGGACTGTGCCGCTTCTAAAAGAAATGGTCCTATTTTAGTTCTTTTTAATTCGAGAAGCATTCCGACTGTTTGCATTTTTTTTGCAATATCTCTTGCAAGAGCACGAATATATGTTCCGTTGCTAACAGTAAATTCAATAATAAAGGTATTTTGATTTATTTTTTTTAAAATTTTATAAGCAAAAATTTCTCTTGTAACTGGAGTAAGAGAAAAATCCTTATTATTTCTTGCAAGGTCATAAGCCCGTTTACCTTTTACTTTAACAGCTGAATAATGTGGAGGTATTTGACTGATTTTCCCCAAAAAAGATGATTTAATTGTTTTATCTAATTGATCAATAGTGAAATCAGGAATTTTTTCTTGAATAATTTCTCCTTCTGGGTCTAAAGTAGAAGAAGTTTGCCCAAAAATAAAAGTTCCTTCATAAGTTTTTGGAAAAGAACTAAATTTATCAATTAATCTAGTGTCTCCCTCAGTTGCAATAACTAATAAACCAGTAGCAAAAGGATCAAGAGTTCCTGCGTGCCCGGCCTTAACTTGAAGATCATGTTGAACTTTTGAAGTTATTGCTCGAGAACTAACTCACTTTGGTTTATCGATAAGAAAAAAAGGCATTATTTTTTTGCCTTTTCGATTATTGCTTCGACCTCATTGATTTCATCAAGTAATGTATCAAGTACAAAAATTAATTTTGGAGTAATTTTTGTTGTTAATTTTTTTGCAAGTTGCATGCGAATAAAAGGTGCTGCATTATTTATTGCAATTATAGATTCTTCTGAAGAATTAATAAAAGTAACATATATTTTGGCAACAGCATGATCTTTGCTCATTACTACATCATCAATAATTGCTTCTGTAACTAGTTCATCGTCCACATCTTGGGATATGATTTCTGAAAGAAATAATTGTATTTTGCTTTCAAATTGTTTATTTTTAAAATTAGCCATTTTGCCTGCTTTCTTAATATTTAAATTATATTCTTATTATTTTTACTGCTTAACGAGCTCATAAACTTCTAGTTTATCACCCACAAGAAAATCATTATAATCACGAATAGAAATTCCACATTCTTTTCCTGTAGTTACTTCTTTTACATGTTCTTTCATTACTCTTAAAGAAGCAATTTCTCCTTCAAAGATTAGTTTTTCATTTCTAAATATTTTGACAATTGTATTTTGAACTATTTTTCCATCTCTTACAATACAACCAGCAATTTTCCCTACTTTTGAAAAAGAAAAAATTTGAATAATTTCTGCACTTCCAATTTTATTTTCAAGAAATATATCATCTGCAAGTCCAAGTAATTTTGCTTCAATATCTTCAAATAATTTATAGATAATATCAAAAGAAAATACATTTATTCCCCGAGATTTAATTTGTTGTTCAAGTCTTTGGGGAATTTTTTGATTAAAAGTATAAATTGAAGCATGAGAAGCATCAGCAAGGGTAATATCAGTATCAGTGATTTCCCCAACATCTTTTCTTACAATATTAATATCAAATTCATCATTTGAAAAAGATAAAATTTTTGTTTCTAGTGCTTGGAGCACCCCAAGACCATCTGCTTTCAAGATAATATTGAATTGTTTTTTATTATTATCTAATTTAGCAAATAAATCAATTGCAGAAGGTTTTTCAACTTTTCTTAGCATATTCATTCTAGCATCATGAATTGTTGACGTGATTTTGTCGGCTTCTTTTGTATCTTTTATTACCACAAATTTAGAACCAACAAGTGGGGCGGCTCCTAAACCATAAAGTTCAACTGGAGTTCCTGGTTCTGCTTCCAAAACAGGATTTCCAAGATCATTATGCATTGCTTTAATTGTTGCTCTAAAATCATCAATAATAATTGCATCGCCTTGTTTAATTGTTCCTGTTTGGACCAAAATGGAAACTAAATTTCCTTTTTGTTTATGTAAATTAGATTCAATTACAGATCCGGCACCTAAAATATTAACTGGTGTTTCTAAATCTAAAATATCTGCTTGTAAAAGTAAAATATCTAATAATTTATCAATATTTTCTTCTTTAAGTGCACTAATTTCAACTGCAGGAACTTGACCACCCAAATCTTCAACAACAACACCATGAAGTGCTAAATCATCTTTTACTTTATTTGGATTTGCTCCTGGCATATCCATTTTATTAATTGCCACCACAATTGGTACATTAGCTGCAAGGGCATGATCAATTGATTCCTTAGTTTGCGGCATGATAGAGTCATCAGCTGCTACTAAAATAATTGCAACGTCAGTTACCTTTGAACCATTTGCCCGCATTGCAGTAAAGGCAGCATGTCCAGGGGTATCAATAAAGGTCATACTTTGACCATTATGCTCAATTTGATAAGCCCCAATTGTTTGGGTAATTCCTCCAGCTTCTTTTGCTGTTAAATTTGATTTACGAATTACATCAAGTAAGGTGGTTTTTCCATGGTCAACATGACCCATGATGGTATAAACGGGAGTTCTTTTTTGAACATGTGCTTCTACTGGTCAATCTGTTTTTTTCCGTAGTAATTTAGTAATTTTTAAAACTACATTTTCAGCAGAAACATCATCAACTTTTTCAAAATCAAAGTTTTTATGCAAAGCAATTTCAGCAACTTGTTCATCATCTAAAATATGATCAATCCCCATGTTAATTCCCAAAAATATTGCTAGGTTATTAGGATTTTCATGAATTAATTCCGCAACTTCATAAAGTCTTGTATCTGTTCCAAAATAAAGTTTATTATTTTCAAATCTTAATTTATCAACAAAAAAATCTGAAAGATTAAACTCGACTCGATGATCATTTTTTTTATTTATTTTTTTTGCCATCTTCTTTTCCCTCCTTTAAAAATAGTTCTAATTCTCTAATTGCATTAAGTGAAGATTTTCTTCGGTTTAGTTCTTTTTCTAGTATATGTTTATTTAATACTTTTGTAAGAGAATCTTTATGAATATATATTCCACGTCCTTGAATATTTTGTTCTCAATCAATTTCTGAATTTTTATTTTTAGTAATTACAATTCTTATTAGTTCTTTCTGAGGATAACGTTTCCCAGAACCAATGTCTTTTCTATAAATTTTCTCCACTGTCATCACCCTCGAAGTAACCTTCATCATGATCTTCTTCTACTGTTTTTTCTTTATCATCTTGTTCATCAGTTTGTTCATCAGTTAAAGGGGCATAACTGTTAAACCCTTCAATATTAAAATCAACTTGAAAATCATCAAGATCATCAGCTTTAAATTCCATTTCTTCAGTCATATCAATTACTGAAATAAATTCATCTGGATCGAATGTTTGATTTGGAGTATTATTATTTCTAAATTTTGAAGGTTGTTTAACTATTTTATATTCAATTCCTTCTTCTTTTGCAGTTTCAATTGTTTTAATATCAAGTTTTACACCAGTTAAAATAGCAGCTAATTTTACATTAATTCCTTTTTTACCTAATGTTGGAAGAAATTCACTTTGTTCTACTACAATAATTGCTTCTTTACGATCTTCTGGGCGAAGTTGTGGTTTTCATAAAATTCCAGTTATTTTTGCAGGAAGAACAGCAGCAGCAATATATTGCTCTAAATCATCAGAATACTTGATAATATCAATTCTTTCACCTTTTAATTCATCAATAATTGGTTTAATTTTTTGACCTTTAATTCCAATAATTGAACCAACTGGATCAACTTCAGCAAGTGAACTAGAAACAGCAACTTTTGTTTTGTGTCCTACTTCTCTTGAAATATTTTCAATTTGAACAACGCCATCAATTACATCATCAATTTCTTCTTCAAGTAAACCTTTAATAAATTTAGTGGTTGCTCTTGACCCAATGATTTGGGCATCTTTTGCTTCTTTTTCAATTTCAAGAATACAAATTTTAACCATGTCTCCAATTTCAAAATGATCTTTTGGGGATAACTCTTGGGCTGGGGCAAAAATAGAAACTCCGTCTTTATCAAAAATAACATAACCTTTTTCTTTGCTAATTCTTGTTACTTTCGCAGTAATTAAAGTATCTTTTTTATCAATAAATTGATCATATATTTTATGTTTTTCAGCTTCTCTTATTTTTTGTTGAAATAGTTGTTTAATGTGTTGCAATTTAGTATAAGCAACATCAGCAAAATTAACTGTTTGGATATAAGTATCGCCAACTTTTAACCCTTCTTCAACAACTTTTGCATCATCAACTGCAATATGAATTAAACGGTTATCTAGTTCTACTTCTTTTACAACTTCATAACTAATTTCAATAGTAATTTTTCCTGTTTCCAAATCAACTAAAGCAGTAACATTAGCTTCTGGAATTGGGTCTTCTGTATCAAAATTTTTATCTCTTTGAAATGCTTTTACAAAAACATCTTCCAAAAAATCTTTAATTTCATTGTTGTTTAAGTCCTTTTTCTTTCCTAAGTCTTCAAAAAGTGAAATCAACAACTTTGGATCTTCTTTATTCATAATTCTCCTTTTCAAAAGAAGAGAGGACATGTGTCCCCTTCTTCCTTTCTATATTCACGTATTTAAATTATACACATAATAAATGTATTTAGTTATTCAAAACTAAATTTCAATTGACTATCATTTTCAACTTCACCAAGAACCTTTAAAACGCCTAAATCACTGAATTTTTCTTTAATTGTTGCATTTAAAAATGAAGCACGATTCATGAAATCAGGAATAGAACTAAACATACGTTCATTTCTTGTTTCAACTAGTTTTGAGGCTACTGCATTTCCAAATCCTTCAATAATTGTAAAAGGTGGAATTAGGGCTTTATTTTCAGTATCGACAATTCAATAATTTGTTCTTGATTTAGCAAGTGAGAGTGGAGAAATTTTATAACCACGAGAAAGTAATTCCAAAACAATATCATAAGTTCCGGAAATACTTTTTTCTCTTTCACTTGCTTCATAACCTTTTTGTTTTACTTTATCTTGATAAGTTTTAATTACTTCCGGGCTTTCAAAAAGAGTACTTAAATCTCATTCAGTATCTCTTTTTGTAAAAAATGTAGCATAGTATTCCAATGGATAATTAATTTTATATCAAGCAATTCGGTAAGCCATCATTACATAAGCAACAGCATGTGCTTTTGGAAACATATATTTAATTTTTTTACATGATTCAATATATCATTGAGGAACATTATGTTTTGACATAATTTGTTCTTGTTCTTCGGTAATTGATTGTCCTTTACGGACTTGTTCCATAATTTTAAAAGCAACTAAATTATCAATTTTTTTAGAAATTAGATAAACCATAATATCATCACGTACAGAAATAACTTCTGATAGAACTGCTTTTTTAGAATCAATTACATCCTTAGCATTTTTAATTCAAACATCAGTGCCATGAGAAAGCCCGGATATTCTTACTAAATCTGAAAATGATTGTGGTTTTGCATGATGAACTAAACTACGAACAAATGTGGTTCCAAATTCAGGAAGTCCAATAATTCCAAGATCTTCTCCGGTGTAATTTTCAATAATATTTAAAACATTATTATTTTTAAATAAAGAAATTACTTCTGGATCATTCATTGGAATAGTATGCGGGTCTATTTTAGTTAAGTTTTGTAACATCCGGATTGAAGAAGGGTCAAGATGCCCTAAAAAATCCAATTTTAAAACATTATCATGAAAGGAATGGTAATCAAAGTGAGTTGTAATTGAGGCTGTTTCATCATTTCCAGGGTAATTTATTGGAGTAAAATCTTCAACATCAAATTCATTGGGAATAACAATTAATCCACCTGGATGTTGACCAGTTGTTCTTTTAACTCCTTCAACACGATAAGCTAAATAATTAATATCAGAAGGAGTAAATTCTTGTTCTTTACCCATTTGTTCAATATATTTTCTTACATAACCATAGGCAGTTTTGTTTGCAACAGTGGAAATTGTTCCCGCTCTAAAAACATTTTTTTCTCCTAGTTTATGTTTAATAAACTGGTGAATATTTGCTTGGTGTTCTCTTGAGAAATTTAAATCAATATCAGGCACTTTATCAGCATTAAAACCCAGAAAGGTTTCAAAGGGAATATTTTGCCCTTCACCATGCATCATTTCCCCACATTTTGGACATTTTTTATCTTTAAGATCAAAACCACTATCAGTTCCGCCGGCAAATTCATGATATTGGCAATTACTACAAAGATAATGAGCGGGAAGGGGATTTACTTCGGTAATTTCAGATAAAGTTGCTGCAATTGAAGAGCCGACAGAACCACGAGATCCAACTAGATAACCATCTTCAAGTGATTTTCTAACAGCAATGGAAGAAAGATAATAAATAATTCCAAACCCATGTTTTTTAATGGCCGCCATTTCTTGATCAATTCTTTTTTGAATTAAAGGGTTTACATTATCTCCATAAAGTTTTTTAGTATTTTCTTTTACTAATGCAGTAAATTCTTCATCAGCTTCTGGAATGCGCGGTGTATAAAGTTTATCTTTTAAAGGCTGACATTGGTCAATCATTGCTGCTAATTTAATGGAATTATCAACAACAATTTCTTTTGCAAGTTCTTCACCTAAAATAGGAATAAATTCATCAAGCATTTCTGTTGTAGATTTTAAATTTTGATCAGGATTTATTGCATGAGGATTTTTTCAGTTATATAAAGGATGCCGACTGTTTTTTAACCCGGGACTTCCAATATAAATGTCTCTTATTAGTTTGTCTTCTGGTTTTGCATAATGAACATCTCCAGTTGCAACCACCATTACATGATTATCTTTTCCTAGTTGGACTAATTTTTTAATAAAAAGTTCAATATTTTCTTTAGAATACATTCCTCTGGTTGTCAAAAAAGAATAAGCGCTTGGTGGAAAAACTTCAATATAATCATAAAATTTAACAATCTTATCAAGGTTTTTTGAATCATAAAGCATTGCTTCAAAAAGCATTCCTTTAGTACAACCAGAACCAATTAATAAGTTTTTACGATTTTCTGGTTTAAGAAGTACACTTAAAGGTAAATTAGATTGTTTTTTTCTAATATTAGTATTAAAAAATGTTGTGTTTGCAGCAGAAACCAATTTATAAAGAGATTTTAAGCCCACTTGATTTTTTGCGAGAACAGTAACATGATTTCTAAAAATAAAATCATTTATAGGAATATCCGGACCATTTAATTGCTCAAGATTTCTAATATCTAGTTGAAAGATTTTTTGGAGTAAATTTTCAAAAGTTTTTGCAAGTACTTCTGCATCATAATCTGCCCGGTGAGCAATTTGTTCATCATAATTAATAGTTTCATTTCTTGCAAGAGTTCCTAAACGGTGGTTTTTAGCTCGTGGATGAATTAACCAAGATATTTTCATGGAATCAATAATTGGGTTTTTAACTTCGCCAAAGCCATACCGATGATAAAATGAATTAAGAAAACTGTAATCAAAGGTTGCATTATGGGCAACTAAAATTGCATCACCAAAAAAATCAATAATTTTTGGAAGAGCTTCTTCAATTGAGCAAGCATCAACCACCATTTCATTAGTAATTCCGGTAATATTTGTTGTATATTCGGTAATTTCTTTTTCTGGTTTAATAAATAATTGTAAACGAGCAGTTACATTTCCATCTTTAACTTTAACTCCCCCAAATTCAATAATTTCACTGACTAAGGGTGAAAGTGAAGTGGTTTCTAAATCAAAAAAGACCATTTCAGCATCAATTAGTAATTCGCTCCGTGGATTTATGACTATCTTAGTATATAAATCATCATAAACATCAAATTCAACCCCAAAAATAACTTTAAAGTCCTTGCTTATTGCATGTGCTCCATCTGGATGAGATTGGGCAGAATTATGATCAACAATAGCAATTGTATCAATCCCAAAGTCTTGTGCAATAGTTTTATAATCATTTACTTCATTTGCTCCATCCATAACGGACATTTTAGTATGAACATGAAGTTCTTTTCTTTTTTTAGTTGCCTTTGTATCTTGATAAATAATTTCCACATCTTTTTGTTCTAAAAATTGATATTTACCATTAGAAGATATTTCCATTGCTCGAGCATAGTTGTTATATTTATAAGTTCCATACATTCTCACATAGGAACCTTTAATAATGTCACTAAAATCAGTTTTAGGACCAAATGCAGTTATATTTACAGCTTGATTCCCTTTTGCTAAAGAAAACTTATAAATATAACTTCCTTCTCTTCTTGTTTGTTTAGTTTCTTTGGCAAATACTTTACCTTCAAAGTAAATATTTTCTTGTTCATTAGGATCTAGTGGCTTTACTAGTTTTGTGCCTTCATAAGGTTGTTTTGCAATATTGTTACTATTTATTAAAGAATGTGCAGTAATTGCATTTTTATGTTTTAAAACAATTTCTTTTTTCTTTTCAATTGTTTCTTCATCTAAAATAATTTTTAAATCTTTATTAATCAAAGAAAAATGATGTAATAAAACATTTAATTTACCTTCTACTGGAAGTAATTTATTAAATAACAAGTCATTAGAAATTTTTAAGTAGTAAAAGTCGTTTTCTTTTACTAACTCCATATTTGCAATATTGGAATCAGAAACTAAAAAGCTGATAATAGTTGTAACAAATTCATATAATTCATAAGTTTCATGTTCAATTGTGTAGTTTTCAATATAAAAATTTGAAATATTAAATTGACATGAAGGAATTAAGTTTGGTTTTGTTAAAGCAACACAAATATTTTCAATATCTGTTGGGGTTAGCATTACATTATTAACCTTTACATAAACCCTAATTGCTGGTTGTTCATTAGCAATAAAATAAACTGCTCTTGATAAAGACAGTTTATTTCTTGTTTCTTCTGGTAAATTTAAAAATTCGAAAAAAGTTTCTTTACTCATAATGAAATAATTATATATAGTAATAAGATAAATAGTTATGTAAACTTTAAGAAGTTAAACTCCAATAAACATTCCACCAATTAGAACAATAAAGAACAATGCAATTCCAATTTTAAACACAAGTGATGTTGTTTTTTGAGAAATTGGTTTCTTTTTAATTCCTTCATAAGCATATTCAAAAGCATGTCAACCATCTAGTGGTGGGAAAGGTAAAATATTAAAAACAATCATCAAGTAAGACATTCAAACAAACATTACAAAAGTGATATTTCCTCATCATAGTCCAGCCGTTGCAGTAACAATATGTTGATTATTTGCATACATATAAGGTGTTGTAGGATCAAGTACTAATCCAAAGGTAATAAGATCAAAAAGAACAATAACTCCTTTTCAAAGGTAAATAAATGAATCTTCTAAAGAAATATAAATAGATTTACCAAAACCAGGACGTTGATAATCTTCTATTACTCCAAACATAGATGTATTATAAGGAACAATAGTAGTTCCATCTTTATATGCAACCGGGAAGGCAATGGTACTTCCTACAGCCGCCTCTTCTTTATCAGGTTTAGGAGGGCGAAGAGAGAAATTAGAAGCTGTTTCTACAGGAACAAATGAGGAAGTTTGTTGAACTTCGGGATATTTTTCATAATCAGTAGCAGAATATATTCAAAATACTTCTATTGGTTTTCCTGCAAATGTTTTCATAGGAAGCAGGGCCATCTTATCAAAATCAAATGTTTTAGGTCCTTCTTTAGTATCTCAAGCAGGAACAAGATCACCTTCAAAATCATATACAGTTTCAGTTTCAATATAAGATAACCCTAAATCTTTTTCGATTAAATCAATTGGTCCATCTTCCAATTTAAGAGCAGAAGTTGTTTTTTGTATTTCTTCATAATATTCATTTCCACTTTTTTTATCAGTTTCTTCAGTTTGATTTTGAAGAGCAATTTCTGGATCACCACTTTTTTTACCATCAATTGTATGAATTGGTTTGGCTTTAATAGAACCGCCTACATATGTTGTTGCAACATAAGGAGTAATATACATGCTATTATCATCCATTTTTTTACCTGCTGAAGCATAAGTTACAAAAAGCACTGCTCAAAGCATAAAAAAGTTCATGGTAACACCCATACAAGCAAATCAAACTTTTCTTGGTGAACTAACTTTATCAATTGTTGGTTTTTCAAGTCAATTAACACTTTGATCAAACCCTTTCAATTGTTTTTTAAGACTAACTGCTTGTTGTGGAGTTAACTCCATTGTTTTTAATTTTTCAAGTCCTTGGACAATTTCATCACTTAAAACAGAAACATATCCTCCAAAGGGAAGAGCACGAAGTGAATAAGCGGTGTCACCGACTTTTTTTTGATAAATTACTGGTCCAAAACCAATAGCAAATTCAACTACAGTGGCATTATTATATTTTGCAACCATAAAATGGCCAAGTTCATGCACAAAAGTCATGACTTCTATTAGAATAAGAAATATTATAAAGAGTGCGAATATTATTCAAAAAGTTAACATTGTTTTAATTTAGTTTTATGTAATGGCTGAAAACAGCAATAATAGTAGAGTTCCTGTTGAAAAAGCTACAATATGTGAATCAACCCTATCTAACATTCCCCCATGTCCTGGAAGTAAATTAGAGTAGTCTTTTTTATTATACAATCTTTTAATTTTAGAAAAAAGCAAATCTCCAAAAGGGGCAATTAGAGCTACAATAATTGCAATTGCCACAAAAGCAGAACTGCTAACTATTTCTATTTTACCTTGAGGATTTGGACGGCTTAAAATATTACCACTATCTCCAATAGCAAGAGAATAAATAAGTGCCCAAATTATTCCAAGTCCAATTCCAAAAAGATATCCAATATAAAGTCCTTCTTTAGTTTTATTTGGAGATGTTTTGGGAAATGCTGGAGTTTTGCCAAATTTTTTTCCACCAAGATAAGCAAAAGTGTCCGTACAAACAGTAATTAGAATAAACATAAAGGTTACTGGCCAACCTCACTTAGTATTTGTGTAAAAAAGTGAAAGGAAAAAAACTGAAAGTAAAAATAAAATTCCAATATAAACAAATCAATTATTTCATTTTTCTTTATAGAGAAAGCAAATAAAGGCATTTACTGCAGCAATCACTAAGAGGAAGCCAAAATAAATTCCGATATTATTATGCATTCCCCCAAGTAAAATACTTAAACAATACCAAAGATAAAGTAACCCAATAAGAAATTCATTAGTAATGAAAAAAGTTAATGTCTTATAAATATCTTTTGATTTAGGAAATATAAAATTAGTAATTTCATAAATTCCATATATTAATCCAATAGCTAACCCAGCTAGAAAAAAATATTGATAATTTAAAACTCAAGGATGTGTAGTTGAATTTAATCCACCCAAAACAAAAAAAGGAATAACAAAAAGAAGAATTAATACTGATGTCAATCCTCGATAATTTTTATTTTTTGTTAAATTTTCCTCTTTTATAGCGGTCACGTGTTAAATTGTTTCTAATTGATCTTGTTTTTCTTTTAATAGTTTTTCAATTTTATGATTTGCATGATCAACAAGTTCTTGTACTTGCTCTTTAACCATGTCTTCTTCATTTTCACTAGGATTAGTATTATCAGATTTTCTTAAGGCTTCATGTCTAATATTTCTTACAGCAACTTTAGCATTTTCTGCAATTACTTTTGCTTCTTTAGAAAATACTTTTCTGTTTTCTAAAGTAAGTGCTGGAATAGCAATTCTAATAAAATCGCCTTCAATAACTGGATTTAATCCTAAGTTAGCTTCTGAAATTGCTTTTACAATTTTAACACTTGCTGTTTTATCAAATGGAGTAACAATTAATTGCCCGGCATCTGGTGCTTTAATGTTTGAAATTTGGGTAATTAGAGTTGGTGTATCATAGTAATCAACCATAATATGAGAAATTATTCCAGGATGAGCACCCATTGCTCTAATTGTTCCTAGTTCTCCTTTATAACTTTCTAAAGTTTTATCTATTTTATCTTTTGCAAGTTCAATATAATCATTCATTTTTTATTCCTTAATAATTGTCTTTTTAGTTTTAATATCTTTGTATAAATTAATTATATTATTAGTTGTATTCATATTGAATAATAATATATCAATTCCTTTTCCTTCAAGTAGTTCCATTGCTTCATGATCTACTACTTTTAGGTCTTTATTTACTACTTCTTCAAAAGTAATTTGTTCAATAAATTTAGCATCTTTATTTATTCTTGGATTTGAGGTATAAATTCCATCAACTCCATTTTTAGCCATTAAAATTGCATTTGCATTAATATCAATAGCTCTTTCAGCTGCAGCAGTGTCGGTAGATACATAAGGTCTACCAGTTCCACCTCCAAAGATAACTACTGTTCCTTTTTCAAGGGCTGCAATTGCAGCTAGAGCATTTGTTTTTGAAACTACATTATCAATTGCAAAAGAATTTTGTAAAATTGCTTTTACTCCATTAGCATTAAAAAATGTAGTAATTAAAATTGCATTTATAGTTGTGGCGAGCATCCCCATATAATCGGCAGGAGCAGTATCTTTGCCCATTCCAAGTTCTTCAGAAATATCTCCCCTGAAGATATTTCCACCACCAATTACAATTCCAATTTGGACATGATAATCATTTTGCAAACACTGTACTTGATTTAAAATATTAATCAAAATTTCTTTTGAAATTGAAGATTTTGAATTTGAAAGCGCTTCACCTGATAGTTTTAATATAATTCTTTTATAATTTTCCATTTATTACTTCTTTACAATTTTACAAAAATAAAAAGCATAACATGCTTTTTATTTCTTATTTTTTTGCTGATGCAAGTTGAGCTGCAACTTCATCTGCAAAATTATTATCGGCTTTTTGAATTCCTTCACCAACTTCATAGCGGATAAATTTATCAATTTTTCCTTGTCCTTGTAAATCTTTTACTTTTTTAGAAGGATCTTTTACAAAGGGCTGTTCTAATAAGATTAATTCACCAAGAGTTTTGTTTACTTTACCGCGAATAATTCCTTCTTGAACTTTTTCGGGTTTACTAGCAAGAGTATCTTTTAAAAGTTCTTTTGCAAGTGCAGTTTCTTTTGCTTTTGTTTCTTTTGAAATATCTTCCATAGAAAGGAATTGAGGTGACATTGCTGCAACATGCATGGCAATATCTCTAAGCAATGAACTTTCCATTTTGGTTCCAATAACAATTGCTCCTATTTTTGAATTTGAATGCACATAGAAACCAACACTTTGATCTTTTAAATTAAAGATAGCAAATCTTCTTAAGCTAATTTTTTCACCAATTGTAGAAGTTAATTCTGCAATTACTTCAGCAACTGTTCCAGCTGGTGTTTTTAATTCATTTGCTCCTACAAGATCATCACTTTTTAAAGATGAATCTAAAATTGCAATTGCAATTTGGGCTGCTCCTTTTTTAAAGGCAGCGTTTGAAGCAACAAAATCAGTTTCAGAGTTTATTTCTACAATTACAATCTTTTGAGAATTACTTACAATAGAAATAATTCCTTCTGCAGCAATACGGCCAGATTTTTTGGCTGCTTTTGCAACCCCATTTTTACGTAATCAATCAATGGCTAAATTGATATCATCGTTTGAAGCATCAAGAGCTTTTTTTACATCCATCATGCCTGCTCCGGTCATTTCACGTAGTTTCTTAATATTTTCTATTGACATTTGTTCTCCTATTTTTTTGTAGTTAATTTATGAATGTCTTCTGAAATTTTATTATGTATTTCAGTTAGCATATTTCTAAATTTACTGTGTTTTTTTTCAGCTTCATGTTCTTCGCCTGGAAGTGCATGAACTATTTCACCATAGGCTTCTTCAGAAAGAGTAACTAAATCATCTAATGAGGTAATACCACATTTTTTAAGATGTTCAATCATTTCTGGATTTAAGTCTTTAAGATCTGTTAGTTCTGTTGCTCCTGCATCATTTTCTTCAACATGATTTTTTAAATTATTAAATTCTAATGATAAAAGAACTGGAGCTTTACCTGCTTTTTTAATTACATCTACAACAAGTACGTCTTCTGCTAATGGGTTTTTTTGTTCAGCCACTTCTTCAACTGGTGCTGCTTCAAAGATAGCTTCTCCTTCAATTACTATTTCATCTTCAGTAACTGCTGCTTCAGCAATAATTACTTCATCAACTGGGGCTGCGCCAAATACAAGTTCTTCTTCAACTTTAGGTGCTTCTTCATTTGATTTTTCTTCAATTAGTTTTTCTTCTGCTGGTTTTTCTTCAATTAGTTTTTCTTCTGCTGGTTTTTCTTCAGCTTTAGATGCTTTTTTAGCTTCAACAATTTTTGCTTTAACTCCAGCAAGTTTTCCTTTAACCCCTTCAAGTCCTTCTTGTTCTAAGAATAAATGAGCTTGTTCTAAAAATTCAATAAATTTAATATTTTTAATTGAAATTGCTTCTAATTTTATCCCAGGAAGTCCTGCAACAAGTCCTTGACGTCCATTGGCATCTAGATTAATTAAATCCCCAATTGTATCAATATTATTTTTGTGCATATATTCAATTGTTTTTGAGCCAATTCCTTTAATATCAGATAATTTTAGTTCATGTGCATTAAATCTAATTGCTTTTTCTTTTAAAACTTTTAATTTAGAACTAATTATTTCATCATGTTCATTATTTAATTCTGCACCTGATTGTGCATCTAAAAATAAATGTGCTTGTTCTAAAAAGTTAATAAATTTAAGATTTTTTTCTGGTGCTGTTTCTGATTTTAATCCAGGAAGTCCGCTAATAAGTTCTTTATGAGTGTCTTTATCTAAATTAATTAGATCTCCAATTGTACTGATATTATTTTTTTGTAGATATTCAACCGTTTTTTCACCGATTCCTTTAATATCAATTAATTTTAAATCATGAGCATCAAGTTGAATTGCTTTTGCTTTTAGTGCTTGCATTTTTGCACTAATTTCATCATCATGTTCTTTTATGATTAGCATATCTGTTTGTTCTTCAGTTGAACCTTCACTAACTTTAATAGGTGCTTTTGCTTCTACTTCTTTGCTATCAAGAAATAAGTGCGCTTGTTCTAAAAAGTTAATAAATTTTATATTTTTAATTGAAATTGCTTCTAATTTTATTCCTGGAAGTCCAGCAACAAGTCCTTGGTGTAAATTTTTGTTTAAATTAATTAAGTCTCCAATTGTATCAATATTATTTTCATGCATGTATTCTACTGTTTTTACACCGATTCCTTTAATATCAATTAATTTAAAATCATGTGCGTTAAGTCTAATTGCTTTTTCTTTTAAAGCTTGCATTTTTTCACTAATTTGTGCATTGTATTCATTTGTTGATTCCATATTTACTGATTTGTCCTCCGTATCTTTTTTAACAGCAACTTTTTCGGTTGTTGATTTCGGTTTCCCACTATATTTTTTAAATTCTCTTTTTTTAGGTTCTTGTTTCAATATTTCTGAAACTTCTTTTTCTTTACCTTTTAATTTTCATTCATTTGCGGCAATAATTGAAATTGCTTCATTTGCCATTGCAAAAGTTACCCCTTCAGCTGTAAATCCATTATTTGTTAAAACACGAATTTGTTTTTCTGTTGGTTTATTTGAATATTTTCTTACTGGTTGTCTATTTGAATTTTGACGTGCTTGTGGTTTTCTAATTGGCATTTCTTCAATTCCCATAACTTCAACATTTTCATCAAGTTGATGGGCAACCATTGCTGTTCCGCCTTTTGCTTCTACAATTGCATCAGCAATTAAAGTTGTAATTAAAGCAATTGATTTATTTGCATCATCATTTGCAACAATGGGGAACCGCACTATAGCTGGATCCACATTAGTATCAGCAATTCCAAAAACAGGAATTCTTAATTTATCAGCTTCTTTAATTGCAATATCTTCTTCAAAAATTGAAGTTACAAAAATAGCAGTTGGTAGTCTTCTCATATATTTAATTCCACCAAGTGATTTTTCAAGTTTTGCTAATTCAGCAGCCATATGTAGGGCTTCTTTTTTAGTATAACCATCAAATTCATTTTTTTCAAGTCTTTCCAGCATTCTTAATTTTTTAACAGAATTTTGAATTGTTCTAAAGTTAGTTAATGTTCCGCCAAGTCAACGGTGGTTCACATAAAAAACTCCTGCTCTTTCAGCATTTTCTTGAATTGTTTTTTCTGCTCTTTTGTTTGTTCCAACAAATAAGAATGTTCCACCCTTAGTTGCAATTGAACTAATTGCATTGTAAGAGTTTTCTAAAGTCATTGCTGTTGCAGCAGGACTAATCATATGAATTTGTTTTCTTGAATTAGTCATTTTTTGCGCTTTAGCAATAAATGGTTTCATTGCTGGATTTCATCTTCTTGTTTCATGTCCATAATGAGTTCCATATTCCAAAAGTTTATCTTTTGAAATTAATTGTTCAGTTCTTTCTACTGGTTTTTTTTCAGTATCTTTATTTTCTTCTTCAGTTTTAGATTCAGAATTAGCAACCTTTTCATTGTTAACTTTTTCTGAAGTTCCAGTGGCTTCACTTAAAATATTTTTTTCAAAAGTATTTTCTTCGGTCTTTTTAATTTCCACTTGTTTTTTATCTTGTTTTTTGTCAAGATTACTATCTGTTTTTTGTTCAACAGATTCTTTTATATTTTCCATTTTCTCCTCGTTTTAATCACTGAGTAGTTTCGAACAAAGGGACCCATTGGCACGATCTTTGAATTCACTAATCTGTTTAGTTGATATGTATATCAATATAATTTTAACATTTTAGACAAAAGAAAAAGAGAACTTAATCTCTTTTACAAATAGTCATTTAATGATTAAAATAACTATGCTATCTAAATTTTATTAGCTTTCATTTTTTTAGTTTTATCTTTTGCTTTTTTTACCATAGCAATAGATTGCTCTTTTGTGATTTCACCAAGATTTAATAATACCTCTGCTGTTGTTTCTTGTTTTTCAATAAAATTACATTTAGGGAAATTAGAACAACCAATAAATTTAGTTCCATAGCGAGAAGTTCTCATTACTAATGGCGCTCCACATTCAGGACATTTTCTTTTTACATCTAGCGGTGGTGCTTTTTTGACTAATGGTGCTGAATATTTACATGTTGGATAATTTTCACAAGCAATGAATTTTCCAAATCTACCTCTTTTAATTTCTAAACGTGCTCCATCTTCCGGACATTTTTCTCCAGTATATTCAGGTGGTTTTGGAGCAACATTTAAGTCTGCTTCTTCAATTCTTGGTTCAAACATTAAAAAGAAATCTTTAATAAATTTAGTACCATCAGCTTCTTTTCTTGCAATTAAATCAAGTTGTTGTTCCATTCAAGAAGTATATTCTTCATTTATGATGTCACTAAACTTAGCTTTTTTTTGTAAAAGGTTGTTCACCTCATAGGCAAGCTCAGTTGGGGTCAATGTTCCCCCTTTGCTTATAAGATATTGATAATTAATTAATCCTTGAGTAGTATTTGCATAAGTTGAAGGTCTTCCAATTCCAACTTCTTTCATTTTTTTAATTAATGAAGCTTGGTTATATTTTGCAGGTGGTTTAGTTTCATGATCAATTACTGCAAGAAAATCAATTTTTAAATTGATTTTATTTTTTGGGGCGCTTTCAGCAACTAATTTTAAACCATCCACTACTCTAAACCCAAGTTCAATTGGAATTGAAGATTTAATTACAAAATAATTTCCTTTATCTTGATAAATATCCATTAAACTTTTATTTTTCCCTGGTGTTAAAAATGCTTTAATTGTTGTTGCTCAAATAAAGCTATAAGCTTTTCTTTCGTTAATTTTTAAATCTTTAATAAGATCTGGAGATTGTCCAATATCTGTTGGCCGAATAGCTTCATGGGCATTTTGTTCCCCTTTTGTAATTTTTGCTTGAGGTTTTCCTAGATAATATTTTGCATCATAAAATGTACTTACATATTTTTGGACAGATTTTACAAATTTTTCATCACCAATTCTTGTAGAATCAGTTCTTGGGTAAGAAATGATTCCTTTTTCATAAAGTTTTTGAGCGGCAATGGTAGCAGAAGTATTAGACATTCTGTAAGTAGTATACATACCCATTAAATAGGTTGCCATTTCTAGTGGTTTTGGAGGAGCAATTGTAACAATTCTTGATTTACGATCAATAAATTCAAAATTACCTGTTAATTTCTTTAATGTTATAGCTGCTTCGCTATTTGTTTTATATTCAATTGTAGAAAAAGTTTTTGCATCAACATTAATCATTGTGATATTTTTTTTGTCATCAATTCCTTCTACTGTTGATCATGTTTCTGGAACAAACATATTAATTTCATCTTGTCTTTCAATAATCATTTTTAAAGCAGCAGATTTAACTCTCCCAGCAGATTGTGCTTGGACTTTTTTCTTTGTTAAAAATGATAAACGGAAACCAATAATTCGATCAAGCATTCTTCTTGTTTCTTGAGAAGCAACAAGATCCATATTTAATTTTCCTTTATTTTCAATTGCGTTTAAAACTGCATCTTTTGTAATCATGTCAAAAGAAACACGATAAAAATTAACTTCTTTGTGTTTTTTTGCTAAAGCTTCATCTATTACTACTTTAATATGTCAAGCAATAGCTTCCCCTTCCCGGTCGGGGTCAGTTGCAAGATAAATGTTTTCTGCTTTAAGTGCTTCTTTTTGTAAATCAACAATAATTTCTTTTTTATCTTTTAACTCAATATATTGAGGTTCCATGGTTTCAAGATCAATTCCTAATCTTAAACGGGTTCCTCATGTTCCTAAATCACGAATATGCCCAACTGAGGACATTACTAATCATTCATTCTTTTCACTTGGTAAAAAGGACTGAATTTTATTAACTTTATTTGGTGATTCTACTATTACTAAATTTTTTGCCATTTGATTTTTTCAATACTTTATTAGTATTACTTTCCTTTAATACAATTAACTATTTAATTTTTATGTATTAAATTTATATATTATCAATTATTTTATAACAAAAACAATCTAAAAAAAAATATATTAAACAAATAATAATAAAAAAATGCTCAATATTAAATATATTTAACATTAAGCATAATCTAAAATAAAGAAATTAATCCAAAATAATTTTCCCGTATTTTCCTTTTTGATAATTTAAAATAATTGCTTTATAAAATTCTTGTGGTGGTTTATTTGATCTACTTAATTTAATTGCTAAATCCTTTTCAACATCGCCATATCCAAGGTCATAGCCTTTTTCCTGTAATTTAATAATTAATTCAGTAGCTACTTCATCAAGGGGCAAAATAGTTAATTTTATTGAACCTACTGCAGCAAGAATAAGTCCTTGGTCCTCATCTTCAAAACTAGGTTGTAAAACTCCTGGTGTATCCATTATCCAATACCTTTTTTCAAATTGATACCAAAGATTATTTTTTGTTACCCCTGGACGATCTTCAACTTTAGCTCTTTTATTATCTGTTAATATATTTAACAAAGTTGACTTGCCAACATTAGGCACTCCAAGAATAATAAATTTTGGTAATAATCGTCTAAATTTAATCTGACCAATAATTTTCAAAATTTCTTTTTGCACCATTTTTCTATTTGTAAGTGATACAGGATAAGCAAAGCCAAAACGATTTTTATAATATTTAATTCAAGGCTTCAAATCTTCTGTCGTAACTAGATCTGCTTTAGTAAGTAAAACAATAACTTGTTTCCCTTTGGTTAAACTATCAAATTGATCGATATAAGATGACTTAGGTGCCCTTGCATCAACTAAAATAAAAAAGAGATCAATCTTATTTGTTAAGTCTTCAAACTCTCTTAGAGTTTTAGACATGTGTCCTGGGAATCATTGAATTTGTTTGCTCATTGTGCTTTAATTATATAAAATTAGTTGTATATAAAACAAGAAATATTGAAAAATATAATTTGGTCACAATAATATAATAGGAGTGTGGAAATTGGAAAACCTTTTTCTACATGAAATAGTCTTAGTTTAATTTAATAAAAAGGAAGCAGCTCTAAGCTGTTTTCTTTTTATTAAATTTTTAGTTTCAAAACTTAACTAATTATTAATAATTTCTTGTTCTTGATTAGTTGCTTTTGCAATTGATTGACTTGTTTTAATCTTTTTAGTAATTAAAATAATTAGTCAACTAATAAAGGTAATAAGAAAAATTACAAAAGCTAATACAATAATGAAAGTTGCAATTTGTTCTGGTGTCAAAATAACCTACCTTAATAATTAATTTTACAATTAAACAATAATAATTACACAATAATAATTGTTATTGTTTAATGGTGGAGCTGAATAGACTTGAACTATCGACCTCTCCGTTATCAGCGGAGTGCTCTAACCAGCTGAGCTACAGCTCCAAAACAAGGTTTAACCCTTGTATTGAAATGAAATGAAAAGTTATCTTTTTGAGAATTGTCTTGCTCTTCTTGCTTTTCTTAATCCGTATTTTTTTCTTTCTTTAATTCTTGAATCTCTTGTTACTAATCCTGCAGCTTTTAATGCAGGTTTGTAATCAGCAGAAGCACTGATTAATGCTCTTACAATTCCGTGTCTTAAAGCACCAGCTTGGCCGCTAAATCCGCCACCATTGATATTTGCTTTAATGTCAAATTGATCTGCTGTTTTAGTAATTTCTAAACCTTGAACAGCATCTTGAATTAAAGTTTTATAAGGAAAATAATCATTAATGTCTTTGTCATTAATAATGATTATCCCTTTACCTGGGGTTAGCGTAACTCTTGCTACTGATGACTTTCTTCTACCTAGTCCTTGATACATTTTCTTCCTTTCTAAAATTTTAGAGTAATTAGTTTTGGACTTTGCGCTTCGTGTTGATGTTCTGGTCCTTTGTAAACAAATAATTTTTTAATTTGTTTTCTTCCTAATTTACCATGAGGAATCATTCCTCATATTGCTTTTGTAACCATTTCTTCTGGATATTTTTCCCGCATTGTGGCTGCAGTTCTTTCTCTAAGTCCACCTGGGAAACCAGAATGATGATAGTATATTTTTTGTTGTTCTTTATTACCAGTTAATTTAACTTTTTCAGCATTAATAACAATAACAAAATCTCCATTGTCTTCATGGGGAGTATATGTTGGTTTATTTTTTCCGGTAATGATTTTGGCAACCTCTGATGACATTCTACCCAAAACTAAATCTGTAGCATCCACTACATATCATTTTTGATCAATGTTTTTTCCGTTGGCCATAGGTGTTTGTCTCATATTGTCTAGTTCTTTCTATAGTAATAATATATACAAATTTTTTGTATAACCTTTTAAATTATATAGTTTTTAAATTAAAAAAATCTAAAAAATAGAGAAATCTAAAAAATTAATATTCAATCTTAATTAAATAAAGCCCGCAACCAGGAGCTTTGTATTGCGCTGCTCCTTTTTTGGGGTGTTTTAGCAGCAATTTTAAATCTTCTGTACTCAAAATTCCTCGATTATTTGCAAGTAATGCTCCTACAATATTTCGGACCATAAAGCGCATAAATCCGGGCCCAGAAATAGTAAAAATAAGCAGATCATTTTCTTTTTCTATCTGAATTTTAATTGTTCTTACACTTTGCTTGTATTCTTCACGAGCAGTAAAAGATAAAAAATCATGTGTTCCATCAAGAATTAAAGCTGCTTCCTTTAATTTTTTAAAATCAAAAGGAAAAGAATAATTATATTGATAATCTTCTTTTTCTTTTAAAGCAGTTGTTGAAGATTGCAAATGAACAATATATTGATAAATTTTATTACTCTTAGCATATCGAATATTGAAATCTACCCCAACTTCTTTTAAACTGAGCACTTTTAAATCAGACAGCATATTAAAATAATTTAAAAGTTCATCAATAGATTTAACTGAATTAGTTTTAATAGTAAATTGTTGTTCTAAAGCATGAACATAACGATCCGTTCTTCCTGCTCCCATGATTTTACAATTATCATCATCAAAATATTTTTTAGCAACTAAAAGTAAATCTCCCATTACAGTTCTTACATTAGGCTGAATTGCTCAACCATAAAATTTTGAACCATCATAACTAATTTTCCCTAAATATTGTTTCATTATTATTTAACTACTCATTCTAAACAACCAACAGTTATGTCTTGAATTTGAACATAAAAAATTGCTGAAATTAAAATAATTGCAATTAAGAAAAATGTAACTGAAAATAAATCAACTGCTCTTTTTGAATAATTGCTTCGTTCTTCACCAATTACATAACCTCTTGCAATCATTGCTTTTGAAATGTCATCAGCTCTTCTAAAAGAAACAATAAAAAGTGGCAAAAAAGCATTCCCGAAAGCACTCATTCTCTCTTTAAGCGATCCTTCTCGGTAACTAATTCCCCTTGTTTCTTGAGCGTAAAGAATTGTTTTTAAATCAAGTAAAATAACTGGAATAAATCTTAGTCCTAGAGTAATAATCATGGAAATTTCATTTACAGGAACTTTTAAATAATGAAGTGGATGAAGATATCATGCAATAGTTGATGACAATTCTAATTCACTAGTAGTCAAAATTAACAATGTCCCAATTAAGAAAATATCATAAATTTTGAAAGAAATAATTGTAGAAAAATAAAGGGCAATTTGTAATTGAGTTCCTTGATATTTTTCTAAATCAAAATTCCCAAAGAAATAATAAAAAAATAAGGTTAAGGTAAAAACAAAAAACATGGGTTTTAATGCTTTTCAATAAACAATTAAATTTATTCCAGCAACACATATTCCAAGAGTAATGAACATAAACATGGCAAGTGTAGTTGTAATACTAGATAGGAAAAAAACAGCAATTCCTAAAAATAGAAAGATTGCAAATTTTAATCTAGCATCAAAATCATGTGCAATTGTATGTTTATAATGATATGTTGTAATCGAAAAATTACTTCTCATAATAATTTTCTGACACCATTTTCGATCCAATAAGCAATTTTTTTCTTCGTAAAATTTCATGAGTTGTTCCCTCTGCATAAAGAATCCCTTCCTTAAGAAAAATAACTCTAGTTGTTAGATCTTCAATTACATCAAGATGGTGAGAAACAATAAAAATAGTTTTATTATATTTTTTATTTAATTCTTTAATTGCAGCTACAAATATTTTTACAGAAGCTGGGTCTAAATAAGCAGTTGGTTCATCAAAAATCATTACTTGAGGTTCGGTAATTAATAAAGAAGCAATAATAACTTTTCTTTTTTCACCAGAACTCAAGTTAAAAGTATTTTTGTTTAAATCCTTTTTTGAAAAATGAGCTTGTTCACATGCTTTTAAAACTCTTTCATTAATTTCCTTTTCACTTAATTTTAATCTTGTTAAAGGCATGGCAATATCATCAAATACTTTTTCTTTAAATAATTGTAAATCAGGATTTTGATATGAAATAGAAACATCTTTTCTAATCTTTTTAAATTTTCTTAATTTTGTTTTTGCAGTTACAGTAAAGTTATCATAAGTAATTTGCCCTGATGAAACATTAATTAACCCAGCAATACAATTGATTAAAGTGGTTTTACCTGCCCCTGTTGGCCCGATAATCCCAATTGCATCTCCAGGTAGTGCTTGAAAAGTAACCCCCGTTAGGGCTAATTTTTCGTCTAGTGTATCTTTTTCATAGACTTTTGAAATATTTTTTACCAATATTCTCATGATTATAATTTCCTTTAAAATAAATTTGCTTTTTTTACAATTTCTTGGTTCCGAAAAATTTTGCTTGGTTTTGCATCTGCAATAATTTTACCTTCATTTAAAACAATCATTCTTTTTGCTTTTTTTGCTTCACCCATATGATGGGTAATGTGAATAATTGTTTTTCCTTCTTGATGAAGTTGTTCCATAATATTAATTACCTCATTTTGTGAATAAGGATCAAGCATAGAAGTTGCTTCATCAAAAATGAGTATATTAAAATCTAAAACAATAATTGAAGCTAAGGCAACTTTTTGCTTTTGCCCACCAGAAAGTGAATTAACATTTTTTTCTTTTAAATCAAGAATGTCCAATTTATTTAAAACATCATTGATTAATACATCCATCTGTTCTACTGATTTAATATTTTTATTTTCTAATCCAAAAGCAATATCATTTTTAACAATTGAAGCAATTAATTGATTATCTGGGTTTTGAAAAAGCATTCCTACATTTTTCCGTAGCAGTTTTTCAGTAACCTGAACATCGTTTAATAAATATTCTCCTGTTTTTATGGGAATAATTCCTGAGACAACATTAATTAATGTTGTTTTCCCAGCACCATTTGGTCCAACAAGAGCAATATATTCACCTGCTTCAATTTTTAAATTAAAATTTTTAAAAACTGTAAGATCTTTAAACTTAACTGTAATATTTTTTAATTCAATAATACTCATAAAGTAATTATATAAATAAAAAGATGCGATAAGCATCTTTTTTAGTTAATTATTAGATTATACAAACGCAATAATTGAAATTGGAGCAGCGTCACCCTTTCTGTTTCCGTATTTTAAAACCCGAGTGTAGCCTCCATTTCTTTTATTATATTTTGGTGCAATGTCATCAAATAAAATTTGTAAAGCTTTTTTACCTGTAGTATCTTTAGTATCACGAAGAATTTTTGCTGCACTTCTTCTTGTTGCTAAGGTATTTTTTTTACCCATTGTAACTAAACGGTCCATTTTCTTTTGCAACTCTTTTGCTTTTGCATGAGTTGTAATTATTTGACCATGAATAATTAAATCAGTAAGTTGATTTCTTTCTGTTCTTGTAGTTCTTGCAGAATTATGAACGTTTGATTGTCTTTGTTGTCTATTTCTTTTTGCCATAATCTCTCCTACCTATTCTGATTTAAATGAAAGTCCCATATCTTGGACAACTTGAATAATTTCAGTAATTGATTTTTCACCTAAATTATTAATATCTTTTAATGCTGAAACAGGACGATTAATTAGTTCTTGCACATATCTAATGTTTGAAGCAAGTAATCATTTTTCTGATCTAGCAGAAAGATTTAATGATTCAATTGGAACTGAAAGTTGTGAATCAACATCTTCTTCAATTACTTCTTCTTCAAATAAATCATCTGATTTTATTTCAAATAATTCTTCAAAAGCAGCATAGTAATTTTTAAGAATTGCTCCGGTAAAAGCAACTGCTTTTTCAGGGCTCATTGCTCCGTTAGTTTCAACATCCATTGTTAATCTTTCAAAAATTCTTGATTCTCCTGGATTAACTTCTGAAACATTAAAGTTAAATTTAACAATTGGTGAAAAACTTGCATCAATTGGAATAATTCCTTGAATATCTCCAATTTTTTCTTCAACTATTAGTCTTGTATCTTCAAAGGTTTTATATCCTTTTGAATACATTACATAAATTATTGCTTCAATTGCTTTGTCTTTTGAAGTATTTGCAATTACTAAATTTTTATTATAAATAGTAAATCCTGTTGGTACTTCAATATTTTTTGCTTTTACAACTCCACTTTTAGAGCTTAATTTAAATTGATGAACTTCGTCTACATCAATAATATTTTCATCAACTTCAATGATCAAATCTTTTAGGTTGAGCACAAATTCAATCATGTCTTCCCTTGCATTTGGTATTGCTTGAAATTCATGTTGAATTCCTTTTACTTCTACTGCAAAAGCAGAAGCCCCAGGAATTGATGATAATGCAATTCTTCTAATTGCAATTCCAATAGTATTTCCAAACCCACGTTCTAGTTTTTCAAGGGTAAATTGTTGGCTATTAGGTGTTTCTAATGATTCGTTTGTAATTATTTTGTTGAATGTTGGTATTAAAAACCGTTCCATATAAATTCCTTCTTTCCCTATCTTCTAAATTTTTTAGGTTTTTTTACACCATTGTGGGGAATTGGTGTTACATTTTTTATTTCTCTAATTTCAAAATCAGATGTTTGGAAGAATTTTAGTACTGCAGTTCTTCCTGGCCCCACGCCTTTGATTCTCACTGATAAGGTTTTAACCCCATTTTCATTTGCTGCTTTTGCGATTGCTTGAGCTACAAGTTGTGCTGCATATGCAGTTGATTTTTTTGCACCTTTAAAGCCAATTGCTCCTGCTGATGATCAGCAGATTACATTTCCATCAATATCACTAATTGAAATAATTGTATTATTGAATGTAGTATGTACATGAGCGATTGCTGAAGGTACATTTTTTTTAGCTCTTTTTTTTGTTCTATGTTGTGCCATAATGCCCCTCTACCTATTTGGTTGCTTTCTTTTTATTTGCAACAGTTTTTTTAGGACCTTTTCTAGTTCTTGCATTTTGTTTAGTAGATTGCCCCCGTACAGGAAGTCCTCTTCTATGTCTCATGCCACGATAAGCCCCAATTTCCATTAATCTCTTAATGTCATATTGTTGTTTTCTTCTTAGATCACCCTCAGTAGTATAAGTTGCTGCTGCTTCTCTAATTTTTGTTAACTGGTCATCAGTTAAATCTTTTGTTTTTTGTTCTGGATCAACTTTTGCAGTAGTACAAATATCACTTGCTAAGTTAACTCCAATTCCATAAATGTAGGTAAGAGAGTATTTAATTGCTTTATTATCAGGAATCTCTATATTTAGTATTCTTGCCATAAATTAATTATCCTTGTCTTTGCTTGTGCTTTGGATTAGCTTTGCAAATTACTTGGACTCTCCCTTTTCTTTTGATGATTTGACAGTCTTTACACATTGGTTTGACTGAAGCTCGTACTTTCATATTCTCTCTCCTTATGAAAAAAAGCCCTTACCATACTAAAATTTTAGTATCTAAGGAATTCTTGATAAGCGATTATAATGCGCAATTTATAATTACGGGTTATAATGACTCAACAATTAGCTGTTTTCCACATTCTTATTATATAGGAAAAGAGCCTAATATTAAGCAAAAAACCATTAACAATAAGGTTTTTTGCTAATAACCTCTTGGCTATTTTTAGAAACGATTATTATAATATTGATCAACAGTTCTAACGTCTTCATCACTTAAAATTTTGTTTTCTGCAAGTTGAGCAAAATTAAGTTGTGCTTTAGTAATTGTTTTGGTTTCAATGTGGTCAATTGTTAAATATGAACCAAAAGATAAACGATATTTTGAATGATCATAACTATCTCTTGAAGAAAGCATGGCTACAACTGCATAATCATCTTCATCAGATCCAATTTCTACTACAACACATGGTCTTGAACCTCTACTAGGAATATCTTTAATAACTCCTAACTCATCATCATCTAAAAAGATGACATCAAATTCTTGTTTTTCTGAAAAGAATTCTCCCATTTTTTTAACCTCATTTCATTTTTATTATACTTTATGCTAATATTCAAAATCTTATTTTTTTAACTTTAATTTTAGTTAAAATAACAAAATAAAAAGAAATAAAAAAATCTTCACCAAGTGATATAAGTGTGCAGATACTTGGGCACTTAAAAATCCATGATAAAATTTATATATATGACTCCAGCACTAAATAAAACTAAACAAAAGCAATATGGATTATTATCAATGATAGCCATAATTACCGGAACTATTATTGGGGCTGGTATTTTTGTTAAAAATACTGAATTAATTGAAACAACTAATTCTGCTTTATTATCAACAATTGGATGAATTATTGGCGGATTAATAGTTGCTTCCATGTTAATTGCTTTTATTGAAGTTTCTTCTATTACAAAATTAAAAAATGAACAAGGAACTTTTCCCGCTTGAAGTAGATACCTTTGAGGAGAAAAAATGAGTAAATTTATTTCAATATATTTTACTTTAATTTATTTTCCGATGATTATTGCAATTGAAACAAGTTTTGCCGCCAACCAATTAATTGGTATTTTTAATATGGAGGAAATGGCCACCTTTTGGCTTTCAACAATTATTATATATATCCTAGTAATTAGTGCTTTTTTAATTGTTAACAATTCTCAACGGACTGGAAAAGGAATCATTGCTTCTGGAACAATCATAAAAGTAATTCCTTTACTTTTAATTATTATAATTGCCTTAATTATTTTAATGGGTGGAACTGTTGGGAGTACTTCTGATGTAAATAATATTTTTGATCCAAAAGATAAAGTTATAAATTCAGGAATGGATGATGGAAAAAATAATATTTTACAAATTCTAATGATTCTTCCTGCAATTCTTTTTGCTTTTGATGGATTTTTATTTGTTAATTCACTTTCTACTGAAACTAAAAAAACCTCAACTTATCGAAATGCCGCTATTATTGCTATTTTTATTACTACTATGATTTTTATTTTATTTTCTCTTTCTTCTTATATGCTTGCAATACCAGACAGTGAAGGAAATTTATCTAGTCCCCAATTTAACATCGGAACTATTATTGGTGGAATTTGGGCGGGTTTTGCTGGTAAAATTATTGGAACACTAGTAGAATTAACAATCTTTGTTTCAATTATTACCGTAACATTTTCATATGCTGTTACTACTCCTTGATCAATTGCAGATCTATCAAATATTAATGAAATTGCCGATGTTAATGGAACATTACTTCGAAGAAATAAAATAGGAGTCCCTTTTAGAGCTGGAATGAGAATGCTTTTTCTTGCTTTAATTGCAATTACAATGGTAAGAACTGCTGATGGAATTTATATTCTTACATTAAATTCAATAGATAACATTGAATTAGGTGCTGGAAAAACTCTTACTGATTACAATGATTCAATGACTAATTATTCCTCTAATATTGAAACTATGGTTAATTTTACTTTTTATTCAATTATTTTAATTGGTGCAGTAAGAAATAGATTTACAAAAAGAGTAGAAGTAGAAAAATCAACTGGTTTTTTTGTATTTTCATTTATTGCTATATTTATTATGATCTTTGCTGTGGCAGATTTATTTTTTATCACCATTCAAGGTTTTGGCAAATCTTTTTCCACTCTTTTGGGAATTAATTCAGGGCATCTTACTGATGACAATATTTATAATGCCTTTGGGTTTATTTTATGAATTATCTTTTTTGCATTTTTAATTATTACCGTAAAATGTGTTGAAGGAAAAGTAAAAAGACTTTCTAAAAATGATTTAAAACATAAAAAATATTATCAAAAAGCTTTTAATAATCATATTCCATTTAATGATTATAAAATCAACCATAAGCAACCTGCAGATATTAAATATACTAGAGCACAAAAAATAAATCATAAAAAAACAAAAAAAGAATAAAAAATCATAAAGAAATAATTAATAATTAAAGATTTTATAAATTATTATATTTTAATTATGTGATTATCTACTTAAAACACCACTTTTTATGTATTTATTTAGGTAATTCACATATAAACAATGTTAAAATTAAAACTATGAGCGCATCCAAGGGAAATAAAACTGAAAAAAAACAATACGGTTTATTAACCATGGTAGCAATAATTGTTGGAACAGT
The DNA here is from genome assembly GCA_001641225.1 of Mycoplasma sp. Bg2. Taxonomy (GTDB): domain Bacteria; phylum Bacillota_I; class Bacilli_A; order Mycoplasmatales; family Hepatoplasmataceae; genus Tyloplasma. The sequence goes on from LSMY01000001.1 coordinate 67,263, forward strand.
AATTGGTTCTGGCATTTTTATTAAAAATACTCAGCTAATTGATATCACTGATTCTGCCTTATTATCGATGATTGGTTGAATTATTGGTGGTCTTATTGTTGCTTCAATGCTAATTGCTTTTATTGAAGTTTCTTCAATTACAAAAATTAAAAATGAACAAGGAACTTTTTCTGCTTGAAGCAAATACCTTTGGGGAGAAAAATTAAGTAAATATATTGGAGTCTATTTTACTTTAATCTATTTTCCCTTAATTTTAGCAATTGAAACAGTTTTTGGAGCAAATGCTTTAACCGGAATTTTTGACATGAAGGAAAATGTCATGTTTTGAGCTACAACTATTGTGACACTTATTATTCTTATTGTTGCTTTTTTAATTATTAACTATTCTCAACGTACTGGAAAGGGGATTATTTCTTCTGGAACAATGATCAAAGTTATTCCTTTAGTTTCTGTAATGTTAATTGCTGTAATATTCCTTGCTGGTGGGCATATTGAAGCGGGTGATAGCAATGTTGATGGAATAAATAATGTTTTTGACCCAAATGCTACTATTAATTCAGGATTGCATGATGAAACTAGTAATATTATGCAGATACTAATGATTCTTCCAGCAATTTTATTTGCTTTTGATGGATTTTTATTTGCTAACTCAGTTTCCACTGAATGTAAAAAACCTTCAACTTATAGAAATGGAGCAATTATTGCTGTTTTTATTATCACTATGGTTTATATTTTGTTTTCTCTTTCTTCTTATATGGTTGCTGATGGTGAAGTTTGAGATGAAGAACTTGGTATCTATGTCTTAGATAGTAGCCAATTTGGAATTGAAACTATTTTTGAAGGAATTTGGCCAGGAAATACAGGAAAAATTATTGGTAAAGTAGTTGAAGTAACTATCTTTATTTCAATTATTACAGCTACATTTTCATATGCCGTTTCATCTACTTGATCAATTGCTGATTTTTCAAATATTGATGAAATTGCAGATGTTAATGGAACTTTAATTAGAAGAAATAGTGCAGGAATGCCAATTAGAGCCGGAATGAGAATGTTAGGAATGGCTTTGGTTTGCCTTGCATTTATTCGAACTGTTGATGGAATTAATATTCTTGTTTTAAGTTCATCCGGGCTTAATAATGGTAACCTTCTTACAGAAAATGATGTTTCAATGACTGATTATGCCTCGAACATTACAACAATGACAAACTTTACTTTATATTCAGTTATTTTAATTGGGGCAATTAAGAACCGCTTTACTAAAAAAAATGAAGTAGAAAAATCAACTGGATTCTTTGTCTTTTCGTTCTTTGCTATTTTTATAATGATTTTTGCAGTCGGTGATCTTGCTTATACTACTATTGGTGGCTTTGTTACTTCTTTTGAAGCACTTATTTTTAAAAATGACGTAACCGTAGAAGCAGCAGATATTAAAAATGCTTTTGGCTTTATCTTATGAATTATCTTTTTTATAACTTTAATTGTTATGACTGAACTTGTTCACAAAGGAACAAAACAATTAACAAAAAGTCATTTAAAACATAAAGCTTATTATCAAAAAGCTTATGATGAACGTATTACATTTAGTGAATACAAATCAAATCATAGACAACCAGTTGATTTTGATCATAAAGCTTTGATAAAAATGAGAAAAGAAGTTTGACACGAATTTTGATCTAAACACAAATAACCTAATAAATTAAAAAAATACGACTACGGTCGTATTTTTTTAATTAATATCTAATTATTTGTTAATTGTTTTTCTTCCTCTAAAAACAATTCTACATTGTGAGATATCAGAGGGAGAAATAGCAACGGTTACTTCATCTCCTACAGTAAGTTTAATATAATATTTTCTCATTTTTCCAGAAACGTGTCCCATTACTTCATGGTGATTTTCAAGCATTACTTTGAAGTCTCCACCTGGAATAACTTGAGAAATTTTTCCATACATTGTTACATATTCATCATCTACCATATTACTTTGTTAAAATTTCACCTCCATTATTTGTTACAAGAATTGTGTATTCATCATGGGCGGTAATCCCACCATGGACTGTTCTTACTGTTCAATCATCAAATGGGTCAGTAAAAAGTTGATCTTTTCCATCAATTACCATTGGTTCAATGCAAAGGGTCATTCCTGCTTTTAAAACAAGTCCTTGACCGGGACGTCCAAAATTAGGAACAGCAGGATTTTCATGCATTGTTTTGCCAATAAAATGACCAGTATATTGATGTGTTGAAGTAAATCCAGCTTGTTTAATTAAGTGTTCAACTGCAAATCCAATATCACCTAGATGTACTCCCGGCTTAACCATTTCTAATGCTAAATTAAGGGAATCCTTGCTTGCAGCAAGGACTTTTTCTGCCTTCACACTAATTTTACCAACGCCCATTGTAAAAGCAGCGTCGCCAACAAAGCCATTAAGAGTAGCTCCAACATCAATAGTAATAACATCACCTTCAACAAGCGGTTTATCATTTGGAATTCCATGAACCAAAGTATTATTTACTGAAGTACAAATAGAATTAGGAAATCCACCATAACCTAAAAAAGTAGGAATTGCTCCATTAGCTAAAATAATTTCTTTTGCTTTTGCATCCAGCTCTAAAGTAGTAACCCCTGGTTTAATCATTTTTTTCAATTCTTGATGAACTAAACCAACAACATGACCTGCTGCTTGCATTTTGATAATTTCTGCTGGTGTTTTAATTTGTCCCATTTGCTTCCTCAATTTTTTTTGCAAGTTCTTCAACTGGCATTCCTTCTACTTGATAAATTATTAAATTATCTTGCTCTTGATAATATTTTACCAAAGGAAAAGTTTGTTCATAGAATATATTTAATCTAAGCTCAACATGTTGAGGTTGATCATCTGGTCTTTGTACCAAAGTAGTTTGATCATAATCACAAATTCATTCTACTTTTGGTTTTTGCTCTTTTGCTATTTTTGAATAACTTCTTCCACATTTTGGACAAATTATTCGTGCAGATAATCTTTTAATCAAAATTTCTTCTGGAACTTCAAGGTTTATTACTTTTCCTAGATGCAAATTATTTTTTTCTAAAAATGATTCTAGAAATAATGCTTGAGTTAAGTTTCTTGGATAACCATCAAGAATAATTTTATCTTTTTTTAAATCATAATTGGCAAGTCCATCCACCAAAATCTCAGCGGTCATTTTGTCATCAATTAATTTACCAGCATTAACAAGTTTAGCAACCTTTGCTCCTAAACTTGATTCTGATTGCATAATTTTTTTAAAAATGTTTCCCGTTGAAACATGTTTATAACCATGATTCTTTACTAAATAATCGGAAACAGTTCCTTTACCGGTTCCAGGGGCTCCTAAAATAATTGTAATCATCTTTTATCTTCTTTCTTCCTAATCAAATAGGATTGTAGTTGAGGTATCTCTAATTGTACCAAAACCTTTAATTGTTGCCCGATCAACATGAGTAGTATTTTCAGCAATTACCCTTGCTTTAATTTGTTCCCAAGTTTCAACTGTTACCGAAACAATAATAATCATCGATGTTCCCCCAATAGTAACAGCTTGGGGAATTCCCGCAAAGGTAAGTAAATAAGGAAAAATGGCCACCAGAGTCAATTCTGTTGCCCCAATGCAGGCCACAGAGTTAACTGTCCGTGAAATATAAGTTCTTGTTTGTTCTCCTGGTGCTACTCCAATAATGAAGGTAGAGGATTTTTGAAAATTCTCTGCTGTTTCTTCAGGATTAATATTAATTGAAGCATAGAAGAAGGTAAAGGCGGCAACTAAAAGTGCATAAAGAGTAAGTCCAAATGCACTAGTTAATGAAAAATTATCAACAACTCAAATTTGCCCACCACTTTCTGGGAAAAATTGAGCAATTGTAGGGGGAAGGGTAATTACTGCAGATGCAAAAATTACCGGAATTACCCCCGCGGGATTTACCTTAATTGGTAAATAAGTTTGTTTATCTTTTAAAAGGTTTAATCCTTGTCCAGTTTCTTGAATAGGAAGCCTTCTTTCTGAAGTTTCAAAAAAAGCAATTACATAAATCATTAAGAAAGCAAGGAAGTAGTACCCAAAGAAAGTAATAATTCCAATAAATGCCCCAATTTCACTTGCACTTCCTGTTCAGAATTCAAAAGTGTTGATTAAATTAGAAGGAACTTTTGACAAAATTCCAGTTAAAATAATAATTGAAGTTCCAGATCCAACTCCATACATTGTAATCTGATCAGCAATTCAAATGGTAATCATTGATCCAGCCATTAGAATTAAAGTAATAAGAATAACTTGTAATCATTGATTTGCCATATTTAATTCAATTAAGCCTCCGTTACTCATGGCAAGAGTTAATGCTAACCCTTGAATTAAAGCAAACCCAAGCATGGTTAAACGAGTAATTTTTTCTAATTTAATTCTTCCTTTTTCCCCTTGACGATTAAGTTTTGATAAATAAGGAACTACATCACTAGAAAGCAGCTGAATAATTAGCGAACCAGTAATATAGGGAGTAATCCCCAGAGCAAAGATAGAGAACCGAGAAAGTCCTCCACCACCAAGCATATCTAAAATACTTAAAAAACCACCAGCATCTCCAAATGATTCACTTGTTAGGGTGACCCCAGGAATGGTAATCATAATTCCAAATCTAAATAAAAGAACAAATCCTAAAGTAATAAGGATTCTTTTGATAATTTTTCAGTGCTTTGTAAGTTTCTCAAACGGACTAAGAGCAATTGAAATTTGCTTCTTAAAATCTTGATAAGCTGAATTGACACTCATACTATTAATTATATTAAATAATTAGATTATTCTATATAATTATTATATTATTATGAAAGAATATTGTTGTTTTATCCCTCAACTGGATAGAAAAAATTATATCTCTTTTTAGACTCCCCCTTTTTATCGAAAAAAGAGGGTTTTTTATTTTAGAAAGGAAAATATGAAAATGAAACAAGGAAAAATTATCTTCGTAACTGGTGGAGTAATAAGTTCACTCGGAAAAGGAATTATTGCCTCTTCACTAGCAAGACTTTTAAAAGATGAAGGTTTATCAGTTAACATGATGAAATGTGATCCCTACTTGAATGTTGATTCTGGAACAATGAGTCCAACAGAACATGGGGAAACTTTTGTAACTAGTGATGGTGGAGAAACTGATTTAGATTTAGGACATTATGAACGGTTTTTAAATAGTAATCTTACTAAAGATGCTTCTTTAACAAGTGGAAAAGTTTATAAGGAAATTATTGAAAAGGAAAGAAGAGGGGATTATTTAGGAAAAACTGTTCAAATTATTCCTCATGTTACAGATTTAATCAAAGAAAAAATTTATAATAATGCAAAAGGCTTTGATTTACTTATTGTAGAAATTGGAGGTTCAGTAGGAGACATTGAATCACTAGCCTATACTGAAGCAATTAGACAAATTAAATTTGAAATGAATTCAAACTGTTTAATTGCTCATGCTGGCTATATCCCTTATGTTAAAGTTTCCAAAGAACAAAAAACAAAACCAATTCAAAGATCTGTTTCATTATTGAAATCACTTGGAGTTAGTCCTGACATTATTATTACCCGTAATGAAAGTCCATTAAATAAAACTCAACTTGATAAAATTTCCATGTTTTGTAATGTTAAAAAAGAAGATATTTTTCAGTCTCTTGATATTTCTAGTATTTATAAAATGCCTTTATATCTTAAAAAACAAGGACTAGATAAACAAGTAGTAAAATTGCTTAATCTTAAAGTTAATGCATCAACTCATGCTGATCTCCACAAATTTGAAAGAAATTTAAAAAATATTAATTTAGATAAAAAAATAAATATTGGGATTGTAGGAAAATATGTTGAACTAGAAGATGCTTACCTTTCTATTATTGAAGCTTTAAAACATGCATCTATTGCAAATCGAATAAATTTAAACTTTGAGCTTATTAATGCAAGAGAAAATATAACTCCAGTTCAGCTTAAAAAATATAGTGGAATTATTGTCCCTGGTGGCTTTGGTGATAGCGGTGTAAAGGGAAAAATTAAAGCAATTAAATATGCAAGAGAAAATAATATTCCTTTTCTTGGACTTTGTTTTGGAATGCAACTTGCAATTCTTGAATTTTCTAAAAATGTTTGTGGTCTTAAAGTTTATCATGGTGAATTCGATCCAGATAAAGAAAACCGTATCATTGATTTAATGCCTAATCAAAAATTAGAGTTGCTTGGAGGAACAATGCGTTTGGGAAATTATCCTTGTACAATTAAACCAAATACTTTAGCTTGAAAAATTTATAAAAAATCTCCAATTGAAGAAAGACATCGTCATCGTTATGAATTCAACAATGAATTTAAACCAATTTTAGAAAAAAATGGACTTGTCTTTTCTGGAATAAATAAGGAAAGAAATTTAGTTGAAATTATTGAATATCCTAAAAATAAATTTTTCCTAGGAGTACAATTTCATCCAGAATTATCTTCAAAAATAACAACTCCTCATCCAATTTTTGTTGCATTTGTAAAAGCAAGTTTAATTTAAAAACTAATAAAAAAAAGACCGTTAGGTCTTTTTTATTTTAATAATTATTAACTTGCTTTTGCAGCTTTAGGAGCCTCGGCTCTTTTTAGTTTTGCTTTTGCACGTTTTACTTCTGATTTAGTTCCTGGAAGTTCAAGTTCTTTTACAGTTCCACCAGCTTTTTCAATTGCAGCACGAGCTGTTTTTGAAACTTTAGAAATTTCTACAGTTATTGGCATAGTAATTTCTCCTGTTCCCAAAATCTTAACTAGTTTTACATTATTTTTAATAAGTCCAGCTTTTTTTAAGCTAGCAATATTAACATCTGCTAATCCAAGTTTTTCCAATTTGTCAAGATTTACAACAGTGTATTCTTTTCTATTTATGTTGTGAAATCCTTTTTTAGGAAGTCTGATGTAAAGAGGATTTTGTCCTCCTTCAAACCCGATTTTTTTAGAATAACCAGCTCTTGATTTCTGACCGTTTTCTCCACGACCGGCAGTTTTATCTCCACGACCGATTCTTTTTTTAGAAGTTCTTGACCCTGGAGTGGGTTTCATGTTATGTAATTCCATTATTTTTTCCCACCCTTTCTAAGTGCCATGATTTCTTCTTTAGTTCTCATTTGATCTAAAGCATCAATTGTTGCAATAACCACATTATGTGGATTATTTGTTCCTAAATTTTTTGAATAAATATTTCTATATCCAGCAAGTTCAACAACCGCACGGATAACATCAGAAGAAATAATTCCTTTTCCTTCTTGAGCAGGTTTAAGCATTACTCTTGCTGCACCATGATGTCCAATTGCAGGATGAGGAATTGTATTTTGATCCCCCACAATTTTTACCCGATAAATATTTTTTTTGGCTTGTTTAGTTCCTTTTTTAATTGCTTCGGGAACTTCAATATGTTTTCCAATTCCATAACCAACTCTACCATTACGGTCACCAATTACAACAAGGGCAGAGAATTTAAATCTTCTTCCCCCTTTGGTAACTTTAATTACTCTTTTAACTTGAAGAACTCTTTCTTCAAATTCTTGTGGTCTTGGAGTAAATCTTGGATTTACTGGTCTTGCAAAAGGATTAAAGTTTTCTGGAAGGAATTCTTTAGCAATTCCTCCTGCAGTATCAGGTGCTTTTTTAGCACTACTTTTTTTTGCATTATCTTCTGAAGGAGTTTCTTTTTTAGGAGCTACTACTTTTGTATCTACAGGAGTTACTTGTTTATTTTCTGTTTTATCATTATTTTTTACATTTTCATCATTCATAAACAATCTCCTAAAATTTTAATCCTTCTGCTCTTGCAGCATCTGCTAGAGCTTTGATTCTACCATGGTAGATATATCCCCCACGGTCAAAAACAATTTTTTCAATCTTAATTGCTTTTGCTTTTTTTCCTAATTCAGTTCCCACTTTTTTTGCATTTTCAACAGTGTTCCCTTTTAATTTAAGAATTTGTGATGAAGTTTGAGTAAGTGTTACTCCTTTTACATCATCAATTAGTTGAACATAAATTCCTGTATTTGATTTAAAGACATTCAATCTTGGAATAGCTGCAGTTCCACTAATACTATATCTAATTCTATTATGTTTAAATTTTCTTGCTTCATTTTTTGTTCTTTTTGCCATACTAGTTTCCCTTTCCTATTGTGCTGCTTTCCCAGCTTTACGTCTAATATATTCACCTTTATATCTAATTCCTTTACCACCATATGGTTCTGGTTTTTTAAAGGCTTTAATTTTTGCTGCGAATTCACCTACTTGTTGTTTATCAATTCCACTAATTTTAATTTCAGTATTTTTTGGAACCTCAACTTCTAAATGATGAGGTACTTTTAGTTCTATCTTATGTGATAGTCCTAATGAAAAGGTTAAAATTTTATCTTTTAATTCTACTCTATAACCAATTCCAACAATTTGTAGTTCTTTTACATACCCTTCTTCAACTCCGGTTACCATTCCTTGAATTAAAGAATTTGTAGTGCCATGAAGCATCATTGTTTGTTTTTCTTCATTAGCTCTTGTTACTTTAATAACTCCTTCTTCATTTGTGATGGTCATCAATTTAGAAAAAGTTTTTTCCAAAGTACCTTTAGGACCTTGTATTGTAACTTTTGTTCCATCAATTGTAACTTTTACATCTGCAGGAACGGCGATTTCTCTTCTTCCAACTTTACTCATACTTAGTCCTTTCTATCATACGAAAGCCATTACTTCTCCACCAAGTTGATCTTTTCTTGCTTTATCAGCAGTCATGATTCCTTTTGATGTTGAAACAATTGCAATTCCATATCCATTTAATACTCTTGGTAATTTTTCGGCTGAGGTATAAACTCTTAGCCCAGGTTTTGAAATTCTTTTCAAACCAGTAATCACTTTTTGGGCACCTTTATATTTTAAGAAGATTTTTATTTCTTTTTCTACCCCAACACCTTCGATTTTAAAATCAAGGATGTAACCTTCAGCAAGAAGAATTTTAGTAATTTCTTCTTTTACTTTTGAATAGGGGATTTCGAGCGCTTTTTTCTTTCTTAGGTTTGCATTTCTTATTCTTGTTAATAAGTCTGCTATTGGATCATTAAACATTTCTTAACTCCATTCTCTTCTTATCAAGAAGATTTCCTTACGCCAGGGATTTCACCTTTATTTGCCATTTCTCTAAAACATACTCTACAAATTCCGTATTTACGAATGTAAGCATGTGGTCTTCCACAGATTTGGCATCTATTGTACGCTCTGGAAGAGAATTTTTGATGTCTTTGTGATTTTACAACTTGTGCTTTTCTTGCCATCTTATGATTCTTCTCCTTCTTCTTCTTTTATAATATTTGCAAAAGGCATTCCAAATTTTTTCAGTAATGCATATGCAGGTTCATCTTCTTTTGCTGTAGTTACAATGGTAATATCAGCACCTTTCATTGATCTTACTTTATCTAGATCAATTTCTGGGAAAATAATATATTCACTAATTCCCATAGTAAAGTTTCCTTTACCATCAAATGCTTTGTGACTAACTCCTCTAAAATCTCTAATTCTTGGTAATGAAATAGTAATCAATTTATCAAGGAAGGCATACATTTTTTCACCTCTAAGAGTAACTTTTACTCCAATAGGCATTCCTTCTCTAATTTTGAAGAAAGCATTTGATTTTCTTGCTTTGGTAATTATTGCTTGTTGACCAGTAATTCTAGTAAGTTCTTTTTGTCCATCAGTAACAATGGATTTATCATTTACAGCTTTACCAAGTCCCATGTTAATTACAATTTTTTCTAATTTAGGAACTTCCATAATTGATTTTACTTTAAGCTCTTTTGCAAGTTCAGGTTTGATTTCTTTGTTGTATTTTACAAATAATCTTGATTCGATCATCTAAATTTCCTCCCCTGTTGCTTTTGCAATTCTTACTTTTTGACTTTTACCATTTTGTTTACGGTGTTGTTCAATTCTTACTCTGGTAACTTTTGCTTTTTTTGCTTCTTTTGTATCACCAATATTTAGCATTACATTTGAAACATCAAGTGGACTATCAACTTCTTCAATTCCACCATCAGGTCTTTGTTGAGTAGGTTTTACATGCACTATTTTAACATTAACCCCTTCAACAATAACTCTGTTTTTAGTAGGAAAAACTTCACTAACAGTTCCCATTTTTCCTTTGTCTTTTCCGGCAATAACGATTACATTATCTCCAACTTTAATTCTCATAATTGCCTCCTACAACACTTCTTGAGCTAAGGATACAATTTTTGCATATCCTTGTTCTCTTAATTCTCTTGCCACTGGGCCAAATATTCTTGTTCCCCGTGGTTCTTTTTTATCATTGATAATTACCACTGCATTATCATCAAATTTGACAACTTCTCCAGTTTTACGATTTACACCAAATTTTGTTCTTACAATTACTGCTTTAACTACTTGGCCTTTTCTTACAGTTCCATGTGGTTGTGCTTTTTTAACTGTGCAAACAACAATATCACCAACATTTGAGAATTTCTTTTTAGATCCCCCAAGGTTTCTAATAATAAGAATTTCTTTTGCTCCAGTATTATCTGCAACTAGTGCTCTTGATTCTTGTTGTAACATTATTTGATCACCCGCAATTCAGTAATTTTTACTAATCTAAAGTTTTTATTTTTTGAAAGTGGTCTTGTTTCTTGAATAACGACAGTATCACCAATATGTGCTTCATTTTTTTCATCATGAGCAAGGAATTTTTTTGAAGATTTAACTCTTTTCCCATAAAGTTTATGTGCACGATAAGTATCAACTTGAACGGTAATAGTTTTATCTGCTTTATCTGATACAACTTTACCCTTTAAATTTCTTCTTGTTGTTCTTTCCATCTTAACTGTTACCTTTCTCTGTTACTTCTTTTGCTACTTTAGGTGCTACCTTTGGAGTAACTACCTTTTCTGCTTTTACATCTAGTTTTGGAGTAGATGCTTTAGTTGCTGCTTCCATTAATTCTTTTTCTTCCACAACTACTGGTTCTTCTTTTAAAGGAGCAACTGCTTCTGCTGGATCTCCATGTTCAATCTCTTCGATGTGAGCGGAACTTGATTTTTTACCAAATCTTTTTTTAGATTTTTCTGGAAGTGGTTTTTCTTTAATTACAATTCCATATTCTTGTTCTTTTAAAACTGTAAAGATTTTTGCAATATCTTGTTTAGTATTTTTAATCAGGTGAGTTTCAGTTAATTGACCTGTTGCTGTTTCAAATCTTAGCGCAAGTAGTTTTCCTTTTAATTCTGAAATTAAAGAAAGTAATTCTTGTCTATTTTTTGCTCTTAATTCACGCATGTCATACATATTAAGCGTCCTCCTCACCTTTTTTTACAAATTTGCATTTGACTGGAAGTTTGTGCATTCCTAGTCTCATTGCTTCCCGAGCTTGTTTTTCTGTTACGTCTGCTAATTCAAAAATTATTGTTTCTCTTTTAACAGAGGCAGCATAATGATCAATTGCTCCTTTACCTTTTCCCATTCTAACTTCTAGTGGTTTTTTGGATTTTGGTAATACTGGAAAAATTCTAATTCAAAGTTTTCCATTTCTATTTAAATATCTAGTAATTGCAATCCTTGCTGCTTCAATCTGTCTTGCACTAATATAATTACCTTCAAGTGATTTTAATCCATAATCCCCAAAAGAAACTTTTGTTCCTCTTTTTGCAGGACCTTCATAAGAAATATTATGTGGTTTTCTCCATTTCATTTGTTTTGGTTGTAACATTATTTATTACCTCCTTGGGGACTTGGATTTTTAGGATTTTCTAAAGCTTTTGTTCCTTGTCTTGGTGCACTTGTTCTTTTATCTGCATCAGTATTTCTTGCATTACGCGAATTACTTTGTCTTGGTCTAAATTCTCTTCTTCTAGGAGCATCAGGTTCTTTTAATTCTTGACCTTTAAGTACTTCTCCTCTTGAAATTCACACTTTAACTCCTAAAACTCCATAAGTTGTATGGGCTTTAGCAACTGCATAGTCAATATCATTTCTAAAGGTTTGTAAAGGCACAATTCCTTCTGAATAACCTTCAGTTCTTGCCATATCAACTCCATTAAGTCTTCCGGCAACTTGGGTTTTAATCCCTTTTGCTCCAGATCTCATTACTCTTCTAATTACTTTTTTTTGAGCAATTCTAAATGAAGCACGATTTTCTAAAGCAACAGCAATTTCATTTGCAATTACAGTTGCATCAAGATCAGGATTTTTAATTTCTTCTACTTGAATTTTAATATCATATGATCTGTCTTTAAGTATTTTTGCAAGGGCAAGTTCAAGTTTTTTAACATTAGCTCCTTCTTGTCCTAAAACTACTCCAGTTTTTGCGGTTCTTATTTTAACGTTAATTTCTTGATTTTGACGTTCAATAAGAATTCCACCAATAGCATATTGTTTAATAAATTTTTCTAGGTAGAGTCTAATTTTTCTATCTTGAACAACTCATTCAGATCAACTTTTGTTTCCAGGAATAAATCATTTAGATTGTCAATCTTTAACAATCCCAAGTCTAAGTCCTGTTGGTGATGTTTTTTGTCCCATTAATTTCTACCTTTCATATTTTTTTCTTCATCAGATACGACCACAGTAATATGGGCGGTTCTTTTGAGTTTTTGGTCTGCTCTTCCTTTAGCTCTTGCTCTAAATCTTTTAAGAGTTGGTCCTTCTGTTGCAAAACATTGTGAAATTCACAAGTTTTCTGCAAGCATTCCATGATTTTCTGTTGCATTTGCAACTGAAGAATTAAGTACTTCTAAAATAAGATCAGCAGATTTTAGAGGTGAGTTTTCTAATAAGGCGATTGCAGTTTCAACATTTTCATATCTAATCATAGTTGCGACTAGACCTGCTTTTTGTGAAGAGACTCTTACCATTTTTGCGATTGCTTTTGCTTCCATCTACTTACTCCTATCTTTTTCTTTTATCGCTTCCATGTCCACCAAAAGTTCTAGTAGCAGCAAACTCTCCGAGTTTGTGTCCTACCATATCTTCTGAAATGTACACATTTATGAAGCTTCTTCCATTATGAACTTGAAAAGTTAATCCGACAAAATTAGGAAAGATTGTAGATCTTCTTGATCAGGTTTTAATTGGTTTTTTTGATTTAGTTGCTAAAGCAGTTTCTACTTTTTTAGCAAGGTAACCATCAATAAATGGACCTTTTTTAATTGATCTTGCCATATTCTATCTGTTCGCTCCTTTTCTTGTTCTTGTAATGTATTTATTTGAATGTTTATTTTTATCTCTTGTTTTAACTCCAAGAGCTTTTTTACCTCAAGGTGTCATTGGTGAAGGTTTACCAATTGGTGATTTTCCTTCTCCTCCTCCATGGGGGTGATCATTTGGGTTCATTGCTGATCCACGGACTGTAGGTCTAATTCCTAGATGTCTTGATCTTCCAGCTTTTCCAACTTTAACTAAGTTATAAGATGGATTTGAGATTGCTCCAATTGTAGCCATATTTTCTTTTAAAATTTTTCTCATTTCTCCAGAAGTAAGTTTTACAATTACATATCTTTCTGTTTCATCAAGTCCAAGTCTTTTTGCACTTGCACCTGCTGCTCTTACTAGTTCTCCACCATGTCCTGGTTTTAATTCAATATTATGAATGAATGTTCCTTCAGGAATTTTTTCTAGTGGAAGTGCATTTCCATCTTTAATTGGTGCATCTGGTCCTGAAAAGATTGTTTGTCCAACTTTCATTTGTTGAGTTGCTAGCACATATCTTTTTTCACCATCTGCATAATGGATTAAAGCAATAAATGCAGTTCTATTTGGATCATATTCAATTGTTGCTACTTTTCCGGGGATGTCAAATTTATTTCTTTTAAAATCGATGATTCTATATTTGGCTCTTGCCCCTCCACCTTTATGTCTTACGGTAATAGATCCGCTATTATTTCTTCCGGCATTTTTTTTGATGGTAACTACAAGTGATTTTTCAGGTTTATCAGTAGTGATGAACTCTTTATAATTAAGCACTGAGGAATTTCTTCTACCTGGTGACGTTGGGTTGTAATTTTTTATATCTGCCATGATTCCTATTTATTCTCCTCTGCTTGTTTCATAATTTTTTCTGTATCAATTACTTTAATTGTTCTTTTTTGTTTTGCATCTGGGTTAGTATTTTGCACTTCTTCAGCTCCATAAATTGGAATTGAACCTGCTCCAAGGTAAACCATTGCTTTTTTGTAACTTCTACTATATCCTTCAAAACGTCCCATTCTTTTAGGTTGTTGAGAAACATTCATAATTCTAACTTTTTTAACTTTTGCTCCAGATTTTTGAAAGATACTTTCAACTGCTCTTTTAACATCAGTTTTAGTTGCATTTTTATGTACTTCTAAGGTATAAACATTAGCTGCTAAAGTATTAGAAGACTTTTCAGTAATAATTGGTTTGATGATTATGTCATTTATATTCATTATTTAAGTCCTCCTTCAATTGCTTTTAATGTTTCTTCTCTAGTAACAATTGCTTGTGCTTTTAATAGATCGTCTAGCATTACTGTTTCTGGACGATAAATTAATACATTTTCAATATTTCTTGCTGCTAGGTAAGTATTAAATTCTTTTTCTTCTGAATTAAGAAGTAATAGAACTTTTACATTTTTTAGTTTCAAGTTATCAAGCATTTTAACAAAGTCTTTTGTTACAGGTTTTTGAAAAGTAATATCATCTAGTACATAAATTTGTTTTTTAGCAAATTTAATTGTTCAACCTGATCTTAAAGCTAATTTTCTAATCTTACGATTAATTTTCAAGGTGTAGTTTCTTTCTGATTGAGGTCCAAATACTACTCCACCACCTTTTCATTGTGGTGATCTAATAGAACCTTGTCTTGCTCTACCAGTTCCTTTTTGTTTTCAAGGTTTTCTTCCTCCACCTTTTACAGCAGAACGGTTTTTAGTTTGATGAGTTCCTTGTCTTAAAGAAGCTCTTTCAGCAAGGACAAGATCAAACATTGCTTGATTATGAGGTTCAACATTAAAGACTGCATCAGAAACTTCAAGATCAGCAACTTTTGTTCCAAGAACATTAAATATATCTAATTTAGCCATTATTCTTTTCCTCCCTCATTTTTGTCTTCTACTTTTGGTTCTTCTTTAACTTCAGCAGGTTTTTCTTCTACTTTAGGTTCTTCAACTTTTTCAGCAGGTTTTTCTTCTACTTTAGGTTCTTCAACTTTTTCAGCAGGTTTTTCTTCTACTTTTGCTTCTTCAACTTTTTCAGCAGGTTTTTCTTCTACTTTAGGTTCTTCTTCAACTTTTTCGGCTGGTTTTTCTTCAACTTTAGGTTCTTCTTTAACTTCAGCAATTTTTTCTTCTACTTTTGCTTCTTCAACTTTTTCAGCAGCTTTTTCTTCTACTTTAGTTTCTTCTTTAACTTCGGCAGGTTTTTCTGCTGCTTTAGCTTCCTGTTTTGCAGCTTCTGCTGCTTCAGATTTTAGCACTGAAGCTCTTAAGTCTTCAACAGATAGTTTTTTATAATTAGTAATTCCTAATTTATCTGCTTTTTCTCTAAGATCTTCAAGTTCTTTTTCATCTTTTTCATAAACAATTGTTGCTTTTGCAATAATTGCTCTCATTTCTTCGATAGACATAGTTGTATTCAACTCTGCTTCTACTTTATGAGCTTGTTCAAGAAGTTCAGTTTTAATTTTTTCTTCTGCAAGATTAACTAATTTAACTGCTTCAAGTTTATTTTTAAATTGACCTTTAATTGCTTCTCTTACCCAAACAAATGATTTATTTGGTCCTGGGATAGATCCTTTAATTAACAGCGCATTGTTTTCTAGATCAACTGCAATAACTTCTAAGTTTTGCATTGTTGTTTGATCTGTTCCCATATGCCCTGGCATATTTTTAGTTTTTTTAACTGTTGATCTTATATCTCCAAGTGAACCAGTAACTCTATGAGATTTTGATCCATGGCCCATTGGCCCACGAGATTGATTATGTCTTTTAATAGCCCCTTGAAATCCTTTTCCTTTAGAAATTCCTGTTACATCGACAGTTTGCCCTGATTCAAAAATTGAAGCATCAATTGTTGATCCAAGTTCAAACCCCTCCATGTTACGAATTTCTTTAGTAAAGTATTTAGCACTTGTATTAGCTTTTTTTCCAATTCCAAGTTCAGCTTTAATAGCTTTATTATCTTTTTTGTCTTCTACACCTAATTTAATTGCAATATAACCATCAGTTTCAATAGTTTTAACTTGTAAAACTGTATTTGGTTTAACCTCAATTACTGTTACAGGGATGGCTCTTCCATCTTCTGCAAAAGCTGTTGTCATTCCAGCTTTTCTTCCAAGAATACCTTTCATTCTCTTCTTCTCTTTCCAAATTAAACCTAAAGTTTAATTTCGATTGAAACTCCTGTTGGTAAAGACACTCTATTTAGCTTGTCCATTGTTTCTGGTGTAGATTGGACAATGCCGATTAAGCGTTTATGAGTACGTAACTCAAATTGTTCACGTGATTTTTTGTTGACATGCACTGATCTAAGCACAGTAAACACTTCTCTTTTTGTAGGAAGTGGAACTGGTCCATAGATTTCTGCACCTGTTGATTTCGCAACTTCAACAATCTTTGCTGCTGACTTATCAAGAAGTTTAGCATCATAAGATTTTAGGTTAATTTTGATTGCCTTATTATTTGCCATAAGGTTCATCCTTTCATCTTATTAAAATATGATTTTAATAATAATTAATTTAGTTTAATAAATTAATTTCAATAGTACTATTGGAGCTCTTTTAACTACTACTTATTGTGTTTAGTTTAGGTAAAAGAGTACCAAATAAATATTATCATAATTTACCTTAAAATACCGATTATTTTTGAACAAATTAATAAAGTTAAAAATAGGGGTTTTCACATATAACAATTAAGAATATTAGAAATAAAAAAAGACACTTATGTATCTTTTTTTATTTTTCACATTAATGCTTATTTAACTTTAATTTTGTTTCTTTATATTTATTAAGTTATAAATAGTTCTAAAAATATCTGCTTTCAAGTCTACTTAACCATCATAAATTGATTTAGCGTTATTTAGTCAATTTATTTTATCCTTAAATTATCTATTGGTTTATTTAATCTCTTTAAAATTGCATTATACACTTCAAAATTAGTGTATATACAATTAAGAAATATTTTAAAGCAATAATAAAAAAATGAAAAAAAATGAAAAAAAATATTGTAAAATTATAATGTGTATATAAAGGAAAAAAATGATTTTAAAAATAAAACCTGTTTTTAAAGAAAAGATTTGGGGAGGAAGAGAACTCTTTAATGATTTTAAAATTAAAAACGAATCATCATTCAAAAATATTGGTGAAGCCTGAATTATTTCCGGATATCAAGGATCAGAAAGTAAAATTGTTGGAGAAAAACTTACCTTAAATGAATTTTTCAAAGCAAATAAAAATCTTTTTGATTATTATCCTTCAGAAAATTTTCCTTTATTAATAAAAATTATTAATACAGAAACAGATCTTTCTATTCAAGTCCACCCAAATGACTTGCAAGCTCAAAGACTTGACAATTATGAATTTGGAAAGGCTGAAGCTTGGTATATTTTGGAAGCAAAAAAAGATCAAAAAATAATTATTGGGACTAATGCTAAAAATAAAGAAGAACTCTTTACTTTTATTAAAGAAAAAAAACATGATCTTGCTTTTAAAACAGTAGATTGTAAAGTGGGAGATGTTTTTAACATTATTCCGGGAACAATTCATGCAATAAAAGGTGGAACTACTTTATATGAAATTCAACAGTCTTCTGACTTGACTTATCGTTTAAATGATTATGACCGAATTGGACTTGATGGCAAACCTAGAAGATTGGATTTAGAAAAAGGAATTCAAGTAGTAAACTTTTTTGCAGAAAATATAATTGATCGTAAATTTATTAAATTTGATGACAATATTGTAATTGAATCTGTAATTAGAAACAACCGTTTAGCTTTAGACAAAATTACAATTACTGGACCAGTAAAATATAGTTTTAATAAGGAAAAACATTTCCTTGCAATTACTGTAGCAAGCGGTCAAGTAACTATTAATAAACTTAAATTAGAAAAATATGAAAGTATTATTATTACACCAGAATCAACAGAAAATGTTTCTTTTGATGGTGATGCAATTCTTCTTGTAGGTAATCCGATTTAGTAGAGTAAAAAAATAATTAAAAAAGGAGCTCATGGCTCTTTTTTTAATTAAAATTATTTGATATTTCAAGGAAGATATTTTTTGTGTGCTTCACAAAGTTCATCAAAGACTTTTCTTGCAACTTCTAAATCAGTTGTTAATGGATTAATTGCTAGTGCTAAAAAAGCTTTTTCAGGATTTTTTTCAATTACTGCATCAACTGCTTCAATTTCAAATGATTTCATCATCATTGTAATCCCCCTTACTTGAATTGGTAAATGGCCAATATTCAAAGGGTGTGCTCCATCTTTATCAATAATAGAAGTAACTTCTACTGCAGAATCATAAGGCAAATCAATAATTGTTCCATTATTAACTGTATTTACTACTTGATATGTTCCTTTATTATTAAAAATTTGAGTTACTAATTCACACGCTACTTCAGAATATCTTGCTCCACCACGAAGTGAAAGTTCTCTTGGTTTTACATTCAAATTTGGATCTTGATATTTTTTGAATAATGATTTTTCTAATTTCATAACTTCTTCTGCTCTAGTTGTATTAGTTTTAAAAGCAATTAAATCTTCTTCTAATGATTTTTTCTGATTAAAATAATACATATGATATGGGCAAAGAATAACACCAAGATTTTTTGCAAAATGAGGTTCATAATTATATTTCCCAATATTATTCATTGTAAGATAAGAATCATTTGAAAGATCTTTAAGTAATTCTTCAAGTTTGTCTTCACCATCATGAATAATTTCAAGCCCAAAAACAAAATGATTAAGACCACCCATTTTAACAAACAATTCTTCTTCTGGAACTTTAAGTGATTTAGCCATTGTCCCAATCATTCCAATTGGAACATTACATAATCCAAGGATTTTTTTATGTTTTGAATATTTAACTAATCCTTCTGTAATCATTCCTGAAGGATTTGTAAAGTTAATCATTCAAGCTTCTGGAGCTAATTCTGCAATTTCATCTGCGATATCTAACATAATAGGAAGCGTTCTTAACAATTTAAATAATCCTCCTGGTCCATTAGTTTCTTGACCAAGCATTCCATGAGATAAGGGAATTCTTTCATCTTTTGCTCTTGCTTGTAAAGCCCCAACTCTAATTTGGGTTAAAACAAAATCAGCCCCTTTAATTGCGCTTTTCCGATCAAGAGTTTTAGAAACATCCCAATTAAGATCATATTTTTTTAACATTCTAAAGGTAAGATCATAAATGATTTCCATTTTTTCTTTACCATTGTATTCATCAATGTCAACAAGTCTTAATTCAGAAATTGGTAATTCATCTTTCCGAAGAATTAGTCCCTCAATTAGCTCTGGTGTGTAGGAACTTCCTGCTCCAATAATTGTAATTATTATTTTTTTCATACTACTCCTAAATAATCTTAATAATAAATATCTAAATAATTATAATAATCCTTCCCTGAATAGCTAAACAAATTAAATCGAAGTATACCTTCGAACTACTGAGTATATACTTTATTTTTGTTTAAAAAATAAACATTATATTAGTTTAAATTTTAAGTTCATTATGTTTTTTATATAGAAAATAGAAAAGAAAATAATAAATGAAACTAAAGAAGGGGCCAAAAATAAGGACTGTTCATCAATGAGTGGGATTTCCAGAAAGAGCAGGAATTATTCCAAAAAGAATAACATCAATAAATCATCCACTAGAAAGCAAAATTGTTGTATGAGTTATCGAAAGCAACCCAAAAGAAATTCCAGTAAAAAAAGCATGAAGAAAATATAATCAAGGAATTGTATAAACAAAAAGATATTCAAATGGTTCAGTAATTCCTGTAAGTAATGGAGTAAAGGCTGCAATTAAAATAAGTTTTTTTTGTTTTTTATCTTCTACTTTTTTAGACATAGCAACCCCAGCAGCGGGAAAGCCAAAAATCATAATTGGCAAAAAACCTTGTTGATATTGTCCGGGGACAGTTCCTGGAGTAAGTAAATATGTATTTCCATTAACTCCACAAGGTTGTCATGGTTCTCCTGCATGCTTAATTGCATCTTGAAAAGAAAGGTTATTTCCAAAAAGATAAAGTCAAATTGCACTATCTCCTTGGGCAACAATTTCTCCATTTTGAAGAAGAACTCCTCCTGCAGGAGAATAAGTTACAAGAGGAATAAGAATTGAATGAAGCCCAAAAGGAAGAAGCAAACGGTTGATAAACCCATAAAGAAAAGTTGCAATTCCAACAGGAAGGGCATTAATTCAAATAAAAACATTTTCAAGTGCAAAATAAATAAACGGCCAAAAAATTAGAACAAAACTTGCACTACTAATTCCAACTAAAAAAGTATAAAAAATGAGCACAAAATTACCCTTAGAGGATCTTAAAAATTTCCCCATTACTAGTCCAATAATAATTCCTCAAAATAAAGAAGTGTTTAGTACATTTATCCCCACCATGCTAGTAAAATAATAATCTTCCAAGGAATATCACATTAAATCATAACCGCCATTAGTATTTTTGGAAATAAAGCTTCCTTGAAATCCAATAAAAATTAAATAAGCAACTAAAGTAAAAATAATTGCCTTACTATTATTTCTTGAAAAAGAATAAGCAATTGAAAGGGCAAAAAGAATGGGTAAATTATTAATTAATGTAATCCCCATTATATACATTATATTTGCCAAAATAAACGTTTCTGGAAGTAAGGAACTAATTCCAATAAAAACTCCTGCAATAGGAAGCAAGGAAATTGGTAGCATTAAACTTGCTCCAAGTTGGGATAAAAATGCTTTTATATTAGAACTATGTTTCTGATAAGAAATCAAGGTTCGTTTTGAATTTAGAGTTTCCACTTCTTTTGTCATGTTTATTTAGTTTTCAAAGATAGATAAATTATATAAAACAATTATTAAATTTAATAATCTTATTGGTTATTTTTTCTTTGCTCTTTTTTAAATTTAGCAAGTTCATCAAGATATTTATTATAAGTTAATAAATCAACCTTAATTCGATCGGCTTCTTTTCCAAAAATTATTTGTATGCTGTGATCTCCTAAAGTAGTAATTTTAACTGCTCCAAAATGTTTTAGATTATTTTGATTAATTCTTTTTTTATCAACAATAGTTAATCTTAATCTGGTAAAGCAGGAATCAATTGTTTCAATATTTTTAAATCCGCCTAGATTTTTTACTATCCCTTGAATTTTTTTAGATCTTTTAAGTTCAATTCCAGTTTGCGGGTCAATTCCTCTTGCTCTTAATTTCTTAGCATCAAAACTATCCTTTTTATGTTGATAAAGAGTATTTGTTTTTTCATCTACTAATTGAAGTTTTAATTTAAAAATATTAAAATAAAAAACGGCAAAATAGAAAATGAAATAGATGATTCCAAAAATGATAATTGGCCAGACAATAACACCTTTTCCATTGATTGCAGGAATTGCACCATAAAGAATAAAATCAATTAGTCCACCATAAAGGCAAATTTCTAAATTACCGTTAAAAAAGTTTAAAAATAAAAGAGAAATTCCTGACATTCAAATATGAAATCCGAAATATAAAAATGGAGTTCAAAAAAGAATAAAAAACTCTAATGGTTCTGTAATTCCTGTTAGAAAAGAAACAGTCATGGCAAGAAAAATTGTAGAAAATATCATTTTCAGATTAGCTCCCTTTGTTGCAAGAATCATTGCTATTCCTGCAGCAGGAAGGGCAAACATTGCAACTGGATAATTTCCTTGAAGATAATTTTCAGTTGTAATTTTGCTTGTTTTTGTAATTAGCGGACTAATTAAATAAAAAAGATCATTATTACTAGAACTAGAAAAAGAAAATAATGAAGAAGCAAAAGAATCATCTAGTCCAAAAGGCATTAATATCTTTTCAATTGTCCCAAAAAGGAACAAACTAACTCCTTGTGACAAATCTGCAATTAAAATTGCAAGCTGATTTAAACCAATTCCAAGTAGTGGATAAATTAATAGAAAACAAATTGCAAGAATTGGCATTAATAAGAAAGTAACAATAGGAACTAATCTTGTCCCAGAAAAAAAACATAAAACAGTGGGCAATTCAAAGGTATGAAACTTAACATAAATTAATGCCACAATAAACCCAACAACAACTCCACCAAACAAGGAAGTTTCTAGTGACATTAGCCCCATATTTGTGGTTATTAACCCGCTAGGTACATTTTGATAGAAAAAAATGTCAAACCCATCTAGTGATGTTAACTCTGTAATAAAAGGAACTTGAAAGGCATTAAAGATAATTCAACCTACAAAAGCAGAAAATCCAGCAATTCCTGCATCACTTGTAAAAGTAATTGCAATTGCAATTGCAAAAAGCAACCCTAAATTAGCAAAAATAATTTCCCCAATATTTTGCATTACTTTTGGAGTAATATAAGCACCATTATGTTCGGCCTGCAATGCTGTAGTATTTCAAACTGTATTTAATATTTCTATTATTTCATTTCCTAAACCAAGAAATAACCCTGCAAAAGACAACAAAATAATAGGAATAATTATCCCTGTTGTTAATTTTTGAAAAAACCTTTTTGTTGGCGATTTAAAACTACTATTTTTTTTCTTTATTTCCTTAATATTATTGCTAATTTTTAATCACCTCACTTAATTTTATATTTGTTAATAATTATCAAAGGGATTAGAAGGGGTACCAGAAATTGAGGCAGCAAGTAAGGCAAGACCTATTAATAATGAAATTGTTAACAAAAAAAGTAAAACTTCAGTTTTGTATCTTCCTCAAAATCCTTTAAAAGACCAAGGTGGAAGATCTGCAACTGAAGCCTTTGATTCTTTTTTTGCAGCTTTTGCTGAAAAAAATCACCAAATAAACATTGCTCCCAATAAAATAAGTAATAATCCTACAACTCCAAAGGAAATTATTTGTGCTTTTGAAGGTTCATCATTAAGACCATTACCATAAAAATCTATTTCCAAGTAATTTGAAAAAATATTATACATAAATTAATTATATATAAAATTATTTGTCAAGGTTTTATCAAATTATTTTAAATTTTAAAAATATACTAATTAAAAACTAATTAATTAAATAATAATGGTAGAAATTACTACATAATTTTAAAAATTAAAATAATTTGAAAAAAAGTATCAAAAATAAAATGGAAAAATAAAAAAGGGTATAAAATAGTATAGCAATGAAATTAATATATTATTCAATAACTGGAAATACAAAAAAAATTGCAAGAAAAATTGCAGATTATAAATATGAGGAAATAACCCCAAATTTAATTGTTGATGAAGACTTTGTAATCATAACTTCTTCTACAGGCTTCGGGCTTCCTCAAGATGAAGTAAAAGAATTTTTAGAAAATAACCGGGTTCATTTAAAAGGAGTAATTGGATCTGGAAATAGAAATTGAGGAAGAAACTTTTGCAAAGGATCAAAAAGAATTGCGGAACACTTTAATGTTCCTTATTTATATAGTGTTGAATTAGCCGGAAACACTTATGATATTGCAAGATCAAAAAAGAAAATAGAGGAGTTAATTAGCAATGAATAAAGATTTAGAACACATCCAACTAAATAATGAAATCAAACAAGAGAAAAATGGCTTTTTCCAATTAGAAAAAGATCTTGAAGCTCGTGATATTTTTATTGATATTTTTAATTCTCGTTATAAAGTTGAAAAAGATCAATACACAAGAATTAAAAAACTAGTAGAAAAAAACCTTTATAAAAGAAAATTATTAACTTGATATACAGAAAAACAAATAAATGAACTTGACAAATTAATTAGAGATCAAAAATTTCAGTTTAAATCATATATGGCTGCGAAAAAATTTCTAAATGAATATACCTTAAAATCATTTGATAAAAATACAAACTATGAAGACTATGAAGATAGAGTAGTAGTTTTAAGTTTATACCTTGCCCAAGGAGATTTTGAAAAAGCTAAAAGAATTGGGCTTGAAATTGTTCATGGTCGTTATCAACCCGCAACTCCAACCATGCAAGATGCTGGAAGATTTAATTCTGGTGAAATGGTTAGTTGTTTCCTTTTAGAAATGGATGATAATTTAAATTCCATTAATTATATTTTAGGAACCTCAATGAACTTATCTAAATTTGGTGGCGGAGTTGCTGTCAACATTTCTAAAATTAGAAATAGGGGTTCTGCACTTAGAGGAATAAAAGGAATTACTGCAGGAGTAATGCCTATTTTAAAATTACTTGAAGATTCATTTTCCTTTGCAAATAAAATGGACCAAAGAAATGGAGCTGGAGCTGCTTACTTAAATGTTTTTCATTGAGATGTTTTAGAATTTTTAGATGCTAAAAAAATTAATGCCGATGAAAAAAATAGAATCCAGTTGCTTGCTTTAGGACTTATTATTCAAGATAAAATGTTTGATCTTGCAAAAGAAGGAAAAGACATGGCCCTTTTTTCAAGTTATGATGTTAAAAAAGAATATGGAATTGCCCTCGATGATATGGACATTAACAAAATGTATGATGAATTAATTAATAATCCCTTAATTCATCGCCAATATACTAGTGCAAGAAGACTACTTATTAAAATTGCTCAGACTCAATTAGAATCAGGTTATCCGTACATTGTCTTTAAAGACAATGCAAATAGAGTTCATCCCCTAAAAGGTGTTGGACCAATTAAGATGTCAAATCTTTGTACAGAAATTTTTCAAGTACAAGAAACATCAATCATTAATGACTATTCTATTCCAGACATCATCAAACATGATGTAAGTTGTAATTTAGGATCATTAAACATTGTTAATATGATGGAAAATAAAGATTTAGAAATAACTGTTGCTACTGCAATGGACGCTTTAACTGCTGTTGTTGATTTAACTTCAATTCCTGTTGCACCCGGAATTAAAAAAGCAAATGAGGAATTGCATTCTGTTGGACTTGGTGCCTTAAATTTACATGGATTTTTTGCCAAAAATAACATTATGTATGAATCAGAACAAGCAAAAGAATTTGTCAAAACATTTTTCGCCGCAATCAACTATTATTCACTTAAACGTTCAATGGAAATTGCAAAAGAGAAAAAAGAAACTTTTTGAGGTTATGAAAAATCAGAATATGCAAATGGAAATTATTTTGACAAATATCTAAAAAATGATTATCTTCCAGAAGGAAACAAAGTAAAAAGCTTATTTGAAGGAATTACTCTTCCAACAATTGAAGATTGAAAACAATTAAAAGCAGATGTAAAAAAATATGGAATTTGACACTCTTACCGTCTTTCCATTGCCCCAAACCAATCAACAGCTTACATTGCCAATGCTACACCTTCTGTGATGCCTATTACCAATGTCATTGAATCACGGGTTTATGGAAATTCAACAACATATTATCCAATGCCCTATCTAAAACCACAAAATCTTTTATTTTATAAAAATGCCTTTGAAATGGACCAAACTAAAGTAATTGATTTAGTTGCTGAAATTCAGGAACATATTGACCAAGGAATTAGTACAATATTATATGTAAACAGTGATACGTCAACAAAAGACTTAGCAAAATTATATTTATATGCTTACAAGAAAGGATTAAAAGCACTTTACTATACAAGAACTAAAAACTTAAAAGTAAATGAGTGCGGGTCATGTTATGCCTAAAGATACAGTTAGAAAAGCGATCAACTGAAATCGCTTCGATGAAAATTACACCAAGATTTTTTGAGATCAAAACATTCGTCAATTTTGAGTTGATGAAGAAATTTCTCTTGCAGAAGATAAAAAAGCTTGATTAACTTTAAGTGAAAAAGAAAAAGATACCTATGAAAAGATTCTTGCCGGACTTACTTTATTAGATACAGAGCAAGGAGGAGTTGGAATGCCCATGATTATGCAACATGTAGATGATTTACATGCTAAAGCCGTTTTGGCCTTCATGGGAGCAATGGAAGGGATGCATGCTAAATCCTATTCTACAATTTTTTCAACTCTTTCTTCTACAGACCGAATTGATGAACTTTTTGAATGAGTAGAAGAAAATAAAGAGCTCCAAAAAAAGGTTGACATCATTTTAAAAAGATATAATGGCATTACTGATGATGCAAGTTTATACATGGCAATGGCTTCATCTGTCCTACTTGAAACTTTCTTATTTTATTCCGGATTTTATTATCCGTTGTATTTTGCTGGCCAAGGAAAATTAATTGGTTCTGGAGAAATTATTAATTTAATTATTAGAGATGAATCAGTTCATGGAGTTTTTGTTGGACTACTTGCACAAAACACTTTAGCAAAACTTCCTCTTGAAAAACAGGAAGAACTAAAAAAAGAAGTTATTTCAATAATGGTTGAACTTTTTGCAAATGAAGAAATTTATACAAGAGATTTATACTTTGATTTAGGAC
>LSMY01000002.1 GCA_001641225.1 Mycoplasma sp. Bg2
GTAATTTTCACGGCTTTAATGAGGGAATAAAAGCCCATACCAGATCAGGGTTACTTCTTGAAATTGAAAAGGTTTTAATAAATCTTAAAGCAATTCAAGAAGAGAGAGAGAGAGAGAGAGAGAGAGAGAGAGAGACGCCCAAATTTATTACCAAAATTCCTCCTACTTGAGAATGTTCCTAATTTAGTTCAAAAACAACATCGTGCTGACTTTGATGGCTGACTACTGCAATTAAAGCGTTTGGGGTATAAAACAATTTGAGGAATGCTCTATTCTAGCGATTTCGGGATGGTTCAAAAAAGACGCCGTGTTTATGCTTTTTCAATCTATGATCCAGATAATAAAATAGTTTCTTGGAAAAAAACAAGAGATGATCTTGAAACTGTTTTAAAAGATATTTATAATTCAAAAACTTATCAACCTAAAAATAAACAAACTATTAAGAAATTAATAGATTTTTCTAATAAGGATTTTGAAGAATCTCTTTGAGCACAAATTAAAGATACACCTTCAAGACTTAGAATGATTGAAGCCTCTCCCTGAATTGAACATCATTCAAAACATATTCCAACAGTTACAACAAAACAGGACCGATTACCGAATTGTGGATCAGTTGTTTTTGATTTTGATCGAATTGATAATCGAGATGGGATTTCTTTTACTAAAAGAAGATTTATTACTCCAAGGGAAGCTTATCTTCTTATGGGGTTTAGTGAAAAGCAATATCAAGATGCAAAAAAAGAGATGCTTTTAGTTACACAAAAATATCGTGCTAAAACAAAAAACCAAGCAAGAGAAAAACTTTATAAGCAAGCAGGTAATTCAATTGCAATAAATGCAATAGAAATGGTTTTTTATTATATGTCTACATTGGAGGAATAATATGGAATTTTCAGAAGAACAAATTAAAAAAATAAAGTTTATTTATCAAAAACAGGTTAATATGAATAGAGATATTAATCAAAAAGATAAATGAAGCTTTGTTTGAACAATGGGAACAGATTTTTTTACCCATTTGTGTAGAATAAATAATTTATTTATTCATTTGTTAAAAACTTATAATCTTAATTTAGAAAAAGAAGAAATATTTATTGAATGGAAAAAATCAGTTTTAGAAATTAAAAAAAAGACAAAAAAGGAAAGTAGATATTACTTAAATATTTATAAAAGAATTGATCAAGATTTAATTTATTTAACAAGTGCACTCTATATTGGTAAAAATGGAAAATGAATTTTTAAAATTGAAGATTATTTTAATGATAAAAAAAATTTTAATAAGTTAATTGCAAGATCAACATTAAGACAATTTATTGAAGTTATGTCCAGCTTAGGTTATTTAGAAATTCAAAAAGATTTTGCACCTGGTAATTATTTCAATTTGATTTTTAAATCAAAAGTAATTGAGGATTATAATACAGATAAAATTGATTTAGCTAATAATTTTATTAATTATTATAATAATTATTTTAATTTGAAATATATTAAAGGTTATTCTATTAGAGATATCTTCTTTTCATTGCACGCACTTTTTTTATATGAATTATGTAATAACAATTTTTCAGTTTGCTTAGATATTGTAGTAGTTTTAAGAAAACAAAAAAATAAAGAAATCTCTTTACCAAATTTATTTAAAACACATAAAAGTGGCAAATCATCTATTGGTAAACATTTCAATACTCAAACTACAATTAAAAATTTAATTCAAAATGATCCAATTATAGCAATGAAAATTTTTGATTCTTTAAATGATTTCTTATTTGAACAATATTTAAATGATTGAGAAGTTGAAGTTTTAACAATTCAAAGTAAAGTTCTAGAATTTTATATTAAAAAAGATGGCGGAAGACCTGGACAAGTTCAATATCGTCAGCTTTTATTAAATGACATTAAAAGATATATTGAAATTAATGAGCAAGAATTTATTAATAAAAATGATTTAATTAAAGGAATGAAAAATTCATATGCAATTGAAGCATCACATATTGTTGATTATGCTAAATGTAAAGAAGATGAAAAATATGATCCTGAAAATGGATTGTTATTAGGCCCAACAATTCATAAATTATTTGATAAAAATTTATTGATTTTTGATGAAAATGGAGAAATTTTAATTAAAAAAGATGAATATAATGAAATTATTAAACAAATTAGTTCGGAAAAATTAGAACGCTCTCTAATTTCAACAGTTTTAACTCCAGAAACTAAAAATTATATTAATAAACGTCTTTTATTAAATGGAATTGATTTAAACTATTTTCAAAAAATTAAATAAAAAATAAAAAATTCTTGTAATTTAGGATTTTTTTTTAATGCTTTTCTTTCTAAAATACCTTTAAAAATATTTGTTTTTATATATTGGTAAAATTTTTTTTTAGTAGTATAATAATCTTGGTTAAAATTTTTTTGAAGTATGTAGATTGAAAATTGCTTCTACTATATAAAAAATATATATAAAAATATAGGATGCCATAAATTATTTAGAAATTAATTCAATTTGAAAACTTTGCTTTAAGTAGATTAGTATAAATTGATAATCACTTATTATAATCATAAGATTTAAGAAGAAAAACTATGGTTAACCCCTTCCTATCAAATATGAACATTATGTTCAAATTAAAAAATTAAAATTAAAGGAAAATTAAAATGGAACAAGAATTAAGCAGATACATTGATCACACATTAATTAAAAGAGATTCTACAAAAGAAGTTTTAGATAAATATGTTGAAGATTCAATTAAATGAAATTTTAAAACACTATGTATTCACCCAATGTGAATTGATTATGTAAAAGAAAGACTACATGCTAAAAACATCGGAGTTACAGCAGTAGTTGGATTCCCTTATGGAACTCAAACAACTGAAGCTAAATGTTTTGAAGGACAAGACGCTATCAGAAGAGGAGCAGATGAACTTGATTACGTAATTAATGTTTCAATGATCAAATCAGGAGACTGAGATTATGTTAGAGATGAACTTGTAGCAATTAGAAAAGCAACAGAAGGAACTGTAATTAAAGTTATTTTAGAAATTGCCCTACTTACTGATGACCAAATTGCTAAAGCATCAAGAATTGCTAGCGATGCAAAATTTGATTTTGTTAAAACATCAACAGGAATTGATTGTTCAGGAGCTACATTAGAAGCTGTTAAAATTATGAAAGATAATATTAACCCTGATACACAAATCAAAGCTGCTGGTGGAGTAAGAACTTATGCTGATGCTGAAGCATATATTAATGCTGGATGTTCAAGAATTGGAACTTCAAATGGAGTAGATATTCTTGAAGGTAAAGAAGCTTCACATACTTACTAGAATTTAGATAATAATAAAAAATAGAGAGAGATCTCTATTTTTTATTATTTTGTTTTTAATATATGATAATAATTAGAGGGAAAAATGAAGATAGAACAAAAAATATTTAAAATTATATTATATTTAGGACTTTTATTTTTATTTTTAGCATTATTAATTGTATTTGGAATAATTGCAAATAAAATACATATTCTTATAATTAATTATTATAACAATGGTGAAGTTGTTCCAAATTATTTTCAATCATTCTTTGCTGTATTTATTCTTGGAGATATTTTTGCAATTTTATTGTTAATATATTGAATTGTAAAAATCATTCTTTGTTTTCAAAAAAAAGATAAAATAAATAATATTCAATTTGAAATAATATTATATTTAGGATTGTTTTTTTTGTTTTTAGCATTATCAATTTTGTTTGGAATATATGCAAATTCACTCTTTGGAATATGATGCACTATTTTTGTTTTTGCAGATATTTTTGCAATTATTTTATCAATATATTGGATAATAAAAAGTATATTTTGTTTATATAATAATGAAATATATATTAATCAATTAAAAATAATTTTATATTTTGGATTATTCTTCTTGTTTTGAGCATTAGCACTTTGATTTGGGGCATTATCAACCACACTTTATGGGATATGACGTATTAATTTAATTTTTATTGATTTTTTTGCAATTTTATTAGCAATATGTTGGTTAACAAAAAGTATATTTTGTTTATATGATAATATAATTTGAAAAGATAAAGTTGATAAAAAACAAATACAACAAACAAAACAAATAAATCAAATTAGGAAAATATCAATGGCAATTTCTATTTATCGTAAAAAATGTTTAAATTATGCAGAAATCTTTATTAAAGTTGAAGCTTATAATAAAGGGTTTAAAACTGAAGAAGCATTTAAAGCGGCTTATCTAGCTTTTGTAAATGAAGAAGCAATTAGTAATGCTAAATGAGAATCTGTACTTGAATTTGAACTAGAACATCAAGAATAAAGAAATAGAGATTTGTTTTTTTATTATTATTTATTTCTTATATTGGTCTGCAAATTTGAGGTTTAATTTTTAATTTCTCTTACTTATATAAATTTGGAAATTTATGAAAGAACAAAGTGTTAAAAGTATTGAAGAAATATCATCATTATAAATGATTAATATTATACATAATTGATTTATGTATTAAATCAACTCACACACCAAAAGATATTGAAAGTCCTAAAAATAAAATAAATAACCTTAAATATAATAATTTTTGCATTCTTTTCTTTTTATATAATAAATTTATTTATTTTTAGTATAAATTAATCTAATTAAAAAAAACAGGAATTAAATTCCTATTTTTTTTAATTATTTTAAAATAATAAGTTAAATCTTTTGAACTAATTCCATCAATGGTAACAATTATTCTTGGTGTTCTAGTTCAAATTCAAGTACTTTTTCTCATTTAGCATTACTAATTGCTTCTTCATTTACAAAGGCTAGATATCCTTCTTTGAAGTCATCTTCATTTTTATAGCCCTTATTATAAGCTTCAACTTTAGTAAAGATTTCTGCATAGTTTAAACCTTTTTTACGATAAAGTGAAATTGCTGATGCAATTGTTCTAATTTGATCTGGTTGTACTTCTTGTTGTACTGGTGTTGGTGCTACTACATCAGGTTCTACTGTTGCAGCTGATTGTGGTGCAGTTGCATAATTTGCTTGTTGGGTTTGTTGCTGTTGCATTTGTTGCTGTTGCATTTTATTTGTTTTTCTACTTGATAATGCGCTCATTGTTACAGCGGTTGTAAGCATGGGTTTACCCCTTCTTCTTCTTGGCATGGTTATTTTCTTTCCTTAATTTTGTTAAATTAATAATAAAATTATACTAAAAATAGAATTTATTCTTTAATTAACGGTTTATTCAATAATTATTTTTTACTAGGAGAATGATCGGATTTGTCACTTAATAAAATAGACAGTTTTTTCTTCATTGGCACTTTTTCTTTTGGTTTTTCTGCTTCTTTTTCTGTTTTATCTTCGTCTTTTGTTTCTTTTATTGTTTTTTCTTTAGTTTCTTCTATTTTTTCAACATCTTTTGTTAATTTTTCTTCATGTTCTTCTATTTTTTTAACTTCTTTTGCTACATTTGCTTCAGCCTCTTCTACACTTACAACCTCTTCTATTCCATGTTTTTGTTTATAAAAGAAAGCTGTAAATTTTACAACAAAGTATATGTAAAAAATAATTGCAACAATATCAAGTAAAATAAATAAAAAGCAAAGCAAAAATGGAACTATTAGTGGTTCATGGTCTTTTCCAACATTTAGGGCTTTTATTACTTCATTGAAATGATCCGCTGCTACACAAAAAATTATTGATAGTACAAAAAATAAAAAAATTAAACCTAAATAATAAATTGTTTTCATTTTTCTCCTTTGCAATAATACAATTTTCTTTATTTCTAAAGTGATAATAGAATTATATTAAAATATGCTTATTATTAACTAGCAATATTTATTAAAAGATTATTTTATCCTTTAAATTAGTTAGACTTATTTGATTTATTATCTTCAAATTTTTCCATTAATTCTCTTCTTTTGTTTGTTATATCATCATTATAATTTAGCAAACTAATAAAACAGTTAATTATAAGAATGATTGTAGAAATATCAAGCAAAATAAATGATATATATAGTAACTTTAAGTTTAGCGGTGATTTGACTAAATCAGCTAAAATTTGTTTGTGACAATAATTAGCACATACTCCAAAGAATATTGCTAGTCCAATAAAAAGAACAATTAACCCTAAATAATAAATTGTTTTCATTTTTCCCCTTACTTCTCTTATAAATTTATATATTTTCTAATAAATTATATTATATTTTTATATTTCAATTTTATTTTTTAACTTACGGTTTTATTTATTTTAGTCCGTTAAATATTTGTAATATAATAAATAGGTAATTATACTAGGAGAATAAAATGAAAAATACAACTAACAAAGTGGTTCTTATTGGGGCGGGATTTGTCGGAATGTCATATCTATATGCAGCAACGAACCAAAATTTAGCAAAATATTATGGAATCATTGATATCAACAATGAAGTTGCCTATGGGCAAAAACTTGATCTTGAAGATGGAAGAGGATGTTTTGCTACTGATTATATCGTTGAAAATGGGGGCTATGAACTTGCAAAAGATGCAGATTTAATTGTAATTACTGCTGGAAGACCTCAAAAACCAGGTGAAACAAGACTTGCCATGGTTGCAGATAATGCAAAAATTATGAAATCAATTGCAGATCAAGTAAAAGCAAGCGGTTTTCAAGGAGTTACCATTGTTGCTTCTAACCCTGTTGATGTTATGACAACAGTTTATCAACATATTACTGGATTTGATGCTCATAAAGTTATTTCAGCTTCATGTGCACTTGATACTTCAAGACTTAAATTAGAACTTTCAAAACTAATTGAAGATGCAGCTCCAAGTGATTTTGGAATTTATGTTATGGGAGAACATGGGGATTCATCTGTTTCTACTTTTTCAATTGCAACTTTAAATGGAGTTAAATTGTCAAGTTTATATGATGAATATGGATTAACAGAAGCAAAACTTGCTAAAGTTCATGAAATTGTTTGAAAAAAAGCTTATGAAATTATTGACCGTAAAAGAGCAACTTATTATGGAATTGGGATGAATTTAACTGATATTTCTCGTTCAATTTTAAGAGATGAAAGAAGAATATTTGCAACTGGAGCACTACTTTCTGGAGAATATGGGATGGAAGGAACTTATGCTGGAATTCCTTGTTTAATTGGAAAAGAAGGAATTATTAGAACCTTTGAATTGCCTATTTCAGAAGCAGAAAAAGCCCAATTTATTAAATCTGTTTCAACCCTTAAAGAAACAACTTTAAAAGCTGTAGCAGCAATTAAAGAATTAAAATAAAAATTTTAAATAAAAAACTAGTTTTTACTAGTTTTTTTTCTTCTAAAATAAGGATTAAATTAATGCTAAAAATATTCAAGTCTTATATAATTAGAGGGAATATGAAAAGTTTTAAAGAAATTCAAGTGAGAATTTGTATTTCTTATTAAGTTTATAAATATTGTAATGAAAAATAGTTATTTCAAAAAAAATTCTAGAAAAATTTGTTTCTCAATTCTTGGAGGAATTATATTTTTTGGAACTATTATTGGTTCCGGCTTTGGAATTTCTCATTACACTCATGCTCAAGATCTTGATTCTGGCAAAGTGCAAACTCAATATAACACTGCCCCAATTATGGATGACCATTATCAAATTGTCATGGAAGTTGAAGGTCTAGAACAATCTGATTATTCACTTAATCAACTTGCTAAAGGAATTGATCAAGGATTTGATGTTGCTGGAGTTGACCAAGCTGTTGTTTTAACCTCAAATAATAATGAAATCATGATTAATCTGCCCTTAAATTTTCTTGATGATGATAATCCCTTTTCTTGGGATTCAATTGAGCAATTACAAAAAGGACTTGCAATTGCTTATAGTTATTCATTTGTAAATGAACCACTTGAATTTAGAACTATTCAAGGTGATCGAATGTTTGAATTGGGTGGCGATGGTGCCGGCTATGATTATATTTTAAGTGATGAAGCTTTTGTTGGAGAAACTGTTACTCCAGATGAAGTTGATACTGCAAGCGCATCATTAGTTTCGCCTACAATAGCAGGAGAAGATAGCGGTTATCAACTAATTTCTTCTTCAAATGTTAAATATAATGGCGGTCAAGCATATTTTAAACTTGGTCTAAATGATGATGATTATTTAGATTTAGCAATAGATGCTTCAACTCAACTTGTAAGTGGTGCACAAAGCAACTCAATGCTTGGAACAGCCTATATGTGAACTGGTTATACAGTTTATAATAATTTGGTTAAAGAGTTTGATAAAGAAGGCTATGCAATGGCAAAAGGAGCATCAGAATCGCAATCAATTACAATTCAAGGTGAACCTGATCCAGAAGATCCAGAAGCAGCACCAACTGAAACCGCCTTTACAGTTGATCCATTATTAATTTATGCTTTTATGGATCCTGATAAATCTGAATTAATGGGATCAGCACAAATTGATCAAGAAAATATTACAAAAAGAACTTCTGCAAAACCATTTTTACTTTCAGAAACTCAAATTAGACAACCAGTAAGCATTTTCAATGATGATTTTATTGAATGAACTCCATCACAAGCACTTTCAAGTAATGAAGCCCAATTAGTAAATGAAAAAATTAATTATGCAGCAAATTCTTCTTTAACATTTAACTATATTTCTTCTTCATTTATTTATAATGAAAAAAATGAAAGTGCAATGAAAATTCTTTTTTGAACTTATGGAACAATTATTATCTTATTTGCCTTATTTATTATGTGATATCTTGGCCTTCTTGGAGCAATTGCTGACTTAATTTTAAGTTTATTAGCAATGGTCTTTGTAATGATCGGAGCAGCTTCTGGAGTTGCCGCTGGCTTTTTATTTGTTAGTACAATCTTCTTTTTCCTACTTGTTACTTGCGGGTTTATTATTCTTGTTGCAAACAAATTTAAATACAATAATGATGAATCGACAACACCATTTAAAAAATATAAAAAAAATCTTTTAGAAATTACTAATAATAATTTAATTCCCCTTGGACTTATTTTAGTTTTTCTTTTCATTTTTGGACTAATTGCACCACTTTGAATTGGAATATGTGCCTTTTTAGCAATTGTCTTTTTAACATTGAGCGTTATTTTTGTTATTGGATTTTATCCTTTAATTCTTTACAAATTAGATAGTTGAACTAGTTATTCAACAGTAATTAAACAAAAAAGATTTAATAATTGAAATTTAATGACTGGATCAATGGTAATTATTCAAGGATTTGAAACTGAACGTTATTATAAAAAAATCACTTTTTTACAATCAGAACCAATTGCCAAAACCTTTGGAATTGTTTTAGTTTTTGCAACAATAATTACCTTTGGGTTCTTTGGAATTGTTGCTGGTGTAATGGGTTCTGGTGTTAATGGAGCAACTAGTGAACGAGCTGACTTTAGATATAACGTTGTCATGCAAGTTTCAAATGCAGATGGAACTGCAATTAATATTGAAGATCCAAATGGGGAATATCTTTGATATTTTGGTAAAGATGAAATAAATGAAGATGAAAAGGGAAGACAAAATACAAATACTACAATTCCTTGAGTTGATACTGATTCAACAAGTGATGATAAAAATGGGTATCTAGTTCCAGAAGACCCTTATGGTCAAGAAGACATTTTTGCTCTTGGGGTAAACTATGAAACAAATATTATTGATGCTTTTGAAGATAACCACATAAAAGTTCAAGAAATTTCTATGGTAAGAAATGATCATTTCGGTTACTTTAATCGTGGTGATGGTGAAAAAATAAAAATTCCTTATTGACAATATGGATTTGGTTATCAAATTACTTCTTATGATATTTTGACAATGGACCAAAAGCTAGAAATTGAATCTCAACTTAATGCAATTGCAACAGATGATTTATTAATTAAAAATGGCTACAACATTGCTGATAATGATATTATGCTTAATTTTTCACTGCAAGAAGAAACTGGTTCTCTAGTAAACACAACATCTATTGCTACTTATAATCTAAAAAATTCTAAAGACCAAACTACTGGTTCACCATCACTATTTACTCCTTATACACAAGCACATGATGGGTTTAGAGTGCTTATTGCGCTAATCGCCGCAACATCTGCAATGCTGCTATTTGCTTGAATAATGTATGGATGAACTGATATGGCCTTAATGTTTGCACTTCTATTTGGAGAACTAATTTTATCATTTCTGTTGGTCTTTATGCTATGAATTCCTTTGGGAATTAGTTTTTGATTAGCATTAAGTGGACTCGGATTATTCTCCCTTATTTCTAAATTAACAATTTCATCAAGGGGAACTAAAAAAATAAAATCACAAGATTCAACTGATTTAGAAATTTACAAAAAATCTTATGTTGAGGGGGCAAAAAAACTCTTTATGTCTTCACTTTTAGTATGAGGATTTGGGTTTGCCTTTTTTGCCATCGCAGTTGCTTATGTAGGAACTGCAGCAGTTGCTGGAATGTGCATGTTTTTTATCATTGCACCATTAATAATTTTGAGTAATTTAACTTTCTATCCTTATTTAGCAGCAGTTTATCATCATAAAAAAGATCAAAGAAAAGAAAGACGGATTGCAAAAGACATTGAAGATTCATTCGATCCTAAACAATTATCAGAAGAATATATTTCCGGGGTGAACATGTAATGATTAATAAAGCAAAAGGAACACAAGACTATTTTGGAGAAGAAGCAAAAATTCTTAAATTAGCATTAAATAAATTAGACAAAATTGCGCTAATTTATAATTTTGAGTTTGTAAAAACACCACTTTTTGAAAGTATTAATCTTTTTAAAAGAGCAGTGGGAACTGAAACTGATATTGTAAATAAAGAAATGTTTGAACTTGTTGCAAAAAATAACAAAGACCAATTTGTTTTACGTCCAGAAGGAACAGCTCCAATTGTAAGGATGGTTTTGGAAAATAAACTAACTGAACTTGAAAAAAAACAGCGGTTATATTATGCTGGAGTAATGTTTCGTTATGAACAACCACAAAAAGGGCGCCAACGGGAATTTTTCCAATTTGGTGTTGAACTATTGAATGATGCTTCTTTAACTAGTGATCTTGAAGTTTTACTTTTAGGAAAACAAATCCTTGATGAATTTCAAATTAAAAAATATGAATTAAGATTAAATTGTATTGGTAGTTTAGAATCAAGAAAAGTTTATTTACAAGCACTTAAAAAATATTATCTAGTCCACAAAGCAAAATTATCAGCTGATTCATTAACAAGAATGGAAACTAATATTTTACGAATTCTTGATTCAAAAGATGAAAAAGATATTTTAGTAAATGAAGGTGCACCTTCAATTATTGATTATTTAACAAAAGAAGAACAAGACAGATTTAGTGCCCTTTGTGTTGAATTAAAAAAATTAAATGTTAAATTTATTGTAGATAATAAACTTGTTCGAGGGCTTGACTATTATAATGGTTTAGTTTTTGAATTTATTAGCACTGATGTTAAACTTCTTGGAGCTAAAGCAACAATTATCGGTGGGGGAAGATATGATTATTTAATTACTCAATTTGATCCTAAAAAAGATGTTCCTGCAGTGGGGTTTGCTTTAGGACTTTCTCGCTTGTTACTTGCTTCTAATGCTTATTTAAAAAATGAGCTTACTATTAATAATAATTATTATGTAATGAGCACCAGTGAGGAATTTTCAACTATTGCACTTGAAGTTGCAAATAAACTTCGTACAAAAGATTTGCAAGTTGAATTAGATTGCTCAACCCAAAAATTTGAGAAAAAATTTAAAAAAGCAATTAAACAAAATTATCAAAAAATCATAATTGTAGGAAAAGAAACACTTGATGGAGAAGTTATTGTTAAAAATCTACAGACTGAAAAGCAGAAAACAATAAAATTAAATAGTTTATAAAGGAGAAACATGGCTATTAAAGGGAAAAAAACAATTTTAGGGAAAAATTCTTTAATCTTAATTGCACAAGGAGAAAAAGAGGTTGCAGCACAAATTTTTCAATTTGATAAAATTCGTGAAGTTAGAGTGAATACTGAAACATTAGAAGTTAGATTATTAATGACTTTTGATGAATCTTATTTTAGAGTCTATAATATTGCTTTAGCAGAAGATGTATCAGCAGAAGATAAAGCAAAAGCAAGAGCAAATGTGCTTAAATTCTATAATGATTTATTGAACGCTGCTTCACAATTTACTTCTGATGATTTAAAAAACTTTGCTAAACAAGAAAAAAGCAGAATCGAAGAATTTAAAAAAGCACAAGCTGAAAATCAAGAAGCAACAAAAGTAGAAAATAAAGAAACTACGAAAGAAGAAAAACCACAGGAAGACAATCCTTCCTCAATAGATGAATAATAAAAGGGATAATTTAATAAATATATATCTTTTAATTACTCTTGTAGTAGTGGGAGGAATTTTAGTTTTATTATTAATTTTATGATTTATCATGTGGATTTTACAATATTGCTATAAAAAAAATAATCCTAATTGACAAGAAGAGATGGATCAATTAGCAAAGGAGAAGGAAAATGAATAAAACAATTTTAATCGTTGGTTCAGATGGCTTTGAAGACGTTGAACTAATTTTACCAAGAGATGTATGATTGAGACTAGGCTATGATGTCGATATTGCTTTTGGGACAGAAAATGATCATGTTATTAGTGGAAAAGGTCTAGAAATTAAAGTTAAACTAACTTTAAAAGAAGTGCTAGCAAAAGGGCTTACAAAATATGATGCTTTATTTATTCCTGGTGGACCAGGGTTTAGAAAACTTGATGGACAAGTAGAAATGGATGCAATTATTGCTCATTTTGCTGATAATAATAAACTTTTAGGAGCAATTTGTGCCGGACCAACAGCTTATGCTGAAAGAGGTTATTTAAAAGGTAAAAAAGCAATTTGTCACTATGGCGAAGAATGACGTAATGCCCTTAA
Source organism: Mycoplasma sp. Bg2 (assembly GCA_001641225.1). Taxonomy (GTDB): domain Bacteria; phylum Bacillota_I; class Bacilli_A; order Mycoplasmatales; family Hepatoplasmataceae; genus Tyloplasma. The sequence continues at coordinate 12,889 of LSMY01000002.1, forward strand.
AAAAGGCGGAGCTATTCTTAGCGATCCTGATTGTAAACCTGGACTTGCATGTCAAACAGTTGTTGATGGAAACTTTGTAACTAGTTTAACAATGGAAACTGCATTTTCTCTTGCTTACACTTTTGCTAAAGAATTAGAAAAAAGATAGAAATAAAATGAGTATTTTAACTAAAAAAAATATTGGAGAAAAAGTTTCCCTAAATGGTTGAGTAAATAAAGCAAGACGTTTAGGTGATTTAGTTTTTATTGATTTAAGAAATCAAGACGGAATTACCCAAATTATAATTGATAAAACTTCATCAGCTTATGAAGCTGCTCTTTTGCTTAGAAGTGAATATGTAATTACTATTGAAGGAACTGTTTCCAAAAGAAAAGAAGCAAATCCTAAATTACCTTCTGGTGAAATTGAAATTTTAGCAACAAAAATTATTATTATTAATAAAGCAAAACAAACTCCCTTAATTATTGCTGACATCACTGATGCACTTGAACCTAAAAGAATGGAATATCGGTATCTTGATTTAAGAAGACCGGTAATTCATAATATTTTACTTATGAGAGCTAAATTTAATCATCTTATTCGTAACTTCTTTTATGAACATGATTTTGTTGAAGTCGAAACTCCAATGATTACAAAACCAACTCCTGGTGGAGCAAATGAGCTTAATGTTTTAAGTATGAACCATGTTGGAAAATATTATGTTCTTGCCCAATCTCCTCAAATTTATAAACAATTATTAATGTATGGTGGAATTGAAAAATATTATCAAATTGTTAAATGTTTCCGTGATGAAGATTCAAGAGCAGACCGTCAACTTGAATTTACTCAATTAGATCTCGAAAAAAGTTTTACTTCAGAAAAAGAAATTAAAAATATAATTAATCAATTACTTACTAAAATCGTTAAAGAATTTAATCCCCAAAAAGCAAAATTATCTTTTGAAGAAATGAGCTATATTGATGCTTTAAATATTTATGGATCTGATAAACCTGATACTAGATTTGCTAATCATTTAGTTGATTTAACAAAAGTTTTTGCAAAAACTGAACTTAAATTTATTCAAGCTGGATTGAAAAATAACCAAGTAATTAAAGGACTTTTTCTTGAACAAACATTTTCAAATGCTGAATATAAAAAGTTAGAAGCAAAAATAAAACTTGAAGGTGGAAGTGGACTTGCAACTTTAGAAGTTGAAAAAGGGAAAATTGTTAAGGGCTCATTAAAAGGAATTTCAGAAAAAGAACTTAGTGCAATTTTAGAACTTACTCCATGGTCAAGTTTTACCCTTTTAGTGGTAATGGATTCATGAATAAATGCTTGTGAACTACTTGGAAGAATTCGGTTTGAACTTGGACAACAATTTGAGTTAGCTAATACAAATAAAAATAACTTTGTTTGAATAACTGAATGACCATTATTTGCTTTAAATAAAGATCATAAACTTGAAGCAATGCATAATCCTTTTACTGCAGTTGCTGATAAGGATTTAGATCTTTATAAAAATGCAAATATTAATGATCAAAAAACTCTGCTTTCTTTAATGTCCCAAGCTTATGACATTGTACTTAATGGATCAGAAATTGGTGGCGGAGCAATTCGTTTTTCTGATTTTAAATTACAAGGTAAAGTTTTTGAAATTCTTGGACTTTCAAATAAAGAAACTGAAGAAATGTTTGGCTGATTGCTTGAAGCCCAGCAATATGGAATTCCTCAACATGGAGGAATTGCCCTAGGACTTGATCGTATTTTAGCAATTTTATTAGATGCTAATTCAATTCGCGATGTGATTGCTTTTCCAAAAGCAACTTCAGGCAAAGATGAAATGATGAAAGCACCAATTAACAAAGAAGAAGGGGATTAAAATGTTTTTTAATAGAGGTTATAAAGAACCACAAAACAAAGATGAAGTAAATAGAAAGAAAATTAGAATTCTTGCTGTTGATGGTGGTGGACTTAAAGGAATGTTCACAGTTTATGCAATTTGAAAATTAAAAGAAGAATATGGAATTGATCTTATGGAAGAATTTGATATGTTTGTTGGAACTTCAACCGGAGCAATTGTTGTTGGGTCGCTTTTAGTCGGAGCAGATCCAAAAGAAGTTTATGATGATTATTTAAAAGGACCACACACTCTTTTTGGAACAAAATTTACCCTTAGAGAATCACTTAAAAAAAATCTTTATGCAAGATATGATGATGGCCCTTTAAACAAAACATTAAGAGATTGTGTTGGGGATTTATCAATTGCTGATTTTGAAAAACAAGTAAGAAAACCATTTGTTTTTGCAGCAACTAATGTTTCAGAAGCAAAACCAATAATTTTTGGTTCACGTCATTTTAATTCTTTAAATCCACGTTATTCAACAATAAAACTTTGGGAAGCAATTAAATCTTCAACTGCAGCTCCATTTTATTTTGAACCATTTGTTGAAAAAGCAACAGGAGATTTTTGACTTGATGGTGGAATGTGAGCAAATAATCCCGCTCTTTTAGGAGTTGTCCTTGCCCAAGGCGATTTAGGAGTAGAACTTAAAAATATTGAAGTTCTTTCTTTTGGCCAATCATATATTGAGGGAGTTTCAATTCATCCAAGTAAAGGAAAAGAACTTTTAAAAAATCCATCCCATAATACTGTTGGGTTATTAGCCTACGCATCACTATATGCTAACCAAAATTTTGATACTTTTGCTGTTTCATTATTGCTTAAAGAAAGACATTATCGGTATTCACCAAGAGATCATAATGCCCATGCAAAAATTGATACAATCGATGCAGAGTATTTAGCATATTGTAAACAAAACTGAGAAGACAATAAAGAAGGACTAGTAAACTTTATTCGGACAGGGAAAAATAATGATTATAATATCGGAGATACTAAAAGATATAATTAATTAATATATAATTAAAAAAGATATGAATACTTATTTTCAAGAAATTGCACCACTAGCAGCAGATAACGGAATTCCATGAGGTGGATATTTTGGTCTTTTCTTTTTATTCCTATTAATCATTGGGTTTGGAGTTTGACTTGTCTTCTTTTCTAAATGACTAAAATACGGTCCAGTATTTAAAAGATTTTTTAGAAAAATGAAAGCTAAAATTACTGGAAAAATGGATAAAAGTGGACCTAAAATCCAAAAAGGGGCAGTTATTTCTAATGAAATTCAAATTACAAAATTAGATGATGAAATTATTCAAGCAAAAACACCCCAGGAATTACTTGCAGCACAAAATAAAAAAATTCATTATGAAAAAGAAGTGCAAATTCTAGAAGCAAAAATAGTTGAGGATCAAGAAAAAGCGAAAGCAAAAGAAGAAGAAAAACTTGAAAATCAAGAAATAAAACAACAATTAAAAGACGAAAGACAACAAGCAAAAGCAGAACACGCACAAGCTAAGCAAGAAAAGAAAGATAATAAAAAAGGGAGTAAAGAGTAAATGACAGGATGAGAAATAACAGCAATAATTTTTATAATTTTAGTACCAATTGCTGGTTTTTTAGGATTTTATATTACAAGAAAATTAATTGAAAAACAACTTAAAGAAAATCCACCTATAAGCGAATCTCAAATTAGAGCAATGTTTCAGTCAATGGGAAGAAAACCATCAGAAGCTCAAATTAGAAACGTTATGCAATCAATGAAAAATGCAAAACGAAAAGATAAATACGCAAAAAGAAAATAAAATAAGCCTTTAGAGGGCTTATTTTAATTAAATAATGGAATCAAACAAAACTATTGTAGTAAGAATTCAATATTTTTTACACAACGCCTTATGAAGCAAATATTTTCTTCCTAGTGTTTTATTTTTGGTTTTAATAATGTCTATTGTTCAAATATATTTGAACATTACATCTGATTTAAATTATCCACCAACTTGAAGACTATGAATAATTTATTTTTTTTCCACAATTGGAACTCTTTCTGGTTTGTGTGGAACTTATTATATTAATAAAAGATCAATTAAATGAATTTATTTTCAAATTGTTACTATCCCTTCGCTTGTAATCGCTTTTATTTTTTCTTTTTTGCCCTTACAAGCATTAATGTGAGCTGCAATGATTATTCCTGAAATTGTTATGTATCGTGATTGAAATAAACAAGTTAATCCTCATTCAATTCAGCCTAAAAAACTTGCCCTTAAATGAATATTTTGTTTATTTGTTTTAGCAATTGCAGTTTCAATTGCATTAGGATTTACAATTCAAGCAATGAATAATGCATGAACAAAACTTCCTGCAAAAGATGAATCTTTAGATCCGGGAAAATTTTATATTGATATTGCTCCCTTTATAGATTCAATTATTTTAGTTTTCTCCTTTTTTGGTCCTCTTTTAGTTGCAAAAAGATATTGAGCAGGAAATTATTTTTTTATTATTGCAAATATTACTTCAATGTTACTTTTTTCCAGTGCAATTGGAACATTTTCTACCCTAAATTTATTATTAGTAATTCAAAGTATTATTTATCTATTTTATTCTTTAATTGGAGCTTCAAGTTGAATTACAATTTATAATGAACAACATGTTTAATTTGTTTTTTTGCTTAATATAGTAAAGTTATGAAAATGTATAATTAACACATGAGAAGTTTCAAACTATATGATGTAGAAATAGATATCGATGACTATAAATCATTTAAAAAATGGGCTAAAATTCAACCCGAACTTTTTGGAAATCGCAATTTTCTTACGGGATTTTTAAATTTAGAACATGAAGGTATTTTACCAAAGGTTTATTTAGAATTTTACTTTTATAATAAAAACTTTTTAAGAGATAAATATGAACTTTCACAAGTTGGGAAAACAAATGCAAAAGGTTTATCACTTGAAGATTTTATTATAAATGTAATGGATGAAAACACCTTATTACCTCTTACTAATTTTAAAATTTTTTATCAACAAACTTTAATCTATTTAAGAACTAGAAAAGAAAAAGACTGGAATAAGGAATACCAACTACTTATTCCATATTGATCATTTCTTAGTGACATGGAACATAGCGGAATTGAAAATTTTAATCGCTATATTATTTATTTAAACAAAAATATTTTTAGTAAGCAGAAAGGAATTCAATATGGCAATTAAAAAATATGACGCAAGTGCAATTGATGTAGTTGAAAACCTTGAAGCAGTCCGTAAAAGACCAGGAATGTATATTGGGGGAACCAATTCAAAAGGACTTCACCATTTAATCAAAGAGATTATTGACAATTCAGTAGATGAACATCTTGCTGGTTTTTGTACTACCATTAAAATTAGTTTAGATGCCGATAACACTGTTACTGTTGAAGATAATGGAAGAGGAATTCCTGTTGACACTCATAAAAAAACTAAACGCCCGGCAGTGGAAACAATTTTCACAACTCTTCATGCAGGTGGAAAATTTGGTGGAGAAAATTCTGGCTATAAAATATCTGGAGGACTTCATGGAGTTGGATCATCTGTTGTTAATGCCCTTAGCGAACATGTGATTATTACTATTTGAAAAGATGGATTTGAATATGTAATTAAATTTAATAAAGGGGGAAGTATTATTACTCCTCTTAAAAAAATTGGACGAACAACAAAACATGGAACAAAGGTTGAATTCAAACCTGATGAACAAATGTTTTCATCAATTAATTTTAATGGAAATGAAATTGCTGAAATGCTTAAACAGCTTTCTTATTTAAACCCTGGTTTAAGAATTATTTTTGATGATAAAAAAAATGAAACTCATCATGAATTTCATAATCCTGATGGATTAATTGCATTTGTTGATGAACTTTCCAAAGGACAAAAATCACTTACAAAAACTTATGCCTTTAAAAGTAGCAATGATAATATTATTATCAAAGTTGCTTTAAAATGAACATCTGCCACTCAGGAAAATATTCACTCATTTGTAAATAATATTATTACCCCAGATGGTGGTTCTCATGAATCAGCATTTAAATATGCACTTACCAAAGCCTTAAATGAATTTATCGTTGATAACAAACTTATGCAAGGGGGAAAACCACTTGAAGGAGCCGATACTAGAGAAGGACTTTATGCCGTAATTTCAATTTATTTAATTGAAGAATACTTACAGTTTGAAGGACAAACTAAAACAAAACTTTCTTCTCCTTATGCAAGAACATATGCTGAAAGAGAAATGTATGAGCAAATTAAACATTATTTAAATAAAAATGCACAAGCAGCTAAATTAATAATTGAAAAAGCATATGTTTCTAAAAGAGCAAAAGAAGCCGCTAAAAGAGCAAGAGAAGTAACAAGAGAGCTATCAAAAACTAAAACAAAATCATTCGCCGGAAAACTTGTAACAGCTCAAACTAAAATTGCAAAAGACCGGGAACTCTTTATTGTTGAAGGAGATTCCGCTGGTGGATCTGCAAAATTAGGCCGTGACCGCAAAACTCAAGCAATTCTTCCCCTTAAAGGGAAAATTATTAATACCGAACGGGCAAATTTAAAAAATATTTTAGCAAACGATGAACTTGCTACAACAATCCATGCCATCGGTGCCGGACTTTCTGGGAGTTTTAATGCTAAGCAATCTAATTATGGAAAAGTTATCATTATGACCGATGCTGATACTGATGGAGCCCATATTCAAGCCTTACTTTTAACTTTCTTTTATCGTTTTATGAAAGAAATGATTGATGCCGGCATGATTTATATTGCTATGCCCCCACTATTTAAAATTACTAATAAAAATAGTAAAAAATCAGAATATGCCTGAACTACTATCGAACTAGACAAAATTAAAAAATTAACTCCAAATATTGAAATTCAACGTTATAAAGGACTTGGAGAAATGAATTTTGAGCAACTTTGAGAAACAACAATGGATCCTAAAGCAAGAACACTAGTGCAAGTTAAGGTTGAGGATGCTGAAGCTGCAAATCATATTATTGAAACTCTAATGGGTCAAGATGCAAGCGTAAGACGAGAATGAATTGAAGAGAATGTTGAATTTTCTCTTGATGATGATTTTAAAATAAATAAAGGGGTTAAAAATGAGTAAAAATAATTTAGGAAAAGAAATTATTCAAGAAAATATTGATGTTTTAATTAGCCAAAAATTTGGTGATTATTCAAAATATATTATTCAAGAAAGAGCACTTCCTGATTTACGTGATGGTTTAAAACCTGTTCAAAGACGGATTTTATATGCAATGCACGATTTAAAATTAACCCATAAAACTGCTTATAAAAAATCAGCAAGAGTGGTTGGAGATGTTATTGGAAAATACCATCCCCATGGTGATTCCTCTGTTTATGAAGCAATGGTTCGCCTTGCTCAAGAATGAAAAATAAATATGCCTTTAGTTGACATGCATGGGAATAAAGGTTCAATTGATGGTGATAGTCCCGCTGCAATGAGATATACCGAAGCAAGACTTGGCCCAATTAGTGCATATTTACTTGGAGACATTGATAAAAAAATTACTGATTTTGTTCCTAACTTTGATGATAGTGAAGAAGAACCGGTAGTTCTTCCTGCAAAATTTCCTAACTTACTTGTAAATGGATCAATGGGAATTGCATCAGGGTATTCAACAAATATTCCCCCTCATAACTTTAATGAAGTCATTAAAGCTTTTATTTATGTTTTAAAAAATGAACATGCAACTCTTTCTAAAATTACTAATTATATTAAGGGGCCAGATTTTCCTACTGGTGGAATAGTCCAAGATTTAGATGGTTTAAAACAAAGTTACCGAACTGGTAAAGGGAAAATCATTATTAAATCAAGATGAAACTATGATCGAAGAAACAAAGAAATTTTAATTACTGAAATTCCTTATGAAACAAACAAAGCTGATCTTGTAAGAAAAATTGATGAATTAATTCATCAAAATAGAGTTCCTGGAATTAAAGAAGTCCGGGATGATACAGACCGTTCAGGTTTGCAAATTACATTGCTATGCAAACCTGAAGTTGATGTTGATTTAGTAATGAAGTTCCTTTTAAAAACAACTGATTTACAAAAAAACTTTAATTTTAATATGGTGGCCATTAAAGATAAAAAACCAACTCAAGTTGGGCTAATGGACATTCTTGTTGCTTTTAAAAGTTTTCGTATTCTTACAACAAGAAAACTTTATACTTTTGAGTTGCAAAAACTACAAACAAGATTAGAAATTGTTATCGGACTAATTAAAGTTGCAAGAATTATTGATCAAGTTATTGATGTTATTAAAACATCAAAAAATAAAGCTGATGCTAAAGCAAATATTATTGATAAATTTAGTTTTACCAATTTACAAGCAGAAGCAATTGTAAATATGCGTTTATATCACTTGACAACAACTGATGTCGCCGCACTTGAAGAAGAATTGCATCAATTGAATTTAACCATTGCTCATTATAATCGAGCGCTAGAAAATAAAGATTATTTAATTGCTCAACTTGTAGATGAATTGACAAAACTAGGAAAAGAATTTAATGTTCCAAGAAAAACTACAATTGATGATGAAATTGAAAATTTAGATATTGATGAAACGGCTCTAATCCAAAAAGAAGATGTAATGGTTGTTGTTTCCCATCAAGGTTATATTAAAAAAGTTTCACTTAGATCACGTGAAGCTTCTGCAGCTGAAACTGTTGGCTGTCGTGAAGATGACTTAATTGTTGCTGCAACAAAAACATCTAATTTAAATAGTTTAGTGGTCTTTACTTCTAGTGGAAGATATTATTCAATTCCAATTTATAAACTTACAGATTTTAAATGAAAAGATCTTGGTGAGCATCTTTCAAAATTTACAACTTTAAACCCAACTGAAAGAATCTTGAAAGTAGGAATGCTAAAAGACTTCCATAAAAATGGAACACTTGTTGTTGCAACTGCAAAAGGATTAATTAAACAAACAAAAATTAGTGATTTATCAATTGTCCTTACTCGCAGAGGAGCAAAATATGCTGGGATTAAAAAAGGCGACCATGTTGTTTCCATAACCTTGAATCTTTATGAAAAGGCTTTTGTGACTACAATTACTAAAAGTGGCCAAGCTCTTTATTATCCACTAGCTAATGTACCAATTAGTGGTCTTGGAGCAAGTGGAGTAAAAAATATTACATTAACAGCACCCGATTATGTTGTTAGTTCAATTGTAAATAGTGAAGCAGATGTAAAATCGCAAAAAGCACAAGTGCTTATTGTAACAAGTAATGGTAAAGCAAAAAGAATTCGAATTAATGAACTCAAAAAAGCAGCAAGGGGATCAAAAGGGTCAAAAATTGCTCCTCAAACAAAATCATCTCCTTATGAAATTATTAATGCTTTTAATGTTTCTTCAGTTAATGATTTGCAAATTCTAACTATGACAAATAATCATATTGAATCTTACCCTAAACTATCTATTTCTATTACAACTCCAAAAACAGGACTTAATGGACTTATAAAAGAAAAAATTAAACTTGTGTTTAATGATTTGAGACTTCAGTTTGAACGTTTGCGCCCAAAAGAACCAACAAGAGAGCAAACTTTGAACTTTAAACTTTAGCAATGATTTAACTAAAGGTTTTATTGATTTTAACGGAAATAATAATAAATACTAAAAAAAGTAAGGTAAAATAATATAGTATAATATAATGAATAAAAGGAAATTATGAGACAAAAATTAATATATAGATGTTCAGAGTGTAAAATGGAAAATTATACAGGTGATCGAAATAGAACAAAACACCCAGACAAAATGGAAGCAGTGAAATTTTGTCCTAAATGTAATAAACATACACTTCATAAAGAAAAATCTAAATAAAAACTATTTAGGTTTTTTATTTTATAGAAGAGATGCCAATAAAAAATCGTACTAAAAAAGAACACAAAACCCAAATAAGTTCAAATTCATTTTTGTTTGGACTTTTTATTAATTATCTAAAACCATCAACTTATGTTACAACAATTAAACAAATTAATTTGGAAAAATTAAAAGAGCAAGGAATTAAACTTATTATTTGTGACCTTGATAATACATTAGTTCCTCATTTTACTAAATTTCCTACTAAATTAGCACTTGATTTTGCTCAAGCTGTAAAAGATAATGATATGGAATTTGTTTTAATTTCCAATAATACAAGAAAAAGAGTTTCCTTTTTTGCAGAAAAGTTAAAAGTTGATTATATTGCTAATGCTAAAAAACCCCTTCCTTTTGCAATGAATAGAACCATTAGAAAATTTAATGTTAAACCACAAGAAGTTGTTGTTATTGGTGATATGATTATTACTGATATTTTAGGAGCAAACCTTTTACATACTGAATCAATTTTAGTTCAACCACTAATTGATGCCGAAAGAACTTGAAACGTCATTATTAAATGGTTAGAAGAATATATCTTTTTAAGATTAACAAAACAAAATATTCTAATTAAAGAAGAAGAAACTGGAAGGGACTTGTATTCAGAAGAATATGAAATCTTATAATAAAATTTGTCTTGGCTGTGGAGAAACTAAACAAACAACTAATCCTTTAGCAAAAGGATATATTAATAACATGGAAAATCCTTTGTGTATTAGATGTTTTCGTTTATTAAATTATGGAGAAAAGGTTAATAACCTAGAACTTTTTGAACCAGATATCTATTTAAAAGAATTGCAAAAAACAAATGATGAAGTTTTTCTTGTAGTTGATGTTTTAAATCCCCAAGAAACAGTTGTTAAGCAAATAAATAAATATATTGATCCTTCAAGATTAACCCTTATTGTAAATAAAATTGATTTGCTTCCTCATGCAATCTCTGCAGAAAAAATTATTGCTTGGATTGATAAATTAACTTGAGAAATTGAATTAGAATTTAAGCAAATTATTTTAATTTCTACAATCAAAAAAACAAATATAGATGCACTAGTTAGTTTTATGGAACAAATTGAAACTTCTTGTGCAATTATTGGTTATTCTAATGTTGGAAAGTCTTCATTAATAAAACAAATTGCAAAAAGCATTGGACTTGATGCCAATAATCTTGTTTCAAATACTGTAGGGACAACAACAAAACCATTTGAAATTAAATTAAATGAAATTAATATTATTGATTTTCCGGGATTTATTTTGCCAGGTAATTATCAAAATGTTTTAGAGCCTAATATTTTAGATCAAATAACTTCAAAAAAAGAATTAAAATCAATTGTTTATCAATTAAAAAGTAACCAAACAATTTCAATTGGAGATCTTTGTTATTTCAATGTTCTAAATTCACCAGAAATAAGTGATTATCAATTTTTATTTAGTAGTGCAATAGAATTAAAACGGTCAAAATTAGAAAATAGTAAGGTATCAAGTGATTTTATAACCCATGAATTAACTTTTTCTGCAAAAATTACCCGGGTTGATATTATTATTTCTGGATTTGGCATCATTACTACTTGGAATAAAAACCAAAAATTAACAATTCAACTTCCCAGAGGGATTATTTTTAATGTGGTAGAAAGTATTTATAATTAAATTAGTATGAAAATAGGAATTTTTGGTGGAACATTTAATCCCATCCATGAGGGACATCTAAAGGTAGCAAAAAGTGTACATGATCAAATGGGACTTGATCTTATTTTAATGATTCCTACCTATAAAACTCCGGGAAATAAATTTGATCCTGAACGAATTGATTCTATGCATCGTTACAACATGGTTGTTGCTGCAGTAGAAGAAACAAAATGAGCATGACTTCAAGTTTCGGATATTGAAGTAAAAAGCCATCAGTTATCTTATACTTATTTAACTGTAGAAAAATTACAAAGAAAATATCCAAAAGATGAATTGTTTTTTATCATGGGTGATGATCAATTTAAAGGATTTAAATCTTGAAGAAACCCTGATTTAATTTGTGACATGGCCGATTTAATTATTTATAAACGTGGCAAGGGACTTAAAAAAATTCCTCATCAAGAAGGAATCCATTTACTTGGAGAAGAAACATTTGATGTTTCAAGTACTGAAATTCTGACTAAGCTAGAATGAGATAAGATTCCTCCAGCAACAAGAAAATACATTGCAAAACATCGCTTATATTTAAAAACATTAGCTTTTAAATTATTAAAACAAGAACGCTATCAGCATGCAATTGCAACTGCGGTAAATGCAAAAAGACTTGCCAAACTAAATCATTATTCTAATGGGAAAAAAGCTTATGATGCCGGACTTGCACATGATCTTTTTAAACTTTATTCAAATAGATATTTACTTGAGTTTTATAATCAACATTCTGCTCAATATTTAATTCCTCCTGTTAAAGCACTTCATGGTTATTGCGTTGCACTTTGATTAGAGCAAGAGTATGGGCTTAAAGATCAAGAGTTTTTAAATGCTGTAAGAAGACACACTATTCCTTCAGTTGATGAAGGGTTACTTGATAAGATAATTTATGTAGCAGATAAAACTTCAATGGACCGCAAAGGTGATGACATTTTTGTTTTAAGAAAACTTGCTTATTCAAATCTTGATTTAACTTTTGAAAAAATCTTTAAAGCCTCAACAATGAGATTAATTGCTCATGATGTTCCTTTAGATAAGGAAACACAAGCAGCATATACTAAATTTTTTAATATTAAAAGTAAGGATCAAGAGTATGGAACACTTAAAAAATTGAACTAATTTTATCGAAAAATATCAAAATGTATTAATTAAAAATGAACATGATGTTTATTATTTAACAAAATTTCATTCAACAAATATGTTTATTTTAATTATTGAAGGAGAAAAATTTGTTTTAACAGATCAAAGATATTTAGAACAAGCAAGAAAAAAAATACCAGAGTTTGTATTAATTGATTTAGGGAATAAAACTCAATTTCAAAATGTATTTAAAAAACTTTCAGGGAAAACTCTTTATGTAAGTGAGGATGATTTTACTATTCATGCCTTTAAATTTTTTAATAGTTTTTTTAAAAAAAATAAGTTAAATATTAGTGTTAAAGCAATTGGCTTTCCTCCCTTTAGAATTATCAAAAGCAAGGAAGAAATTGCAGATACTAAAAAAGCAATTGCTATTACCGATGATATTTTTAAAGAAATTATTAATTGGATTAAACCTGGTTTAACAGAACTAGATGTTTATAAAAAAATTATGATTTTAACAATTGAATCAGTTGCAAATGGAGAATCATTTCTTCCCATTGTTGCAGCAGGAATAAATGGTGCAAATCCACATTGGCACTCTTCTAATTATGTAATTAAAGATAGTGATATGATAACAATTGACATGGGAGTTTTTTATAAACAAGGTTGTTCTGATATGACAAGAACAATTATGACGGGAACTCCTAATTGTAAGCAAAAACAAATCTTTGATCTAGTAAATAAATCAATGGAACTTGCAATTGCCCAAATTAAACCAGGGGTTACCTTAGAAAATATTGATAAAGTTGCAAGAGACTTTTTAAAAGAAAATGGTTATGGTGATGACTACTTCACTCATGCACTAGGGCATGGAATTGGAGTGGACATCCATGAACCACCAACAGTTTCACCAAATTCAAAAGGTATTATAGAAGAAGGAATGATTTTTACGATTGAACCTGGAATTTATATTCCCAAAGAATTAGGGTGCCGGCTTGAACAAGACATTCTTGTAACTAAAAAGGGGCATAAAGTTCTTAATAAATCAAAAGTTAATTTAGAAATTAAGGATAATTGTTAATTATCAATAAATTAATTTGGTTAATTAATTCGGTTGTAGATCATACAACTAATATGTTTATATTTTCTTTAATTAACCTAAGAATATCGGGCTATAATCAATAATTTAAAATGGAGTAAAGAGCAATAACATCCCCACAGTTGCTATGCGCTTATGTGATAAAATTAATAATGTTATTGATAAGGCTTTAATAGACTGTAAAGTCAATAATATTGTTTATTTAAGGGGTTTTATTTACTTAAATATACTAATTAAAAAAAATTTTAAAAAGATTTATATTCAAGACTATTTTCAGTAAATAAACTTCTTGATAAAGATGAAAAAAGACTATACATCAAATTTAATATAAAAATAAGGAAGAAAACTATGGAATACTCAGCAGTATGAACTAATTTTGTAAAAAAATATCAAAATGTTTTAATAAAAAATGAACATGATGTTTATTATTTAACAAAATTTCACTCAACAAATATGTTTGTTTTAATTATTGAAGGTAAAAAATATGCCTTAACTGATCAGAGATATTTAAAATCAGCAAAAGAAAAATTACTTGATTTTGAATTGGTGGATATGGGAGACCTTACTAGAAATTTAGGAAATAAAGTTGAATTAATAAAACTCTTTAAAAAACTTGCAGGGAAAACTCTTTATGTAAGTGAAGATGAATTTACAATTCATGCTTTTAAAATTTTGAATAATTTTTTCAAAAACAATGATTTAGAAATTGAGGTAAAAACTATTATTTTTCCTCATTTTAGAGTTATAAAAAGTAAAGAAGAAATTGAAGATACTAGAAAAGCAATTGCAATTTCAGATGATATTTTTTCAAAAATTGTTTCTTGAATTAAACCAGGATTTACAGAATTAGATGTTTTTAAACAAATAATGATGTTAACAATTGAATCTGATGCAGATAATGAATCTTTCCCCCCAATTATTGCAGCAGGAATAAATGGAGCAAATCCCCATTGACATTCATCTGATTATGCAATTAAAGAGAGTGACATGGTCACCATTGATATGGGAGTATTTTATAAAAGAGGTTGTTCTGATATAACAAGAACAATAATTATGGGAACTCCAAGTTCAAGTCAAAAAGAATTTTATCAAATTATCAAAAAAGCAATGGAACTATCAATTGCCGGAATTAAACCTGGAGTGGCTTTAAAAGATGTAGATGAAATTGGGAGAAAATTTCTAGCAGATAATGGCTATGGAGAAGATTTCTTTACTCATGGTCTAGGACATGGAATCGGGATTGAACTTCATGAACCACCAACTGCTAATCCAAAATCAAAAGAAGTTCTTGAAGCAGGAATGATTTTTACTATTGAACCAGGAGTTTATATTCCAAATCAAATGGGTTGTAGACTTGAACAAGATATCTTAGTTACTAAAGAAGGACATGAAATTCTTAATAAATCAATTGTAAAATTAGAAATTAAGGATAATTAAGAAGCGCAAACTTATTTATAAAAAAGGAGAAAAGAATATGGCGGAAAAACTAAATGTAAATGAATTTAAAACGGGAAGTACTTTTATCTATAATAAAAATGTTTACCAACTTTTAGATGCATCACATGCAAAATCAGGAAGAGGGCAAGCACACGTAAAATGTAAAGTGAAAAATCTTTTTACTGGAACAACAACAATGATCACATTTACTGGTGGAGAAAAAGTTGAAAAAGCTTTTGTACAAAAGAAAGCATTTCAATTTCTTTATCTTGATGGACAAGATGCCGCTTTTATGGATAATGAAACTTTTGAACAAATTACTCTTCCAGTTGATCATTTAAAAGATGAACTAAAATTTATGCCTGAAGGTCTTGAAGTCATGGTTACTCGATATGAAGGTAAATTTTTAGGAGTTGAACTTCCTAAAAATGTAAATTTAAAGGTAACTCATACTACTGATGCAGTTCGCGGAGATACTGTTACAGCCGCAACTAAAAAAGCAACTGTAAGTACTGGTTATGAACTAGATGTTCCTCAATTTATTAATAATAATCAAGAAATTGTAATTTCAACTCAAACTGGAAAATACAACGGGAAAGTTTAAAATGGAAAAAACTTGAGTTGTTGCTTTAGTAATTCTCGCCGTTTATCCGCTTATTGAACTAATTGTTGGATTTTTCTTTAATTATAAAATTTATATGATCGCAAAAGAACGGTTTAATGTTGCTGCTTTAATGGGAGCAACTTCTACCTTTCTTTTTATGATTACGATGGCAATTACTCCTTTAATTTCAGCAAACGCAGATGCTTGATGATTAATTATCATTGCTGCTTTTGCAGCTGGAGCAGGGAATCTTTGTGCAGCATTACTTGTGCCAAAAGTAGCTAAAAAAATGGGCCACCATGAAAGTGAAAAAGAACAACGGGCAAGATTAGCAAAGGAAAAGGAAAATTAGATGTCTGTTTTTTATTATTTTTTAATTTTAATTGTTTTTGCTTTTTTTGAATTTGTTGCTTCCTTTACTTTCAATTTTAAAATTCATAAAATTGCTAAAGAAGAATTTACTAAAGCAGCAGTTTTAGGGATGATTGCTACGATAGTTTCTTCTATTGCAATTCCAGCTATTGCTTTTGTTGGTTTATTAGTAATGAATAGTGATGGATCATTTTTAGGACTTGAAGGTTTTGCAGCAGGAGCAGTAATTGTTTTAATTGGAGCAATTTTAGCTTCCATCGGTAATTATCTTTCCACAATTATTATTCCTTATATTGGAAATCATTATTGGAAACAAGAATTAAAAAATGATATTTATAAAAAATATAAAATAAAATAGTAAGCAAGATTTAAATCTTGCTATTTTTTGTCTTTTTTGTTTCTAATCAAAGGGAAAAGCAACTCAAAAATGATAAAATAATAAAGTATTGAAAAAGGAAAAAAAATGAGAATTGTAATTTCTGGAACTGTTGGAATTGGAAAATCCACCACCTCCGAACTATTAAAACAAGAATTGGAAAATAAAGGCTTTAACGTTGCTTTTTTAAACGAAGAAACAGTAAATTCAATTTACCTAGAGTATTATTATAAATCACCCCAAGACTGAGCCTTTGTTGCTCAATTAGACTTTCTTTTAGGAAGATTCAAACAATGATTAGTTGATGAAAAAAGACAAAGTAAATTAACTCCAAAAGAAAAAGAAACTGATTTTACAGTTTATGATCGTCATTTTTTAGATGATTATGTTTTTGCTGAATTACATGCAATTAAAGAAAATATTTCAATGTTTAATTCTATTACTTATCAAGCAATCTATAAAGAATTAACCGATAAAATGGCTAAACTTGATGCAAGACCAGATTATTTCTTCCTATTAAAAGCTTCATTACCAACTGTAATAGAACGCCTAGAAGGAAGAGGACGTGAAGTTGAAACTGAAACTCCAATTGAATATTGGAAAGATCTTTATCATAATTATTATGATCGTCCAATGTTTCAAAATCATTTCCAACAAAATTCAAAACATTTTGTAGAAATAAATACAGAAAATAAAGAACCAAAAGTAATTGTTGAAGAAATTCTTGCAATTATTTTGGATAAATAAGATACTGGTCAAAAATGAAAATAATAATTAGCGGAACTTCTGGAGTCGGAAAATCCACAACAGTTAAAGCATTAAAAAAATATTTTGAAGCCCAAGGGAAAGAGGTTTCTGTTCTTGGTGAACTTGTTGTGGGAAATCCATATTTTGATTTATATTTTAATGACATTACAAATTGAGGATTTCTTGCTCAACTAGATTTTCTAGTACAAAGATTTGATCAATGAGTAAAAATGGAACAAAGTTATATAAATGATAAAAATCATATTGTAATTTATGATCGTCATTTTTTAGAAGACCTTATTTTTTCAGAATTAAAAGAAGTAAGAGAAGCATATTCAACAAATTTGCAGAATGCTTATAAAGTTGTTTATTATGAGCTTCTTAAAAAAGTAGAAGAATTTCAAGAATTTGAAAAACCTGACTTTTTTATCATGTTAAAAGCCTCATTTGATACAGTAGAACAAAGACAATTTGTACAAAGAGGAAGAGCTTTAGAAGATAAATTTGATCAAAAATATTGGCAAGATCTTTATTATCGTTATTATTCAAAAAGTTTTTATCGGAAAATATTTGTAGATTATACTAAGAATTTTGTTGATATTGATACTGATAATAGCACCCCTGATGAAGTGGTTGCTAAAATTATTAAATATATTAAACATAGAAGTGGGAAGTAAAATGAAAGTTGTTATTTCTGGAACAGTTGGTGTTGGAAAAACAACTGTTTCTGAATTATTAAAAAACACACTAGAAAAAAATAATCAGGTAAATTTGAATTTAGAAATTCCTTATGAAAATCCTTATTTATCTTTTTATTATAAAAATCGTACTGAATGATCTTTTCTTATTCAACTTGACTATATGTTAAACCGATTTAAAGCCCTAATTAAAGTTGAACAATTAATGGAAACTAATTCAAATAGTATTGCTATTTTTGATCGTCATTTTTTAGATGATTTTATTTTTGGCTCAATGAAAATTATTCGTGAAGATATGTCTGCTATGCAGTGGAATCAATATGCTTTAATTACTAAAAATTTAGTTTCTAGAATTAATTATGATGATCGTCCAGATTATTTCTTTCTTTTAAAAGCTAGCTTTGAAAATGTAATTGAACGGATTAAAAAACGTTCACGTGAAGAAGAATTAGACGTTGATGTTAATTATTGAAAAAATCTTTATGAACAATATTATGAAAATCCTTCAATTGTTGAGTACCTTAAAACAAATGTTAAGAATTTAATTTATATAAATACAGATGATAAATCCCCAAAACAAATTACAGATGAAATAATTACTTATTTAAAAAAATAATGACTTAGTCATTATTTTTTTATCTTAAAATTAATGTAATCATTTTCAATTTCTTTTGTAGTTGTTATTGCAATTTTATATTGATAAATTGTTGCTAAAGTAAGAATAACTTTATCTAAATTGAATTCTTTATTATCAATAATATTTAAAACTAAATTATCTTTTTTAATTTCTTCAATATTTGAAATGATTTTTGTTGTTTCTTTTAAAAATCACTCTGTTGTTGTCATGGACTCATTTCTATTTGTTGGGTCAAATTCATTTAAATTAAAAGTTATGAAATGAGTAGTTGGGAATCTTTTTCCTTCTTTTAAAATTCTTTTTAAATTAGTAATTAAAAGAGGACTATAGATTATTGCAAGAGCACCTTTTTCAAAAACTCTAATTCCAAAATAATCATTATTGTTGATATCAACAATTGGATTTTTCTTAAAATCAAAATTTTTCCAATCAGCATTAGTTTTAAGCACAAAAATATTTTCAATTAATGCCTTTGAGGTATATGTTGTTTTTAATTTATGGTCCTTATTATTTGCGTTCATTTCTAAGTAACAATTCTTTTCCTTCAATCATTCTTGAAACATTTGGAATGTGTTTTAATTCAACAAGTAAAACAACAACAAATGTTGCAGGCCAAATTGTTCACATTAAAGATCATGGATTAACAATTAGATAAGCATCACTAATATAGAAGTATGGTACAAACATTAATAGAGCTCCACCAAGAGCAGTTCCAATCATAGAGGCTAAGGCCATATTTTTTTTTGTTTTTAAAATTAAAAGAAAAACTAAAATTGCAACAGTGGCCATAACTCAATTTATTAAAATGATAAGTCCAAAAGAAGTGGCAACACTTTTCCCACCTTTAAATTTAAAAAAGAGGGGATAAGCATGTCCTATCGAAACAAAAACAAGGGCAAGTGGAATTGCCATATATAAAGTTAAGGTAAGTGATTGTTGTTTATATGTGTTATCTGCAATAGTCGGTAAACTAGCAGCAATCATCCATATAATTATTCCAGCCACAATTGATTTAGAAACATCTAGAGCAAAAACAAGGGCAAATCCACTTGCTCCTCAAGCACGTCCAGCATTAGTTGATCCAAAATTTCCTGATCCGAAACTACCTAAATCTTCTTTTTTTATTTTTGACATAATTTGTCCAGTATTAATAGAACCAATTAAATAAGCTAGAAGAGCAAAAACAAGAAAACCCAAAATAAATCATCAAGTAAGAAACCCTACTTTTTCATCGGTATTTTCGAAAATTTTGAAAAAATTTTGAGAACTGGCATTTCCTCCATAAATTCCTTCTATTAATGAGTCTGAAATTATTCACATAATTATGTTAATTATAATGTTTTTTATTATTATAATTTAAATAATATGAGTGATAAAGTAATTTTTACAATTGATGTTGATGCCTTCTTTGCATCTTGTGAAGAAGCAAGACATCCGGAGTTTAGGGGAATGCCAATTATTATTGGAAATGTTCACCTAAAAAATAAAGGTATTGTTGGTGCTTGTAATTATCCTGCAAGAAAACATGGAGTTCATAGTGGAATGCCAATTTATAAAGCAAAAAGGCTTTGTGCTAAAGCAACAATTATTAATTCTGATTATGAATATTATGTAGAAAAATCAGAAGAGATTTTTCAAATTATTGCTTCTTTTTCTAAACAATTGGAAGTAGCCTCCATTGATGAATGTTATCTGGATGTTACAACAATTCTTAAGGGAAGTGATCCAATTGATTTAGCTTGAGAAATTCAACAAAAAATTCAAAAGGAAACAGGATTAACAGTCTCAATTGGAATAAGCGATAATAAATTGCTTTCTAAAATTGCATCAAAATTTGATAAACCACATGGGATAAGTACACTTTATACATTTGAAATTGAACAAAAACTTTGACCTCTTCCAATTTTTAAAATGCAATATATTGGAAAAGCAACAACTAATTATTTACAAAGTAAAGGAATCAATTATATTGTTGATCTAATTAATTTAGTTGATGACTATGATAAATATCAAGAAATAAAAAAAGCATTAGGAATTCGCTTAGATGAATATATAAGCTCAGCAAGGGGAAAAACAATTTCTGATGTTAACAGAGAAAATCATTTTTTAAAATCAATTTCTTTTGGAAAAACATTTACCTTTGATTTAGTTTCTTCTTCTGAAGTAGTAGATGAATTATTCAAAATTACCAAAAAAATTGTAGCTAGACTTGAATATCGTGCACTTACTTGTAGAACAATTGCTTTGGAAACTAAAGATAAAGGGGCATTAAATCCTTCTTCAAAAATTCAATTGAGTTTAGAGCATGGAACCAATTCTATTGAAGATATTTGATCAGTAGTGATGAAATTGTATGATACTTGATATACAAATCAATTAGTAAGATTTATTGCTATCTCAGTAAACAATCTTGAAGATGCTCTTTTTAAATACACTCAAATGACTTTGGATGATTTAACAAAAAGTGAAGTTGAGAAAAAAATTAATTCTCGAGAAGAACTTTTAATTCTTGATTTAAATCAAATTGTTGGTTATGAAGCTTTTTCTACATTAGATCAATTTCAAAAATTAAAAAGATTCAATGATAAATCATTAAATAGTAATGACCGGGTTAAATTTAAAAGATGAGAAAAATAAAATTATCATAATTAATTATAAATAGAGATAATTAAAATAATGAGAAATTAATAATTAACTAATAAGGGGAAATATGGCTAAAAGTACATTAAGAACTATTCTTTATACAGTAAATACTGCTTCAAGAGTGCAAACCAATAAACAACGTGTTATAAATATGAAACAAACAGAAGCACTTAGAGTGCAAAAAGAAGTTGACAAAGCAAGAAATCTTGCTATTAAAGAAATGGCTGCTTCAATTGCAATTTATCGCAAAAATCATTTAAGCTATGAAGAAATATATTCTGAACTTAACGGTTTTGAAAAAGGATTTGAAACAGTTGATCAATTTCAAAAAACCTATATTAAGTTTATCAATACAAAGGCATTAACAACAAAAAAATGGGAAGTTATTTTAGAACAAGAATTATTAAGCAATTTACCAACAAAAGATTAAATTTATTAAATAATTTTAGCTTTCATTTATAAATTACTTAAATTAAAAGTAAAAATTCTAAAATAGTATAATTAAATGGATTAATTATGAATAAACCAAAATTAAAACATCTAGATACAAACAAAAAATATATTATTGCAACTGATTTGGATCATACTTTTTTAACTCATGATAATTCCGGGATGCTGATTGATAATTACCGAGCAGTAAAAGCTGTAAAAGAAAGTGGGAATTATTTTGTTATTGCAACAGGAAGATCATGATGATCAACAAAAATGGTTTATGAACAATTAGACCTTGACACTCCTTCTATTAATTTTTCTGGTGTTTATGTAAACAATAGAAAAATGAACAGCAAAGAAAATATTGCGGATGAATTAGAAATTTATTTAGATAAATTAGATCGAGATTTTATTATAAAATTTGTAAATAAATTTGAATTACTTAAAAAAACAAATGAGTTTGCTGTTGCTGGCAAAAAATATGTTGCCTTTTTTGATGAAACAAGTAATATCAATGACCTCTTCTTTGATTCTTATGAACTTATTTTAGAAATGAAGTCTGAATATAGTACAACTGCTTTTGCAAACGAAGTAAGAGATTATGTTGAACCAAGATATCAACTTAGAATTTGAAATGATTATGTAGAAAATGGAAGTTTTCATTTAGTTATTTCTCCTACCGGAACAAATAAGGCCTATGGGTTAGCTGCAATTGCAAAACAGTTAAATGTAGCTCAAGAAAATGTAATCTATTTTGGAGATAACATTAATGATATTGAAGCATTAAAATGAGCTGGATATTCAATTGTTCCTGCAAATGCAATTGTGGAAGCAAAATTATATGCTGATGAAATTTTAGAGTTGCCTTATACTAAGGGAGCAGTTGCTAAAAGAATTTTGGATTTAATTTATGGATAAGATTACCTCATTAAAAAACCCTTATATTAAAAGTCTTGCGAAACTAAATTCTAAAAAGAATATTTTAGAAGCAGGTATTTTTTTAATTGAAGGAAAAAATGTTATCACGGAAGCTTATGAAAAAGGAAGACTTGAAAAATTGCTTGTTACTGATTTATCAATTTTTAAAACATTTAATCTTGAAAAAGTTTTAGTAACAGAAGGAATTATTGCTAAAATTTCTGCAAATGTTTCAAACAATGAAGCAGTAGGAATTTGTCGAATTATTCCAGAGCTTCCTGATTTTGATGCTTATAAAAAAGTAATTTTACTTGATGGCATTAATGATCCAGGAAATTTTGGGACAATTATTAGAACAGCCTATGCTTTTAATTTTGATGCTATTTTCACAATTAATGATAGTGTTTTTGAATATAATCCTAAGTTAATTCGGGCAACGCAAGGTGCAATTTTTAATATGCCAATTTTTCATTTAAAAACTTTGGAAAATTTAAAAGACTACAAAACTTTTAGATTTGTAATAAATGAAAAGGCAAAAGATTTAAATCAAGTTGAGCAACAAGCAGGTAAAGTTCTCCTTGTTTTTGGTAACGAAGCTAATGGGATTACTAAAGAAACTCTTGAGATTTTAACTGGTGAAGATGTCTTTATTAAAATAAGCAATATTGATTCTTTAAATGTAGCAATTAGTGCTGGAATTGCCATGGAAAAGTTTAATAATTAAGATGGAAAAAGTAATTTTATTAGTTCATGGTTATAAACGACACGAGCAACACGATTTTGATGACTTTTTTCTTTATGCAAAAGATAAACTTAATTGTCCAATTGAAAAAGTCTATTGGTTTGATAATTATGATAAAAAAACTTTGACAACTGAAAGTTTTTTAACACAAATTGATCAAGTAATGGAAAAATACCAAGATAAAGAAATTATTATTATTTCATATTCTATGGGAGCATGCTTATTTTTAACAGAAGGGTATAAGTGGAAAAACATTACTGATATTTTTGCTATTTATCCTACCTATTATATTTCTCATTTTGGTTGATTAGGGAAAATTTTTAAAACAATCAAATTAAGAAGAAAATTGCGTAAAAAACTTTCTAAAGAAAGATATAAACGTTTACTGCAAAATAAAGAAAAAGCACCAGTAGAAAAATATCCAATTAGATTAACTTTGGAAATGAACAATTTTAGAATGTATCTACTTAAAAATCTTGGAAAAGTTACCGATAAAAATTTGTATATTTTTCTAAATCATAAGGATGAAGCAAATAAAACTAAAAAAACTTATAAAGTACTAAAAAAAAGAATAGATACAGACAATAGAGTTACATATTATTGAATAAATGAGTCGCATTATACAATTTTAATTCACAATCCCGATCTCTATGATCAATTAATCGATTTATTAAATCTTTAAAATACTTATAAGAATATAATTAAACTATATAAATAATTTGAAACAGGAATAGAGGAAACAATATGTTTAAAATAATAGATGCTCCAGAAGAATTTACCGAGGCAAAAGCAAAAAATGAAGTAATGATTGTCAATTTTTTTGCAACTTGGTGTGGACCTTGTCAAATGTTCGCCCCAATTTTAGAAAAATTTGCACTTAAAACTGATTTTACAATTTTGAAAATAGATATTGATACTTTCGGTGATCTTGCTAGTGATTATAATGTTCAAGGAGTTCCTACTACTATTTTAATTAAAAATGGTAAGGAAGTTAAGAGAGAAACGGGATTTATTCCTGAAAATAAACTAGATGAGTTTATAAAATAGGTTAATTGATTAAATCATGAATCAACAAGCAATTCAAGAAATCAATAACCTTAAACTAGATATTAAAGAAGTTACCAATTTAGAAGAATTAAAGCAATTAAAAGCTAAATATACTTCTAAATCCACTTTTTTTAACTCTCTTAAAAATGAAATTAGAACCTCCCCTAATAAGCAAGTAATTGGCGAACAAATAAAATACTATTCCTTAAATTTAAAAACAATTTTTGATCAAAAACAAGAAGAACTTGAAAATCAATTCTTTTTAGTTGAAAAAGAAAATATCTTATTACAAAATAAACGTATTTCATTGCCCGATGGGCAAGGAATAGTTCATCCTTTAACCGAAATTGGAAATAAAGTAATGGAGTTTTTTGATAATCAACATTATCAATTTGCCCATGGAATTGAAATTGAAAATGAGACTTATAATTTTGATATTTTAAATTTACATGCTGATCATCCTGCAAGAGCAATGCAAGATACTTTTTATTTAACGACTAATAATTTACTGCGAACTCATTCCACTAATGTAACAGCAAGAGAACTTGTTAAATTAAAAGGTAATGAACTTTCAGCATATTCAGTCGGAACTGTTTTTAGAAATGATGATAATGATGCAACTCATTCTTACCAATTTACACAAATTGATATTTTTAAAACCTCTCCAATAATAAATATTGCTAATTTAAAATGAACCTTAAATTCTTTACTAGATGTTATTTTTGAAAAACACTTAGAAACAAGATATCGTCCATCATATTTCCCTTTTACGGAACCAAGTTATGAAGTTGATATTCAATGTCCTCATTGTAATCAAAAGGGTTGTAAAGTTTGTAGCCAATCTGGTTGAATTGAAATTCTTGGAGCAGGAATGCTCCATCCAGGAGTAATTGAAAAAGCAGGAAAAGATCCTAAATTGACACAAGGCTTAGCTGCAGGAATTGGAGTTGAAAGACTTGCAATGATTAAATGATTAATTAATGATATTAGAAATTTCTATCAAAATGATTTAATCTTTTTAAGAACATATAAGGGAGAAAATGAATAATGTTTATTAGTAAAAAACAACTTTCTAGATTTTTAGAAACAGAAGCAGTTACGACAGACCAATTAGTCGAAGCATTAACCAATTTAGCTTATGAAGTTGAACAAGTAATAAAATATGATAATATTTCTGGAGTAAAATTTGGAAAAATTATTTCTTGCATCAAACATCCAAATGCTGATACATTATCCTTACTTGAAGTTGATACGGATGGGAAAATTTATACTGTTGTTTGTGGCGGAGCAAATGCTGCCAAAGGACAAATAGTTGCCCATGCAATTCCTGGTTCTAGAGTTGGAGAATTGATTATGGCTCCTAAAGTTTTACGAGGAATTGAATCAGCGGGAATGATTTTATCAATTTCTGAAATTGGTGGAATTGATAAAAGCTTAGTTGAAGAGGAAGAAAAAGAAAATATTTATGTTTTTGCTAAAGATCAAGACATGTCCTTGGATCCAGCTGATGTAATTGGTTTAAAAGATGAAATTATTGAAGTAAATATTTTACCTGACCGTCAATATGCTAGTTCATACCGCGAAATAGCAAGAGAACTTTCTGCTTATTTAGGAATTAATTTTGGGAATGTAACTATTCCTTATCTTCCAAAAGAATTGGATGATTCTGAATATAGTGAGCCCAAAATTATTTTAGGCAAAAATGCCATAAAAATTAATGTTCTTTTTGCTCATTTAACCGGAGTAGGTAAAACTGAACAGTTTATTAAAAATACTCTTTATGCAGCAAAAATTCAACCAACAGATACTTTTAATGATATTTTAATTTATGTAAGACTTTTAAAAGGAAATGTAACCTATGTTTTTGATTTTTTAAAAGAGATCAAACTTGATGGTTCAAAATTAAATGAAATAGATATTTTTGCAGATGGATTAATGCACAATAAAACAAATAAGATTACTCTTGTGGGCATTGCTTCAGATGAAAAAGCAAATGTTGTTAAGCTTGCTAAAGTGAACTACCCAATGGGGATTTCAAATACTAAAGGAACTAAATTTGCTAATGTTCAACTTGCGGCAATTGTAAAATATGGATTTGAATGTGGATATATTGATAAAATTTCTCCAAAAGCATTTATTAAAGTTCTTCAAGAATCTAAAGAATCTAAAATAATAAAAATGGAAAAACAATTTATTACCCAATATATCGGAGAAAAAATTCCTCTTCATGAAGTGCTTATAAAATTAGCAAAAATTAGAATTATTGTTGATAAAGGAAATTGATTTGTCCCTTATGATCGGGTAGATTTAGAAACAAAACAAGATTTAATTGAAGAAATTGTACGATTTTATGGAATTAATAAAATTAATCCGATACTTCCCAAAATAATTAAAAAACCACCTCAAATAAATTTGAAAAAGGAAGCTTTTCAAAATGTCTCCAAATTATTAATTAATTTGGGAATTAATGAAGCGAAAACATATCAATTAGTTACTAAAGAACAAGCAGAAAAATATAATCTTTGAGATTTAAAAACATATAGTCAATTAAGAGAAGATTATTCAGCAGAAAATAATACCTTACAAACTTCATTAATGTTTGGACTTATTGAAGTTTATAAATATAACTATCGTAAAGAATACAAAGATATTGCTTTTTTTGAATTTGCAAATATTTTTGACCATGAAGTTCCAAATTATTCAGTTGGAATTATTATTGATGATATAAAATATGAAGATCCAGCACTTGCTTTAAAAGAAATGGTTTTAAGAATCATTGAATTAATTGCGCCAAATTCTAAGAAAATTGACTTTTTAGAACTTGACATTGCATTATTTAATAAATTTAATGCAGTTGCGATAGAAGTTAACCATCAAACTGTTGCTCTAATCGGTGAATTACATCCTAGTTTGCTTAGAGAACATAAATTTATTCGCATTGACAAAGTAAAACAAAAACTTTATTATGCAGAAATAAATATCGAAAAATTACTTAAATAAAATGAATAATACAAAAGTTCAGCATGCACAAAATGTAAAAGAGGGCGATCATGCCTTTGATCAAAGTTCAGTGCTTAAGGTTTTAATAAAAAATTCCTTTCCGCTTGTTCTATTAATGATTGCAAACTCTTTTTATACGTTAATTGATGCCCTACTTGCCATTAGATTTGTAACCGTGGAAAACCATGGTTATAACGGTGGTGATGTTGTGGGGGCAGTTTTTCCACTTGCTCAATTACTGATGGCTTTTTCCATGTTTTATGTTGTGGGGATTGGCCTCTATTATTCAAAAAGATTAGGGCAAGATAAATATGATTCTGCTGAACGTGGGGTTAGTCAAGCAATGCTAATGTCTGTTGTCATGGGAGTTATTCTTTATGTGGTCTTATTTATAATTGTTGATCCTTATGTAAGTCATTTAATTGATAGTTCAAAATCATTTGCTGTTACTTCTGATGCATTCCCTGATGTAGACGCCAATATTGAAGCGGCTAAGGTTGCTGGGAAGAATTTCTTACTAGTAATTGGACTTTCAGCAATTCCACTTTCAATTATGAACTGTTTGGTTCGGGCACTTAGATCAGAAGGAAAAGGACCTGCTGCTTCAGTAATTCCAATGTTACCAATTCCCTTAAACTTGGGATTTGATATTATCATGATGGGAGTTTTGGGAACTGGAATTTGGGGAGCAGCTTTTGCCACCTTTTTTGCTTCATTAGTAACAATGATTATTGCAATCGGTTATGTAGTTTTTGAAAAAGCAAAAGATAATACTTACATTTCTTTTAAAATTGGACTTTGAAAACCAATTTGACCAACAATTTTTGTAATTATAGTTTTTGGAGCAACATCATTTATTAGAAGAATGGGAACTGCTTTTGTAATGGTTTCACTTTCAACCCATATTACTTCACTTGGAAATTTTGATATTAGTGCAACAGATACGTATCTTTTAACAAGCGGAGCAATAAGTAATTTTTTAGCATCAATTTCAGATAGCACCATTAGAACAACCATTGATGCTGCAGTAACAACTTCAGACGAATGAGCTGCAGCCTTTAACGCTATGGCAAGAACCTTAATTATTCCAAATAGGATTTCTTTAGGAATTGCCCAATCAGTTGCTATGATTTGTGCTTATCATTATGGAAGAAGAAATTGGAAACGAATTAATCAAACTTTAATGTGAGGGTTTGCAGGAGTACTTCTGATTACTGGAATCATGAGTGCAATTTTAATTGGAGCTTCTAACCCCTTAATAAAATCATTTGGGGTACATCCAGATGACCCTAATTTTATTACTTATCAAATGGCTTATATTTATGGGGGAGTTTTTGTCTTCATGAATGGAATGGTCTTAATTCCAATTATGTTCTATTCATCACAAAGAAATATTAGAGCTACACTAGTTCATGTCTTTGTTGTTACAATAATTTTATTTAGTGCTACATTTATTGGAAAACCAATTGCGGAGAAATGTAATAATGATCTTGCTTACTTTTATACCATGCTAGTCGGTGCCTTTTTTGCAAATTTAGCTGCGGTTATACTTTTCTCAGTTAATCTTCATAAGATGAATAAAAATGTTAAATTATATGATTTCCCCAAAAAACCGAAAAAGGAACAATTATTAATAAATATTTCTGCTAAGAGCGGATTGCCAAAGTAATTAAATTTAAGAATAAATTAATATATAATTAAAAAGACTTAATTTTATAAAGTGAAAAAAAGAGAAAGGAAAATGACATGCCAGTACCATATAGAAGAACCTCAAAAACAAGAAAAGCTAAACGCAGAACTCATCAAAATGCAGATAAACCAACTGTCGTAATGTGTGAAAACTGTGGTTTTCATATTAAACCTCATACAGTTTGCAATAAATGCGGATATTATAAAGGAAAAAAAGTAATTAAAGTTAAAGATGATGAATAATAATATTTCTTTACGTGATGGACTTGATAATCGAAGAGAAAGAATCATTCTTTTGTATCAAATCTATTTATTAGAATATGATTTAGATCAAGTTTTAGAAATACTTTATAATCATACTGAATTTAATTTTACAGATGATCAAATTAAAGTTATTAAAATAATTTTAGAAAATAAAGATTCACTTGAAAAACAATTAATTAATTATTTACCACAAAACTGAAAATGATCAAGATTTGGTAACTTTGAAAAAGCAATTTTACTTGACTCAACTGCTGAACTTACCCTTTTTAAGGTTGATAAAGCAATTATTATTAATGAAGCAGTTGAATTTGCTAAAGAATATTGTGATCTTAAAACGCCAGCACTAATTAATGGAATTCTGGATAATTTTAATAAAAAAGTTCAATAATGGACTTTTTATACTAAATAGCTACTAAAAATTAACTTATTACTCTATATTATTAAATACAATTTTGTCTTGAAATTGTATTTTTTTGTGCAAAAAGGTTATAATATGGGAGAAAGTGGTAAATAGTGGTAGATACCATATCAGGGATAAAACTATGATAGGAAATTATAATAACAAACTTGATCAAAAAGGCAGAATAATGATTCCTGCAAAATTAAGAGAAGAACTTGGCAAAAAAGTAATTCTTTCTCTTGGCTTTGATTCTACCTTAGAAATTAGAAACCCAAATGATTTTGATGCTTGAGTAGCTCAATTAAATAAAAATAATACTCTAAATAAAGATGCACGGATTATTTTACGGGCAATTCTTGGTAATTCTTTTGAACTAAATGTTGATGGTCATGGAAGAATAAATATTCCGCAAACATTAATCAATAGTATTAATTTAAAAGATGATGTAGTTTTAGTTGGAGTGAATGACAAGATTGAAATTCATGCTGCTGAAAAATGAAATGCTTTTATGGAAACAACTGCAAAAGGAATTTTAGAAGAAGCCGCAACAAATCTTGACAAAAAAGCATAATGGAACATTATTCAGTTCTAAATAAAGAAGTCATTAAAAAATTAAATATAAATCCAGCTGGAATTTATGTAGATGCAACACTCGGCTTAGGCGGACATGCAAAACAGATTGCAAAAAAACTTACTAGTGGAACATTGTTTGCTTTTGATCAAGATAATGAAGCATTGACTTTTGCAAAAGATCAATTAAAAAGCTATTCCAATATTATTTATATTAATGATAATTTCAAAAATTTAAAAGATCAATTAGAAAAACATCATATTAAAGAAATTGATGGAATTATTTATGATTTGGGAACTTCATACTTTCAATTAACAGAAGAAAGTCGTGGGTTTACTTATCATGGTGAAGCTAAACTGGATATGCGTATGGATCAAAACCAAGACCTTAGCGCTTATGAAGTAGTAAATACTTATCCAGAAGAAAAACTTGCTGATATATTTTTCAGATTTGGTGATGAAAAACAAGCAAGAAAATTAGCAAAAGCAATTGTAGATAGAAGAACAAACCAGACAATTGTAACAAACGTACAATTGAACGAAATTATTAAACAAGTAAAGGGCTGAAACAAGAAAAAACATCCTTCAAAAAACATCTTTCAAGCAATTAGAATTGAAGTAAATAAAGAACTTGAAGTTTTAGAAACATCGTTAGTGGATGCATTAAGTTTATTAAAAGTTGGTGGAATTTGTGAAGTTATTTCTTTTCATTCTTTAGAAGATAAAATTGTAAAAGATATTTTTTGAAAAAACAAAGAAGATATTATGATTACACCACTTGGAAATCAACCAAGATTTCATACTTCAAAAGCAGTTTATCCCTCACCAAAAGAACTCCTTGAAAATAAATCATCCCGTTCTGCAAAATTACGCACAATCAAAAAGATTCATGAATAAAACATTATTAATTGAAATCAAAGACAATAAAGCAGTAGTAACCTTAACATCATTTAATAGTAAGGTTAGTTTACTTTATAAAAATAGTTTTTACTTTAAACCATTGGTTGGTAAAATTCTTTTTGATTCTACTTGAATTAAAAAAATGCAAGCAGAGCTAATAAACATAACTCCCTTTGAAACAATTAATAACATTACACTAGTAATTAATACTAAAGGAACACTTAGCAAAACTAAAATCTTAACTTTTTCAACAAAAGCTGATTTAACAACAGAGTTAGCACAAATTAAAACTAAAATTGAAAACCAAAATGGAAAATTACTTCATTTAATTAATTTCCGCACAACAATTCTTAGCCAAACTATTAGTGAAATTAAATTAGGACTTGCCTACGAAGTTGTTTCAAATGATCTTTATAAACAAATTGTTGCAGCATTTTATGCAAATAACCTTGAATTTACAAAAGTAGTTTCAACTATTGAAGCAATAAGAAATGCATTAGTTATGCTTAAACAACAAAATAAAGTTATTTTTGATGTTGATATTGAAGCAAAACATACCCTTATTTCAATTATTAAAGATGGAACTTATTTAGAAATTATTAAATTAAAAGGTGGCATGGATATTATTTACAAAAATATTGCAAAAAAAATGCAAATTAATTCTAAAACAGCAAGAAAACTATTCATGTCTTTTGGGTTTATTCCTCCTGATGCTGTTATTGATAATAAAATTATTTATATTAAAAAATCTTTGAATGGAGAACAAACTACATTTAGAAAAAAAGATCTTTCAAATTATATTACTGAAATCGTTAATGAGTTTTTTGCTGAAATTAAAGGATATTTGAATAAATATACTAATTTTGCTCCAAGCTTAATTTTTTCTGGAGAAATTAGTCATCTTGTTGGATTTGAAAGTTATGCCAAAATTGTTTTATCTGCTAAAAATGAAGTTACTGTTTATGATTCAAATATTATTGGATTGAATCAACAAGATGCATTAATTGTTGTTGGAGCATTGGAAGAAATGAATAAAAATATTATAATTAAACCAGGTAAGGAAAAAATGTTTAAGGGTGATAATTATCTTTGTAAAAAACAATATAAAGTATTATTCTTAATCTCAAAAATAAACAGAATGTACAATTATGTTTAAATTACCAATTTAATTTAGGAAAGGTGAAGTTATGTTTGAAAAATTTAACGAAAATGTTGATTTAGAAAATAAAGATACTACCGCAAGAATCAAAATCATTGGTGTTGGTGGTGGTGGAACGAATGCAGTAAATAAAATGATTGATTCCAAAATTTTTGGTCTAGAATTTTATATTGCAAATACGGATGCACAAGCATTAAAAAACTCAAAAGCAACAAATAAAATTTTATTAGGAAATGGATTAACTAAAGGACTTGGTGCAGGAGCTAACCCAGATGTTGGGCAAAAAGCAGCAATTGAATCATCAGATGCAATTAAAGCTGTTGTTGAAGATACTGATTTAGTCTTTATTACCATTGGAATGGGTGGAGGAACTGGTTCTGGAGCAGGACCTGTTATTGCCCAAATTGCCAAAGATGAAGGAGCATTAGTGGTAGCAATTGTTACTACTCCTTTTGATTTTGAAGGAAAAACTAGAGCTATTAATGCAAAAGATGCATTGCAAAAAATAAAAGAAGTTGCTGATTCTGTAATTGTTGTTTCAAACAATAGATTACTTTCAGAATTAGGAGCAATTCCTTTAACTGATTCATTTCAATATTCTGATGCAATTTTAAAACAAGCTGTAAGAACAATTACAGAATTAATTAATAAACATTCATTAATTAACTTAGATTTTGCTGATATTAAAACTGTCATTGCAAATCAAGGACTTGCCTTAATTGGAACTGGAAAATCTTCAGGTGAAAACGCCGCTGTTGAGGCAGCAATTCAAGCAATTAATTCACCAATTTTAGAATCTTCTATTAAAGGGGCCAAAAATGCTATTGTTAATGTTCTTGGTGGACCAAAAGCATTAACAATTCAACAAGCTGAAGAAGCAGTACAAACAATTAAAGATGCTGCTTCAAGTAATGTTGATGTTATTTTTGGAGTTACAATTTCTGATGAACTTGGAGATGAAATTGTTGTTTCAGTAATTGCAACTGGACTACAACATATCCGTGAAGAAGGAAATTTTGTTTCTAGCGATCAAGGAGTAGAATTTCTTACTCCAGACGAAATTGATATTAGAAAATATAAAGAAGTAAGTGCAAAAAGTGAACTTCCATTAGGTAATACTAATTTTGGAAATCCTGAAGAAACTTCAGAAGATGTTTTACTTAGCCTTTCTTTATTAGAAAATACTACAGAAGAAAAATTAAATCTAGTTGCAATGGATAACCAAGTAAAAAGAAATGGTAAATTTAAAAATCTAATTAGTAAAATCAAAGCAAACAAAAAAGCAAAAGAAGAAAACAAAGGGGCTAAATAGAGATGAAGATGAATAAAAGTAAATGCTGATCAAAAAATAATGATGATTGTATTTGTATTGATGTTAAAGCTTCTAAATTAATTAGATTTAATCCAATTGAATTTAAAGAAGTTAAAATTATTAGTAATGAATTAATTTTAGGAAATGTTGTTATTGTTGATTTAAAAGACATGCCTAAAGAAGATACCTTAAGATTCATTGATACAATTACAGGAATTTTAATGGCTACAAAAGGAAAATATAAAAAACTTGCCTCAAAAACTTATTTACTTGCTCCAAAACCAGAGCTTTTAGAAAAATATGCAGATAAAACTGAACCTCAATAATACTAACTAAATTAAATAATAATAAATAAAGCAACTTACTAGAAAATTAAAGTTGCTTTATCTACTTTAATTAGTGGATTATCATAAATGATTAGTTCTAACCATGCTAAAATTAAGGAAAAGGTTGAAATAAATAATGGATTATAAAGATACTTTATTAATGCCTCAAACAAATTTTGAGATGCGCGGTCAACTTAATAAAAAAGATGCTCTTTTTGTAAAAGAACAACTTTCTTCTTTACTTTATGAAAAAGTAAGTACTCGTAAAGGAAAAGCTTTTATTTTACATGATGGACCACCTTATGCAAACGGAAACATTCATATTGGTCATGCTTTAAACAAAATTTTAAAAGATTTTGTTATTAGAGATCAAGTGCTACAAGGAAAAAAAGTAAATTGGGAATTAGGCTGAGATACTCACGGACTTCCAATTGAATTAAAAGTCCAAAAAGCAAATCCAGAACTTAAAAATGCTGATAAAAGTGAATACTTAGCAGCTTGTAAAAAATATGTTTTAGAGCAAGTTAAAAACCAAGAAGAACAATTCATGTCACTTGGTATTTTAACTGACCCTAATAAAAAATATTTAACTCTTGATCATGATTTTGTAGCAAATGAAATAAGTATTTTTCATGCAATGCTAAATAAAGGATTAATTTATCAAGACCTAAAACCAGTTTATTGATCTTGATCTTCAAAAACTGCACTTGCAGAAGCTGAAGTAGAATATGCAGTGAAACCAGCATATTCAATTTATTTAAAATTTAAACTAGAAAATACTGATTTATCTTTTGTTATTTGAACAACTACTCCTTGAACTATTCCAGCAAATGTAGCACTAGCCTTTGGTGAAAGAATTGCTTATTCAATTGTTGATTATAACGGTGAAAAATTAGTTGTCGCAACAGAGTTAATCGGTACATTAGAACAAAAATTTGCAACTAAATTGAAAGTAATTGCAAATTTTAATCCAAACGAATATATTGGTAAAAATGCTATAAATCCTTTAAATGGGGCTACCTCAAAATTAGTTTGAGGGCATCATGTCAGCATTGATGATGGAACTGGAATTGTTCATATTGCAGGTGGGCATGGAATTGATGATTATTTAATTGCTAAAAAAGAGAATTTACCGCTTCTAGTGGTAATTGATGATTTAGGGCACATGCAAAATGCAGGTGAATTTGATGGTCAATTTTATGAAAAAGCAAATAAATTAATTCTTGAAGCCTTAGCTGATGATTTAATTATTAGTTCTAAAATTGAACATGCTGTTCCAATTGATTGAAGAACTAAAAAACCAATTGTTTATCGGGCAACAAAGCAATGATTTGTTTCAATTGAAAAAGTTAAAGTAGCAGTAATAGATAATGCAACAAATGTAGAATGGTTTCCTGCTTGAGGAAAAGAAAGATTAGTGGGCATGACTAAAAATCGTGACGACTGATGTATTTCTCGTCAAAGAGTTTGAGGTGTTCCCATTCCAATTATTTATGATCAAGATAATAAACCACTTATTAATCAAAAATTACAACAAGAAATTGAACTTCTTTTTGCAAAAGAAGGAATTATTGGGTGACAAAATTTAGATATTGAAAAACTTTTACCCAAAGAAATAAAATATAACAAAGGCATGCATCAAGAAGTTGATATTTTAGATGTGTGGTTTGATTCTGGTTCAAGTTGAAAAACTGTTTTGGGAACAAACCAAATTGCTGATGTCTATCTTGAAGGAAATGATCAATATCGAGGATGATTTAATTCTTCTTTAATTACTTCAACAATTATTCAAGGAACAGCACCATATAAAAATGTAATTACTCATGGAATGGTAACTGATGGTAAAGGGAATAAGATGTCTAAATCCATCGGAAATACAATTGATCCCTTAAAAATTACTCATGAATTTGGAAATGATATTTTACGGCTAATGATTGCTAATGCTAATTATCAAGACAATGTAAAAATTTCTCAAGAATTAATTAAACAAACTACAAATGATTATCGTAAAATTAGAAATACCATAAGATTTATCTTAGGAAACCTTGCTGATTATGATGGAAGTGAAGTTGAGTTAACTTCAATTACAAAACTAATTTTAGATAACATTAATGCAGTCTGAACTCAAATTAGAATAAATTATGCTAATTTTAATTATGTAAATATTGCAAAAGAAATCATGCAAGAGATTACAAGTGGTTCTATTTCTTATTTACTTGATTATGCAAAAGATGTACTTTATGTTTTTAAAGAAAATGATCAAGAAAGAAGAGCAATTCAATTTGTGCTTACTAAAATCTTAGATTTGCTCCTTTATGCAATGGCACCACTTATTCCACTTACAGTGGAAGAAGCCTATAAACAAGATAATTCAAAAGAAAGTATCTTTTTAACTACTTATCCAAATTTTCCAAAAGGGAATAGAACTCCTTGAATAGAATTTAACCAAATTAGAGAAGTAGTAAACAAAGAAATTGAAATCTTACGGGAAGATAAATTATTAAAAAGCTCTCATCAAGCAGTAATTGCAATTACCTTACCAAAAGAATATCTTTATTTACAAGCACATTTAAAAGATTATTTAATGGTTGCAAAACTAATTGTTACTTCAGGAGAATCTCTTGCAGTAAAGGCAACCGTTTTTGAAGGTAAAAAATGTGCAAGATGTTGAAAAATATTTGATGAACAAGAAATAACTGATGATATTTGCAAGCATTGTAAAGAAGTACTTGCCAAATAATTTAATTTTAAAACCTCTTTTTAAGAGGTTTTTTCTTTTCCTTGTTAATCTAATATTATGAAAAAGAATTTAATTCTAAATATTTTTATTCTTTCATTAATTACCATTCTTTTATTATTTTATACTCTCTACTGATTATTAATTATTCCCTTTATTTATTTTGGAATAATCTTATGAAAATATAAAAATAAATATTTAATATTTTTTGTAATTCTTTTTCTTGCAATTTCTGCAGAAACTTTTTTTACTGCTACCTTAGAAAATGAAGAATATTATCATCAAGCAAAAGTTGCAAAAGTTTATACAAATTCAGTTGTTGTAAAAGAAGACAAAGAAAAATATTTTATTACCATCGAAAATAGTTACGAGTTAAATAAAGGGGACACCATTTACTATGAAGGGAGTTATGATGAACTAGAAAAAAATTCTTCATTTGATCGTTTTGTTTATTCAACTGGTGCAACTGGTTATCTTAATTCAGAACAAACAACAATTATTAAAAAAACAACAAGATGGAGGGATCAAGTTTATAGTAATTTAAAAGCAAAGGAAACACCATTTACTAATTATGCTTTAGTGCTTTTTTATAAAACTACAAATCAAAATAATAAATTTTTACTTGACGGTTCGGTTATGCTGGGAATTTCATTTCTAATTATTATTTCTGGATTTCATATTTCATTAATTATGAATTCATTAGATCATTTTTCAACAAAAGTCTTAAGAACTAAAAAATTCAGTTTTATAATTGCTTCATTTGTAACCTTATATTTTCTTTATTTTATTTATTGACCACCAACAGGACTTCGAGCTTGGATAAATAAAAATTTCAATCATTATTTAATCCTTTCAAGAAATGATACTGTTGCCTTTACTGGATTATTTTTTCTCCTTTTTAATCCCTTCAATATTTTTAGTAATGGACTTATTTTATCTTTTCTAATTACTTTTTTAATTGTAAATTTAAAATTTAAAAAAAGTTGATCTTGAATTCAAAAAGAAATCACAATTGCTGTATTAGCATTTTGTGTTTCTTTTCCTGTTATATCAACTTGAGAAACTAGCATTAATTTAACTGCACCATTAATAACAATTGTTACAATGCCATTAGTAAGTTTTTTATATACAATTATGATTCCACTACTTTTTGTCAAATGATTGCAACCCTTAGCATTTCCAATTTTAGCTCTTAGTTCATTATTTTTCAAAATTCTTGCTTTAACTTACATTCCTTTAAATATTAATTTATTAAGTTGAAGAGTAGTAATTGAAGTTGAAATTCTCTTTTTTCTTGAATTACATTTACTAAGAAATAATTTAGTTTTTTTATTTTTAATAATTCCACTTGAAACATTATTATTATTTTATAATTTAAATAATGAAATATATAGTTGAAACTGGCTCAATGACAATGCTTAAAAATAAAATTGATGAACTCAAAAAACAAAATGAGATTTCATCAATTAATTCATCTTTTTTAGATTATGAACGAGAAAATAATTTTAATGAAGCCCTCGGAAATTATTTATCTGATAATTTATCTGGTGAAAAAAAACTTATTCTTTTAAAAAATAGTTCTTTTTTAAATGAAAAAAAACTTAATAATCATTTTTTAGAAGCTTTGCAAACAACAATTAATTCTGATACAAATAATATAATAATTTTTCAAATTTCTAAACTTAAAATTACTAATACATATTATGGAAAACATAAAGATAATTTTAAATTAATTAAATTAAATACTCCCAAAGGAAAAGAAACAATATCTTTTATTAGTAATTATTTTACAAATAATAATATCGGTTATTCTCCAGAAATAGTAAAGCAAATTAATTATCGTGTTGGAGATAATTTTGATCTCTTGGTGAATGAACTTAAAAAATTAAATTTAATTAATGAAACTTTAAATTATGATTTCATTGAGCAAAATGTTTTTGATATTAAGGGCGAATCCATTTTTTCTTTAATTGAAGCTATTTTTAAAAAGGATTTTTTCAAGTTAGATAATTCAATTGAAAAATTAAGAATCCAAGGTTATAGTGCGATTCAAATTTTAGAATATTTAATTAATGATCTAATAATTTTATTGCAAATTAAAATTCATTATCAAATTCCAAATGCAAAATATTCTCGAAGAAGAGATATCTTAGCAAGACAAACAGGAATTAATTCATTTCGAATTTTGAAATCTCAAGAAAATGCAAAATTGTGGACTGATGAAAAGTTATTAGATTTTTTAGAAAAAATGATTAATCTAGAAATTCAACTAATGATTAATAATTCAGAAAATCAACTTTTTATCTTAAAAACTAGCTTAGAATTATTTTTAAGTAATCTAGAATAATTACTATTTTATTACTAAAATTATGCTATAAATTCCTTTGAAATATTTATTTTCTTATTCAACTTTATAAAAAAATAAAGTATAGTAAAATTAGAATATGGAAAATAGAAACTTATATACATACTTTGGCCCTATGTTTTCTGGTAAATCGAAAAAATTAGTAATAGTTTATCATTCACTATCAGATACAAAGGCAATCTTTAAACCCCTAATAGATACTCGAGATGAAGTTCTAATTCAATCAAGACATGGAGAACATGCAATTGCTATTCCCCTAAAAAATATTGAAGATATTTTTGATCATGTTGAAAGCCCAATAAAACAAAAACATTTATTTTTTGATGAAGCTTTTATGTTTGATGGAGATTTTGTTAAAATTGTAAAACAATTATTAGCACAAGATTATTATGTTCATGTTGCAGGATTAGATACTAATTATTTAGGAAAACCCTTTGTTGCTATGCAAACACTAATTAAAATGACCCCAGAATGTAATAAACATAAATTACATGGTTGATGTCATATTTGTAATAAACCATCTAATTGAACAGTAAGACTAACAAACGGAGTTTTAGACGGACCTGATACACCACTAATTGTGGTTGATGATGGGAGAACTAATACAGTTTATCAAACAAGGTGTGATAAACATAAAGACTATAATAGTCTTAAATAGGAAGGAATAATGGAACAATATTTAAAATTAGCTAAAAAAGTTCTTGATGAAGGAACTAAAAAAGATGACCGCACTGGGACAGGAACAATATCTTATTTTGGAACACAAACAAGATATCCATTAGATAATGGTCTTCCAATTATTACAACTAAAAGAGTTAATTTCAATGCTATCTTGCATGAATTACTTTGGTTTATTAAAGGTGATACTAATATTCATTATCTAGTTACTAATGGGGTAAACATTTGAAATGAATGACCTTATGAAGTCTTTAAAAAAGACGTTTCTTATCAAGGTGAAACCTTATTAGAATTTATTGAAAAAATAAAAGATTCAGAAAGCTTTGCAAATAAATTTGGTAATCTTGGTCCTGTTTATGGAAAACAATGAAGAGATTTTGGCGGAGTTGATCAATTGCAAAATGTAATAAAAATGATCAAGGAAAATCCTAATTCAAGAAGAATGATTGTTAGTGCTTGAAACCCGGTTGAAGTTGAAAAAATGTTGCTTCCTCCATGTCATTCTTTATTTCAATTTTATGTTGTAAATAATAAATTAAGTTGTCAGTTATACCAAAGATCAGCTGATGTCTTTTTGGGAGTTCCTTTTAACATTACTTCTTATGCTTTACTTACAACAATCATTGCACACCATTTAGGATTAGAGCTTGGAGAATTTGTCCACACCACTGGAGATACCCATCTTTATTTAAATCATTTAGATCAAATTAAACTTCAACTAACAAGAACTCCACGCCCTCTTCCAACTTTAGTAATTAAAGTAAAAAGAGCAAACATAGAAGATTATGTTTTTTCTGATTTTGAATTAAAAGATTATGTTCATGATGAACCAATTAGGGGAAAGGTAGCCGTCTAATGTTAAAACTAATTACTGCTTATGATAAAAACTTTTTAATTGGAAAGGGCAATTATTTACCTTGAAATATTCCAGAAGATTTTGAGCATTTTAAAAAAATTACCAAAGGTAAAACAATGGTGATGGGAGATGTTACCTTTAAGGGAATTGGAAAACCACTTCCTGGAAGAAAAACAATTATCTTAACTCTAGATAAAGATTTTAGTTTTTCTCATCCTGATGTAATAGTAATGCATTCAA
Organism: Mycoplasma sp. Bg2; assembly: GCA_001641225.1. GTDB lineage: Bacteria > Bacillota_I > Bacilli_A > Mycoplasmatales > Hepatoplasmataceae > Tyloplasma. The sequence continues at coordinate 53,677 of LSMY01000002.1, forward strand.
TTGAAGAAGTTTTAGATTATGCAAAAGATAACGAAACAATCATTTGTGGTGGAGCAACTATTTATAAACTCTTTTTACCTTACGTTGATGAAATGATTATTACTCAGATTAATAATGAATATGAAGGGAATGTTTATTTTCCCATTTGAGACGAAGATCTTTTTAAAGTTTCTAAGATAGAAGAGTTGTCGCCACTCGCAACAGTTAAATATTATTTAAGAAAATAAAAAAAATCCCTTAAGGGATTTTTTTAATGTAAAAAATAATTAACTTTTAGAAATTATTTTGTTTCTTTTTTAGCAGGAGCTTTTTTAGCTGGTGTTTTTTTAGTAGTTGATTTTTTAGCAGGAGCTTTTTTTGCTGGTGCTTTTTTAGCAGGAGAATCTTTTTTTGGTTCAACAACAACTACAGTTTCTTTTTCAACAACATTTTCATTTTCATCTTTAACAACAATATCAATAATTTGAATTGATTGTATTTTTGAAACTAATCTTGATCCTTTATTTTCATGAAATACATTTTTTGAAACTGCAGAATTAATTAATTTTACTGCTTCATTAATGCTTTCTTTTGTTTTATCTTCTTTAGCTTTTTTTACTGCTGATTTAATTTGACTTTTCAATGATTTATTTTGAAAATTTCTTTTATCGTCTTGTTTTCTTGATTTTTCATTTGACTTAATATTTGCCATTTTCTATTATTTCCTTTATTTTTATGTAATTAGTATTATAGCAAATTACAAGTATAATTATTTTGTTGATAAATTATTTTAAGGAGTAATCTATTATTATAAAATGGGAAAAAGACTAAAAAGATCTAAATATGTATTTCTTGATTATTTAAAAGGTGATATTTTTGCTTGGCTTACAAACAACACTAATTATGTTGAAGTTGCAAAAGATAGCACCTTACTTCAGGAAGCAAGTCCTTGAAGATGAAATCAGTATGGCCTAAAACTCGGAAGAAGTAAATTAGCAGATCTTCCTACTCAAATGGTGGATGGACTTGATGCTGGAAAACATGTTCGTGAGTTTTATCACGTTCATTATCCTAATTTAAAAATGATTGACTATGAAGGAGTTTTTGATTATTTTAAATGTTTTGGTAAATGTGATGATGTAATTTCAAGAACAAGAAATTTAATTATCAATGAAGACAACTTCATTTTATTTGAAGGAGCAATTGAATATAAAAAATGAGTAATTAGACCTGATGTAATTATTAAACAAGATGGAAAAGTCCAATACATCGAAGTAAAAGCAATTACTTGTCCCATTGTTTATCATGCTCTTGATGTTATGTTCCAAAGAGAAATGGCCATAAGAGGTGGATTTGATGTTAGCAATTGAGCCTTCAAGTTAACTACTATGGAAAGAAATTGATATGTAGAAGGAAAGTGAGAAGATAACCTTCAATATTTATTTAGAGAATGAACTTACTTTTTTAAATCAAAACCTTCAAACATTGATGATGCCCTTGCTCATAATAAAGAAATTAGCTTAAAGAGTTTTTTTGTTGATAATGACTATAAACATTACTTTAGTGCTTTTGATGATACCTTGAGATCACTTGAAGATGTGCAATTACTGGACCATATTCCTCTTGATCAAGAAATTCTTCCTTCATATAATAAATATATGAAAAGTGATTATTTACCTTGGGTACTTACAAAAATGGGCCTAAAAGGTGGATCCATTTTTGAATTTGCAGGTGATATAAGTTTTAGCTTTAATAAAAAAGCAGAACTTTATAACCATGGAATTAGATCAATTGCTAAAAAGGAATATAGTCTGCAAGACATTGCCCCTAAAAAATTTGCAAATCAACTTGTAGAATTTAATACCAGTTCAACAATGGAAGATAAAAACTTTGCAGATTTTGTAAACATTAATCATCGTGCCCTTAAAAGAGTAATTCAAATGCTTTATATAAATAAAGATGAAAATGATGTTTATATGGATAAGGATGCGCTAAATATGCATTTAGAGGCTTATAAACAGGGACCAGTCTATATGTATGATTTTGAGACTGTTTCCCAAGCAATTCCCCGTATTAGTGGAATTAGACCATATCAACAAGCTCCTTATCAGTACTCTATTCATGTAATTTTAGATCCTAACGACTTTGATTTTAAAACTGGACGTAATATTGTTCATTACCAATGATTAGCTAGTAATCCAAAAACTTATTATGAAGATTTTTGGACTAACTTTGGTAGAGATATTTTCTCTCATGGACCTGGAGTTTGAGTTTCATATAATAAGGCTTTTGAAAGAATGGTCATGAGAGATTTTGATAATTATCTGCTTAGATCAGAAAAAAGAAATCCATTAGAAATTCACCAAGCTAATATTAAACAAGTCTATGATGAAACAGTTGATTTAATGGAACCCTTTAAAAATAGAGATTATTATTCTAGTGCTTTTAAAGGTTCTTATTCAATTAAAAAAGTTGGACCACATTTTGCACCTGAAATTAACTATAAAGAACTTGATGAAAGAATTCAAAAAGGTGATCAATCTGCCTTTCAAGCAAAAATTTGGTTAATTGAAGATGCCCAGGAAGAGTGGGATAGTGTTAAAGAGCCAATGCTTGAATATTGTAAATATGATACCTTATCAATGGTAGCTATTTTACAAAAATTAAAAGAAAGGGTAAAATAAAAGTTCTTAATAGATTTTTTATTAGATAATTTAACTATGGAAAAAATAAAAGTAGTTTTTTTAGGAACACCTGAAATTGCCGTTGCTGCTTTAAGTTCTTTACTTGCAAGTAAAGAGATTGAAGTTGTTGGTGTTGTTACAGGAATTGATAAAGTTATCGGAAGAAAACAATCTATTCTTGCTGAAACACCAGTTGCAACAAAAGCAAAGGAAAATAATTTAAATTTAATCAAAACTTCTTCAATTAATAAAGATATTTCTTTACTTGAAAAGTTAGATTTTGATTATTTACTTACCTGTGCTTTTGGGCAATTCCTTTCTTCTGCAATATTAGCATTACCTACAAAAAAAGCATTAAATATTCATGGCTCACTCCTTCCTGATGGAAGGGGCGGAGCACCAATTCATTGAGCAATTATAAATGGGAAAGAAACTACTGGAATTTCTTTTATGGAAATGGTTGATGAAATGGATGCAGGAGATTACTATTTGCAAGTTTCAATTAAAATTACTCCTGATGAAACTTATGATTCTTTATATTTAAAAATGAGCAATGTTATTGAAAAAGGTGCTGCTAAATGATTAAAAGCAGTTGATGAAGGTAAAAAAGCTGAAAAGCAAGATTCATCAAAAGTAACAAAATGATTAAATATTAAAAAAGCAGATGCCAAAATTGATTTTAGCAAATCAAGAGAAGAAGTTTATAACCAAATTAGAGGACTTGATTCTAAACCTGGTGGATGAGCTAAGGTTGGAGATTCTGTAATTAAAATTAACAAGGCAAAACTTTTTCCTCCTACTCAAGCTGTTCCGTTAATTTACGCAAATCCAGGAACAGTACTTGAAGTAAGTAAAAGAGGGCTATTAGTTGCAACAGGAACTATGCCTCTTTTAATTGAAGAGATTACAATTCCAGGTAAAAAAAGAAATCATATTAATAATCTTATCCAAGGAAACTTTATAATTGAAAAAGGAACTAAATTTAATGAATAAAAAAAATATTAGAAACTTTTCAATTATCGCCCATATCGATCACGGAAAATCAACATTAGCTGATCGTATTTTGGAGATGTCCAATTCTGTTGCTCCAAGAGATATGCAAGCGCAATTTCTTGATACCATGGAACTAGAACGTGAACGTGGAATTACCATTAAATTAAATGCAGTGCAAGTAAAATACACTAGAGATAATGAAGAATACATTCTTAATTTAATTGATACTCCGGGGCATGTTGATTTTTCTTACGAAGTTTCAAGATCGCTTGCTGCTAGTGAAGGAGCAATTCTTTTGGTTGATTCAACCCAAGGTGTTCAACCGCAAACAATCGCTAATATGTATTTAGCACTGGAAAATAATTTAGAAATAATTCCTGTAATAAATAAAATTGATATGGATGCAAGCGATCCTGAAAAAACAAGAACAGAAATTTTTGAAGTTTTAGGGCTTGATGCAACTGATGCTCCTTTAATTAGTGCAAAAACTGGTTTAAATGTTAAAGCAGTTTTTGATCAAATTATTGATAAAATTCCCGCACCACTAGATGCTGATGATAATATGCCCCTAAAAGCACTTGTTTTTGATTCTTATTATGATGCTTATAAAGGAATTATTATTTTTGTAAGACTTCATCAAGGAACAATTAGAAGAGGTGATAAACTTAAATTTATTCAACATGGACAAGAAATTGAAGTTGTAACAGTGGGAATTAATACTCCTTGAGAAGTTGAAAAAGAATTTTTAGAAGCAGGAGAAACTGGCTGACTTGTTACTAATGTAAAAGATATTAAAGACGTTGCTATTGGAGATACTATAACTCATGTGGGTGAAAAAGATGTAAATCCCCTTCCTGGTTATAAACCAATGAAACCAATGGTCTTTTCTGGATTTTATCCAGTAGATACAGAAAAATATAAATTACTTGAAAGTGCACTTGATAAAATTTCTCTTTCAGATTCTTCGCTTTCTTATGAAAAAGAAACTTCCACTGCCTTAGGTTTTGGATTTAGAATTGGTTTTTTAGGATTACTTCATATGGAAATTATCCAAGAAAGAGTTGAAAGAGAATTTGATATTCCCATTATTGCAACAGCTCCTTCTGTAATCTATAAAATTACAAAAACTAATGGAAAAGTAGAATATTTACATAATCCAGCTTCTTTTCCAGATCGTGGACTTATTGTAAAAATTGAAGAACCTTATGTTAAATTATCAATTTTTTCTCCACAAGAATATGTAGGTAAATTAATTGAATACATTCATGAAAAAAGAGGAAATTATAAACAATTAGATATTTTATCTGATTCAATGAATGCACTTATTTATGAAATTCCCCTTGGAGAAATTGTCTTTAATTTCTTTAATGCAATTAAGTCAATTTCAAAAGGATATGCTTCTTTTGATTATGAACAAATTGGTTATAAAGTAGGAGACCTAGTAAAATTAGAAATTCTTTTAGCAGGAGATCCAATTGATGCTTTAAGTTTAATTGTGGCAAGATCAAAAGCTTATTATGCAGGAAGAGATCTTTGCTTAAAACTAAAAGACATTGTCCCAAGACATAATTTTGAAGTGCCTATTCAAGCAGCAATAGGTGGAAAAATTATTGCAAGAGAAACTATTAAAGCCTATCGTAAAGATGTAACAGGATATCTTTATGGAGGAGATATTACTAGAAAACAAAAATTGCTTTCAAAACAGAAAAAAGGGAAAAAGAAAATGAAAGCAATTGGAAAAGTTCATTTACCTCAAGATGCCTTTGTTGCTGTTTTGAAACAAGACAAAAAATAAGGAATATATTTTTAAGTATAATTAATAATAATATGAAACAAGTTACTTTTATAGACCAAGCATATATAAAAATCAGAGCTGGTCGCGGAGGCGATGGCATGAATAGTTTTCACCGTGAAAAATATGTTGAACATGGTGGACCTTCCGGTGGACATGGTGGAAATGGTGGTTCCATTTTTTTCCTTGCAGATAAAAATCAAAACACTTTATTAAACTTTAGAGGTAAAACTTTATTTAAAGCAGAAAATGGAGTTAACGGAGCTAAAAATAATATGACTGGAGCAAGGGGAGAAGATCTAATAATTCCTGTTCCAACTGGAACTGAATTAGTTTTTAACGAAACAAAAAAAGCTGATCTTGTTTTTGATGGCCAACTTTATCTTGCTGAACAAGGTGGCCAAGGTGGAAGAGGGAACGCTTCTTTCAAGTCATCAAAAAATACCACTCCTATGATGTATGAACTTGGAGAAGAACCTGATTGGATGGAAGTCCAAATGAATTTAAAAGTTCTTGCAGACATTGGCCTTCTTGGCTATCCTAATGCAGGTAAATCTACTTTTTTAAGTGTAGTTAGTAATGCTAAACCTAAGATAGCAGATTATCAATTTACAACTTTAATTCCCCAACTTGGGCAAGTAAAACATAATGGAGTTGATTTTGTTGTTACTGACCTGCCCGGATTAATTGAAGGTGCAAGTGAAAATAAAGGAATGGGACATGAGTTTTTAAAACACCTTTCCCGGACTAAATTAATCTTGCATATGATTGATGGCGAAGGTGAAGATTATAAAGTAAAATATGATAACTTAAGAAATGAATTAAAAACTTATTCCTTAAAATTAAGTGTTCTTCCAGAACTTATTGTAATTACTAAAGCTGATCTTATTGATGAAGAAATTAAAACTTGAATTCAAAAGGAATTTGGTAAAGATGTAAAACTTTTCTTTATTTCATCAATGCAACAAAAAGGACTTAAAGAACTCCTTGATGAAATTAGTTTACAAATTGTAAACTTAAGAAATCAAGAAGAACAAGCAGTTATTGATTTAGTAGATAATGATGATTTTGTTGTAATCAAACATCAAACCGATGATGAAAGTGACCCTTTAATTGTTAGAAATGAAGAAGACATTTGATATATTACAAACCAATATACTCAGTACTGAGCAAAAAGAATTCCTATTTCTACTTCAGAAAATCAATGAAGAATATATAATAAATTAAAATCAAAAGGTTATATTGAACAACTTGCTAAAAAAGGAATTAAAAACGGCCAATATGTGGTAGTTGAAAATACTCCTTTTATCATGGAATATAGATCTGATTAATTAATGCTTAATAAAATCATTAGCTCATTTGACAAAAAAATATATAAAGAAATAACTTTGATTGAAGTTGTTCTTTTATTTGTTGGATTTTTAGGTTCAACTTTAGTCCTTATCCTTTATTTTTCTTTAGTTCCAGATCTTAAAAGTGAAGATAATTTTTGAATTATTTTAATTTGATTTGATGTTACTTTTGGAATTATTGCTGCTGTTTTACTTGCTAAAAAATGAAAGTATGCTTGAATTTTATTAATTTTTGATGCAATATTATATGGAGCAGGATTTTATCATTCTGGGTTATATGCACTTGCTTTTGTAAATGTAATTTTAATTCCCTTATTGCTTTTAATTTCAGGTTATACTTGAAATTATAAAAAGAAATATAACACCGAAAATAATGCTTATATAGAAATTAGAACAATGGGGAAAAAAGAGTGATTTATTGCAAGTATATGTTCAATTGTCTTTATTATTCTTGCTTCTTTTTTCATTTTTTATTTTTCAAATTTTAATGGAGATAACTTTCAAAAATGATGAATTGTTTATACAGTTATAGGGGCAATAATTGCTTCGATAGTAATGTGTGCAATGCTACTAAGTTTGCTTCGTTATAAAGGTACTTTTATCTTATTTTTAATTTGTAATTTAATTAAAGTACCATTTTTTATTTTGGTAACTATCTTTTTTGGACTTCATAATGATTTAGTAATGATGACTCTATTTTTAATGTATTCATTGTTGGCAATTATTTTTCTTGTTAATTCTTTTTATGGATTATACAATTGATCAAAAAAAGACCTTGCTGGTTTAATAACTAGTGAGTTTAATTCAAAATTAGAAGTAAAAAAATAAAATATAAAATAAAAACAGAACTAAGTTCTGTTTTTATTTTATATTGATAATTAATAAGATTCTTTAACTTTATTTCTTTTGTTGTATTATTTTTATAATTTTGTATTTATTCTGCTGTAAATACCATTATTTCTTCATATTCTTCTTTATCTTTTTTTCTAAAAAGGAATAGTAATAGTAATAAAAGTAATAGAAGTAGAAGTAGAACTGCGAGCACTATTAAAAGAATAGCTCATCAAGCAAGTCCATCTTTTAAGGTTGTGAATTGTCCAATAATAGCTGTTTCTGCTTCACGAGAATGATTATCATTTTCAGAATGAGTAAATGTTGCTTCCATTGTTCATCCATCATAAGTTGTATCTGCATCAAGACCTTCAATAGTCATTGTTCCATTTAAATCCAATTTATCATCTATAATTGCATCTTCAGCACCGATACTACCCACTAATTCTCCTTCATTATCAAACATTTGAACTTCTGCTAAATAGTAAGCAATACCTTCAGAATCTTCTCCACCATTTGATCCATAATTAAATGTAGCACTATCTATTGTAGTTTCAGCAACACTTGCTGCAATTGTTGGAGTTATTTTATCATAAGCATCTGTAGTAAATTCAACAGGAGAAGTTACATCACTTTTTTCATTATTTCCATCTGAATCAGTATAGGTTACAATAATTTCAGTATTATAAGTTGTAACTGGTTTTAATCCTTCTACAGTAAATTCTCCATTAGTTTTACCATCTTTATTTGGTTTTGGTGAAACAAAACCATCATCATCAGAAAAGAATAAATTATCTTCTGGTTCATCATCAGTTATTTCTACTCAGTTAACACTCTTAATTAAAAAAGGTTTAGCATGTTCGTCTGTTCCAGGATCAATTTCATAACTAACTTGTGCTTTTTCTTGAGTTACAGTTTCTAGTGATGTGGTTATTGTTGGGATTACTAGTTCAGCTTCAGCTGTTGTAAATGTAACATCACTAGTTATTTTATTAGTTCATTCAGGCTGGCTTGTATCATCAGTAGTATCATGCCCTAACGAATTAGTAAGGGTTACCTCAATTGATGCTTTATATGTTTCACCAGGTTCTAGTCCTGTTGCAGTAAATTCTCCTTCAGTTTCACCATCTATATTTGCAGCTGGCACATTAATTGGAAGGTCCTTGTCGCTTTCATTTATTCATTCAACTTTTTGAATTATAAAGGGTTTGTCATGACTATCTACTCCAGGGTTAATTTCATAACTAACTGTTGCAGTAGTTTCATCTACAGTTCCAACAGTTGTAGTTACGGTTGGTTGTGTTACTTCATTAGGAAGTGTAGTAAAATCAACATCATTACCTTGACCTTCTCCAACTATATTTTCATCAGGATCAGAAAAGGTTACATCAATTCTTGCATGATATTTTGTATTTGGTGTTAGATTATGTGGATGAAAAGCTCCCGAATGTGTACCATTTTTAAGATGTGTTGTTGATGTGTCACCAAAATTTTCATCTGTTTTAGGATCTATTAATGCAGCTGTTATTGGTTTTGATTGACCTGTAACTACAAATTCAACCCTTGCTGCTGTTTCTTCTATGCACCCATTTTTACAGTCATCGCCCTCATTTTGACCTGGTATTGTTACCGTCATTTCTGCTTGTTCTGCTGTTGGAACAAAAGGAGTTATAATTTCTTCTATTTCTTTATCTTTACCAGCTTTGACATCTTGATAATCTAAAACAAGAATTGTATTATAAGTTTCTTCTTTTATTAGTTCATCAGTTACTAAAGTACCTACTACTGATTCTTGTTTATTAACATCATTTATATTAGTATAATCTTTACTAGCAAGTTCATTTTCTCTACTATCATCTTCATATCAGGTAATAGTATTAATTTCATCATAAGTGTTATGTGTTCCACTCATTAAATATGGTTCAATATCATAATCAATACTTGCAGACGTTTCCGTAATATCATATGGTTGTTGCGTTACGGTCATATCTGTTTTTTGAGTATTATTAGTTTGTAATTCTTGATTATTAGTTGAACTTAATAAACTATTTCCTAGTGGAATAGATACTGCAACTAAGCCCAATAAACCAATTAAATATTGTTTTTTCATATTTACAAATTTACCTTCCTTTTTTAAAACCCTTTTAAGCCTTATAATAATATTTTTAACATTAATTACATATAAAAAAGTAGAACGGGAGTTCTGCTTTTAATTTATATTATGTTAAGGATTAAGATTATTATGCTTGGTGTTTTTTATATAAATAATATCCACCAGAACCAATAACTCCTGTAATGATTAAAAGTCCAGCAATTGATCCAGTTATTATTCCTACTTTAAGACCATTTGGATCACTGGGATAAAGTAAATATGATAAATCTTCATCATATGTAACTAACTCACTATTTTCTCTAGCAAAAATACTTAAACCATCAGTATAGGTAAAATCAATCATTGAATTTTCATCAGTCATAACCGAACCATTAAATTGTAATTGATAGTTTCTTCAACCAATTTCTTCACCAAGTGTATCACTATCTTTTCAATTATCTATTTCACTTTTATAGTCAGCAGTATAAATTGAATATTCTGTATTTTCTGGTGATTTTTGATTATCTTGGTCAATTTTAGAATGGCCAGCAACTTCTTCTGTAACTATATTGATAAGATATATATCATCTATAGCTATTGAATTAGCAAAAGCATCATCAGTAGTTGTTGTTCCATCACCATTTAATAATTTAGGGTCATTTTTAGTTGAACCATTAGCTTCTAAAATTCCATTATCTAGATCAATTCTAAGATTTGTGATACCTGAAAATTCATCATCAAAGGTTACAAAACCAGCATTAGCTGTTGCAATGTAATCAGTTCCATTATCATCAATTGTAACTTGTAATTTTGCATCTTCATAGGAATTATTAAAAGTAGCATAATTGGTGCCTGACTCTGAAAGTGAAATAGCAACATGACCATTAATAGATCCATCAGATGAGTCTTCATAAGTTGGTTTAATTGTTTTTTCACTAAGAGAACTATTATCACCATTTAATCATTTTACTTCTTTAATATTTTCTTCTGTTATAAAACCATCAGAAGTAATTGTAAAATCAACTGTTACTTTTTGTTTTTTACTTTCTTCGCCGCCTTTTGTTACATCAGCTATACACGTAGTTACATCACTTGTAGTAAGAGATATATTATGTGGATTTTCTTGATCAGAAATAATTATTTCTTCTCTATTTTCATTATTTAAATCTTGTTTAGTCTTTGTTTCATAATTAATGAGAGAAAAATTATTATTATTTAATAAACTACTTCCAAGTGGAATTGTTAAAGCAGCAACTCCTAATAAACTAATTAAATATTGTTTTTTCATGTGCTTATTATTTATTTCCTTTTCTAAAATTGATTTTCTATATTAATATTATTTTATCAATATCCTAGATAATAAAAAAAACAGAACTAAGTTCTGTTTTTTTGTTAAGAATTATTAAGCTTTATTTGGTTTAGCTTTATTTGCTAGATAAGTTAATCCAGCAGCAAGAGCTGCAATAATTAACAATACTGCGGCAATTATTCCAATAATTGCTCCTACTCCAAGAGATGCATCTTTTAATGTTAAAACTTCTTCAAGATTAGCTTCAATAATATCATCATCATGATCAGCATTAGAATTAGTAAATGTTGATATCATTGTTCAACCATCATATGTTGTATCGGCAGTCAAATCTTCAACAATTATTGATCCTTCTAATTTTAAACCTTCTTCATTGTTAAGAATAGCCATTTCATTTCCTTCTGAATCAACTATTTGGATTGTTGTTAAATTATAAGCATCACCATAAGCATCTGTTCCTTCAGTTGCAACATAATCAAATGTAACACTTGTTGCTGTTGTTTTATCTTTGTTTAATGTAGGAACCATTGTTGAATCTTCTTGGCTAGCATGTTCTTTTGTTGTAAATTCATCAACAGTTATTTCTTGTTCTACTCCTGATAAAGTTAAAACTAATTTTGTATGATAAGGTGTATTAGCTTTTAACTCTTCACTTGTTTTTAATGAATATGTATTACCTTCTATTGCTTGAGGACTTTCTTCTTTTGCAATAGTTACATCATTATCAGTATCAATTCATTCAACTTGATCAAAAGTTATATCATCATAAGTAGAAGTTTTACCAAGTTCTACATCATAATTAATTGTTGCAGATGTGTCTTCTGTTTCCACACCATTTATTTTAATTGTTGAATCTTCTTCTGCTGTTAATGTTTGAACAGCTATCCCTTTTTCAGCTGGATTAGATCCTTCAGTTGTTTCAATAGTTAGAGTTGTACTATATGTGTGGTCAGATTCTAATTCTTCTACACTAATTGTTCCGTTTCCTTCATCATCAGGTTGTTCTAATGTTTTATCGCTTTTATAAAGTACACCTTCATTTGCCTCATCAGTTAATGTAATTTCAGTTACAGTTGCTGGTGAATTATCAGCATTTGTACCTAATGCAATATTGTAGTCAATATCTGTACTAAATTTATCTTGTTTTAATGCGCTTGCACTAGTAATTGTTGAAGGTGTTTCTGCTGTTAATGTTTGAATAACTATCCCTTCTTTAGTTGGGTTAGATCCTTCAGTTGTTTCAATAGTTAGAGTTGTACTATATGTGTGGTTAGATTCTAAACTATCTACACTAATTGTTCCATCACCATTTTCATCAGGTTGTGCTAATGTTTTATCGCTTTTATAAAGTACATTGTCTTTATCACCATCATCAGTTAACGTAATTTTTGTTACTTCTGCTGGTGAATTATCAGCATTTGTACCTAATGCAATATTGTAGTCAATATCTGTACTAAATTTATCTTGATTTGATGCTTCTGCACTAGTAATTTTTGAAGGTGTTTTTGCTGTTAATGTTTGAATAGCTATCCCTTCTTTAGTTGGGTTAGATCCCTCAGTTGTTTCAATAGTTAGAGTTGTACTATATGTGTGGTCAGATTTTAATTCTTCTACACTAATTGTTCCATCACCATTTTCATTAGGTTGAGTTAATGTTTCATCACTTTCATAAAGTACATTGTCTTTATCACCATCATCAGTTAACGTAATTTTTGTTACTTCTGCTGGTGAATTATCAGCATTTGTACCTAATGCAATATTGTAGTCAATATCTGTACTAAATTTATCTTGATTTGATGCTTCTGCACTAGTAATTGTTGAAGGTGTTTTTGCTGTTAATGTTTGAATAGCTATCCCTTCTTTAATTGGGTTAGATCCCTCAGTTGTTTCAATAGTTAGAGTTGTACTATATGTGTGGTCAGATTTTAATTCTTCTACACTAATTGTTCCATCACCATTTTCATTAGGTTGAGTTAATGTTTCATCACTTTCATAAAGTACATTGTCTTTATCACCATCATCAGTTAACGTAATTTTTGTTACTTCTGCTGGTGAATTATCAGCATTTGTACCTAATGCAATATTGTAGTCAATATCTGTACTAAATTTATCTTGATTTGATGCTTCTGCACTAGTAATTTTAGAATTACTTTGCCCGGTTGGTGTTTCAAAAGGAATATTACCAGTGTCAGCAGTTGTTATCCCATCGCTCATTGTTGTTGATAACATTGTAGTAGGATATTCTTTATCTCCTATTAAATTATTTGCTGTTATTGTACCTGTGGTTACTCCATCTATAGTGGCTTCATTTGTAATTGTAGTTTCAAAAGCATCATTATTATTTTCTACATTTATTCATTCAACACTTTCGGGAGGATATTCTACTGGTTTTCCATCAACATCAGTTCCAGAAGTAATTTTATAATCTACTTTTGCTGTTGTTGGTGTAGTTAAAACATCTTCACCACTTGTAATTTCAATTGTTGGTTTTAATTCAGAAGCAATTGAAGTGATATTTATTTCTCCTACATAATTTTCTGTTAGGTCATCAATTGTTTGGCCGCTATTAGGTTCAATCCCTTCTGCTGTTACCATAAATTTTGTACTATCATCTTTTAGTTCTTGAATTCAAAGCCATGAACTAGGGTTTTCTTTTGAATTAACATCAATAGTTAAAGCGGGACCATCATGTCTATCACTATCAAGTTCTGTAATACTTTTATATGTTTCAGATCAAATAGGTTCTTCTTGTTCGCCTTCTTCATAAATATTTAACCCTGTATCTTTTGGTTGAATTACCTTAAATTCAACTGGATCAGGCATTTCAAAAGTTGTATGAAAATATATTTCATCAATTGTATCACCGGCACTTGCTTCTCCATTATGGTCATTATCAAGAACACCAACATTACTATCATTTTCAATAGTAATTCCAGTGTCTAGTCCGTTATCTTCATATATTGGAGTAATTTCAGTTGGATGAGTGGTTAACAAACTATTTCCCATAGGAACAGCTATTGCCGTTAGTCCTAGTAAACCAATTAAATATTGTTTTTTCATATTGCTATGTTTATTTTCCTTTCTTATAAATTTATTTGCATTCTTAACTTATATTTTAATTTTATCATTAGTTTATATAAAAAAAACAGAACCAAGTTCTGTTTTTTAAGTTTTTAAGATTAAGAATTATTAAGCTTTTTTAGGAGCATATTTTTTATATAAATAATACCCTGCATATCCAATAATTCCAACAAGAAGAACAACTCCAACAATTATTCCAAAGATTGCTCATCCTCCAAGTCCATCTTTTAATGTTGTAAATGTTTCTATTGAAACATCTTCTACTTCATGTGGATGAGCAGCATCAATAGAATCAATAAATGTTGCTTCCATTGTTCAACCTTCATAAGTTGTATTAGCTTCTAAACCTTCAATAGTTATTGAGTCTTCTAATGCTAAGGCTTCTGCTTCAGTTGCATCTGCAGTGCCAAGTGTACCCATTGAGTTATAATCTGCATCAAATATTTCAACTTCAGCTAGGAAATAAGGATTACCATGTGAATCTTGTCCATCAGTTGCTTCATAATCAAATGTAACACTAGTTGCGGTTGTCATTTCTTCATTTATTGATGAAGTTATAGTTGGTGCTTCTTTATCAAGTGCTATTGTAGTAAATTCACTAATACTAGCTGTAATATCTGCTGTTTCTTCAAATGTTACAAGTATTTCTGATTCATCATAAGTTATTCCTGGGTCTAAATCTTTTATTTCTAAAGTTCCAGTAGTTTCACCATTAGTTATTGCTTCTGAACCTTGGAAAGCTTCTAATCCATCTGCGGTCATTCATTGAACACTTTTAATTACATAAGGAGCAGTTTGTTCATTAGATCCTTGTTCAATTGTATAATCAATAGTTGCAGTATCTTCTGTTATTACTTGATTATCAATAGCCACGCTTGGTGCTACAGTTTCTGCATCTTGTGTGATTAAATCTTCAACTGGAGTTGTTATTGGTCAATATGCATTTGAAAATTTCACACGTACTTCTGCTTTATCATAATCTGTACCAGGTGTTAAATCACTAACTTTAATAATTCCTTCTTTAGAATTGTCTTGGATTCCCAAAACTTCCCCATCTGGTTTGCTATTATCATATAATGTTGCTGATTCAATTGTTACATCATTTCCAAAAAGATCTCTTCCTGGTTCAGCAGTATATTCAATGGTTGCACTTGTTGCAGTTATATCTTTAACATTTGCATCACCTACAACTGAATCTTTAAAACCGAGTTCAATACTAATGGGTCCAATTTTAAATTCATCCTCTTTTGTTTTACCATCAACAGTTCAAGTTCCAGTGGTACTTAAGTTATATGGTTCAGCATCTGCAATTGGATGATTTCATATTTTTGATTGACCCTTATCTAAACCTTCGGTATAAGGGTATAATTCTGCATCATTTTCAAAATCAATACTAGCAGAAAAAGTAGCAGGGTCTCCACCATTAGCATCAGAAGATGTAAATCCTTCTACAACTCCATCACCATCAGCATCATCTGCAAAATATTTATTAATGCTTTTATATGATACTGATCAATGTGCATTACTTGTATCTGAATAATAAATTAATAATGAATCTTCATTATTAAAAGTTACATCAGGATTTTTTTCTTTATCATAAGTAGCATCAAGTTCAATTGCATCGATCATGTCACCTTTACTTACTTCTGAATTATTATCATCAGTAACATATATATTGCTTTTTTCTTCATTAAGAACGATTCCAGTTTCAACTTTTTCTGATTTAGTTTCAATAGATAAATTAGTCGTATTTAATAAACTAGTTCCCATAGGAATAGACACTGCTGCTACTCCTAATAAACCAATTAAATATTGTTTTTTCATATTCTTTAGTTTATTTTCCTTTCTTATAAACTTATTTAGTCTTATAAATATAATTATATCTTTATTTATATGTAAAAAAACAGAACTCACAGTCCTGTTTTTAAGTTTATATTAAGTTTTAATATTAATAATTATTATGCTTTACTAGGCATATATTTTTTGTATAGATAATATCCACCATATCCAATAATTCCAACGATACTTAGGGTTGCAACAATTATTCCAAAAATTGCTCATCCGCCAAGGCCATCAGTGTTATCTGGAACTATAGGTGCACCAGCTTTAGTTGAAAAAGTACTAACTTCTTCTCTATCAGTTGAGTCATCATTCATAGTTACTATAATGTAAGTATCTTCATAATCAGTATCTAGTTTCAAGTCTGTTGCTGTTATAGATCCTAATGTTACTCTTCCATTAGTAACACTATTTTCATGTTCATCAGCAAGTATTTCTCCATCTGCAGCAAATCATTCTATTCTTTCAATTTCTGTAGATGTTCCACTTTCATCACTATGAAGTCCATGTTCTATACTATAACCAATTTTTGCTTCACTATAATCTTCTGACATTAGAACTTCTTCACTAACTTTAATGTCTGGATCTTTAGGTTCAATAGGTTCAACAGATTCTTCTTTTTCACCAGTAGTAAATGGTTCTACATCAGCTCAAATAGTGTTATTTACACTAGCATCTGTTGTTGCTACTAAACTTGTATTATTGTAATCTGTATTAGGTTGCAATTCTACATTTGTTGTTAAAGTTCCTACACCATTAATAAATTCAGGATTTACTTCTGATCCAATAACTTGACCATTAGTTTTACTTATTCATTTAACTTCTTTAACTTTTATAGGGTTTCCTTGATTATCTTGTCCACTAACACTATATGAAACTGTTGCGCTAGTTCCATTACTTTCAACTTCATATGGAGTAATTATTGAATTCTCTTGCATTTTTGTTGTAAATGGTTCAACATCAGTTGAAGTAGTACTATCTAATTTTGTATTAGTATCTGTTGTTGTTGCTATTAATTTTGTATTATAAAGCATGTTAGGTTCTAATTCAACATTTGTTGTTAAAGTCCCAACACCATCAACAAGTTCAGGATTTACTTCTGATCCAATAACTTGACCATTAGTTTTACTTATTCATTTAACTTCTTTAACTTCTACAAAGTTTCCTCAATCATCTTGTCCACTAATACTATATGAAACTGTTACATCAGTTGGATTAACTGTAACTTCATTTGCAGTAATAATTGCATCTTCTTTTAGTGAATCAGTTTTAAAATTAGGTACTTTTTCTGGTTTTGGATCATGTCCATCACTTGATGTAGCAACTATTTTTGTATTTTTATAATCTGTGTAAGGATCTAAATTTTTTGCAGTTAAAGTTGTTTCACCATCTTTAGCTTTTGCAAGTTCAACATCATCTTTTGTAACTCATTTAACATCTGAAATAGTTACGTCGTCACCATGTTCATCTTGTCCTTCATTTATACTAAAATCAATGTTAGCTTCAGTAGGACTAATTACATTAACTTCATCATCAACAATAATTTCTGAATCTTCTTGTCCTGAATTAGTTGTAAAAGGTCTAATAACTACATCTTCTGGTTGATGATTTACATCACTTGATGTAGCAACTATTTTTGTATTACTATATTCTGTCCCTGGTGTCAACTCTTTAGCTTCTAAAGTTCCACTGGTTGCACCATCTTCACCTTCTGCAAGTACATCACCTTCACTTGTAACTCATTTAACATTTGAAATAGTTACTTCATCTCCAAAGTCATCATTTCCAGGAGTTACACTATATTCAATACTAGCACTCTCTTTATTAACTTCTAATGTTTCTTCATCAGCAATGATTTCAGAATCTGTTTGTGCTGACATTGTTTTAAAATCATTAACTTCTGCTGGGTCTGAATAATCATCACCACTTAAAGCAACTATTTTTGTATTATTATAATCTTCAAAGGAATTTAAGTCTTTAGCTATTAGTGTTCCTTCACCAGAAAGGTCAGTATCATTTATTGCAAGTACATTATCATCATTTTTGTCTTTTTCATTTCATGAACTTGTAACTCATTTAACACTAGTAACTGGTACATCTTCTTTACCAGATGCATCTTTTCCGGGGGTTACGTTATATTTAACGCTTTCTGAAGTTGGCGAAACTTGTTTTGGTTCACTAAGTGTTTCAACTATAGCAGAAATGCTATTATCTACTACTTTATCATTAATTTTAATTTCACCAATTTCTTCTTCAAATACGTCTTCTTTACCAATTTTTGTTGCATCTGTTGTTACTGCAAAGGCATTGTTATTTTGGAGTTCATAATCTCAAATGTTTTTATCATTAACTGTTAAATCAGCATCTTCTTCAGAATCAATTGAAAGTTTAAATTCTCCTCCATCTTCATTTTTTGTATATTCACCATTTTCATTAAGTTGTGTATAACTTAAGTCAACTGAATTTCCAGCTTCTGATGCATAATAAAAATGCAATAAATCATTATCTAGATCAATTGCTTCTAAATTGTCTCTATCAGCTGCAATGTAAGTTGCGCTAATTTTAATTGATGCTAATGTATCACCTTTACCAGCTTTTTCATTACCATTAATATCAAAAACAGATACACTGCTTTTGTCATCATTAATAGCAATTCCTGTACTAGAAGAAGTGGGTTTTGTATTAATTGAAAAATTAGCACTATTTAACAAACTATTTCCAAGTGGAACAGATACTGCCGTTAGTCCTAACAAACCTATTAAATATTGTTTTTTCATAATTTTGTTACTTATTTTCCTTTCTTTCCTATAAGGATACCTGTAGGTATATTTGCCCTACAATTCTAATAATATTATGCTGAAAGCAAAAAAAAAAAAAAATGGAAAATGTATATACAAATAGTGATATTTATCTCAATTTTTGTTGTTTTTACTTATTTCAAGAAGATTAATAGACTATTTCTGTTTTGTAATTTTTATTTTTTAACAAGTAGAAATTTAATTATTTTTATAGTCTATCATAGTAGATATTTGTATATTTTTTATGTTTGTAATATAATTAGGTGCAACGATTTAGTGATAAATTTTATCTTATTATTTTCACTATTAATTCTCTAAGTTCATAATCATTGTCATAATGTATTAACATTATTTTTTGGACTTGCTTTATTAATTAAAATTACTTGCCTATTCATATATTGTTATAAAATTTATTTTAAAGATTTTAGAAGAAAATAAACTAATTAAGTAAGTTAATTGATATTAACTTACTTAATTAAAAATATTTCTAAAAGAAAGGAAATAGAAATGAAAAAACAATATTTAATAAGTTTATTAGGATTAGCTGCAATATCTATTTCTTTAGGAAATAGTTTTTCTTCTATGACTTCATCACCCTCTAATCCAGTTAGTGAGGAGTCTACTAATACTAGTGCTAGTCTTAGTGAAGAAGAACTTAATACTCTAGAAGAATATGAAAATGAATTTCCTGATTATTCTATTGAACAAATCGAAGCTGGGGAGACGCATAGTGCAGCAATAGTTAATGATGGAGAAAAAGATTCACTATATACTTGGGGGCTAAATACCTCCGGTCAACTTGGGGTAGGTAATCATAAAGATTATAAAACTCCTCAGAAAGCAGATTTACCTGAGGGAGATATTGAAGATATTTCTCTTGGAGATCATCATAGTGCTGCAATTGTAGAAGGTGATCTTTATACTTGAGGAAGCAATGATTTTGGGCAGCTAGGGTTATCAAGTACTCAAAAAGATTATAGTACTCCTACACATGTAACATATGGAATTGGAGATAGTGAAATTGAACAAGTTTCTGCAGGAGATTATACTACCGGGGTAGTAGTTGATTATGAGTCCTCACAATCAGCAAATGATTATCTTTATACTAGTGGGTCAAATAATCATGGACAACTAGGATATATAACTTCTAACGATAAATTTAATTCTTCTTTTGTAAAAGTTTCAAAACTACCTGTTGGAAATATTGAACAAGTTGAAATGGGCTTTTATAATAGTGCAGTAGTAATAGATGATGAAATGTGAATTTGAGGTGCAAATGGTCATGGTCAACTTGGTGTTAATACTCAAGATGGTGCTAGACATCCTTATCCATCAAATGTAAGAACTTTACCTAATGGAAACATTGAAGAAATTTCTCTTGGGCTTGCAGTTTCTTCTGCTATTGTAGATGGAAAACTTTATACTTGAGGAAGAAATGATTATGGTCAACTAGGACTTGGATGAAAAGGTGCTCCAATTAATTCTGCTCAGCCAGTTAAGCCTTTAAATAATATAGGTAATGTTGAGCAAATTTCTTTAGGTGATTATTTTAGTATGGCAGTTGTAACTGAAGGAACAAGTGATGAACTTTATACTTGAGGATATAATGATTATGGCCAACTTGGGCTTGGAGAAGACTTTACTGATGGTAGTTATGATGGCACTCCTCATAACGTTGGGTTATTACCAAAAGGAGATATTGAACAAATTTCTGCGGGTGATTACTATTCTACTTCAATAGTAAATAATGGAACAAGTGATGTTCTTTATACTTGAGGACGCAATGATGATGGCCAACTTGGACTTGGAAATAATTCAAATCAAAATGCTCCTGTAAAAATGTGAGAAACACCTTATTTAGTTAATGTTTCATCGGAAGTAGCATCAATAGATACAAACTCTAAAGAAGTTAAAATTGAATATGAATTTGAAACAAGTGTTGATGTAGAAAGTGCTGATATTATTGTAGTTAATGAAGAAGGTTATCATAATAATAATTTTTCAACACCAAAAAACATTGAAGGAAATAACTGACAAGGTGAATCTACTTTTATAATAGATTCAGAATATGGTGAATATACATATAGTATTGATTTAAATTATAAAGATGAAGCTGGAAATGTTAAATGTTCAGCAGGAATTGATGAAGGTGAATTTACTCTTCAAGGAGTACAATCTAAACCAATAATTAAACAAAGCGGAGATGTTGCTGTTAAAAGTTCTACTAGAGCAACAGTAGATTATAAAGTAACTTCTGGAACAGATCAAATGGGAAATCCTTTAACTTTTGATGAAGTTAGATGGGTAGATCATGCTAATGATGATATATTGCTTGCTAGTTCAACTGAAATGTCTGGAACTTTAAAAGCAACAGAAAATTTAAAACCAAATAAAGTTTATGGTGATACACAACTAATTGCAATGTTTAATGAAGATAATGGAGATTATGATACAAAAACAACGGTGAACTCATTTACAATGGATTCTGCAAAAGAACAAACAGTAGTTACAAGTGAAAACGTTAATGTAATTAATTCTACAAAAGCAACTATTCATTATAATGTTGAACTTGGAACAGATGTATGAGGAAATCCTGTAACAGTCGAAGAAGTTAAATGAATGAATGGTGAAGCTGAACTTGCAACTTCAGATAAAGTAAGTGATACTTTAACAACTAATGAATTAGCGCCAAATCAATCTTATGAAAAAACAACAATTGAAGTAACTGTAAGTGATAAATCTGATGTTGCTCCAATAGATGTAAACCTATTTACAATGGAACCAGGTGCAATTGATTCAACTATTAATGAAATTGGAGTTGTTGAAGTTAATGGATCAGCAGAAGCAAGTGTTAGTTATGAAGTAACACCTGGATTAGATGTATGAGCCAATGATGTAACTGTAGAAGAAGTTAGTTGAATGTACCGTGGTGAAGCTATTGCAACTTCATCAACTGAAAGTGGAATTTTAGAAGCTTCTGATTTAGACCCATATATGCACTATAGAAATACAACTATTATTGCAAGAATGAGTGATAAAACAAGTACAAATGTAGTCAAAGTTGAAAATTTTAAAACTGAATCTGCAGCAATACCTTCAACAATTAGTGAAACTGGAAAAGTTGATGTTAAAAGTCCAACTGAAGCAAGCGTTGGTTATAATGTAACTCTTGGATTAAACAATTATGGTAATGATGTAACTGTAGAAGAAGTTAAATGAATGAATGGTGAAGATGAACTTGCAACTTCAACTAAAGCAAGTGATACTTTAACAGCTGATGAATTATCACCAAACCAATTTTATGGTCGTACATTTATAGTTGCAACAATGAGTGATGGAACTACAACAAACGAAGAAATAATTAGTCATTTTAAAACTTCATCTGCAGCAGAAGAATCAACAATTATTGCAGAGGCTGTTAATATTATTAGTCCAACTGAAGCAAGTGTTGCTTATAATGTGAATTTAGGTAAAGACGCAAATGGTGATGATGTACATGTAATTGATGTTAAATGAATGAATGGTGATGATGAACTTGCAACTTCAAATAAAGCAAGTGACACTTTAGTAACTGATGAATTAGCACCAAATCAATTTTATGCTCGTACATCTATAGTTGCAGAAATGAGCAATGGATCCATAATAGAAGAAACAATTAATCCTTTTAGAACTTGATCTGCAGCAGAAGAATCAACAATTACTGCTGGCAATGTTAATATTATTAGTCCAACTGCAGCAAGTGTTGATTATAATATTGACTTAGGTAAAAGTGCAAATGGTGAAGATGTACATGTAACAGAAGTTAAATGAATGAATGGTGAAAATGAACTTGCAACTTCAAAATTAGTAAGTGATACTTTAACTACTAATAAATTAGCAGCAAATCAAGAATACAATGATACAACTATAATTGCCAACATGAGCGATGGTACACAAGCAGAAGTTGATGTAAATGATTTCAATGAAGAAAATGTAGCACCTGAGTTATCTGCACTTCATCATGTTAAAGTTGACTTTAATGATGATATTTTAAATGTTAAAGGAACAATTGACACTAATGGTTCAGAAGTAACAGATGTTTATTTTGTAAAAGATGAACAAAGAATTCATACAGAACATATTGGTGCCCAACTAAACCAAGCTAATGATGCTAATGAAATAACTTATGATATATGAACAAAAGAATACATTGGTGAAAAAAATGCTAATGGTAGTCCAGATCTTGATGGTTATTCAATTGCAATTGAATATGGAACTAAAATATTTGAAGAACCATTATCATCAACAACAACAAATACTCATTCTGAAAAAGCAGAATTAGAAGCAATTGAAGTAGAACTCGGTCACTTATTAGGAAATAATAATAAACTCGGAGCATGAACAATTGCTGGAATATCAGTTGCTGTTATATTAGTGGTTGCAATCATGAGTGGAACATTAATTTATCTATTTAAAAAATATAATACAAATAAAGTTTAATAGCTTTAAATATTAAATAAAAAAGAAGAATTGAGGTTCTTCTTTTTTTATTTTAAGGTTATTATTTAATTTAATTTATTTATGTACTTATTAATTATTGTAATATAATTTAATTTGTGATAATAATGTTAAGTTTTAGTTACTAAATTAGCATTATTGGTTTTACAAGTTTAGAATTATTAGTTTATTTATAAGTTCAGAATTATTAGTTTAAATGTAGTTACATTACTTTTATGTTTTAACTTGTTTAATTAAAAATATTTTAAAAGAAAGGAAATAGAAATGAAAAAACAATATTTAATAAGTTTATTAGGATTAGCTGCAATATCTATTTCTTTAGGAAATGGGTTTTCTTCTATGACTTCATCTTCTACTAGAACTACTACTAGCACGGAACCTGCTAGTAGTAGTTCTAGTCTTAGTGAAGAAGAACTTGATACTATGGAAGAATATGAAAATGAATTTCCAGATTATTCAATTGAAGAAATTGAAATGGGATATTATTCTACTGCAGCAGTAATAAATGATGGAGAAAATGATCATCTTTATACTTGAGGGTTTAATTCTGATGGTCAACTAGGGCTCGATGATACTGATGATAGAAAAGTTCCCACAGAAGTGACAACTTTGCCAGCAGGAAATATTGAAGATATTTCTGTAGGACGTAATAGTACTGCTGCCATTGTAGACGGTGATCTTTATACTTGAGGAGATAATTATTATGGTCAACTTGGGATTGATAGCAGAGCAGATAAACATACACCTACAAAAGTACAAGCTTTTTCTGGAAAAACAGTTGAACAAATTTCAATGGGAAATAATAGTAGTGCCGCCATTGTAGATGATGATCTTTACACTTGAGGATATAATAATCGTGGTCAACTTGGACTCGGTGATACAAAGAACAAATATGTTCCAATAGAAGTAAAAGATTTTTCTAATAATACAGTTGAACAAGTTTCATTGGGATATTGAAGTAGTGCTGCTATTGTAGATGGTGATCTTTATACTTGAGGTTATAATATTTATGGTCAATTAGGACTTGGTGATATTGATAGTAGAAATGTTCCAACAAAAGTAACGACATTTAATAGTGGAACAGTAGAACAAATTTCATTAGGAAATACTCATAGTGCCGCTATTGCAGATGGTGACCTTTATACTTGAGGAAATAATAGTCAAGGGCAATTAGGACTTGATGATACAGATAATAGATATGTTCCTACAGAAGTAAAAGAATTTTCCGATAATGAGATTGAGCAAATTTCCATGGGGTATTGGTATAGTACTGCAGTTGTAGATAATGAACTTTATACTTGGGGATTAAATTATGATGGTCAACTTGGACTTGGTGATGTATACAATAGACATTCTCCTGTAAAAGTTGCATTTCTTCCTAGTGAAAATCAAAATATTGAACAAATTTCAGCAGGATATAATAGTAGTTCCGCTATTGTTAATGGTGCCCTTTATACTTGAGGAGATAATTATTATGGCCAACTAGGACTTGGTGATAAAAGTGATAGAAATACTCCTCAAGTAGTATGGAAACCACCATATATTGATAGTGATAGTATTTATTCGAGTGCAACACCGATAAATGATGATGTAGATAAAATTAAAATTAATTATAAATTTGAAACAAATCTTGAAGTAGAAGATGTAACTATTTTACTTGAGGACAATGGTACTTATGGTGGTGTTATTGTTCCTGATATTGAAGAACATGATGAAGTTATTAAAGGGTCAAAACCAGATGAATATATCGGTGAATTAATTATTAAAAATTTAGTTCCTGGGGCAAAATATAAATATACAATTAATCTTAATTATATAAATTATCAAAATGAATTAAAATCAATCTATCTTGATGGAGGAGAATTTTCAATATCAGTTGAATCTGTTACACCCTCAATTGAAGATATAAACCCTCAAAATCAACAAGCTGATTCAATTGAAGTTGATTTTGATTTAGATTTAGGTCATGATAAGTTAAACACTCCTTATATGCTTGAAGAAATAACTATTAATGATTATTTACATGTTCAAGAACGAACATATACAGAAGATAATTTTGAAATAGATGATCAAGGAGAAGGAACTCTTGTAGTTTCTGATTTATATCCTAATACTTCTTACAGTTGAGATGTTACCTTTGTGCTTTCCTCTCCACTAGAAGAAGATAAAATAGAATTAAATGATGAACTTAATACTTTTGAAACTAAGTCTGCAAAATCAAAATCAAACATTACCTCATCTGGAAAAGCTGAAGTAAAAGAAGATTCTACTGAAGCAACAATTGATTATAAAATTGAACTTGGAAATAATGATTTTGGTGAAGAAGTAACTATTGCAAAAGTTGAATGGATGAAAGGGAAAGATACACTTGCCCTTTCAACTTCACAAGCTACAACAAATGATGCTTTATTTGCTGAAGGTCTAACTCCAAATACAACTTATGCAAATACATATTTAGTTGCAGAAATGAGTGATGGAAGTGTTACTAATATAGAAACTGTTGATACTTTTGTAACTGGCGTTGACCCAAGTCAAATTGAAGCATCAAAAATAACAACTAGTGAATTTAACCTTGTAAGTCCAACTGAAGCAAATATTGGTTATAGCATTGAACTTGGAAAAGATGAACAAGGTAATGAAGTAACACCAACTAAAGTAGAATGAATGAATGGAAAAGAAACACTTGATCTTTTAGTTACAGAAGAACCAAGCGGAACTTTAACAGCTACACATTTAGCTCCAAATACAACTTATGATAATACATTTATAGTTGCAGAAATGAGTGATGGAACAACAACTAATATATGTGAAGTTAATTCATTTACAATGGACACTGCTGCTGAAACTTCATCAATAACATCAACAAATAAAGTTGTTTTAATGAGTCCTACAGAAGCAAGTATTGATTATGTAGTAACTCCTGGAAAAGATGATGATGGCAATCCTTTAACTGTTTCAGAAGTAATGTGATTAGATGGTGGAAAAGAACTTGCAACAAGTAAACTAGTAAGTGGAACACTAACTAGTGAAAAATTATCTCCTAATAAACTTTATGATAGTACAACTTTAGTTGCAAAAATGAGTGATGGAACTCATACAGAAGCTTTTGAAGTTGGCAAATTTACTGCATGTCCAGGTGATGCTGATTCAATAGTAAGAGTAGATGGTGACGTTGAAGTTTATGGCCCAACTGAAGCAAAAGTTGATTATCAAGTAACTCCCGGAAAAGATAAAGATGGTCTTGCTGTAACAGTTGAAGAAGTTAGATGAATGAACGGTGAAGTAGAACTTGATTCAGCAATTGGAGAAATAGGCGTTTTAGAAGCTGACAATTTAGTTGGCGCTACTACTTATAAAACAACAATAGTTGTTGACATGAGCGATGACACTACTGTAACTGTTACAGTTGATGCATTTACAACTGGTGATATTGATTTAGAAACACCAGAAATAGATTGCATTGATGTGGAAACAACAGCTACTACAGCAACATTTGATTATGTAATATTAGATGAAGGTATAGCTGCAAATGGTGAACCTTACATCTTATCTAATATTGAAATTAGAGATGATAATCAAAAAGTACGCGATAGTGAACATATTTCAGATGGTAATGATAAAACTGGTTCAGTAACTGTTGATGGCTTAGATCCTAATACATCATATGAAGGTTGAACAATGGAAGCAACCTTCAGTGATACAGCAACTAAAGAATTAGAAGAAAAAGTAACTGATAACATTGGAACATTTATAACAAATAAAGTTGATCTAGAAGCACCAGAAATAGAGTACACTGTTGATGAAATAACAGAGACTACTACAACATTTAATTATGTAGTAATTGATGAAGGTATAGATGGAAATGGTAACCCTTATACCTTAACTAACCTTGAAATTAAAGATGCAAATGGAGATTTAGTTCCTAATCAAACTGTTAACGGTGAATATGGAAAAAATGGTTCAATAACTGTTACAGGTTTAACAGCAGGAACAACATATAGTGGTTGAACAATGGATGCTACATTTTCCGGAACAAATGATGATCAAGTAGAAAAAATATCTACTGATCTTGATGAATTTGGAACATCATTGCCTATGACAGATTTAGATCCTTCAACTCCTACTACTCCATGAACAGATTTAGATCCTTCAACTCCAGTTACTCCATGAACAGATTTAGATCCTTCTACTCCCAATAGTTTTGGAACATGAACAATTATTGGAATATCAGCAGCCGCCATATTGCTTGTTGCAATCATTGCCGGTGGATTAACATATTTTATCAAAAGATATAAAGCATAATAAGCTTGATATTAAATAAATAAACAAGAGGAATTAAGTTTCTTCTTTTTTATTTTAAATTTATTAGTTGATTTAACTTATTTATTTACTTATTAATTATTGTAATATAATTTAATTTAGTGATTATAATGCTAATTTTTTAGTTTTAAAAATTAACATTATTGGTTTTACTAGTTTAGAATTATTAATTTAAATGTAGTTACATTATTTTTATGTTTTAACTTATTTAATAAAATATTTTTAAAAGAAAGGAAATAGGAATGAAAAAACAATATTTAATTAGTTTATTAGGATTAGCTGCGATATCTATTTCTTTAGGAAATGGGTTTTCTTCTATGACTTCATCAGCTTCTAATACAGTTACTGAGGAGTCTACTAATACTAGTGCTAGTCTTAGTGAGGATGAACTTGATACTATTGAAGCATATGAAAATGAATTTCCAGATTATTCTATTGAGCAAATTTCAATGGGATACAACCATAGTGCTGCAGTGATAAATGATGGTAAAAATGATCACCTTTATACTTGAGGATCAAATTTCGATGGGCAATTAGGACTTGGTGATAAATATGAAGAAAATTATTCTTATTTTCCTCAAGAAGTAACATATTTTAATAGTATGGGAGATATTGAGCAAATTTCAATGGGACTTAAACATAGCGCTGCTGTGGTAAATGATGGAACTCCCGAAGGAGATACTCTTTATACTTGAGGAAAAAATGATTATGGTGAACTTGGACTTGGTAAAGGTTCAAATTATGAGGTTAATACTCCTACAGAAGTTACTGGTTTACCTGAAGGAGATATTGAACAAATTGAAATGGGAGATTTTTCTAGCTCCGCAATTATTAGTGGTGATCTTTATACTTGAGGAATAAATAGTTATGGTCAGCTCGGACTTGGAACAGGTGGAGAACAAAGTGATTATGAAAATGCTCCCCAAGAAGTAACATATTTTAACAGTAAAGGAGATATTGAACAAATTTCAACGGGAGAAAATCATAGTGCTGTAATTTTAAATGATGATAATGGCGGTCATCTTTATACTTGAGGTAAAAATAACGATGGTCAGCTTGGACTTAGTGATGATGCAAATTATTTAACTGGTGAAGATGGTAACGAATATATGAATACTCCTCAAGAAGTAACATATTTTAACAATCAAGGAGATATTGAACAAATTTCAATGGGAGTTTCTCACAGTGCAGCAGTAATGGATAATGAGCTTTATACTTGAGGTAATAATCATGAGGGACAACTTGGACTCGGAATAATTGATGGAGAGGATCAAAATTATCCCCTAAAAGTAGAATTGTTGGATGGAGACATTGAACAAATTTCAATGGGAGATGATCATAGCACCGCGGTTGTAAATGATGGAACAAGTGATCATCTTTATACTTGAGGAAGAAATGAAGAAGGTCAACTTGGACTTGGAACAATTGAAGAAAGCTATAACACTCCTCAAGAAGTACAACTTCTACCAAAAGGAGATATTGAACAAATCTCAGCTGGTGGAGAAGATACTGGAATTATTTTAAAAAGCCAAAATGATACTTCTATATATACATGAGGAGAGAATCGTCTAGGCCAACTTGGAATCGGTGGAGATGATTATAGTGTTGAAAATTATTATATTCCACAAGAAATGTGAACAACGCCTTATATTTATAGTGATAGTTTTTATTCATCTGCAACTATTTCAGATGATCTTGATGAAGTTGTTATTCAATATGGATTTGAAACAAACCTTGAAGCAAAAAATGTAACTATATTACTACAAAATAATAATAATCCTGAAGGCATTATCATTCCTAAAATTACAAAAAATGGGAGAATCAGTGATAGAACCGAACAAGACAAATATATAGGGGAGTTAACTATTGATAATTTAGTCCCTGGAGCAGATTACACTTATACGATTGAACTTAATTATAAAAATTATCTAGATGATTTAGTTTCAATTGAAATTGATCAAGGTGAATTTTCAAATAATGTTGTGCCATTATCACCTGAGTTTGAAGAAACAAATGTACAAAATAATCAAGCAACCTCAGTAGAAATAGCATTCGATTTAGATTTAGGGCATGACCAAGGGAATGTTCCTTACACACTTGATGAAATAATTATTAATGATAATTATCATAAGCAAGAATGAACATATACAGATAATGGCAGAGGTAATAATGTAAAAGGTAAATTTGAAATTAATAGTCAAGGAGAAGGATATGTTGAAGTTAAAGATTTATATCCTAATACTTCTTATACATGAGATGTTACCTTTTTATTAAGTTCACCATGAGAAGAAGATAATTATGAATTTAATCAAGAACTTGATCCTTTTGAAACCAAGCCTGCTAATACAAAATCAGAAATTTCTTCTACTAAAAAAGCTAAAGTCAATAGTCCTACTGAAGCAACTATTGATTATAATATTGAGCCAGGGACTAATGTTTATGGTGAAGATGTAACAATTTCAAAAGTTGAATGAATAGATAATAAAAAAGAAACAATTGCTCTTTCAACTTCAAATAAAAGCCAAGATATTTTAATAGCTGATGCCTTATCTCCCAATACAACTTATGCTAATACTTTTATAGTTGCAGAAATGAGTGATGGAAGTGTTACTAATATTGAAACTATCAAAAAATTTGAAACAGGTGCTGACCCAAGCAAAGTTGAAGCATCAACAATAACATCTAATGAATTTAATCTTGTAAGTCCAACTGAAGCAAATATTGGTTATAGTATTGAACTTGGAAAAGATGAACAAGGTAATGAAGTAACACCAACTAAAGTAGAATGAATGAATGGAAAAGAAACACTTGATCTTTTAGTTACAGAAGAACCAAGTGGAACTTTAACAGCTACAAATTTATCGCCAAATGCAATCTATGCTAATACATTTCTTGTTGCAGAAATGAGTGATGGAACAACAACTAATATATGTGAAGTCGCTCAATTTGAAACAGAAACTGGAGCTGAAGATTCAAAAATAACTTCAGGTGGAATAGCTACAGTAAATAGTTCTACTGAAGCAACTATTGATTATAATGTCGAACCTGGAAAAGATGCTGATGGTAATCCTTTATCAGTAGCAGAAGTGAAATGAATGAATGGTGGAAAAGAACTTGCAACTTCAACACTAGCTAGTGGAGTATTAACTACTGAAGCATTATCTCCTAATGTAACTTATGGTAGTACAACTTTAGTTGCAAAAATGAGTGACGGAAGTGAAACAAAAGCAATTAAAGTAGAATCTTTTGATGCAGAAGAAGGATCTATTGCTTCAGCGATTAAAGTAGATGGTGATGTTAAGGTTTATGGTCCAACTGAAGCAAAAGTTGATTATGATGTAAATCTTGGACTTGATGTTTGAGGAAACCCTGTAACTGTTACTAAAGTAAGTTGAATGAATGGTGATGATGTGCTTGATTGATCAACTGCAAATTTTGGAGTTTTAGAAGCTGATAATTTAGTTGGCGGAACAACTTATGACGAAACAACATTAGTTGCTGACATGAGCGATGGTACTACTGCAACTGTTTTAGTCGGCGAATTTGAAACTACTTATCCAGATTTAAAAACACCAGAAATAGAATGTATTGATGTTGAAGTAACAGATACTAGTGCAACATTTGATTATGTAATATTAGAAGAAGGAATGGATGCAAATGGCGATCCTTATATTTTATCTAATATTGTAATTAAAGATCAAGATGAAAATGTGTATGATAATGAACATATTCCAGATGGTAATAATACAACTGGCTCAGTAACTGTTACAGGTTTAACCGCCGATACATCATATGAGGGTTGAACAATGGAAGCAATATTTACTGATAATGCAACTGGTGGTGAAGAAACAATAATAGTTGATATTGATACATTTACAACTATTAACGCAATTAATAATGGGCTTGGAACATGAGCAATTGTGGGAATAACTGCTGCTACCATATTGCTTATTGCAATCATTGCTGGTGGATTAACATATTTTATAAAAAGATATAAAGCATAATAGGTTTGATATTAAATAAATAAAAAAGAAGAATTTAGTTTCTTCTTTTTTATTTTAAGGTTATTATTTGATTTCTTTATGTACTTATTAATTATTGTAATATAATTTAATTTAATGATTATAATGCTAATTTTTTAGTTTTTAAAATTAGCATTATTGGTTTTACGAGTTTAGAATTATTAGTTTAAATGTAGTTACATTACTTTTATGTTTTAACTTATTTAATTAAAAATATTTTTAAAAGAAAGGAAATAGAAATGAAAAAACAATATTTAATTAGTTTATTAGGATTAGCTGCAATATCTATTTCTTTAGGAAATGGGTTTTCTTCTATGACTTTATCTTCTACTAGTACTACTGCTAGCATGGAACCTGCTAGTAGTAGTTCTAGTCTTAGTGAAGAAGAACTTAATACTATAGATGAATATTCATCTTCAGACGAATATTTTAATTATTCTATTGAAGAAATTTCCATGGGAGATGATTATAGTGCTGCCGTTGTAAATGATGGAACCGGCCCAACTGGTGACCATCTTTATACCTGAGGAAAAAATAATGATGGTCAACTTGGACTTGGTGATGATGCAAAAGGGCATTATAATACTCCTCAAGAAGTAACTGCTTTTTCTGGAAAAGATATTGAACAAATCGAAATGGGAACATATAGTTCTTTTGCAATTGTTAATGATGGAACTGGTACTAATGATACTCTTTATAGTTGAGGAGATAATAAATATGGTCTTCTTGGACTCGGGAATTATGATGCAGTTAATATTCCCACAGAAGTTACAAGTTTGCCGGAAGGAAATATTGAAGATATTGCAGTAGCAAATTATAGTGCATCTCTTGTTGTAGATAATATTTTTTATACTTGAGGTGATAATGATTGAGGATGATCACTTGGACTTGGACCAGATTTTACTGATGAAAATTATAATACTCCGCAAGAACTTACCACTTTACCTTCGGGTGACATTGGACAAATTGAAATGTCTCGAACTTCTTCTGCTGCTATTGTTGATGGCATATTATATACTTGAGGAAATGATCAGGAAGAATTACTTGCCAATGGTGATGGTCGGACTGATGAAAAAACTCCAAAACCCGTAACCACATTACCAGCAGGAGAAATTGAAGACATTTCAATTGATTATGATACTGCTGGAGCAGTTGTTGATAATGTTCTTTACACCTGAGGTAATAATACTTATGGAGAACTCGGACTTGGTGATGAATTCACAAATCAAAAGTATGGCACTCCACACAAGGTAACTATTCCAGTAAAAAATGGTGATATTGAACAAATCTCAATAGGAGATAAATTTTCTTCTGCTGTTATTGATAATACACTTTATACTTGAGGACAAAATAAATATGGCCAACTTGGACTTGGAGATAAATATACTGATGAATATTATAATACACCCCAAGAAGTAATGTCTTTACCAGAAGGAAGTGTAGAGCAAATTTCAGTGGGAGAATGACATAGTTCTGCAATTGTTGATGATGAAAATGATGTTTCTCTTTATACATGGGGATCAAATGATAACGGTCAACTTGGGCTTGGATATAATGATATTGATGAAAATACTCCTCAAGAAGTGTGAGAAACTCCTTTTATTAGGGAAGACAGTATTTCTTCTAGCGCAACTATTTCTGATGATCTTGATAAAGTTGAAATTAACTATGAATTTGAAACAAATCTTGATGTAGAAGATGTAACTATTTCATTTCAAGCTGAAGATGGTTCTACTATAACTAAAGTAGAAGATAAACCTATTGCAAGTGGAGAAGACTTAGATAATTATGAAAGTAGTTTAACCATTAATACTGATGATGGATTAGTAGCAGGAGAAGATTATACCTATACTATTGAACTTAATTATTTAACAATTGAAGGTCAACATAAAACAGCTGCAATTGATGAAGGTGAATTTTCAAATAGTGTGGTACCGGTAGCACCTGAATTTAAAGAAGTTAATACACAAAAAAATGCAGCAACTTCTATAGAAATTGAATTTGATTTAAATTTAGGATATGATCAAGCAAATAATCCTTATAAACTTGAAGAAATAATTATTGATGATAATTATCATGGTGAAGAATGAACTTATACAAAGTCTGGTGAGGATGTACAAGGTAAATTTATAATTGATGATTCAGGAGAAGGATATATTGAAGTTAAAGATTTATATCCAAATACTTCTTACACTTGAGATATTACTTTTGTATTAAGTTCGCCATTTGAAGATGATAATCATGAATTATATGAAGAACTTGAGCCTTTTTCTACTGAAACTGCAGAAGTTGAATCAGCAATAACATCTTCTGGAGTAGCAACAGTTAATGGTTCTACAGAAGCAACACTTGATTATAATGTTAATCTCGGAAAAGATGATTTTGGTGAAACTGTAAAAGTAGAAAAAGTAACATGAATGAATGGAAGAAAATTACTTGCCCATTCAACATCACCTAGTGGAACTTTAAAGGCAGAAGGTTTATCTCCAGATACATCTTATGCCAATACATTTGTAGTTGCTGAAATGAGTGATAAAACAGCAACTAATATAGTACCAGTTGAAATGTTTACAACTGAAAGTGGTGCTAAAACATCTTCAATTGTAAAAACCTCAAGTGCTAAAGCAATTAGTTCTACTGAAGCAACAGTTGGTTATGATGTAATTCCCGGAAAAGATAATAATGGTGATGATTTAACAGTCGCAGAAGTAAAATGAATGGATAATGGAAATGAACTTGCATTTTCAACATTGCCAGGTGGAACTCTAAGAGCTACAGATTTATCTCCAAATACTTTATATGAAGGTACAACATTAATTGCAAGAATGAGTGATGGAACTCATACAGAAGAAGTTGCTGCAGGAGATTTTACAATGGATCCCGGAACAGTAGATTCAAAAGTTAGTGAAAATGGAAATATTGAAGTTAAGGGTCCTACTGAAGCAAGTGTTGATTATAAAGTAACTCCCGGAAAAGATGTATGAGGTAAACCAGTAACTATTGATGATGTAAGATGAATGCATGGAGCAGATGAACTTGATTCATCAGTGG
This sequence comes from Mycoplasma sp. Bg2, assembly GCA_001641225.1. Classification (GTDB taxonomy): domain Bacteria; phylum Bacillota_I; class Bacilli_A; order Mycoplasmatales; family Hepatoplasmataceae; genus Tyloplasma. The sequence goes on from LSMY01000002.1 coordinate 88,317, forward strand.
ATGAATCAGGAACCTTAGAAGCTGATTATTTAAATCCAGATACACCTTATGAAACTAAAATTATTGCTGATATGAGTGATGGTACTCATCCAGAAATTTCCCTTGAATCCTTTACCACTGATGGCGTTGACAAGGAAGCACCATTAATAGACTGCATTGATGTTGAAGTAACAGATACTACTGCTACATTTGATTATGTAGTATTAGATGAAGGTCTTGATGCAAATGGTAATCCTTACATCTTATCTAATATTGAAATTAAAGATGATCAAGGGGTTATTCGCGATAGTGAACACGTTCCACATGATAATGGAAAAACAGGTTCAGTAACTGTTATGGGGCTAACTGCTAATACAACATATGAAGATTGAACAATGGAAGCAACTTTTAGTGATACAGCAAATGTTGAATTAGAAGAAAAAATAACTGATGAAATTGGTTCCTTTACAACAGGAACAGCTGATCTAGAAAGACCAGAAATAGAATCTACTGACGTTAAAACATCATCTACTACAGCTACATTTGAATATAAAGTGTTAGATGAAGGAATTGATGCAAATGGTAACCCATATACTTTATCTAATATTACAATTAAAGATGAATATGGAACTGTACATGGTAGTGAAAGTATAACAGCTGATAGTGGAAAAGAAGGTTCAATAACTGTTGAAGGCTTGGACCCTAATACAGCTTATAAAGGTTGAAAAATGGAAGCAACCTTTACTGATACAGCAAATGTTGAATTAAATGAAAAAGTAACTACAAATATTCAAGAATTTTCAACAGGTGCAGCTGATCTAGAAACTCCAAAAATAGAGTACACCATTGGTGAAATAACAGATACTACAGCTACATTATCTTATAATGTATTAGATGAAGGTGTAGATGCAAATGGTAATCCTTATACCTTAACTAATATTGTAATTAAAGATGATAAAGGAAATGTAGTTCCTAATCAAAGTGTTAATGGTGAATATGGCCAAGAAGGTTCAATAACTATTACTGGTTTAACACCAGGGACAACATATAATGGTTGAACAATCGAAGCAACATTTACTGATACAGTTGAAGTAGAAGTAGAAGAAATAATACCTACTAATCTTGATGAATTTGAAACTTTATTATTTATGACAGATTTAGTTCCATCTAATCCAATATCTAATCCTCATAATCTTGGAACATGAACAATTGTTGGAATATCAGTTGTTGTTACATTGCTTATTGTAATTATTGTTGGCGGATTAACATATTTTATCAAAAGATATAAAGCAATTAAAGCTTAATAATATTTAATTTAAAATAAAAGAAGAATTTAATTTCTTCTTTTTTTATTATCTTTTAATTATTTTACTAAATAAATCTTACTTAAGAAGGAATAAAAGTCATAGTAATATTTAACAAATCAAATTTGAAATTTAAGCTAAATATAATATAATTAATTAGAAGAGAAAATATATTACATAATAGGACATGTTCTATAACTGTATATATATTTTTTAGAAAAAAATTAATATAATGAAAAAGCAATATTTATTTAGTTTACTAGGATTAATAGCAATATCTCTTTCCTTTGGAACTGCTTTTTCTTCTACGCCTTCACCATCAACCCCTACAACTAGTGAAGAATCTACAAGTAGTAATTCTAATCTTAGTGATGAAGAACTTGATACTATAGAAAAATATCAAAATGATATTGATTATTTTGGTTGGTCAATTGAACAAGTTTCAACAGGAAATGGAACTACGGCTGCTATTATAAATGATGATAAAGATAAAGATCATCTTTACACTTGAGGTGATAATACAGATGGTGAACTAGGATTGGGACCTGAGGACATGGAAAGTCACAATACCCCTCAATTAGTTAAGTTTTTTGAATCTTCTGAAAATATTGAACAAGTTTCAATGGGAGAAAATTTTGTTGGTGTCCTTGCTGATGATGATTTATATACTTGGGGAAATAATTATAATGGTAGACTTGGACTTGGCGAAAGTGCCCCTTCTTGAGGATTTGATGTTCCCCATAAAGTTGAATCTTTTGATAATCAAGTTGTAGAACAAATTTCAATGGGAGATTGTTTTGGTACTGCGGTTGTAGATGGTTCTTTATACAGCTGAGGGCATAACGATCAAGGTCAACTTGGGCAAGGAAGCATAGATACTGAAAATCATCCTGATCCTAAAAAAGTTGAAGAATTACCAAGTGGAAATATTGAACAAATTTCTACAGGACATGATGATGTTGGTGTTCTTATTAATGATATTAATGGGGATCATCTTTACACTTGAGGGTTTAATGACCAAGGCCAACTTGGACTGGGAGATTCTGGAACAGCGCATTACAGAACTGCCCCTGTCTTAGTAGAAAAATTTGAAGATGTTCAAGTTGCAAAAGAAATATTACAAATTTCAATGGGGTCAAATCATAGCGCGGCAGTTGTAAACGATGGTGAAAATGATCATCTTTATACATGAGGTTATAATAAATATGGTTCACTTGGACTTGGCGCAGATGGGAATGAATATAGTTTTTATGATACTCCTCAATTAGTAACTGAATTAGATAATAAAGGAGAAATTGAACAAATTTCAATGGGGTTCCGTCAAAGCGCTGCTATTGTAAGCGGAGATTTTTATATTTGAGGAGATAATACTTATGGCCAACTTGGACTTGGAGATACAAAGTCTAGAAATATTCCTATTGAATTAGAAGATTTTGCAGGGAAAGATATTGATCAAATTTCAATGGGAGATAATTATAGTGCTGCCATTGTTGAAAATAAAGGTTATACTTGAGGATATAATAAAAGTGGTCAACTAGGACTTGGTGATAACAAAGACAAAAATACTCCCCAAGAAGTTAAAACAAATTTTCCTTATTTTATTAATACATCTAATGATAATGTTGCTATAGATGACCCTAAAAATATTACAATATTTTATGCTTTCGAAACAAATATTAATGTTAAAACTGTTACTACAAATTTAGAATCAGATGGTGAAGTTATTCCTTACCAATCAACCCCAATTGAAACATCAACAGGATCAGAAATTTGAGAAGGCTCTCAAAATATTTTGGATTTAGAGGGAGGAGAATATTCATATTCACTTGATTTAAATTATTTAGATGAAAATAATACTTCAAAAGTATTAAAAGATTTTTCATCTGGCACATTTAATACCTCTGTTGAACAAACTCCTGAAATTACTTATGAACCTGTTGTTATATCTAAAGAAGATCCGCAGCATACTGCAAGTGTTAATTATGAAGTAACAGAGGGTGGAACAGATCCTGATGGTAATGTTTTAACTCTTGAAGAAGTTGTTTGAGTTGATGAAAATTATGATGGTGAGGGACATGATAAACAACTTACAACTTCAGGTAACAGTTCATTGACAGGAACTTTAACATATGACAAATTTATTCCAAATCAAGAATATGAAAATACTGTTTTGATCGCAAAATATGCTGAAGGAGATGACAGTGAATGAGATGCAAGAGTTGATGTTGACACATTTACAATGGCATCAGCGACAAGCGAAACAACAGTTGATGATGTTAAAACAAAAGATATTATAGTTCGAAATGCTACAAAAGCAAAACTTACATATAATATAAATCTAGGAACTAATGCTGATGGTACACCATCTACAATTAAGAAAGTTTCTTGAATGAATGGTGATGATAAATTAGCTAGTACCAAAAGAAAAAGAGCATCTGGAAAATTATGAACTAATAAATTAGATCCTAATACAACTTATGATAATACAACAATAAAAGCAGAAATAATGATTGATGGTGAAGTTTCCATAATTACTGCAAGTGTAGCAGAATTTGCAACTGAGTCTGATGCAAAAACAACAACCGTAACACAAACAGGTGAAACAGTTGATGTAACTAGTTCTACTACTGCAAGTGTTGGCTATAATGTTGATTTAGGAAAAGATGATCGCGGAAAACCTGTAACATTAATCCAAGTAGATTGAATGGTAGATGGGACAAGCGTTGCAACTTCAACAGATATAACTGGAACTTTAGAATCTAATGACTTTGATCCAAATAAAGAGTATGTTGGTACTACTATTGTAGCAACTGTAAGTGATAATTCTTCTATTGTTATTCCTGCTGTAGTGAGTACGTTTAAAATGCTGCCTGGTAATGTACCTACAACAGTAATACAAAATAGTGAAGCAGTTGTTGTAACTAGTTCTACTACTGCAAGTGTTGATTACGATGTTACTTTAGGATTAGATAATGATGGAGAACCCGTAACATTAACCTCTGTAGATTGAATGGTAGATGGAACAAGTGTTGTATCTTCAACAGATACAACTGGAACTTTAACATATGATGATTTTTCTCCAAATAAAAAATATCTTAATACTACTATTGAAGTAGTTGTTAGTGATGGTTCTTCTGTTGAACCTGCTCCAGTTGACGAATTTCAAATGAAATCTGGACAAGTTAATTCAGAAATTGCTGAAGTTGGCACAGTTAATGTAACAAGTTCAACAGAAGCTAATGTTGGTTATGAAGTAACTCCTGGAAAAAATGCAGATGGTGAACTTCTAACAGTAAGTGAAGTTAAATGGATGAACGGTGAAGAAGAACTTGACAAAGATAAAGTTAATGAAGGTCAAGGAATTGATTCAGTTTTAGAAACTAATTTATTAAAACCAAATCAATCTTATAACAGTACATATCTAGTTGCTACCATGAGTGATGAAACTACAACTCAAGTTACACTTGAGAATTTTTCTGCTAAACCATGTGATAAACCATCAACAATTGTAGTTGATTCTGCTGCCAAAGTTAAAGGTCCAAATGAAGCAACTATTGGTTATACTGTAACTCCTGGAAAAGATGCTAATGGTAATACTTTAAATGTAAACAAAGTAGAATGATTAGATGGAACTAACTCGCTAGCTTCTTCAACAGCTGCAAGTGGAACTTTAGAAGCTGATTTTCTAACTGCAAATCAACCTTATGCTAATACAACAGTAATTGCAACAATGAGTGATAATAGTAAAATAAAATCAGCAAGTGTTCCTGAATTTACAACATATGAAGCTAACAAAGTAGAACCAGAAATAAGAATGAGAATTAATAATGTTACAGATACTTCAGTAACATTCGGTTATCGTGCAGAAAATGGAAAAGATTTTGAAGGTAACAATTACAATTTAACTGAAATCAATGTTGTTGATGCTAATGGTAATACAATTTATTCTGAATCTATTTTTACTGATAGTGGACTAATTACCATTACTGGCTTAGAATCTAATACATCATATAATGATTTAAAAATAGTTTCAACTTTTGATAATACTGAATATCCTGGAGATAGAGAACAAAAAATATTTACTGATATGGATGATTTTACTACTTTATATAGTAAACCTGTTACTGCTGACCCCAGTTTAATGGAAGTTAATCAAACCGATGGTACCTTAAAAGTTCAAGGATCAATTTCTGGAAATGATGCAGAAATAATTAGCGTATGTATTTTAAATGATAAAAATGTTGATGTTACTTCAACTTCTATATTAAAACAAACTGATAAAAGTAATGAAGTTAATTATGATGTTTTAACTACAGATTATGATCCTTCTAGTACTTATAAATTGCAGATAACATATTCATTTGAACAAGAATCTAAACCAGAATCAGATCTTTATCTTTTAGATCAAGCTGATTTTAGTTTTGTTGGTTCAAATCCTACTACAAACCCAGAAACTTTAGAAACAGTAAATCCTTGAGTACTAATTGGAAGTACAGTTGGATTTATATTTTTTGCTTTATTTAGCAAATGAGCAGGAACCAAATTATTTAAACACTATAAAAAAGGAAGTCAATTTTAAAATTGAAAAGGAAGAGTTAACATGAAAAAACAATATTTAATTAGTTTATTAGGAATAACCGCAATATCTATCTCATTAGGAAATAGTTTTTCGAGTGTCTTTTCTTCGCCCGTTAAAACTTCAAATGAAAATTCTTCTAATATGGTTCCTAGTAGTATGAATAGTGATATTAATCCAGCAGATGAATATTTTGCTTATTCTATTGAACAAGTTTCTATGGGAAATGATCATAGTGCTGCTGTTGTAAATGATGGAGACACGGACCATCTTTATACTTGAGGATTAAATGCTTACGGTCAACTGGGAACCGGAACTAATGATTTTGATAAACACAATACTCCGCAAGAAATAGACATCCCTGGGGATGATATTGAACAAATTTCCATGGGAGGAAACCACAGTGCTGCAATTGTAGATGATGATTTATATACTTGAGGAGATAATGAGTATGGCCAACTTGGACTTGGCGATGAAACAGCCGATAAAGTATCTGCTCCTCAAAAGGTTGATATTGAAAGTAAAGACATTGATCAAATCTCTTTAGGGCTTAATAATAGTGCTGCTATAGTTGAAAATAATTTATATACATGAGGATTAAATGATTATGATCAACTTGGACTTGGAGATGACTTTACTGATGATACTTATAATACGCCACAAGAAGTAATTTCTTTAAATGGAAAAGGAGAAATTGAACAACTTTCATTAGGTTATAAAACTGGTGGTGTTGTTATAAATGAAAGTGGTGGTGATTCTCTTTATACTTGAGGATATAGCCCTTATGGTGCATTAGGTACCGATAATAGTACTAGTGATCCAGAAAAAGTAGATTTTGCCAATGTGGCAGCTCCAGATATTAAACAAATTTCTATGGGTGGAAATCACAGTGGAGCAATAGTTAATAATACATTATATACTTGAGGAAGAAATAATGAAGGTGAACTTGGACTAGGAAATGTAGATGAAGATAGCTATTCTGCTCCTCAAGAAGTAACTACTTTACCCGAAGGAACAATTGAACAAATTTCCATGGGAACAGCAGATCCAAAACAATATGGGTTTAGCTCTGCAGTTATAAATGATGGTGAAAATGATCATCTTTATACCTGAGGAGATAATAGTTATGGTCAACTTGGATATGTAACTGATGATGCAATTGTTAATCCTACTCCCAAAGAAGTAACTGATGGTTTACCAACAGGAGATATTAAACAGGTTTCTGAAGGTTTAAATGATACTGGTGTTATCATAAGCGATGGAAATAAAGAATATCTTTATACTTGAGGTGAAAATTTTGCAGGTAAACTTGGACTTGGAGAAGACTTTACTGGTGGTAGTTATAGTGCTCCTAATGAAGTTTGAGGAACACCTTATGTTGATACTATAAATTCAAGTGCAACACCCGATGAAGATAATCCTGGAGAAGTTGTAATTAATTATGATTTTTTAACAAATCTTAATGTGCAAGATGTAACTATTGATATTTCTTCAACCGATGAACTAGTTGAACCGCAAACTGTAACTAATACACCAGATTCTTCTGGAGAAGGTAAATATAGTGGTGAAGAAACTTTTAGTAGTTTATTTGGAGAACCAGGAACTACTAAATATACTTATACTATTTCTCTTAATTATTCAACACATGATGGGAGTAAAGAAATAAAAGAAATTGCTACAGGAACATTTGATCCTTATGATGCTACTACACCTTCAACAATTGAAGCCATTTATGATAATGATGAAGTTACAATAAATGGTACTAATAGTGCAAGTGTTGATTATAAAGTTGCCCCTGGAAAAGATGCATATGATAATTCATTAACTGTAACAAAAGTACAATGAATGAACGGTGAAAAAGAAATAGCGTCTTCAACCGATGAAGCAGGAACTTTAACAGCAGAAGAGTTAACACCTAATACTACTTATGAAAATACATCAATAATTGCTACCATGAGTGATGAAACAACAACAGATGAAGTAGCAATTAATCCTTTTAAAACAGATCCATGTGCTATAGTTGATTCTACAATTAACCAAGATGGAGATGTTAACTTAATTAGTCCTACCGAAGCTAGTGTTAAATATGAAATAAAAGCAGGAAGTAATGAAGGTGGAATTATTTCAACTGTTTCGGAAGTAAAATGGATTGATGGTTATGGAACCGATGATGAAGTTATATTGGCAACAAATGATGCTGGTAATTTAACGGGAACATTAACAACTAAAGATTTAAAAGCAAATACACCATATGCTAATACATCCATAGTTGCTACTATGAGCTATGGAGAACCAATTACTGCTAGCATTGAGGAATTTACAACAGATGCAGCTAATGAACCTTCAATTATTACAACTGAAAAAGTAACTGATATTGGTCAAACTACTGCAAGTGTTGATTATACTGTCACACCAGGTGCAGATGTTTGAGGAGATCCTGTAACTGTAGACACTGTTCAATGAATTGATCATAATGATAATGATAAAGAAATTGCATCTTCAACTACTCAAAACGGAACTTTAGAAGCTACTGATTTAGCAATAAATAAAGAATATAATAACACAACTGCAGTTGCAACAATGAGTGATGATAGTATAGCTGAAGCATCTATTAATGAATTTAAAACTGAAGTAGGTACTGAAGAATCAACAATTGAACAAGGAGCTGAAGGAGTTCAAGTTACCGGTCCTAGTAGTGCAACTTTTGATTATATTGTAACTCCTGGAAAAGATGAAAATGGTAAACCTGTAACCGTAACAAATGTACAGTGATTTGATGATAAAGAAGTAGAAATTGCATCTTCAACTTCAAAAGAAGCAAGTGGAACTTTAGAAGCTACTGATTTAGCAATAAATACAGAGTATAACAATACAACTGTAGTTGCAACAATGAGCGATGGAAGTATAACAAATACAATAGATGATATTACTTTTAAAACAGATGAAGGTACTACAAAATCAGAAATAACAGTAGATGATGCAGTTGTTATTAAAGGCCCAGATGAAGCAACTATTGGTTATGAAGTAACTCCCGGAACAAATGCTGATGGTGATGCTTTAACTACTAAAGAAGTACAATGAATTGATAATGATGATACTAGTGGTGATAATGTAATTGCAAGAGATACTATAGGTAAATATGAAGGACTTGATGAAACTTTAGAAGCCAATTTTTTAACAGCAGGTAAAGAGTATAAAAATACAACAGTGATTGCAATAATGAATGATGATAGTGAAATAATTGCAGCACCTGTTAATTCTTTTACAACAGATGATAGCAACCAAACTGAATCAACAATTATAATGAGAAACAAAAATATTACAGATACATCAGCAACCTTTGGTTATCATGCAACAAATGGAAAAGATGCTGCTGGAAATGATTATATTTTAAGTGAACTTAAAGTTATTGATGATAAAGGGAATATATTAGAATCTTCAACTAGTGAAAAAGGTAATTTACCAATTAGTGACTCATTCACTATTACTGATCTAACTTCTAATACATCATATGATAATTTAACATTAGTTTCAACTTTTGATAATTCTGAAGCTAGTGGAAATAAAGAACAAAAATTATTTACTAATATCCCTAAATTTGAAACTTTATATACTAATCCAATTGTTAATGATCCAAATTTAATGGAAGTTAATCAAACAAATGGTACTTTAGAAGTGCAAGGATCAATTTCTGAAAATGATACAGAAGTAATCGGGGTAGCAATTTTAAAAGATGGACATGATGTTACTTCAACTTCTACATTAGAGGCAACTAATATAAACAATGAGGTTAATTATGATGTTCTAACTACAGATTATGATGATAATAGTAAATATGAATTACTAATAACATATTCATTTGAAGGAGGAACTAATCAATCAATTGACCCTTATCTTTTAGATCAAGATAACTTCAGTTTTGTTGGTTCAAATCCAAATATTTTAGCATCACTAAATCCATGAGTAATTATTGGAAGTATAATTGGATTTATAGTTTTTGCTTTAGTTAGTATAAAAATAGGAATTAATTTCTTTAGACATAGTAGAAAAGGAAATTAATTTTAAATTGATAAAAGAACAATTAATATGAAAAAACAATATTTAATTAGTTTATTAGGAATAACAGCAATATCTATTTCATTAGGAAATAGTTTTTCGAGTGTCTTGGCACCTTCTCATACTGTAAATGAAGAATCTTCTAATATGGTTTCTAATAGTATGAGTGATGATATTGATTTAACAGATGAATATTTTAGTTATTCTATTGAACAAGTTTCTATGGGAAGCAATCATAGTGCTGCAGTTGTAACTGATGGAGAAGATGATCATCTTTATACTTGAGGAGTAAATGATTATGGTCAACTTGGACTTGGAGATGACTTCACTGAATATGAATATAATACACCCCAAGAAGTAGTGTTTGTTGATGGTGCAAAAGACATTGCACAAATTTCCATGGGACAAGATCATAGTGCTGCGATTGTAGATGGTGATTTATATACTTGAGGTGATAATACTTATGGCCAACTTGGGCTTGGAACTGAATCAACTAATGAGATATATTATACAAGCCCACAAGCGGTAACTGCCTTCTCTACAAGTGATGTTGAAAAAATTTCATTAGGAGTTAATAATAGTGCTGCTATAGTTGATAATAACTTATATACATGAGGTAACAATGATACTAGTCAACTTGGCCTTGGTGATGACTTAACTGCTAACAAATATTATGTTCCGCAAAAAGTAGAAAGTTTACCAACTGGAACTATTGAGCAACTTTCATTAGGGTATAAAACTGGTGGTGTTGTTATAAGTGAAGGTGGAAGTGATTCTCTTTATACTTGAGGATATAATGCTTTTGGTCAATTAGGTTATGAAAATAGAACTAATGATCCTAAAGAAGTAACTTTTGATGGTGCAGAAGATATTGAACAAATTTCTATGGGTGGAAATCATAGTGGTGCAATAGTTGATAACAAATTATATACTTGAGGAAGAAATACCGAAGGGCAACTTGGACTTGGAACTGCTGATTCAGATTCTCATTCTTCTCCCAAGGAAGTAGCATCCTTAACTAAAGAAGGAACTGTTGAACAAATTTCCATGGGAACAGCAGATACTATGCAAAGAGGGTTTAGTTCTGCAATTATAAATGATGGTAGCACTGATCATCTTTATACTTGGGGATATAATGGTGAAGGTCAACTCGGATATGCACCCGATGGTACAACTATTAATCCTATTCCCAAGGAAGTAACTGATGGTTTACCAACAGGAGATATTAAACAGGTTTCTGAAGGGTTAAATGATACTGCTATTATTGTTAATGATGGAAATAAAGAATATCTTTATACTTGAGGAGTAAATGATTATGGCCAACTTGGGCTTGGAGAAGACTTTACTGATGGTAATTATAGTGCTCCTAATGAAGTTTGAGGAACACCTTATGTTGATACAATAAATTCAAGTGTAACACTTAATGAAGATAATCCTGGAGAAGTTGCAATTAATTATGATTTTCAAACAAATCTTAATGTCCAAGATGTAACTATTGATATTTCTTCAGCTGATGAACTAGTTGAACCGCAAACTATAACCAGTGTACCAAGTTTTAATGAAGGCAAATATAGTGGTGAAGAAACTTTTAGTGGTTTATTTGGCGAACCCGAAACTACTGAATATACTTATACTATTTCTCTTAATTATTTAACACATGACGGAAGTTCAAAAACATCAGTAATTGCTGAAGCAACATTTGAACCTTTTGATGCTACTGCACCTTCAACAATTGAAGCTATTTATGTTAATGATGAAGTAACAATAAATGGTACTAATAGTGCAAGTGTTGACTATAAAGTTACCCCTGGAAAAGATGCATATGATCATTCATTAACTGTAACAAAAGTACAATGAATGAATGGTGGAAAAGAAATAGCATCTTCAGCTGATGAAGCAGGAACTTTAACAGCAAAAGAGTTATTTCCTAATACAACTTATGATAAAACAACAATAATTGCTACCATGAGTGATGGAACAAAAACTGATGAATTACTAATTAATTCTTTTAAAACAGATCCATGTGATGTAGTTGATTCTACAATTAACCAAGATGGAGATGTTAGTTTAATTAGTCCTACCGAAGCTAGTGTTAAATATGAAATAAAAGCAGGAAGTAATGAAGACGGAACTATTTCAACTGTTTCGGAAGTAAGATGGATTGATGGTTATGGAACCGACGATGAAGTTATATTGGCAACAAATGATGATGGTAATTTAATAGGAACATTAACAACCAAAGATTTAAAACCACATACACCGTATGCTAATACATCTATAGTTGCCACTATGAGCTATGGAGAACCAATTACTGCTAGCATTGAGGAATTTACAACAGATGATGCTGATGAACTTTCAACTATTAAAGTTGAAGAAGTAACTAATATTGGTCAAACTACTGCAAGTGTTGATTATGCTGTCACACCAGGTGCAGATGTTTGGGGAATTCCCGTAACTGTAGACACTGTTCAATGAATTGATCATAATGATAACGATAAAGTAATTGCATCTTCAACTACTCAAACAGGAACTTTAGAAGCAACTGATTTAACAATAAATACAAAATATGATAATACAACTGTAGTTGCCACAATGAATGATAGTAGTACAGCCGAAGCATCTATTGGTGAATTTAAAACAAATGCTGTAGTTACCAATTCAACTCTTGACAGCACAAAAGTTGATAGTCAAACTCAAAATAGTGTAACTGTTAGTTATGAAGTAACACTTGGAACTAAATTAAATGGTGATGAAGCAACCGTTATATCAGCGATGTTATATGAAGATGCTGATACAACTAAAGCATTTACAAATCAAAATACTAATGATGATGGAACAATTACAGTTAGTGGATTAGAAGCTAATGCAACTTATCCCGATGCAACATTAAAAGTAATATTTTCAAATGAAGCTGAACCTCAAACTAAAGCAGTTGCTGATTTCAAAACAGATGATGCATATAGTGCTTCAACTCTTGATAGCACAAAAGTTGAAAGTCAAACTCAAAATAGTGTAATCATTAGTTATGAAGCAACACTTGGCCATGATTTAAATGGAGATGACGCAATAGTTGAATCAGCAATACTATATGAAGATGCTGATACAACTGTAGAATTTGCAACTCAAAAACAAAATGATGATGGAACAATTACAGTTAGTGGATTAGAAGCTAATGCAACTTATCCTGATGCAACATTAAAAGTAATATTTTCAAATGAAGCTGAACCTCAAACTAAAGCAGTTGCCGATTTCAAAACAAAACCAGTTGTTCAAGAATCAACAGTAACTGCTACAATAGATGAAAGTAAAACTACAACAACAAGTGTTACATTTGACTATGTTGCAGTTAATGGAGTAGATGCTGATGGTGATGATTATTGATTACAAGAAATTAAAATAGTAGATGCTAATGACCCAAATACAATCCTTGCAAGTGAAAAAGCAGCTGATGGAGAAGAACTACCATCAGAAGGATCAATTATTGTTAATGATTTAGATCCTAATACAACATATGATTTAGAAATGATAGCAGTATTTGTTGATGTTGACGGAGTAGTAACAGAAAAAGATACTGAAGAGCCAATTCCTCCAGTTACTACTTCAAAAGATGGACTTGGAGCATTAACAATTAGTGGAATAATAATTATGAGTATATTCCTAATTATAATTATTTTTGGGGCATCGGTTTATTTATTAAAAAAATATAAAGCAAGTAAAAGTTAATAAGTTTAATCCTAAAAAATACTAATTATGGAAATAATTAGTATTTTTATTTTTCTTAAATTTAACTTTAATAAGAATTATTTACTATAATTATATGAAGAGATTTTTGAAATTAATTTACTTAATTTTTAGAAAACACTTATTTAAAAAAATTGAATGAAAAAGAAATATTTGATTAGTTTATTAGGATTAGCAGCAATATCAATTTCCTTTGGAAATGCTTTTTCTTCTACGCCGTCATCACCAATTACTACATCTAGTGAAGAATCTGCAAGTAGTAATTCTAATCTTAGCGAAGAAGAACTTGACACTATTGAAAAATATCAAAATGATGATAACTATTTTGGCTGAACTATTAAACAAGCTTCAATGGGAAATAAAAGTAGTGCTGCTATTATAAACGACCCAGATGGCTATGATCATCTTTATACTTGAGGATTAAATGATTGAGGGCAATTGGGACTCAGTGATGACTTTATTTCTGATAAACCAGGTGAAGAATATAGTAGTACTCCACAAGAAGTAACAAAATATGGAATTGATGAAGATAATAATGGTATTATTGTTGATAATGAAATCACAGAAATACCAGATAATATATATATTGACCAAATTTCAATGGGCGAAGATTTTGCCGCTGCTCTTGTTAATGACAAAATGTATACTTGAGGTCATAACCAATGAGGCCAATTAGGGAATGGCATAAAGGGTAGTTGAAACTATGAGGATTCAAATAATACTAATGCCACTCCTCAAGCTGTACATGATACTGAGGAATTTGAAAATAATAATATAGAACAAATTTTGTTGGGTGATTGTTTTAGTATGGCTGTTGTAAATGGTGAAGGAGAAAATGATACTCTTTATTCCTGAGGGCATGATGATCAGGGTCAGCTAGGAGCTGGACCAAAATATGTTAATACAGGTGATCGTTGAGAAAGTCGCTCACTTAAACCACTAAAAGTACTTTTACCTGCTGGAGATATTGAGCAAATCTCTACTGGACATGATGTTGCTAGCGCAGTTGTATCTGAAGATGGGGAAAATAATCAACTTTATACTTGAGGATATAATAATGTTGGACAACTTGGTCGCGTAAGCACTGAAGGTGATGGTGATGGTGATCAACATGAAGGAGGAGAATATTCTTCTACTCCTGACCTTGTAACAGACGGCGATGATAAAGGTTTTATAAATGAAAATATAAAACAAGTTTCCATAGGCCTTGACCATAGTTCGGTGCTTTTAGATAGCGGTGAATTTTACACATGAGGAAATAATGAACATGGTGAACTTGGACTTGGTGCTGATTATGTTGTTGAAAATGGCACAGCAGGGAAGAAAGGCTCACATGCAGATTTTCCTCAATTGGTTAGCCGCTCATCTGGAGGTTTGCCAGAAGGAAATATCGATAAAATTGCAATGGGAGCTTATGCAGGTTCTGCAGTTGTAGATAATACTCTTTATACTTGAGGTAATGATCATGATGGTCAACTTGGTGTAGAAGGAATGGGTGGGCAATATAAAGATGATTATTTAGTAAGTGCTGATAATGGTAAACCTATACTGCCCTCTCCTCATGAAGTAACTGATTTACCTGAGGGAACAATAGAACAACTAATAATGGAAGATGATCAAAGTGGTGCTCTTGTAGATAATAAACTTTATACTTGGGGCCTTAATATGGATGGCCAATTGGGGCATGGAGATAACACTTCCCCAATTGTAGTGCCAGAAATTGTTCCAACTGAAATGCCATATTTAATTAATATTGAAACAGAAGCCAATCAAGTAGAAGAAGGTTCAAAATCAACTACAATTGATTATAGTTTTGAAACAAATATAATTCAATTTAATGAGGATGCTACCGTTGATACTCATGTTAGTGGAGATGGAAAAAAATATGAATTTCAGGGTTCAGAAGTAACTGATGCAAGTAGTCAAAATGATCTTTATACTGGAAGTCAAACTATAACTATAGATCCTGAAGATAAATATGGTGAATTTACTTATACAATGGATTTAAATTATGTTTATAACTTTGATGATGAAGCAGGAGAAGTTAAATTAGAAGATTTTATTACTGGTGACTTTGTTTTACAAGGTGAAGAACAACCTCCCGAACTTAGCCAAGATGGGGTAGTGGAGTTTGCTAGTCCAACTACAGCAAGCATTAAATATGATGTAACCCCAGAAGCAACTGATAAATATGGAAATCCTATGACTTTAACTGAAGTCCAATGAATTGATGAAGATATTACTGGAGATGATAAATCTTTAGCTTCTAATTCTGATGGTAAATCATCTGGAGAATTAAGCCATGAATGATTTAAACCATCAGTAACACATGCTAATACTAAATTAGTGGCTAAATATATAGAACCTGATGGAGAAGAACAAGAAATAGTAACACCTGTTACTTCTTTTACGTTACCTTCTGCTGCAACAAAAACAACTATTAATCAACCTATAGTGCCTTATGATATTACACCATATGGAGCAAGTATTGATTATGAAGTAATTCCGGGAAATGACCAATATGGGGAACAAGTTGGAATTGCTGAAGTTAGATGAATGAATGGTACTGATGTTCTTGCATCTGCAAAAGAAGGAAATGCATCAGGAACATTAAAAACTAATGAATTAGATCCAAATCAAACTTATGATGCAACAACTCTTGAAGTTGACGTAATTGGAGAAGGTTCAATTCCTTTTACCCCTGTAAATGTAGGTGAATTTCAAACAGATACTGGTGATGAATCTTCATCTATAACACAAACTAATCCTGTTGATGTTATTAGTTCAACAGAAGCAAGTGTTACTTATGAAGTAACTCCTGGAAAAGATGTAGATGGAATCGATGTAACCACAAAACAAGTCCAATGAATTGATAAAAAAGGAAATGCAATTGCAACTAATGATGTAACTAATGGAATTGATGGAACACTAGAAGCTACTAAACTAAAAGCAAACAGAAATTATAAAAATACAACTATTATTGCAGAAATGAGTGATGGAAGCAAAACTAATGTAGTACCTATTGAGGACTTTAAAACTGCCAAAGCTAATACTAAATCAAAAATAGATGCAGATCCTGAAACTGTTATCAAAGGCCCAAATGAAGCAAGTGTTACTTATGAAGTAGCTCTTGGTACTAATGCTTGAGGTAACCGTGCAATTACAAAAAAAGTCCAATGAATTGATAGTGATGGTAGTACTGTAATTGCAGAAGATGTTGCAACAATGTATGATGGAATTGATGGAACTTTGGAAGCTACTGGATTAGAACCAAATACAAATTATAAAGATACATATATTATTGCAACAATGGGTGATGGAAGTACAACAAATAAATCAATTGTTAATGATTTTACAACATCTAAAGCTAATTCAACTGCTCCAGAGATGGAAGTTGTAGTTAATAATATTACAGATTCAGCAGCAACATTTGATTATCATGGAACAAATGGAAAAGATGCAGATGACAATAACTATAATTTAACTGAAATTAGAATCATTGATACAAAAGGACATATACTTTATGATAGTGATGACCTTGATGGTACTTTTACTATTGCTAATTTAGATTCTAATACATCATATGATGACTGAACAATGATTTCAACATTTAATAACACTGGAGATAGTACTGGAGTAAAAGAACAAAAAGAATTTACTACAATTGATCCCTTTACTACCATGTATGCTGCTCCAATCTTAAATGAACCAAATTTAATGCAGGCTAATCAAACTAATGGTACTTTAGAAGTACAAGGATCAATTATTGAAAATGATGTAGAAGTAACTGATGTAATTATTTTAAAAGATGGGGAAATAATTCCATCAACTTCTACATTAGAACCAACTAATAAAAATAATGAAATTAGTTATGATGTTTTAACTACTGATTATGATAATTCTAGTAAATATGAATTAAAAATTGTTTATTCATTCGAAGAACAATCTAATTTAAAATCAGATCCTTATCTTTTAAATCAAGATAATTTTATTTTTACTGATTCAAATCCTGCAACAACAGTACATCCTTGAATAATTGTTGGAACATCAATTGGAGTTCTTGTTTTTGCTTGATTTAGTATGTTAATTGGAATTGTTCTATTTAAACATTATAGAAAGGGAAATCAATTTTAAGATTAATTAAAGGAGGGTTGAGATGAAAAAACAATATTTAATTAGTTTATTAGGAATAACTGCAATATCTATTTCATTAGGAAATAGCTTTTCTAGTGTTTTTTCATCACCTTCTAATTCAATTAATGAAAATTCTTCTCCTACTACTCCTAATATAAAAGACGAAGTTCCAGATGATAATTTTAATTATTCTATTGAACAAGTTTCAACAGGAGCAACTCATAGTGCTGCAATTGTAAATGATGGAACTAATGATCATCTTTATACTTGAGGAGCAAATATATATGGTCAACTTGGACTTGGAATAGATGATTGAGATGATCATAATAATCCCCAAGAGGTAATATTTCCTGGAGCTGAAGATATTGAACAAATTTCCATGGGAGATAATTATAGTGCTGCTATTGTGGATGATGATCTTTATACCTGAGGTGAAAATAATGATGGTCAACTTGGCCTTGGAGATGAATTTAATGAGGACATGTATACTACTCCGCAAGAAGTAACCGCTTTTAATGGTGACAATGTTGATCAAGTTTCATTAGGAATTAATAGTAGTGCTGCTGTAGCAAATGGAGACTTATACACTTGAGGAAATACTTATCAAAATCAACTTGGACTTGGAGATGAATTTACCGAAGATATCTATAACACTCCTCAAGAAGTTACATCTTTATCAGCTAAAGGTGATGTTGAACAACTTTCATTAGGATATCATGATGGTGGTGTTGTTATAAGTGATGTTCTTTATACTTGAGGATATAATTCTTTCAACCAATTAGGCCATGAAAGTCAAATCAAAGAACCACAAGCAGTAACCGGGTTACCAACTGGAGATATTACACAAATTTCTATGGGCGGAAATCATAGTGGTGCAATAGTAGATGATAAATTATATACTTGAGGAAGAAATACTGAAGGTGAACTTGGACTTGAAGATAATGAAGTCTATAATACTCCCCAGGAAGTAAAAATTTTATCTGATGTTGGTGATGTTGAACAAATTTCCATGGGAAGAACAAATGACGGGCAACAAGGTTTTAGCGCCGCTGTTGTAAATGATGGAAGTAATGATCATCTTTATACTTGGGGAGATAATAGTAAAGGTCAACTTGGTTATGTAACTTCAGATCAACACAATAATCCTACTCCAAAAGAAGTAGGCGGTTTACCAGCAGGAGATATTAAACAAGTTTCAGGAGGTAAAAATTATACTGGTGCTATTATAAATGATGGAAGTCAAGATTATCTTTATACTTGAGGTGATAATTATAAAGATAAACTTGGACTTAGTGATGAATTTACTGATGATAACTATAATACTCCTAATAAAGTTTGAGAAACACCTTATGTTGATGCAATAAATTCAACTTCAGAAGCAATTGGAGATAGTGTTGGTGCTGTTCAAATTAATTATGATTTTGAAACAAATGTTGATGTCCAAAGTGTGGATGTTACAGTTTTTCCAACTGATGATCCAGAAAATAAAGTAACCGAAAATAGTAAGTTAGATTTATCAACAGAAGGTAAATATAATGGAACAGAAACTTTCCATAATATAGTTCCCAAAGTGGAATATACATATACTATTTCTCTTAACTATAAAACATATAATGGCGAAGACAAAACAGCATTAATTGATCAAGGAACTTTTTGTGAAGATGAAACTGAACCCTCAAAAATTATTGCAACAAATGGTGGTAAAGCAACAGTAGAAGGTACAAATAGTGCAAGTGTTGGTTATGAAGTAACTCCTGGAGAAAATGCATATGGTCATATTTTAACCGTAACAAATGTCCAATGAATTGATAATACTTCAGGAAAAGAAATTGCTTCTTCAGTTGACACTGAAGGAACATTAAATGCTACTGAATTAGTTCCTAATACACTTTATGATAATACAACAATAATTGCAACTATGAGTGATGGATCAATTACTAGTGAAGTTAAAATTGATAGTTTCACCACAGAATCTTATCCTGTAGAGAAATCCACAATTAAAGAAGTGGGAGTAGTTAATGTAACTAGTTCTACTGAAGCAAATGTTAATTATGAAATAATCGCAGGTAATGATGCATTTGGAAATATTTCAACAGCAGAAGAAGTAAAATGAATTGATAGTAAAGGTAATGAATTAGCAAATAATAATGATGGTAATTTAACTGGTACATTATCAGCTACAGGATTAAAACCAAATGTTGAGTATATAGATACAAAAATAGTTGCAACAATGAGCGGTGGAGAAGAAATTATTGATGATTTAATTGAAGCATTTACTTTAGAAGCGGGTAATGAACCCTCATCTATTCAAGCTGGAAAAATACACGACATTGGACAAACTACTGCAAGTCTTAATTATGTTGTTACTCCTGGTTTAGATGTTTGAGGTGTTGCTACAACTACAAAAAATGTTCAATGAATTGATAATGATGGCAATGTAATTGCAACTGATGATTTAACTAATGGAATTGATGGAACTTTAATAGCTGATGATTTAGAAATAAATACAGCTTATAAAAATACAACAGTAGTTGCAACAATGAGCGATGATAGTACAACAAATATAGTACCTATTAAAGAATTTAGCACAGATAAAGGTACTGTGCAATCAACATTAGCACAAGGGGAAGAAGGACTTAAAGTTACAGGTCCAACTAGTGCAACTATTGATTATGTTGTAATACCTGGTAAAAATGATGATGGTGAAGATTTAACTGTAACAAATGTACAATGAATGAATGGCCCAAATGATGAACTTGCATCTTCAACATCAGCAAGTGGAACTTTAGAAGCTAATGATTTAGAAATAAATACAGCTTATAATAACACAACCTTAGTTGCAGAAATGAGTGATGGAACTAAAACTAATATAGTAGCTGTTCAATCATTTAAAACAGATGAAGGTACTACTGAATCAACACTAGAAGTAGATCAAGCAGTTGCAATTAAAAGTCCAACTGCAGCAACTATTGGTTATGAGGTAACTGCTGGAACAGATGAAGATGGGAAATCTTTAACTACACAAAAAGTTCAATGAATTAATAATGATACTGATGATGAAATTGCCCAAGATGTTGTTAATCAATATAATGGAATTGATGGAACTTTAGAAGCTAATAAATTAGCAATAAATACAACTTATAGTAATACAAGTGTAATTGCAACCATGAGTGATGGAACTAAAACAGCTATTGTACCTGTTAATGAATTTATGACTGATGCAAAAAATGAAGAAGATCCAATAATGAAAGTTGAATATGCTGATGCTACTGATACAACAGCAAGTTTTAATTATGGTGCAATAAATGGTCAAGATGCTAGTGGTAGTAACTATGAATTAACTGGAATTATGATTTCTGACAACCAAGGTAATGTCCTTTACGAAGACACTGCAGTCGAAGGTCTTGCTCTTAATGGCTCTTTCACGGTAGAAGATTTAACTGCAAATACAATTTATGATGATTGAACAATGACTTCAACATTTGTTAATACTGGAAATGAAGATAAAGAACAAAAAGAATTTAACAAAATTGAATCATTTACTACTTTATATAGTAAACCAGTTGTAGCAGAACCAATGTCAATGCAAGTTGATGAAACTAATGGTACCTTGGAAGTAAAAGGAACAATTTCTACAAATGATGCAGAAATAATTGCGGTAAATATTTTAAAAGATAAAAAAGATGTTACAACAACTTCATCATTAAGTAATAGTTTTGATAATAAAGAAACTACTTATGATGTTTTAACTATAGACTATGACAATTCTGCTAACTATGAATTGCAAGTAATTTATTCTTCTGCAGAAGGTGCTAATTTACCATTAGAACCATACTTATTAGATCCAGCAGACTTCTCTTATAATAATTCAATAAATTTAAATTCTTGAATTATTATAGGAGTTTTAGTATTTTCTTGTTTTAGTCTATTAGTTGGATTTAGTTGATTTAGACATTACAGAAAGGAAAATAAAGAGGTTTAAGATGAAAAAACAATATTTAATTAGTTTATTAGGATTAGCAGCAATCTCTATTTCATTAGGAAATAGCTTTTCTAGTGTCCTTTCATCCCCTTCCAATAGTACTGGTGAAAATTCTTCTACTACAAGTTCTAATGTTGATGAACTTAATACTATTGATGAATCTTTTAATTATTCTATTGAACAAACCTCTTTAGGAAATAATCATAGTGCTGCAGTTGTAAATGATGGAACAACTGATGGTGATCAACTTTATACCTGAGGATCAAATAATCAAGGTCAACTTGGACTTGGCGGAGTAAGTGATTGAGATAATCATAATAATCCTCAAGAAGTAGATTTACCAGATGGAGACATTGAACAAATTTCCATGGGAAGTAATTACAGTGCTGCAATTGTAGAAGAAGACGGAAATGGTTCACTTTATACCTGAGGAAATAATGAAGATGGTCAACTTGGACTTGGAGACGAAACAATTTACACCACTCCTCAAAAAGTTGATTTTGGTGATGCCCAAGATGTTGAACAAATTTCTTTAGGAGTTAATACTAGTGCAGCCGTAGTTGACAATCAATTATATACTTGAGGAAATAATGATTATGATCAATTAGGACTTGGAGATAGTGCTGACAAAGCATATAATACTCCTCAATTAGTAACTCTATCACCTGGAGATATTGAACAACTTTCAGTAGGAGATCGTACTGGTGGTGTTGTTATAAATGAAAGCGGAAATGATTCACTTTACACTTGAGGATATAATGCTTATGGTCAATTAGGTTATGAAACTTGAGCTAATGAACCAGAAAAAGTAGCAGCCTTGCAAGGACAAGACATTGAACAAATTTCAATGGGTGGAAATCATAGTGCTGCAGTAGTAGATGATAAATTATATACTTGAGGAGCAAACCAAGCAGGTGAACTTGGTTATGAAACAGATGAAAATGTAAATCCTACTCCTAATGAAGTAATATTCCCTGATGGAGAAATTACACAAATTTCTATGGGTAAGGCATCTCAATCACAAAAAGGATTTAGTACTGCTATTGTAGGTGATGATCTTTATACCTGAGGAGATAACAGCAAAGGCCAACTTGGCTATGGAACTACAAATGATGATCCTAATTTTACTTCTACAAAAGTAACTGGATTACCAACAGGAGAAATTAAACAAGTTTCTGGCGGTCAAGAATATACTGCTGCAATTGTAAATGACGGAACTAGTGATCAACTTTATACTTGAGGTGAAAATTCTCAAGGGAAACTTGGACTTGGTGATGACTTTACTGATGTTGAATATAACACTCCAAATGAAGTTTGAGAAACACCTTATGTTAATAATGAAAATTCAAGTACAAAATATGATGATGAAATTGCTGGAACTATTCAAATTAGTTATGATTTTCAATCTAATGTTAATGTCCAAGATGTAACTACTGAAATTATTCCGGCTGACGAACAATTGCAAGGTCAAACCTTAACTAGCAAACCAAATTCTTCAGCAGAAGATAAATATAATGGCGAAGAAACTTTTGCTGGTCTAGTTCCAAATGTTGATTACACTTATATTATTTCTCTTAACTATTCAACACTTGAAGGAAATAAAGAAACAGTAGAAATTGGTCAAGGTGATATTGGTCCCTATGATGCAACTGAACCCTCAATAATTATTGCAACAAATGATGGTGAAGTAACAGTTGAAGGAACTAATAGTGCAAGTGTTAGCTATGAAGTAACCCCTGGTAAAAATGCATATGGCCATAATGTAACTGTAACAAATGTAAAATGAATTGATAATGCTTCAGGAAAAGAACTTGCAACCTCAACTTTAACAGATGTAAAAGGAACTTTAGAAGCAACTGAATTGACTCCTAATACACCTTATGATAATACAGTAATAGTTGCCACTATGAGCGATGGATCAAGTACTAATGAAGCTAAAGTTAAAGAATTTAGCACCAAACCATGTCCAATAGTAGAATCTACAATTATAGAAGATGGAAAAGTGCAAGTAATTAGTTCTACTTCTGCAAGTGTTAATTATAAAATAACTGCAGGAACTAATGAAGATGGAGATTCTTTAACTATTATTAAAGTAAGATGAATTGATAGTGAAGGTAATGAACTTGCAAAAAATAAAGATGGTAATTCAACGGGAACATTATTAGCAAATAATTTAAAACCTAACCAAACTTATGATAATACAGAAATAGTTGCTACAATGAGCTCTGGTCCTGAAGTTACTACTGGTGCAATGGAATCATTTACTGCAGAACCAGGAAATGAATCTTCAGCTGTTAAAGTTTTTCCACCTCATGATATTACTCAAACTACTGCTGATGTTAACTACGATGTTACATTAGGTCTAGATATTTGAGGTGAACCTGTAACTACCAAAAAAGTAGAATGAATTAATAATGATAATGATGAAGTAATTGCAACTGATAATTTGGCTAATGGAATTGATGGAACTTTAGAAGCAACTGCTTTAACAATAAATACAAAATATAATGATACATCAGTAATTGCAACAATGAGTGATGATACCAAAACAAATATAGCACCAGTTGATGAATTTAAAACTCTTGAAGCAGAAGATGAATATAGTCCATCAACTATTACTGAAGCAGAAGTTTCTGATCAAACTGAAAATAGTGTAACTGTTAGTTATGAAGTATCACTTGGAAAAGAAGCAAATGGAAACCCTGCAACTATTACATCTGCAATATTATATGAAGATACAGAAGCTACTAAAGCATTTGAAAATCAAAAAGATAATGGCAATAGAACAATTACAGTTGATGATTTGGAAATTGGTGCATCTTATCCTGATGCAACATTACAAGTAGTATTTTCAAATGAAGTTAACCCTCAAAATGAAGCTATTAATGATTTTGCAACTGATGATGCCTATATTGCATCAACTCTTGATAGTGCCAAAGTTGATAGTCAAGATCAAAGCAGTGTAACTGTTAGTTATGAAACAACACTTGGGAATGATTTAAATGGAGATGAAGCAACTATTACATCAGCGCTGTTATATGAAGATGCTGCTGCAACTGTAGAATTTGAAAATCAAGAAATAAATGATGATGGAACAATTACTGTTGGCGGATTAGAAGCTAATGCAACTTATCCTGATGCAACATTACAAGTAGTATTTTCAAATGAAACTGAACCTCAAAATAAAGCAGTTGCCGATTTCAAAACAGCAGATGCCTATAGTGCTTCAACTCTTGACGGTGCTCAAGTTGAAAGTCAAAATCAAAATAGTGTAACCATTAGTTATGAAGTAACACTTGGCCATGATTTAAATGGAGATGAAGCAACTATTACATCAGCAACTGTATATGAAGATAGTAATACTACTACTAAATTTGTAAACCAAAAAGATAATGGAGATGGAACAATTACAGTTAGTGGATTAGAAGCTAATGCATCCTATCCTGATGCAACATTAGAAATAGTATTTTCAAATGAAGATGATTCACAAGCAGTAGCTATCACTGATTTTAAAACAGAACCAGCTGATCAAGAATCACCAACAATAACTGCTACAATAGATGAAAGTAAAACTACAGCAACAAGTGTTACATTCGACTATGTTGCAGTTGATGGAAAAGATGCATCTGGTAACGATTATAAATTACAAGAAATTAAAATAGTAGATGCTAATGACCCAGATACAATCCTTGCAAGTGAAAAAGCAGCTGATGGAGAAGAACTACCATTAGAAGGATCAATCACTATTAATGACTTAGAACCTAATACAACCTATGATTTAGAAATGATAGCAGTATTTGTTGATACTGATGGACTATCAACAGAAGAAGATATAAAAGAATCAATTCCATTAGTTACAACAACAACTGATGGAGCTGGAATATGAACAGTTCTTGGATCAATTGTTGGAGCTATCTTACTTATTGCAATATTTTCAGCATTCTTAACTTATCTATCAAATAAACAAAAACCAAATGAAGATTAATAATTTTTAATCTTAAATAAAGAGACCAAAAAAATGAAAACTAATTAAGTACTAATTAAAACCTTTTAATTAGTATTTTTTTTTAATTAAATTTAAATTATTTATTATATAAAAAAAAGAAATTATAATTTATTTATAAAAAATTCTAAAATCAAAAAACATAATGAAAAAACAATATTTACTTAGTTCATTAAAATCAATAATAATATTAATTTCTTTAGTAAATAATTTATTAAGTACTATTTTTCTAAATGCAGCAGGTATGTTTGAAGATGACAATGTTAAAATTAACAAAAAATCATGAAACAGTACAAGCCTACAAATTAAAACAACCTTGACATGCAAAAATTGGACAATTGTCCAATTTTTTTTATCTTTTAAAAATATCACTTTAATTAAAAATAATAAAGACAGAAGAATTTAATTATTAATTTTAAATAAAGGAAAAAATATGAAAAAACAATATTTAATTGGTTTATTAGGATTAGTGGCAATATCTATTCCCTTTGGGAATAGTTTTTTAACCATTAATTCCTCACCTTCAAATATTACTACTGATAAAATTTCTGAGGTAGACTCTAGTAATAGTGCAAATGAATATTTAGAAGAATACCCTAATTATTCTATTGAAGAAATCTCTATGGGTGCAAAGCATAGTGCTGCAGTTGTAAATGACGGAGTAGATGATCATCTTTATACATGGGGACGTAATAATTACGGTCAACTTGGACTTGGCAATGTTAGTGGATTTCAATTTAATACTCCACAAGAAGTAACTGGATTACCTGATGGAGATATTGAACAAATTTCAATGGGATATGATTATAGTGCTGCAGTTGTAAGTGATGAAACTGGTGATCATCTTTATACTTGAGGATTAAATGACCATGGTCAACTTGGTATTAATGATAAAAAAGATTACAACACTCCACAAGAGGTAAATGAATTACCGGCTGGAGAAATTGAGCAAATTTCAACAGGAGTAATGCACAGTGCTGCTGTTATAAGCGACGGAACTGGCGATCATCTTTATACATGAGGAGATAACAATGATGATCAACTTGGACTTGGAGATGAATTTAACGGTTACAATTATGATACTCCACAAGAAGTTAAAGAATTTTCTAATAGTAATATAGAACAAATTTCAATGGGAGATCGTCACAGTAGTCTTGTTGTAAGTGAAAATGATAGTGATCATCTTTATACTTGAGGGCGTAATGATAATGGTCAACTTGGGCTTGGAGATGAATTTCAAGATCAACATTATAATACTCCCCAAGAAGTAATAACTTTACCTGATGGTGATGTTAAACAAATTGAAACAGGAGATTATTATAGTGGTGCTATAGTAACTGATGAAAACGGTGATCACCTTTATACATGAGGTTTAAATTACAGAGGTCAACTTGGGCTTGGATATGATTATGAAGAATACAATTACAATACTCCCCAAGAAGTAACAGGATTACCTGATGGAGAAATTGAACAAGTTTCAATGGGTGAAGAACACACAAGTGTTGTCGTAAATGATGGAACTAGTGATCATCTTTATACTTGAGGTAATAATTATGATGGCCAACTTGGACTTGGAAGTGATTATTACTGATGAAATTATGATTATCCAAAAGAAGTAGAATTATTGCCAGCTGGAGAAATTGAACAAATTTCAATGGGAGATAAATTTAGTGCCGCTGTTGTAAATGATGGAAAAAGCGACTCTATTTATACATGAGGATTAAATGATTTTGGTCAACTTGGACTTGGAGATGATATAAAACATAATACTCCGCAAGAAATGCAAGCAATGCCTTATGTTAATAACGTTAATTCTAATGCAATTTCAAATGAAAATAATCCAAAAGAAATCAAAATTGAATATGATTTTGAAACAAATCTTAATGTACAAAATGTAGACGTCTCAGTTTATCAAACTACTGCTGGAGAAGATAACAAAGAAACTATATCTACCACACCAGATTATTTAGAAAAAAATAAATATGAAGGAAAAGCAGAATTTGATAATATATCTTTAAATGTTGATTATACATATACTATTAACCTTGATTATCTAACATCTGGGAATGTATTAAAAACAATTAATCTTGATCAAGGTAACTTTTCTAATGATGGTACTATTGAATCAATAATTGAAGAATCACAACCGGTTGTTGTCACTAGTCCCACAGAAGCAATTGTTTCTTATGAAGTAACTCCTGGAAAAGATTTAGATGGAGAAAATGTAAGTGTTACTGATGTAAAATGGATGAATGGTAGTCAAGAACTTGCGAGTTCAACTGCAACAAAAAACATTATGACAACTGATAAATTAATACCATATAACACTTATAATGGAACAACATTAGTTGCTACAATGTCTGATGGTACAACTACAGTAACTAATGTAGCAGAATTTCAAGCTGATTCAGGCGAAGTAACTTCAACAGTAAAACAAGACGGACCAGTTGTTGTTACTAGCACTACTGGAGCAAATGTTGATTATATAGTTAACCCCGGTAAAGAAAAAAATGGAAATGATGTAGAAGTTACAAGCGTTAGATGAATGAATGGTGATACTGAAATTGGAAAATCACTTACCAATGATAATGAAGGAAGTATAACAACTATTGATTTAAAACCACATGCTACATATAGTAATACAGCAATAGTTGCCTCAATGAGTGATGGAACACTTGCAATAATTGGTGTAGATGAATTTACAATGGATTATAGTAAAACTACTACAATTGAACAAACAGGAGAAGTTGTAGTTACCAGTCCAACTTCAGCAGTTGCTACTTATAAAATAAATCCTGCAGTAGATGCAGACGGTAAAAAAGTTTATGCTGAAAATGTACAATGAATGAATGGTGAAGATGAACTTGCATCTTCAATTGCAATTTCTGGAACTTTAATAACTGAAGACTTAAAACCAAATACAGTTTATGACAGCACAATAATAATTGCAACAATGAATGATGGCTCAACTGCAACAACTGATGTTAATTCATTTGATACAAAAACTACTGAATTAGAACCAGAAATTCAAACTCCTGATGCAATAAAAATTGATTGTGATAATGATATTTTACAAGTTCAAGGTTCAATAGTTACAAATGGTTCAATTATAAAAGATATTTATTTTGTAGATAATAATGGAAAAGAAATTAAAACAACAACTGCAATTAGTGAAGTAAGTAATACCAAAACTAATGATGTTGAATATGACGTTTGAACTTCAGAATATGTTGAAGAAGAACCTGCTGAGGGAGAACCTCATGATCTTACAAATTATAGTTTAGAAGTTGAATATGAAACAACAGCTGGAACAACAACAACCACAGCAACAACTCCTGAATATTCTGCTAAGGTTGCAGAACAAGCAATTGAAGAAGACCTTAATTATTTATTAGGTGAATTTGAAGAAGAATCAACAGATCCTACAAAAACTGGAGGATGAGCAATTTTTGGAATAATTGTTGGATCTCTACTTCTTGTTGGGATTATCGGTTATGGATTTTATTACCTATTTAATAAAAATAAAACAACAAAAGCTTAATAATTAAAGTTATTTAACTTTGGAAATAGAACTTAGTTCTATTTTTTTAATTCTCAGTCTATTGTTATAAATAACTAAAAAATAATTATTAGCAATAACCCTTGACATTTGCTAATAATTAAGATATTATTATATTAGCAAGTAAAAATTGAATTTGCTAAAAGGAGAAAATAATGGATATGAATTTTACCCCCAATCCAAATACTGATCCAGAACTTCTTAAAAAATATGGAAGAAATTTAACTGAATTAGCTCTTCAAGGAAAATTAGATCCAGTAATTGGAAAAGACTCTGAAATAAGAAGAATTACTAGAGTTCTTTCAAGAAGAACAAAAAATAATCCAATTTTAATTGGAGAACCAGGAACAGGAAAAACAGCAATTGCTGAAGGTCTTGCTTATCGAATTATTAAAGGTGATGTTCCAGATACATTAAAAAATAAAGAAATCTATGAACTTGATATGAGTTCAGTAATTGCTGGTGCAAAATTTCAAGGTGAATTTGAAGAAAGACTAAAAGCAATCATCGGAAAAATTAAAGATTCTAATGGAGCAATCATTCTTTTTATTGATGAAATTCACACTCTTGTTGGAGCAGGAAGAAATCAAGGAGCTCTTGATGCAGCCAATATCTTTAAACCAATGATGGCAAGAGGAGAAATTAGACTAATCGGTGCAACAACTCCAAAAGAATATAAAGAATACATTGAAAAAGATGCAGCTCTTGAAAGAAGAATGCAAAAAATTTATATTGAAGAACCAAGTGTTGAAGATACAATAAATATTTTGCGGGGAATAAAAGATCGTTATGAAAACTTCCATGGAGTAAGAATTCATGATAATGCTTTAGTGAGTGCAGCAGTACTATCTTCAAGATACATTCAAGATCGTTTTTTACCAGATAAAGCAATTGATCTAGTGGATGAAGCTTGTTCAATGGTTAAAACTCAAATTGAATCAATGCCTGATGAACTTGAAGATTTAACAAAAAAAATTCAAACCTTAAAAATTGAACAAGGTGCACTTAGAAAAGAAAAGGATCCTAAATCAAAAGAAAGACTAAAAGAAGTTGCAAATCTAATTGATGAGTTAAATCCAAAACAAGAAGCTTTAGAAAAACAATGAAAACTTGAAAAAGGTAAAGTTGAAAATTTAAAAAACTTACAAACCAATGTCCAACAATTAAATGCTGAATTTGAAAAAGCCCAAATTGATGGTAACTATGATAAAGCTGGAAAAATTAAATATGAACAACTTCCAAAATTAGAAAAAAAAGTTGATGAAGCTAAAAAAGAAGCTGATGGATTAAGACTAATTCAAGAAGAAGTAAATGAAGAAACAATTGCTTCAATTGTCTCTAAATGAACAGGAATTCCAATTGAATCACTTGTAGAATCTGAAAAAGAAAAATTAATAAACCTTGAAAAAGACCTTAAAAAATATGTAAAAGGTCAAGATGAAGCTTTAAAACTTGTTGCTAATGCAATAAGAAAATCAAGAGTGGGATTAAATGATCCTAATCGTCCAATTGGTTCATTCATCTTTATGGGACCAACCGGAGTTGGAAAAACTGAAGTTGCTAAATCACTTGCAAGAATTATGTTTAATAGTGAAAAAGAAATGATTCGGTTTGACATGTCTGAATATTCAGAAAGACATTCAGTTTCTAAATTAATTGGTTCTCCTCCAGGATATGTAGGCTACGAAGAGGGCGGAAAATTAACTGAAGCAGTAAGAAGAAAACCTTATTCAATCCTTTTATTTGATGAAGTTGAAAAAGCACATGCTGAAGTATTTAATTTATTTTTACAAATGCTTGATGATGGTCACCTTACTGATTCTCAAGGAAGAAAAGTTAACTTTAAAAATACCGTAATCATTATGACTACAAATATTGGTTCAAATATCTTACTTGAAGGTCAACTTAACCAAGAAAAAGCAATGGAAGAATTACAGAGTTTCTTTAGACCTGAATTACTTAATAGAATTGATGAAATTGTCCAATTTAATTCGTTAACAATGAATAATATTGCTCAAATAGTTAAAATTGAACTAGATAAACTACATAAAAGACTAAAAGACCAAGGTTTTTCCATTACATTTAATGAAAATGTAATTGAAAAGATTGCAAAAGAAGGTTATGACCCATTATTTGGAGCAAGACCAATTAAAAGATATATTGCAAGAAACATTGAAAATTTAATTGTAAACAAATTAATCGATGAAGAAATTGAACAAGAAAAAAAATATCAAATTTCACTTGAAAATGATCATTTTGTAATTAAAGAGGCTGTGGTTAATTAATGGCTACTAAAAGACAATTAAAAATCCTTGATCTTTTTATGGAAATTTATAATAATACTTCAGAACCAATTTCTTCTGCTCAAATTTCATCTTTATATGGAAAAGAACTAAATTTAAAAGATGCTTCTATTCGAGCTGAACTTGCAAAACTAGAAAAAGAAGGTTATTTACAAAATTCCTATAAAACTTCAGGAAGAATTCCTACCACAAAAGGCTTTGAATATTTTTTAGATAAAATTGAAAATACAGATGATTCAAAATATGTTTTAAAAATTAAACTTGAAGAAATTCTAAAAAAAAGAGAAAAAGGAATTAATTGGGTTTTGAAAGAAGCAATTAAATTAATTGATGTTTCAACAAAACCTTTAATTGTTACTAAAAAAGATAATCACAATCTTTATTTAGAAGATTTAAAAACTTATCATCTTTCAAAAGACAAAGCCCTTATTGTTGCTGTGGCATCAAATGGTGAAGTTTTTAATAATGAACTTGATATTGCAGACAAGGATTTTTATCAATTAGAAAAAGCAATTAATATTATTGCTAAAAAAGTTATTGGGTATAAGATTGCAGATATAGAACATATTGTTCCCCAAATTCAAAAAATTTTAAAAATAGGAATTGATGATCTTGAAGATAAGTTTAAAACAGCTATCCGAAATATCTTCAATCGTATGCTTGATGTTCACCAAGAGGTGAGCGGAACAAACGAAATAGTTTTAAACAACTATTTTAAAGATTTAGATAAATTACAAATTCTTTTTGATTTTGTTGAAAATCAAAAGATTTGAGACTTTCTAGAATCAACTGATGCAATTCATGCTCACAAAAGTAATGTAACTATGGGAGTAAAAGATTTAGAAGAAGTTTCTATTATTAGTAGAGACATTAAGATTGGAAAAACTTCTACTTCTGTAGCAATTGTTGCCCCTAAAGGGCAACAATATAAAGATTTTTTCACTATATTAGAGATGATTGAGGAAGAACTAAATGAGTAAAGAAAAAGAGAAAAATTTAAAAACTAAAAAAGAAGATCTTAAAGAAGAATTAACAGATAAAGAAATTAAATCTTCTGATCACACTAAAGGATCATGTTCATTTAAACTAGAAATAGGAAATGATCTTGATGAAAAAAAAGATAAGACAGTAGAAGTAGATCTTTTAAAAAAAGAAATTGAAAATAAAAATACTAAAATTCTTGAACTGCTTGCTGAAAAAGAAAATTTAACAAAAAGATTAGCAAAAGAAAAACAAGAATTCATTAAATATAGTGCGGGTTCATTTCTAACTCAAATCATTCCTAGTATTGATATGATGGAGATGGCCCTTAGTACCAAAAATGTAAGTCCTGAAGTTGAAAATTGACTAAAGGGATTTGAAATGATTTTTAATAATTTTATCTCTTCCATGGAAAGAGAAGGAGTTAAAATTATTACTGTAAAACCTGGGGAATATTATAATCCAAAATATGATCATGCAATCGATGAACAATATTCAGATGATTATAAAGCAGGGCAAATTATTAAAGCCCACAACCAAGCTTTCTTATTACACGATCGTTTACTTAGACCAGCAAGCGTAATTGTTGCTAAATCAAAAAGCCTTAGTGAAGAGAAACTAAACGATCAAGATAAAAAAGATATTAAAAATATAAATAGCAAAGACGAGGAAAAAAATGGCTAAAGAAAAAATATTAGGAATTGATCTTGGGACTACCAACTCAGTAGTTGCCGTAATGGATGGTTCAACTGCAAAAGTAATTGAAAATCCAGAAGGAAATAGAACAACTCCTTCAGTAGTTGCCTTTAAAGGTGATGAAATTATTGTAGGAGATGCAGCCAAAAGACAAGCAATTACAAATCCAGATACTGTTTCATCTGTAAAAAGATTAATGGGAACTAGTGAGCTTATCAAGGTTAATGGAAAAGAATATAAACCTGAACAAATTTCAGCAATGATTCTTTCTTACATGAAAGAATATGCTGAAAAAAAACTAGGATATAAAATAAATAAAGCAGTAATTACTGTTCCAGCTTACTTTAATGATGCAGAAAGAACTGCAACAAGAAATGCAGGAAAAATTGCTGGATTTGAAGTAGAAAGAATTATTAATGAACCTACTGCTGCAGCACTTGCTTATGGAATAGATGATAAAACTAAAGAAGAAAAAATTCTAGTTTATGACCTTGGAGGAGGAACTTTTGATGTTTCAATTCTTGA
This sequence comes from Mycoplasma sp. Bg2, assembly GCA_001641225.1. Lineage (GTDB taxonomy): Bacteria > Bacillota_I > Bacilli_A > Mycoplasmatales > Hepatoplasmataceae > Tyloplasma. The sequence goes on from LSMY01000002.1 coordinate 122,156, forward strand.
ACTATCAGGAGGAACATTTGAAGTACTATCAACTTCAGGAAACAACCGTTTAGGTGGAGACGACTTTGATAAAGTAATCATGGATCACTTAATTGAAGTCTTTAAAAAAGAAAATGGAATTGATCTAAGCAAAGATAAAATGGCTATGCAAAGACTTAAAGAAGCTTCAGAAAAAGCTAAAAAAGATCTTTCAGGAGTTTTAGAAGCAACAATTTCACTTCCCTTTATTTCAGCAGGAGACGCTGGACCATTACATTTAGAAATTAAACTAAAAAGAGCTGACTTTGAAAAATTAGCAAAAGACTTACTTGCAAAAACATTAGGGCCACTAAGACAAGCAATTAAAGATTCTAAACTAGATCCAAAAGAACTAGACGAAGTTTTATTTGTTGGTGGATCAACAAGAATCCCTGCTGTAAAAGCACTTGTAGAAAAAGAACTAGGTAAAAAAGCAAATACTTCAATTAACCCTGATGAAGTTGTTGCCATGGGAGCAGCAATTCAAGGTGGAGTGCTAGCAGGAGACGTTTCTGATGTATTATTATTAGATGTAACTCCTCTTTCACTTGGAATTGAAACACTTGGTGGAGTAATGACTGCTCTTATTGAAAGAAATGCAACAATTCCTACTTCTAAATCGCAAACATTCTCAACAGCTGAAGATAATCAAGCTCAAGTTGATATTAATGTTCTTCAAGGAGAAAGACCACTTGCAAATCAAAATGTAAGTTTAGGAAGATTTGTTCTCTCAGGAATTAAATCAGCTCCAAGAGGAATTCCTCAAATTGAAGTAACTTTTTCAATTGATGCAAATGGAATTGTTTCTGTAAGTGCAAAAGATAAAGCCTCTGGACAAGAACAATCAATTACTATTCAAAATAATTCAGCTCTTTCCCAAGAAGAAATTGCAAGAATGGTAAAAGAAGCAGAAGAAAATAAAGAAAAAGATATTCAATTAAAAGAAGAAATTGAAGTAATTAATCGTGCTCAAGGAATTGTTCATACTTTAGAACAAGGATTAAATTCACCAATGGGTGAAAAAATGCCTGCAGAACAAAAAGTAGAAACAGAAAAACAACTTGCAGAAATTAAACAATTGATTGCTGATAAAAAAATTGATGAATTAAAAGCAAAACTTGCTCAAATCGAACAAGTAATGCAACAATTTATGAATAATCCAGAATTTGGACAAGATCAAGCAGGAGAAGCAGAGCCTAAAATTGAAGAAGATGCTGAAGATAGTGATGTTGTTGACGTTGAAGAAGAACCTTCTACAGATGGTCCTGATGACAAGGATAAAAAATAATTAACGAGGAGTTTAAATGGAAAAACTATTAGACATTGCAAAAGAAAGAAGAGCAACTAAAGTTTATAACGGTACCTTAATTCCCATTGGTGATCTTCATTATATTTTTGAAGTTACTAATACTGCTCCAACCTCACTTGGGTTAGAAGCTTGAAGAGTTTTAAGCATTCGTGATAAAAAATTAAAAAAACAATTGGAACCTTTCTTTGGTTTTAATGGAAAACCAATGGATAAAGCTTCTGATGTAGTGCTCTTTATTTCAAAAAAAGCTGAGGCTTATTATGATACCCCTTGAGTTAAGGGAAGAGTGCTTGCATTATTAACTAAACTTGATCAAACCTTTGGAACAAACCAAGCAAATGATCCAGAAAAAATAAATACCTTGATGGAAACCATGAAACATCATGATTTTGGTAATAATGATCTAAATCATACTGAATGGTCCAAAAGACAACCTTATATTGCAATTAGCTATATGATGCTGGCTGCAAAAGAATTAGATATTGACTCCACTCCTATTGAAGGATTTAATGGAGAAAATTTAAATCAATTCCTTTTACAAAATAGATTAATGAAAGACGATGAAAATGTAGCAATTGTGGTCTTCTTGGGCTATAGCGCTCCAATTGAAGAACGTCCCTTTACAGGTAACAAACAAACAAGAATCCCTGTAGAAGACAAATTTACAATTAAATAGAATATGGCAACAAATAAAAGAGATTACTATGAAGTACTTGGGGTTTCTAAAACTGCAAGTACTGATGAAATAAAAAAAGCTTTTCGTAAGTTAGCGATGAGGTATCACCCAGATACCAATTCATCGCATGCTTCAGAAGAAAAATTTAAAGAAATCAATGAAGCTTACGAAGTGCTAAATGACCAGAAAAAACGAGCAAAATATGATCAATATGGCCATAATTTTGATCAATTTAACCAAGGACAAGGTGGATTTTCAGGCTTTGAAGGTGGTTTTCAAGACTTTAGTGGTTTTGGAAATTTAGATGAAGTCTTTTCAAGAATGGGCTTTGGCGGAAATCCCTTCAATTCAAACCGTCCCCGTAAGGGAAGAAGCCTTAGACAAACCATTGAAATTTCTTTAGATGAAGCTTTTAAGGGCAAAAAAATTATTATTAAAAGCCATAAAAGTGGAAGAAAAGAAATTAAGATTCCTAAAGGAATTATGAGCGGAATGGACATTGTTTTAGCTGGTGAAGGTGAAGATGGAATTAATGGAGGTCCAAGTGGAGACTTGCTCCTTCGAATTATGATTAGACCTCATCCAAACTTAGAAGTAAATGGTGCAGATTTATATACTGAAGTTCGTTTAAGTATCTTTGATTTAATTTCAGGAATTAAAACTTCAATTAAGCATTTAAACCATGCAACAGTTGAGTTTTCTATTCCTGAAGGATCAGATCCCTTAAAATTAATCAGAATCAAAGGGAAAGGAATGCCTGTTTTAAATGGTTCTTCAAGTAGATCTGGTGATTTATATATTCGGCTGGTCCCATTGATGCCTAAAAAATTAAATAAAAGAGCAAAAGATCTTTTAAAAGAATTAAAATATCAAGCTAAATAAAATTAAAAATAAAGGTGTTTAATCCACCTTTATTTTTTTATAATTAAAGTATGAAAATAAATTTAACTAATCTTGCCAAAAACCAAATTCAACTGGATAACTATATCATTAAAAATAATAATCTTACTAAAGAAGAAACGTTTAATAATCGAATTATGGCTCTTTTGGTTGAAATTGGTGAAACAGCAAATGAAATTAGATTCTTTAAATTTTGATCGCAGAAAAAACAAGCACCAGATGAGGTGATTTTAGAAGAATTTATTGATATTCTTCATTTTGTGCTTTCCATTGGTGTAGCAATTGATTATGATCAATGAAATCTTGATTTTAAAAGTAGTGTCAATATACAAGATGCTTTTTTTAATCTTTATAAAGCTGCAATTGATTTTAAAGGTACTAATTTAAAAAAAGAATATAAAGAAATTCTTGTAACTTTATTTACAGTTGCAGATTGTCTTTCTTTTGATGATCAAGACATTTTTAAGATGTACCAGAAGAAAAATAAAATCAATTTTACAAGGCAAGATACTAATTATTAATTTAATTTTATTGCAAATTTAAGTTTAATATAATAACAAAAAAATGATATATATTTAATAAGTGTTTTTTTCTTTAAGAATAAAAACATTTTAGATCGGGAGTTAAAATGATTGGCTATACACTACAATATGATAGTGATACAACAAAATTAAATTTATTAAAAGGAACTTATATTTTTATTAATTTATTAGATAAAATAAATGTTAAAATAAATACAAAAATAGCTCAGGAAACAATTACAAAATTACATGGTTTAGGGGCAAAAATTATTGTTGATGTAAATGATGAGGCATTAGAAAAACATAATATTAATTTAAAAACTTTAAATGAAATTTGAAAAATTGATTATTTAAGAATTGATGATACAAAAAATTATAAAAAAGTAGTTCCTTTTCTACAAAAAGTAGGATTGGCATTCAATAGTTCAATAGTTCGAAAATCTGATTTAGAATTAATCAGTAATGAAATGGATTTATTAAAATTAAATAATTCACAAAGACAAAATATTTTGTGAATGCACAATCATTACCCTAAAATTGGAACAGGATTATCTACTGCATATTTTTTAAAACAAAATGAATTATTAAAAGCATTTGGTGGAAAAAGATGTTCATTTATTTCAGGAGATCAAGCAATTAGTCCTGAATACAACTTTTTGCCAACACTTGAAGAAGAAAGATATTTTAATGTTTATCTTGCTTATTTAAAACACACTTTATTATATGGAATGGATATTGTTTTTGTGGGAGATAAAATTTCTTCTGAATTTGATCAAAAAGCAATTAATTCCTATATTTTAAATGGTGTTATTACAATTCCACTAGATGAATGATTATTAAGTCAAAAAGAATTTTTGAATAAGGTAGTTCATATGCGAAAAGACTTAGGGAATAATTTTTTAAGAATTATGGAAGCAAAATTTTATTATTTAAGTCATCAAGAAATTATAATTACTCCAGAAAATAATCAAAAAACAGAGGGAAAATTAGGAATGCTTTTCTTAGATAACCAAGAATCAAAACAATATACTGGTGATCTTTCTTTAGTTGTCAAAAATATTGAAATGGATAAAACATCAAATTTCGTAGGAAAAGTGCCAATTAATTATCGCAAAATTCTTGATTTTTTAATTTTCGATCATGAAATAATTTTTAAACTAATTTAGTTATAAAAATTACAATCTTATATAAAGTTAACAAAATTCTTCTTATAGAAGAATTTTTTACTTAATAAAAATGGTAAGATAAATCTATTATATTGCTCATATTATTTATTATCTATTATAAAAATAGTAATTATTAGTTCCTTATTAGTATTATCAATATCTTTTTCTTATTTCAAATGATACAATTTAATTGATTAAAAAAGTATTTTTTCACTTAATTTAATCTCAACTTAATCCAATCAAAATGGAGGCATTGTGAATATAGGAGAAGTTTTTGTATTATCGTACTGGCAAACCGGCGTTATTTTTGCATTTATATTTATTTCTGCAATCGCTGTTTTTATACTAAACCGAAAAATTAAATGATCAAACCTAATCCTTTCTGCTGTCGCAATTGGACTTATTGGTGGTTTGATTATTTTTGGTTTAAATCAAACTTATGTTGATCCTGATACTGGTTTTACTGATGATGGAGACCCCTTATGACATGCTGAAGCAATAACCTGATTAAATATTTTCCCTTCCATGTTTATCAGCTTAATGCTTTTCTTTGTTCCGTTTATTGTTTTTGTAAACATTTTTCTTTCTTTAACAAGAAGAAAAATAACAACAAGATTTTTTGTTAAAGTTATATCTTCATTTGCTTTCTTTGTTATTATTGCAATTCTTGTTGCCTTTGCTTTATGGCCAATTTGAAATCAAGTAAAATTTGATATTACTGCTCCAGATACTGCTGAAGATGATTTAATAATTACTATTCCAGAAATTGTTGTTGGTTGAATTCCTACCTCAATTAGTATTTTTGCAGATGCTGTTTTAGTTATGAGCTGTATTATTGCTGGAATTATGTTTGCAATTATTGTTAATATTTTAGGAAAATATGATTATGAACGTGCTGAAGGAATTATTGCAGGGATGACTAATTTTCAAACATTAATAAACACTTGTTTAAAATATATTGTAAAACTTATTCCTATGGTTATTGTTTGTAAATTACCTTCATTATTTGTAAAAGATATTGCTCAAAACTTTATGTCCATTGCTTATTATTTACTTGGATTTTTTATGGGTATTTTTATTATTTTACTAATTGTAACTATTATTCAATTACTTTGTAAACCAAAAGGGGTTTCATCAAAAAGACTTTTTTCTACAATTCAAGAACCGCTTACTTTTGCTTTCTTTTCTCAATCATCACTTGCAACTGTTCCCTTAACAACAAAATCACTTAATAAACTTGGAGTTGATGATCATATTTCCACTATCATTCCATCTATGGGAGCTTCAATGGGAGTGGTTATTTGTGCCGCCTTTTATCCAGTTTCCATTGCAATTGTGACAATTCAAAATATGCAAGCAGCAGACATGGGCTTTGGAGCCGCTTCTTCTATGATTTCTTTTATTATTTTACTTTTTGTAGTAACTCTTATTAGTTCATTTGGAGTAGCAGGAGTGCCCGGAACAGCAACCGCAGCAACAACAACTGTCCTTGGTGGAGTTGGATTACCACTTACCTTCTATACTTTAATTCTTTCCCTTGACCCTTTGATAGACATGTTTAGAACTATGGGAAATGTTGATGCTATTTTGGCTAACTCGATGATGCAAGATAAGATTAATAAATCAGGAAATCAAACAAAAAAACTCGCTGATGATATTGTTGCTGAATTTGAATATAATAAAAGATTTGATATCCAAAAGAAGGGGGAAGATAAATAATGTTAAATAGTTATCTTGTTAATTTTGTTGCTTTTTGAAATAAAATCCCTGAGCTTTTCCATAATTATATTAATAGTAAACAAGATCCTTATGGAATTTTGCAAATTCTAGGAATCAGCCATTGACAATCATTAATTGTTTTTCTTTTTGTTGTAATTTCTTCTGCAATTCTTATTTATTTGATTATTAAAAAAAATAAAAGAATTCTTTCTATAACTTTCTTATTAGCTTTAGTAGGATCAATAATTTATATCCTTTTAACTGGATTTTGTGCTGTTAGTGAAACCCCAGGTTCACTTAAATCATTTGATTCACCAGACCTTGATGGGCCAAAACTCATCTGGTGATTTATTGCATGAAAAGACTGACTAAATACTGATGGAAATAATATTGGGATTATTAGTTGATCTAATTGAGAACAAGAATCACAAGATTGATTAATGCTTTCTACTAATATCTTTATTGAACTTGTTTTAGTTATTGTTCCTCTATTTATCTTTTTTACAATTGTTAAAACTTTAAATAGTAATCGACATAAACAAATTAAATATAATAATTTACTAAAATCATTTTTTTCAATTTGATTAATGCCTTTTATTGCAATTACAGTTGCCATTTTAATGTATCCACTTATTGCCCAAATAAATATGGTTGCTTCTCCTGGAATGATTGAAGATGTTTTCCAAGATAGCCAAATAACTACCGTCCCTGGAATCATTGATAGTGCAATTCCTGGTTCAATTGGAATCTTTGTCAGCATTGAATTTATTTTAAGTGTTGTAGTTTTTTCTATTTTTATTGGAATTATGATCAATGTTGTTCATCGTCATGAACATGAAAAAGGCGAATCAATGATTAAATTTTGTGTTAACGCCCAAATGATTATTAATAAATATATTAAAATGGTTTCACTAATCATTCCCATTGTACTTGCAACAAGATTACCACTATTATTTGATTATCATACTTTATCTGAAACATTTATTGGACTTACATTGTTTATTTTAATCTTTGTCCTTGGATGAGCAATTGTAATTTCAATTGAACTTACAATTACTTATCTTACAATGCGTAATAGATCAACAAAAAACTTTATTAGATATGCAAGATCATACTTTACTGCTGCTTTTGTAAAACATGCAGCTCCAGTTTTACTTGATGAAACAATCAAGGAATCGGAATCACTTGGAGTTTCTAAGGATGTTGCCGAATTAACTTCATCAATGTCTACCTCAATGGGACAATCAACTTGTGGAGGATTTTATCCGGCCATGATTGCTTTAATGACTATTCACTTAGTAATAGTGGGAAATGATTCATCTTTAGGCTCAATTGGACTTGGAAATATTATTACTTTTATTTTTGTGCTCTATCTAATTATTATGATTACTAATTTGGGAATGACTGGAGTTCCTGGGGCTGATACTGCTGTTATTATTTCTGTACTTGGAGCCTTAGGATTGCCTTTTGAATATTTTGCTACCGTTTTTGTTATTGATGGAATTATCAATAGAGTAAGAGGAATTGCGAATGCCTTTGGATTTGTCGCCGCGAATAATGTAGCGGAACGGGTAATAAAAACTAAAAAAAATAAAGGCAAAAATATTGTAGATAAAGGTATTGTTATAACCGGGGAGGTGGTAAATGAAGACATCTAGTTCTTTAAATGAAATTTTAAATGCTAATAGTGGAGATTATATTGATCAAAACTCTGTTGGTTATATTTTTGGTTTAAGTACTTGACAATCAGGAACTGCCCTCATTTTTCTTTTAATTGCAACCATTTCTATCTTTTTCATCTATAAAAAATGAGGAAGAATTACTTCACTTTGTCTTGCATTTGGAATTGGTCTTGTTGGTCTTGTTGTATTTGGTTATATTTTTGCTATTAGTAAACCAGGTATTCCACCAGAAGGCTCAATTACTTGAGTTGATGAAGTAAATAATTGATTGGCAATGCCCTCTTCTATCTTTTTATCGCTTATTTCCTTTGTAATTCCCTTGTATGTTTTTACATCTATTGTTTTATTAATTAATAATCAAAATAAAGAAGCAAAAAACCATGCTTGAATGTTTTCTTCTTCAATGATTTTGCTTGTTATTTTACCAATTCTTGGTATTGCAATTGGACTAGCGATGATTCCCTTAATTAATTTAATTCCGCAAGATATTATTCCTTATGATCCTAATAATGTAATTGAAAATGAGAATTCTTCAATTCCAAATATTATTGTAAAAATTTTACCTTATTCATTAATTATGCTTACTTCTCCAGCTTTTTTAGGTTCTGTAGTTATTTTTGCAATCTTACTTGGAATTGTAATAAAAACTACAGAAAAAAATCATGCTCCAAGACACCATGATATTGTGTTCTTTTTTACAACAATTAAAATAGTAAGTGATCGTTATTTAGGTTATGTTTTAATGTTGATTCCTTTAGTAATTGCAACAAGACTTCCAATGTTAATGATGGTGGAAAATATAGATCAACTTACTTTTGTTAGTTATTATATTGGATTGTTCTTTTTGGGTGGAACAATTATTATGATTATCTTAACTACAATAATTATGATAGTTTCTCCTGCCAAAAAACATAAAGTGGATACATTAGTTAATCATTGAACAAATTCGGTTGCAAACCCCTCTCTTGCTACTATGCTTCCAATTACAAAGCAAACAACAAGAAAATTAGGTGCAAGTGAAGACATGAGTGAAATTACCCCTACATTAGGAACATCAATGGGGCTTGTAATGTGCGGAGGATTTACTCCAACCATATTGGCGTTAATGACTGAAAATAATATTGCTGATAATAGTTTAACTTTAAGCTTTGTCTTTCTAGTGATAATTTATGTTTTCATTGCTTCATTTGGAACTAGTGGAGTTAGTGATGCTGATTCAATTATTGTACTAGCTGTTTTAGGATCATTAGGACTACCACCAGAAGTTTATTTAACAATTATGGTCGTTTCACCACTTACTGAATTAGTTGCTATTTTAATTAACTCGACCGGACAAATTGCGGTTACAATGCTTAATGATAAGTTACATTCAAAAACTATTTCTAATTATGTTACTCATGAAAATATCAACACTAATGAATGAGAAATTAAAGAAATTCACAAACATTTAAATAGTTTAAAAGCAAATAATCAAGATAAAAATGAACTAGATAAAGCAAAATCTAAAACAAAACTTAATAATGCTCTTCAAAAAGAAATTTTGCATGAATTTGGAGCTAAGTAGCAACAAATGAAGTAATAAAAAGATAGTTTAGACTATCTTTTTATTTTTTTAGGATCCATAATAATATTAAAATTATTTTTATTTAATTTAAGAATTTTTTCTGTTTCTTCAAAGCTTACATTATAGGTAACTGCAATAAGAGTACTTTCTAATTTATTATGATTTTGCTCCATTTGTTGAATTGCCGCATCTTCATTAATATTAGTTAATTCAGTAATTGTTTTAATGCACATATCATATAATCTTTGTGAAATTGGATTTAAAAAGGGTAAATGATCTTTATAAATTCTTCCTGCATCTTGTAAAGCTTGATAGACCATTACATCAAAAATTGCCATTTCTAAAAAAGAAGATTCAATTTCAGCATTCAATGCTCAAATTACTTTATGATGATTTTTTATATTAATTAGTAGATCAATATAGTTACCATATTCTTTTTTTTGTTGTCCCATGATAGCCGCAGTAGAACAATGAAGTTCTTTTGCAAATTTAAGTCCTCTATGAACGTAACTACTTGATCCACTAGAACTAATTCCAATTACAAGATCGCTTTTATTTAAATTAATATTGGACAAATTAACCACCGCAACTGATTCATACCATTCAACGCTTTCCCGTTTTTGCATTTCTTCTGGTTTTCTAACAACGAATGAACAAAATTGCTCTTCAGAAATTTTAAAACTTGTTCATAATGTTTTTGTTAATTTATCTAAAATTTCACTAGAAATTCCTGTTCCAAAAATAATAATTCTTTTATTATTCAAGATTTGCATTTTGATTTTATTTGATAAAGCAATAATATCTTTTCGACTAGAAAGCAAATTTTCTTTAGTTGAATAGATAGATTTTATTAATTCATCAATTAGATCGGTTCCCATATTTCCTAAATAATTATATCTTTTATATGTAATAATTACATTGTTATGTCTTGAGAATATATACTTATGCTCATTTTGATTTTATTAGTATTTATTTCTTTTATATCAATGTTTTTTTTTCAAAAAAAGAAAATGACAAAAGAAAAAGAAAATTATAAATCAAAATCTTCACAAAGAAAAAATAAAGCTAAAAAAAACGAAGATCTTCTATTAGAAGAATATATTTATTTTATTAGAGAAACAATGGAATTATTAGACCAATTTGACCCTATTAAAGGTAAATATAAAATGACAGAAATAAATAATTTTGCAGATAATGGATTTAAAGAAATTTCTTCTTTAAATAATTTAAAGGCCGTTAAGGTCAATAAGGATTCGAAAATTAATTGAGAACTAATTAATAAATTAGAAAAAACAAAAGCTTCTAATTGGAAAAAATACAAAAATGATATAAATAAATTAATTACAACTAATAAATAAAGATTATGGCAACAGATAAAAATAATAAAAAAACAGAAAACTCTTTAAGAAATAAATTAGAATATAAAGATATTACAGCTTTTTATAAAGTGAGATTTAATGATCCCACAAATTTAGATGAATTTGAAAAATTAGAGAAATTTTTAGATGATGAATCTAATCCTAAATATCATTCTAAAATTGCGGAAACAAGAAGAATTGTGCAAAAGCAAAATAAAATTAAATTAAAATATAAAAAGCCAGACAAATATGTCGAAATTTTTAAAATTCTTTGTAATTCTTATTTGTATCATATAGAAAAAGATTTTGATTATGAAACAATAAAATTATTAGATTTTTATTATGATGAAAAAAATAAACGTTTTTATAAAATTGATGTTTTTGATAAAGACTATTTTAAAACTAGAAAATTAGATAAAGAAGATAAAATAACAATACCTTTTTCATTTGAAGTTAAATTTATTTCGCAAGATATTGTTTATAAAAATGAATATAAATTAATATTTTCTACAAAATCTATTTTTACAAATTCTAAAAAAAATTATTATGATAATTTTAAAGTAGCAAAGATTAAAATATTAAGAACTATGAAAACACCCTTTCCGCTTGAACATTATAGTATAAAATCAATAATGATAAGAAAAGATTTCAGTAAACAATTTAAAAATTATATGTTACAAATTGAAAAGGGAATCAATAAGGAGTTGTACAAAAAAGATGATAATTAGAGCTATTATTTATATTTTTCTTTCTTTACTATTTTTATTTCCTTTTATTATTTGATCATTTATAAATTTTATGGATGTAAATGAAAAAATAAAATTAAATAAATGGAAAATAATTTTTAGTTCATTAATGATTTGTTGAACATTGTTCTTTATTTTATTAATTATTTTTATTTTTATTATTTTAATATAATATATATTGTATATACTTAATATTTTAAAAGATACAAAAGAGCAGTTTAGTTCTTTTTTATTTTTTATTTATAGATAATTTCAAAGGAGGTAAAAATGAAAATATTATTAATATGTACTCATGGAGCTTCTACTTCAATGTTAGTTAAAAAAATGCAAGATGAAGCAAGAAAACAAAAAATAGATGTGACTATTGCAGCAAGTGGAATGTATGATGCAAAATCAGAACTTGATAAATGAGATGTAATTTTACTTGGACCACAAGTTAAACATTTAATAAAACAAGTAAAAATGCTTTGTAAAGATACACCAAATAAACCAATTGATGTTATTTCACCTATTCTTTATGGAAGAATAGATGGAAAAGGAACACTTGAATTAGCAATAAATTTATATAACAAAGAAACGGAAAAAAAATAAATGACAAGAGATGAATTATCAAAAATATCAATGATGATAATTACTTATGCAGGAACTGCAAAATCATTAATTTTTGAAGCTATTGTAGAATATAAAAAAGGGAATAAAGAACTTGCACTAAAAAATATTAATGAAGCAGAAGAAAATTTAAAATTTGCTAGTCAAGAACATTTTAAAGCTTTAACTGCTGATGCTGAATCACCAGTTAAAGTTGATATTCTATATGTTCATGCAGAAGACCAATTAATGAGTGCAGATACAATTCTGTTACTTACAAAAACAATATTTAACATAGATTAAATTAAAACACAGATTATTAAGGAGATATATGAAAGAAACAATAATTTTTCCAAAAGATTTTTTATGAGGATCAGCAACAGCAGCTGAACAAATTGAACAAAATGGATTAAACGATTTCAGAGATGGAAGAGCACCCACAATTTGAGACAAATGATTTGAAACTGATAATTATAGATTTTTTGATGGAGAATTTTCACAAAATGATTTTTATAATAAATTTAAGGAGGACATTAAAGCGGCTAATGATATTGGACTAAAATCTTTAAGATTATCTATTTCTTGATCAAGATTACTACCTGATGGAAAAAATATTAATCAAAAAGCAGTTGATTTTTATAGAGCAGTCTTTTCAGAACTAAAAAAATATGATATGAAAATTTTTGTTTGTTTGCACCATGCTGATTTGCCTCTAAGAATATCTGACAATGGCGGATGAGCAAATAAAGAAACAATTACTGAATTTACCGAATTTTCACTTATTGCATTTAAATTATTTAATGACCAAGTAGATTATTGATTTACATTTAATGAACCAAATGGAGAAATATGAGATGCTTATTGATTTAATTTGCAATGACCAAATAAATTAGACCTTACTCAAGGAATTGTTGCATTATGAAATATGGTTGTTGCTCATCATAGAGTTCTCAAAGAATATAGAAAATTTGAAAATCAAAAACCAATTGGAATTATTTTAAACCCTTGTATAGCAATTCCAAGATCTGAAGATCCAAGTGATATAGAAGCGGCAGAAATGGCAAATTTATTTCAATGAAAATGTTTCTTTGATCCAATAATGATTGGAAAATTTCCTCAAAAATTTATTGATGAAATGGATGCTAAAGGGTTTTGACCTAAAAATGACATTCTTGAAGAAGAAATTAATTTATTTAAAGAAAATAAAATTGATATTTTAGGAATAAATTATTATCACCCCCAAAGAATAAAAGCACCATCATCATTGAAAAATTGAAAAGGAGCAGTACAGCCTACTCATTGATTTGAAGAATATGATATGCCTGGAAAAAGAATGAATAAATACCGCGGATGAGAAATTAATCCAAAAGTTCTTTATAAATTATTAATGCAATGCAAAAATGATTATCCAGATACAATTTTGTTTGTTTCTGAAAATGGAATGGGTGTTGAGGGTGAAGATCAATTTAGAAATGAAGCTGGAGTAATTCAGGATGATTATCGGATTGATTTTTTAACAGAACATATTTATTGAATGCATAAAGCTATTGAAGACGGAGCAAATATAATAGGCTATCACATGTGGACATATATTGACAATTGATCATGAATGAATGCTTACAAAAATAGATATGGATTTATTGAATTAGACTTAAAAACAAATACTAGAAAATTGAAAAAATCTGCAGGTTGAATGAAAGAATTATCACGCACAAATCAACTTGAAGTAGATACTACATATTATCAAAATTAACTGTTTATAAAATTAACTATTTATTTCATAAAAAATAAGGAGAAAAATGAATAAAGAAAAAATTACCAATATATTTGACATTGTTGAAGACAAAGTTCAAGTTATTGGTGCAAAAGTAAGTAATCAAAGGCACCTTGCTTCAATAAGAGACGCATTCGCTTCTTTTATTCCCTTTATTATTGTGGGATCATTTGCAATTCTAATTAATTCTGTATTTATTCAACCAAATTCATTACTTGCATCACTTTGTGGGGCAGGAACTGGTGTTGATGATAATGCTGAATTATATGCTAGTTGAGCAAAAGTGTCAATGTTTGTTTCACCATTATTCACTGGAATTACTGGTGCAACAATGGATTTCTTTGCAATATATATATCAATTTTGTTAGGATATTTTCTTGCGGGAACATATGGTGACAATAAAATGTTTGGAGGGTTGATAAGTTTAGCTTGTTTTCTAGCTTTACAACCAACTAGTGCTCTAGCTGGAGATCCAACAGGGTATTTTAATTCTACAGGAGTGCTATTTGCAATGGTGGCTGGTTTATTAGGACCAACAATTTTTCATCATATTTCAGCATCTGAAAAATTAAAAGTAAAAATGCCTGATGGAGTTCCACCAGCAATTGCTAAATCTTTTGATGCATTGTTTCCAATAATGTTTACAATTATTGCATTTGCTTCATTTCAACCAATTTGAGGAGCATTTGCTTATTTAGTTGGTTTTGGAGCAGATACTTCGACCAATACTTTTTACACTATTACTGGGTCAATTAATTATGCACTGGATGATAGTGTGGGAGCAAATAATTATGATCTTACTGGAACCATAAATATAGAACAAGGTACAGGATTATATACTGCAATGAATTTACTTGATAAGTCAAATTTAATTGCTACTAATGAGTGAACAAATCTACCAGCAATTCCAGAAAATTGAGAAAATGGTTATGTTGAAGATAATTTAACTAAATTATGATGATTAAATGAATGATTTACAAATCAAGTAATTTCTATTATTGGGAAAGATGGACTATGATTCAATATCTCAATTAATTATGGAGAGATAGCTGGAGATCCAATTAATACTGTTTATGATTTTGTAGTAGAAACAGTTAAAGTAATTGATCAAGATTGATATTACTTAGTTAATACAGTTAATTCATTAATAGTATTACCATTACAAAATGCTGGAGACACAGCTTGATTTGTATTTATTATTATGTTTTTGTATACATTCATTTTCTTCTTTGGAATTCATGGAGGAAATGCATTAGCACCGATTACATCACCAATTTTTGTTGTAGCAATATTGCATAATGTTGATGTTTTAGGGGTTTATGGAAGTACTGCTGATGCAGTAGCATCGGGAGAATTAATTGTTTTCACTGACCAAACATCTAGTTCATTCCTAGCTGTTGGGGGAGCAGGAGCAACTATGGGACTAACAATAGCACTATATTGTTTTTCAAAATCTCCAACTTCAAGAGAAGTAAATAAAGTAGGAACAGCACCTTCAATTTTCAATATTAATGAACCATATATTTTTGGACTTCCAATTATGTTAAATCCAATATATGCGTTACCGTTCATCATGCTGAATCCAATATTAGGAGTAATAATATATTATATTACTGCAATTGGATGAATGAACCCTACAATGTTTTATTTACCATGAACATTCCCATTTGGAATTAGTGGACTTATTGCAACTGCTGATCCAAGATCAATAATAGTATCTATGTGTGTTCTTCTTGGCGCATTCCTATCATATACACCATTTGTATTTTTAGATGCAAGAGCACAAGTTAAAGCACAACTTGTAAAAAATGAAAATAAAGAGTATGGTACTTTATTAGCAGATTTAAAAGAAGTAAGAAAAGGACTTTCAATTAATCCTAGTGATAAAAAACTAGTCGCAGAAAAAAATAAATTAAGACTAGAAATTAAAATCATGGAAGATGAAGTTTCAGCAATTGAACTATTTAATATAAAAGCTTACAGAGAAGGAGAATATTTCCCTGTTGGCGAAAAACTTATTAAAGATAAATATGAAATTATCTTTAAAAATTTATTAGATAGTGAAGCTGATAGAAAAGATATTAAAGATGAACTTAAAGTTTATGATAGAAAAATCAAAATTTTAGGAACAGAAGCTAAACAAGATACTTCAATTAATGAAAGTAAAATTATATTATCAAATAAAATAAATTCTCTAGAAGAAAAAAGAGATGTAAATGTTTCTAAATTTGAACAAAAAATAGATGAAATAAAAGAAAATACTATAATTAAAGATAATAAAAATGAAGAAAAATCAAAAGTTCAAATTGATAAAATTAAAGTTGAAATGGATATGCTGAAAAAAGATGGCAATGCAGATCAAAAAATCGCTTTATTGAAAAAAGAAATTTCAAAAATAAAAAATGATTTAGTAATTAATGCTGATAAAAATCAAGCAAAAGAATTAGTAAAATTATTAAAAATAGAAGAAAAAATTAATGAAGATAAAACGAATACAAAAGAAGCAATTATAAAAGCAAAAACTGATCAAAAAGAATTTACTGAAAAAGCTGAAAATAAAATTACAATTATAAAAGCAAAAAGAGACGATTTGTTTAAAGGATAATAAATAACTTAAAAGGAGAGAAATTTCTCTCCTTTTTCTTTATAAAAAAATAATTAATATATCTTATTTATATTTAGAATTTATTAAGGAAGAATTAATTATTAAATGGTTAACTTTTGTTTTAAATTTTAAATTTAACATTAAAAATCAAGGAAAAATGAATAATGAAAAACATAGATATACATATATTTTTTTGAACAAAATATTTAACTGTTTTTCTTCAAAAATACTATCATATGAATCAATTGATTCTAATGAGATGTATCTTTTTGCCGTTGTTAAATCACTACTAATTATTTTATAATTAATTGTTCCAATAAGAACTATTCCAAAAATAATAAGCCCATATGCACTAAGCATAAATTTAGTAAAACCCAAATTTATTGAACATACTATCAAATAAATAAAAAAGATGAAACAAAATATTGTAAAATAAGACAATGTTGTTCAATAGGTAGCAACTTTTTTTCTTGTTCAGCTTGATTGATAAATATAATAATTTAATCTTTCAGGTTCTAATTCATTTTTAATTTTTTTAAGTTTAATTATTAATAAACTATTGGTAAAAATTTTAAAAAGTCCATAACTATAAAAAATAATTACTAAAATGATTCCAAATATAGTCTCTATGATACTTTCTCTTTTTAAACATTCATATAAAAATAATGAAGAAAACAAAAGTAATAATATTGATAAAAACAATATTCCATAATTATGAGTTTGTTCTTTTAATACAAAGATATTTTTTAGCTTAGAAGAACTATTTTGCTTTGTAGACATATTTTTTACCTATTTTTCTTTTTTCATAAAGTCCAAGATCTTCAAGTTTCTCCATTGAGTATCTTGCAGTTTCATAAGAGGTTTGCATTTTAGTTTTAAAATCATTGACAGTATAGTATGCACCTTTAGTTTTATGCTGAACATAAAATCTTGCTTGCTTTGCAGAAAGATCTGGGAACATTTTAAGTAATTTATTAAAATCTAAATTTTTTGTTCTTCTTGTAATTACCACATTACTCAGATTTTTATCATTTGTAAAATTAATTGTTTCATAAGTTGTGTGTTGAACTAGCTCTTGGAAAAACTCCATAAAAATAAGATATAGATAAGTTATATCGCCAGAATATTTTTCAACATTTGTACAAGCTTCTTCAAATCTGCTTATTCAAGAATTAAATAAAGCAGAAAATCTTGCAGTAGAAACCAAAGCAGAAAAAGAAGTTTTAAATAAATAAGATTGAATTAATAGCATGGTAATAATGTCATATTTTTCATCCTTAATTTGTTGTCAAATTATAAAATATATAATTGCTGATTTAGTTACATAAGAATTAAGGTTTTCATATTCAATTGCATTATTAATATTAGTATCTATTAAATTAATTTTATCTTTTGTAATAATATTTGGGAACAATTCTTTAGTTAGATAATTTAATCCTTCATATTTTATAGCAAATACTTTCATTAAATTATAAATTTTTTGTGTTGCAATTTCATTTTCTTCTTCACCAATAAATCCATCAAATATAATATTTTCAATTGTGAAATTAGGAACATCAATATTCATTCTATTTTTTGCGACATATTTTAAATCTTCAAAAAAACCTAAATTTTGAATTTCTTCATTAATAATTTTTGTATTATATTTTTCACCAATAGCATTAATAAAAATTCGATAAAAATTATTTACCTTATTTAAAAGATTAATTTCTTTTTGCAAAATTACTGGAGTTTGAACAATAAACAATTTTTTTGATGAATTATAGGCAGCTGGCAATGTATAAGAATATATTTTTCGATATTCTTCTACTTCATTTCAAATAGTTTTTACCTTAGCATTATCTCCAAAATCGTTGATAAGATCTTGCTTTGAATAATATTTTCTATTAGTATAGAACTTACTTTTCTTCATAATTTTATTATAACCTTTTAGTATTAAATTAGTAGTAAAAATGCTCACTAGTTAGTGAGCATTTTTATTTCTCTTGATCATTTCCTAAAATCATCTTTACCATAGGGCGTTTCTAATGCTTTTGGTAAATTTCTTAATATTGGATGGTTTACAACTGCATGTAAGGCCTTCAAACCAATATATCCTTTTCCAATAAGCTCATGGCGGTCTTTTCCAGAACCAAGTTCATTTTTAGAATCATTAATATGTAATCCCAAAAGATATTTTAAGCCAATTACCTTATCAAATTCATCCAAAACACCAGGTAGATCATTCTTAATATCATAACCACCATCTCAAACATGACAAGTATCAAAGCAAACACCAATTCTACTTTTATCTTCTATTAATGAAATTATTTCTGCAATTTGGGCAAAGTTTTTACCAATATAATTTCCTTTTTTCATCATTGTTTCAATTAAAACAATTGTTTTATCCCCTTGGGTTTCTTTGTGCATTTGATTAATTCCTCTTGCACATTGCTTAATTCCTAAATCTTGGTCTACTGCAGAACCAGGATGAAAATTATAATATTTTAAACCGGCTGCTTTTAAGCGTTTTAAATCAGCGATGTAGGACTGAACAGTTAATGCTCAAGTATCTTTTTCTTTTTCAATATTTGCTAAGTTACCTACCATTGGTGCATGGACAATAATGTTTTCAATATTAAAACCATTTTCTTTTGCAAGTTCTTTCCCTGCAAGACTTTTTTCTTCACTAATTAAAAAAGATTTACGATAACCTCTAGAATCAGAAATATATAATGCCCCTGAAGTTGCCCCAATTAGCAATAGATCTTTAATTGAACCTAGAAGTTGGTCTTCATGTCTAAAGGAAATATGTGCACCCAACAAAGCCTTTTTTTCCATCTTAAAATTTAAACCTTTTCATTTTTAAAAATGGATTTTTAGTTTTTATAATTGCAATTTTATCTTTATCACTATCTTCATAGATATCATAAATTGCTCCATTTATATTATTACGATTAGTTCTCCCAATTCGATGTCTATAATAAGAAAAATCAGTTGGATAAGAATAATTAATAATATGACTTACACCAGGAAAGTCCATTCCTCTTGCCATTAAATCTGTTGTTACTAAATAAACTGTGTCTAAATTATTTACTGATTTTAAAACACGACTTCTTTCTCGTTGAGAAAGGTCACTTGTAAAGTATTCAAGATTTTTTAAACCTTTATTTTTCAAAAATGCATAAACACCTTTAACTTCTTCATTACTTTTTGCAAAAATTAAAGTAAAAAAAGGATTAAAAATATCTGCTTGCAATAAATCAATTAGGACCTTTTCTTTTTCTCCATTATCTGCTTTTATTAGTTTTATTGTTAACTCTTCTTCAGGAGAAATTTGAATATTTTTTAATTCCCCATGAATTCTTTTTTTAATAAAATTTTGAACTTCCAAAGGAAGCGTTGCAGAAAATAAACCATAAATTAATTTATTTTTAGGAACATTATTTCCAACAAATCTTTCAAGTTCTTCCATAAATCCAAAATCCAACATCATGTCAGCTTCATCAATAATTAAATATTTTAAATCAGTTAATTTAATTGGACTTATTTGCATTAATCTTGCTAGACGTTCTGGAGTTGCAATGATTAATTGCGGCATTTTACTTCATTTAAGGAGTTGGCGGTTAATATCTTCTCCCCCAATTGCAAGTAAGGTAGTAAAATTACTTTGAAATTTTTTTATTTCTTGAATTACATTTCAAATTTGTTTTGCTAGTTCTCTTGTTGGAACTGCAATAATTGTTTGAACATTTCTATTTTCGAAATCCATATTTGAAATGATTGGTAAAAGAAAGGCAAAAGTTTTCCCGGTTCCGGTTGGTGCTTCAACAATTACTTGTTTATCTTTTAATAGTAAGGGAATTACCTTGTCTTGAATTGGCAAGTAATTTTTAATTCCTTTGCTATCTAAATAAAGAATTAATTGTGGGTCAATTTTAAATTGTTTTGTATCCATTTTTTTCCTTTGAAAATATAACTTTTAAATCTGTTTCTTGTTCTAAATATATTTTTATCATAATTTTGAAGATAAATTCAGAAAAATGACCAATTTCTAATATTTTAATTTCCTTTTCATTGGCCATAATTCATTGATGATGCTTCATTTCACCAATAATATATAAACTATCTTCATTATTTTGTAAATCAATGATGTCTCCTGAAGCTCCAGATCCAAAGATAACATTTTTGATTATTACATTTGGAGAAACATTTGTTCTAAAATCATAATTAAGTTCTAAAGAGTCTCTTAAAAATTTAACAAAATCATCAAAGTCAATTTCTTCCTTAACATTTCCGATTACCCCTTGATTCAAATTTAATTGTCTAATATTTTCCAAATTTATTGCATTTGCTTGATAAAAAGCAATAGAATTTGGATTAAAATCAGCATTTGTATGAATTATTAGAACATTAATATTTAATTTTTTTAATAAATCATATTGCGCTTTTTTCAAATAATTTTTAGATAATATTTCTTGTTTTTCGCCAAAATAAAAAGGGTGATGGCTAATAATCATATCAATCTTTTTTTCAATTGCTTGATAAATTACATCATGTGTTAGATCTAAAGTAACCATTACAGTTTTAATTTCTTCTTTTCCTTCGATTTGTAAGCCTATAAAGTCTTCTGCTCAAGAAGCTTCTTTAGGAAATTGTTCTTGTAAAATTTCTATAAATTCTTGTCTTTTCATTGTTAATACCTCAGTCTAATTTATTTAATACATATTATTACTACTATTATTATATATTTAACACTTTATATCTAAGAAAATAGTTGTATATTTTTTAATATTCAAAATAATTGGAAAAGAAGAGCATAGCTCTTCTTTTCATATTGTTTATTTTATTTATTAATTTTAATTAAATAAATTTTAAATTTAAGAATAGATATCATATCATTTATAAGCCGCTCCCAAAATATTTGCATTATTTGCATGTTTTGAACAAATTATTTTTGTTGAAAACTCATGGGCGTTGCTTACTTTAACAATATTTTTTCTTTCTTCTAATATTTGCTCTAAAAATAATTCTTGTTTAGTTACTCCTCCGGTTAATAAAATAACTTGAGGATTTAATAAATATTCAAGATTAATTATTAATTGAGCAATATTATTGAATCATTGTTGGAAATATTTTATTACCATCAAATCACCTTTTTTATATAATTCAAAGGCTTCTTGTCCAGTAATTGGATTTTTGTAATGTTTATTTATTCTTTTTAAAACACAACTAGTAGAAATAGATTTATGAACAGAAATAGTTTTATCAGGTAATTTAATAGAGATTAACCCCAATTCTGCTACTCAATCATCTTGTCCCTTATATAGCTGATTATTTAAAATTATTGATCCACCAACTCCGGTACCAATTGAAATACTAATTAAACTATTTACTTGACTTTCCTCTCATAAATAAGATAATGAAGTACAATTTGCATCATTTTCAACACTAATTTTCATTTTAAATTCTTTTTCAAAAATTATTTTCATGTTTTTTTCCAAAATATAGGGAATAGCTGCAAGTCCACCAATTAATCCATTTTCATGGACTACACCAGCGCTGCTAATTGCAATTCCTTCAATTTTGTTTGTGCTAGTTTTTAGAATTAATCTAATTTCATCTAAAAGCTTTTCATAAGTTGAAGGTGTGTCAAATTTTTGAGGAGAAAATAGTTTCCCTTTTTGGTTTATAAACCCATATTTTATTTTTGATCCACCAATATCAATACTTAAAATCATTTAATTTGCTCCTATAATAAATATAGTATATATTATTATTATTTCATAACTAATAAAATTAAATTGCTTCACTAATTATTTCATATAATTCTTTTGTTTTATTTGCATTTTTTACTTTATTTCTAAAGTTTTCATCCATTAATTTTCTTGAAATTTTTACCAACATTTCTAAGTGTTGATCATTGTTATCAACAGGAATGAATAGTGCAAATAAGTTTTCTAAAGGTTTTTTATCTAAAGAATCTCATTCAATAGGTATCAAACTTTTGACAAAAATAATTGTTGGTTTTTTAATTATAGGAATTTTACAATGTGGAATTCCAAAACCGTCTTGAAATCCAGTTGTTCCTAAGGCTTCACGTTCTTTAAAACCATTAAATACGGCTTCCTCATTATTTTCAACGCAGCCAAGTGCAATTCCTTTTTTAGCAATTATGTGAAAAAGTTCATCTTTACTTGTTATTTTTTTATTCAAAATTAAAATGTTATCTTCTGTGAACATAGTAGTTTAGGCAATTCCTCTAAGATATAAATCATTTATTCTACCTAAATTATCTTTATGTTTACGATCGGCAACTTTATATTGTTCTTTTAATTGATAATATTTAAATAATAATTTTGCTTTTTTACGATCTTCAAAGAATCCTTTTATATTTTTTCAAAGTTCACTTATTTTTTCACTTAAAGAATATTCTTTACTTTTAAAAGTGGTTTTAAGTGTAATTGAAAATTCTTCTTTTATTTTTTGATTTTTAAGTGTTAATTGTTCTTCTTCTTTTTGATATTTTGAAGATTGTTTATATGCAGAAATTTGATCTTTTAAAGTATCTTTTTCACTATCTCATTTTTCATTTTCTAAATTACTTTTTTCTTTAAATATTCCCCTTTGTTGAGAGAAATTCTCATTTCCTGCTTTTTTAATTCCACTTTTTTCATCTTTTATTTTTGCTTTATTTTTTGCAATTTTTTGAAGTAGTTCATTAATTTTAGCTTCATTATTTTTTGAACTATTAACTTCTTCTTCTTTTAATTTTTTGATTTCTTTTTTAAATCCTTTGTTTTCTTTTTTAATTTCCATTTTTAGTTCTTTAGATATACGTTTACTTTGTTGATTTTTAAATGTTAAACGCATTCCAAGGTAAATTATTGATGTTGCTACAAGTGCTGCAAAAATTACAGTAAATGCTCATACAAATGCACCCAACATATAACTTTCAGTAAACACTGTTGATGGTACATATCCTAAAAATGGCGCAAGTGGACTACCAAGTCCTCCATAGAATTGGAAACCAAATGCAGTAACTAGTGTTCCGGCAATCATTCCTCCAATTACATTAGCAGGTACAAATACTTTTGGTTTTGCAATTGCAAATGGAATTGCTCCTTCAGTAATTCCAACACATCCCATAACAGAAGCATTAGTTCCTAAGGTTCTTTCTCCTCTATTAAAGTATTTTGGAAATAGTGTTACTGAGAAAAAGGCAGCTAATGGTGGAACAGAAATTGCTGATTGTGTTGCTGTTCCCGGAACAAAGTTCCAAGTATCAGGACTTCCTCCTAAGTTTACAGTTGCTAAGAAAACCATTGTTCCAAATACTAAAGCGGTTTTATTAATCGGCCCTCCAAGGTCAAATGCAATCATTCCCGCGACAACTGCTCCCAGTAGTAGTTCTCCTCCACTAAGACTATCTAATCCATTAAGACCAGCATATAATCCAGTAATAACAGGTTGTAATATTTCACCAAACACATATTTACACATTATTGCAGTAATTAATAACATTACAAATGGTAAAATCATTAAATTAGCAATTCCTTTTATTGGTTTTGGTCATACTATTTTTTTGAATAATATAGCCATGTATCCAACAAAGAATCCAACTAATATTGCTCCTATAAATCCTGTTCCAATTGGTGTTTCAGAACCTTCTGGACCAATAGTTGTTCCTAAGAAGTTTCCATCATTCATTAATCATCCGCCTAAAAAGGCAGGTGCAAATGATATTTTACCAGCAAGTGAAAAAGCAATTGCAGCTGCAATTATTGGATAAATTAAATTCATTCCTGCTGCTCCAGCACTAAATAATGTAGCAGCTAATCCACGTTCGTAAAATGATCAAACTTTTCCATATTCTGATCCAGGTGGAAGACCTCCTCATTCAGCATTAGCCCCTTCATTAACTATTGAAAATGCTCCATCTTCACCAGCAGGTGTTGTATAGAACACATAATCTCCTAAATTAGTAATTGATCAATAATTAGGTGCTAATAAAATTGCCATAATATCTTCAGGTATAGTAATATCACCATTAATATAAATTGTACTAGCTGACAAGCCTTCAATTCCGGCTTTAGGACTTGCAATTGCACCTGATCAAGAGTATGTTGAAGGTACAATTCAACCTGGTTGCATTGCCCGTATATTACCAAGAGCCATTACTAGTCCAGCAGCAATAACTACCGGCACCATTCAACCAATGGCATACATTAAGTGTCTTACAAAGTATGATTTTTTAAGTTCATCACCAACACCTTGGACAGCAGCTTGGTTACCGCCACCTTTCATGGTTACTTTATATGTTCTTGCACCAGAAATAGCATTATTTATCAATTTTTCAGGATCAGTAATTGCTAAATTAGTGGTCGTCACATATACTTTTTTTCCAACAAAACGGTCTAAGTTAACTGTGATATCTGCTGCGATTAAAATTATATCCGCATCACGAATTTCTTTTGCAGTAAAAACGTTTTCCGGTCCAGCAGTTCCATGAGTTTCAACTTTTATTTCATGACCAAGTTCTTTACAACCACGTTCAATACCTTCTGCTGCCATAAAAGTATGAGCAATTCCTGCTGCACACCCAGTAACAGATAAGATTTTAAAATGCAATTCTTTTTCTTGTTTTTCGTTATCCATGTTTTATCCTTTCTTTTTTTCTAATATAAATGTTTTTATTTGTCCTTTTCTAAAATCTGGGATTAAAAGTTTATTTGTTGCTTCTTTAACAAGCAAATCTTCAGTCTTTTCTAATAAATTTGTTTCATAAATTAAATAATTATCTGTAAAAATAATTTCTCCATTTTCTTTAACATCATTTTCATTAGGATTGTATATTCGTAAAACAAGAGAGTCTTTTACTTGTTTAATGATGGAAATGACAAGATCTGATGAAAGATTATTTTCTTTAATAATTTGTTTTTTTTCAGGTAAAGCTAAATCTAATTTATTGGACACAAAATATTTAACTGGTCCTGTAAATCTATTTAATTCTTGATTTTGATAATAAATATCTTTAGTATTTTTAATTTGAGTAATTTTTTTAAGTTCACCTAAAGATAATTTATTAAAACTAAGATTTAGTTCGAAATTTAAATTTTGATGTAATTTGGCATCATTTGTAGGAACATATTTAAATTCTTGCCCAGAAGCAACCCCAGGTCTACGAAGCAAGTTAGGTTTTCCTAAAAAACTATTTGATCTAAACAAAGTGATTTCAATTTTTCCCTCATCTTTCAATTCATATTCTTTAATTCCATTAAGAATGAATGATAATTGACTATTTTTATCTTTTGCAATTAAGTTTGAAAGAAGGGGGTAAATTCCTGTTGGTTCTTCTTTTCAACCTAGTTCTTTTCAATTAGCAAGTTCTTTTTGAATGATTGGTCTTTCAATAAACCCAAATGGTGTATCTGCAATTGATTTATTATAATTAATTTTAGAATTAAAAATAATTCTTCATCTTGCATCTGTACTTTGATTATTAGTTTTAATTTTTATATTTAATCATTTGTCATTTAAAAATAAATGAACTTTAAATTTTTGATTTAATGTTTTTCTATTTTTAATAAATTCTTCTAAATTACTAGAAACAATGTTTTCTACTTCAAATTCTAAAAAAACATATTTCTCAAAGTTAAAATTTTTAATTGATTGTTCATTTATTAGTAAATGATTCCGGCTGCTTTTTTCAAGAGGTGATCAATCATATAAATCGCCGTCATCTGCATCGCTTACAATTTCAATGAAATTATTCAATTTAAGATTATTTATTTTATCAAGTAAAGTAATTTCATTATTTTCAATGCTTATTTTAAAATAAGCATTTTCAATTACTTTTGATTTTAATTCAAGAACAAAATTATTATTGGGGCCTTCTTCAACAAGAGTAATAATTTCATATGATAATGGCTGAAGTTCTTTTTTTAAATAAATCTCAGTTGCATAATAATATTTGCCTTTTTCATTATCAGCACTATCACGTTTTATTGACCCACAATAAACATGTTCTTGACTTGAAATATAATAATCTATTTCTTGTTTTTCATTATCAAATAATTTAAAGTTTTTTTGTTTTGTATAAAGATTTAATTTATGCAATTTATTTGTTATATAAGGAACTGTGTTAAAAATGAAAATATCATTATTTTTACCAACTGTTTCTGCAATTTTTCTTATTAGCATATCAACATATGAATCAGCTAATTCTTCACTTTGAATAAACCGATTTTTTATATTTCTATTAGTTTTATCAGAATTACATCCACCAGCTGAATCATGAGCACTATTTATTAACACATTTTTTCAAATCATTTTCATTAGGTGCTCATGTGTTTCAATATTTAAATTTGCAGTTAAAACTAGTAAAGGTTCTAAATTATTAATAATTTTATTTTCAATTCTGTGATTTAAGTGTTTTAAATCATATCGATTTGAATAAATTGATCTGTGTATTTTATTATTTTCAGCATCAAGAAATTCTCCAGTATAAGTAGATAAATCAACACCTGAATATTTTTCAAAAATTTCTTCATATGTTCCTAATTCAAATTTATAATTGGGAAATTTTTTATTTAATTCAAATAATTTTTGATCAATATCTAAATCAACATAACGTTGATCGCCAGAAACACTAACAACAATCTCTTCAAATTTTGATTGTGAAAAGAGTTTATCCAGTTCAGCAATCATTACTTTTTCATTTTCTCAGTAAATTGCTCCGCCATAATAATAGCCTTCTTTAATGTTATAAGCATCAACAGAAGAGCCATCATTTGATTTAAAAATAAATTCACGTTCATTACCTTTTTTACCACGCCAAAATATTATTTTGTCAATTGCAAAACCATTTAAAATTTTTGGTAAATCTTGTGATTGCCCAAAAGCATCAGGAATATAACCTATATTTCAACTTTTTCCAAGTTTATTAGCAAAATTAATTCCTGTTTGTAAATTTTTGACAATATTTTCTCCAGAAATGATCATTTGATCAGTCTGACTAAATCAAGGACCAGCCATTATTTTTCCGGATAACATTAATTTCCCAATAATTTCTTTATCTTCAGGATGATCTTCTAGATATTCTTCAAGAAATGAAGTTTGTCCGTCCAAAATAAAATGTTGCAATTTTTTATCTTTAAATGCTTTAATTATTTCCTTAATGTCAAAATTTGCCAGTACTCTTACATTATTATTGGTGAAATATCATTCATAATCTCAATGTGTACCTTGTATTACTATTATTTTTTTCATTTTAATATTTTATCAACTACCTTAATGACTTTTATTTAAATAAGATTAAAATATCATTTTAAGTAACTTTTTTTACTTTATTTAATGATTTAATCCTCGTTTAATTAATAATTTATTTTAAATTTTCTTCATTCTACAGTATTTATCTTGTTTGTTGTTTTTAACCCATTAATCTAAATAATTAATATGATTTATCATCAACATTAAGAATATTAGTGCTTGCTAATTGCTGCATAAATGTTGCTGATTTTTTAAAGATTCTTTTATTGGTTTCAAGATCTAATTCAATAAAACCATATCTATTTTTATAAGCATTCATCCATGATCAACTGTCAATATATGATCAAGTATGATAGCCAATTAAGTTTGAACCTTCTTCAAGGGCTTTATGGATTCAATAAAGATGCTCTTTATAAAAATCAACCCGATAATTATCTTGAATAATGCCATCAACTTTAAATCTTTGTTCATCCGCTACACCCATTCCATTTTCAGAAATAAATGTTTTGATATTTTTATAATCCTTTTTAACAAAATTTAAAATATCATAAATTGCTTTTGGATAAATTTCTCACCCTCGATAAATATTCATTCTTTTTCCAACCATATCAAATGTATTGAACCAATGGCTAACAGGAGTAACAACACCATTTCAATCTGGAATATAATCTAAAGCTCTTACTCTTGAGGGGGCATAGTAATTAATTCCCAAAATATCAATAGTTTGAGTTTTAAATAATTTTTCATCTTTTATAGAAATGTCTTCTTCAATTCATAATTTTCTTGCTTTAAGTTCTTCTATTAAATCTCTTGGAAAAACACCATTAATAATTGTGTCCATAAAAGGAATCCATTGAAAAAGATCAGCAAAATGGGCTGCTTCTAAATCTTTTGGATGATTTGATCTTGGTATAGCAGGTGAAACATTTAAAATTATTCCAATTTCACTTTTTAATTTTAATTCTCTAAAGCTTTTTACCGCTTGATGATGTGCCACAAGCATATTCCACATTGAAATTATTCCCATTTTAAAATTATTTATTGCAGGGTAATGAAGCCCATACCAGTATTGACACTCAATAGAAACAATTGGTTCATTAAATGTAAATCAATAATCAACTTCATCTCCAAATACACTAAAAGCTGTTTTTGCATAATAATCATAATAATCGATTATTTTTTTATTTGTTCAACCACCAATATCTTGTAAAAATAAAGGCAAATCAAAATGAAATAAATTAACAAATATTGTTAATTTTTGTTTTTTCATTTCTTTAAAAACATTTTTATAGAATTTAACAGCTTCAAGATTAAGATTTTTTCCATCAGGAAGCAATCTTGCTCAAGAAATTGAAATACGTAATGAGTTAAGATTTAAATCTTTAGCTAATTGTAAATCTTCAGGATATTTTTCATAGAAATTATTTTGTGAATATTGTTGGTTAAAAAATCTATTTTTATCTTCAGTAAAAAATTGATCTCAAATAGTTGCGGATTTACCACCACGATGATCATTATGCCCATTTGGTTCTATTTGTTCTGCAGAAGTTGCGGAACCTCAAAAGAAATTATTAGGAAATTTCAATTCATTTTTCATATATATAATCTCCTTATTTTGTTATAAATCAATTATTTAATTTTTTTTTTTTTTTTGTTCTTTAAGACTTTACTAAGATATACATGTAAGGGGATGTATATACTTCAAATTAAACAAATTAATTTTAAAATATTCTTAGATATATTTAAAGCAAAAAAAATAACTGTTAAGTTATTATTAATTAATTTTATTTTTTATTGTAATATTTAAAAAAATACTTCTTTTATATGAATTAAATCTAAAAAATATTTTTAATAATTGAAAAAGAAGAGCACTGCTCTTCTTTTTATAAATTGTTTTTTATATTTATTCTATTTTAAATAATGATAATTAGAATTATTGCTATAAACAACATAATTAATAATGTTCAACTAATAAAAAAAGATATTCCAATTACTTTCCATTTTGAAAAAGATAATTCAATATTTTTTCTTGAAAAATTAATAAAGCTTCAAAAAATAAATGGTGTTACAAATAATATTGCTATTATTAAGCTGACAATTGTTAGTAAGGCTGCCATTTATTTTAAAAGTCCCGTTAGAAATCCAGAATTTATCTCTTTATAATAATCTTTAAACCCTAGTCGAAACATTCTTTTTGCCATTCATCCATTAATATTTTGATATTCTAAAGGAAATGGCGTTTTCATTGAACGTGAAATTGTTATTTTAGCTTTTATTAATTCATTAATTGTAATTTTTCTATTTTTGCTTTTTTTAAATTTTAAAACAAATTTATCTAAATAAATTACATCATTATCAATATATTGAAATTCAACTATTTGAGGAATATTAATAACTTCTAAATTATTAAATGATTTAAAAATTTCTTTTTCAATTATAGTAATTTTATAAATATGAAGTGGTTTCTTACTAAAAATATAATCACAAATCAATAATGATTCATATGTTGTATCATCACTGAAAGTTTTTAAATAAGAATTTATAATATTTTTAAAACCTTTAATTTGTTTTTTATTTGCAACTGTCGGAACTTTTATTTTTTTCTTTTGTTGATATATTTTTCGGTGTTCAGCAGTATTTGAATAATACTTTCTATCTTCTAAATTTAATAAAACCTTTTCAAATTCTTCGGCTGTAGTTGGATTCTTATTTTTAATCTTATATGCTTTAAATGAAGTAATATCTTTTTCAGTTACATATCTTTTATTGGTTGTCATTTTAAATAATCTTCATTTCTTTTTCTAATTCATTTTTATATTTTTTTCTTCAATTAATTGGATTTTCATCTTTTAATTTATTAATAAGTAAATTATTAATCCATTCTGGTTCTTGTACAATTAATTCTTTATATGAATGTATTTCTTTTAATTTTATAATTTTTTTTATTGTAGAAATTCTTATTTCTGCTAAAGTTGTTGTTGAAGTTAAAGGATCAAAATTATCAACAAGAAGAAGCACATCAGAAATTAGATTTTGAATTATTTTAGTCAATTCTTTTTTTCTTTTATCATTTAACTTTAGTTGATTTTTTTTCAATTTTAAAATTTCTTTGCTTTTAATCTTATTAAGTCTTTTTTGATATAAAGTAAAAACTATAAAAAATATAATAGTAAATATTATTAAACTAATTAAAATTCATCTTGATAATTCCATTATTTTTTTGTTTTCTTTTTATAATTTAACATAAATACGTAGTAGTAGTAGTAAACACAGAAGTATTTATGATTTTATTTTCATTAATTTTTCTGCTTGTTTAATGATTGCATCAGCATCGAGCATCCCATAAGCCATTGAATTAATAATATCAATTGGTTTAAGTGGAAACATCGTAATAAATTGTTTTAGATTAAATCTCAAACCAGGACTTAATAAAATGACATCATAATTTGGAATCAAATCTTGAGCAAGTGCTTGTCCGCATGCTTCAACCTTGTATTCTTTATTATCTTTTTTTGCTTGTTGTTGCATTTTTTCAACAACAAGCGAAGTTGAGGTTCCGGCTGAGCATACTAATAATATTTTTAATTTTTCCATTTGTCTCTCTTTATTATTTCTATTTAAATAAATTTTATTTTCTTTTAGCTTCGACTATTTTTGCTTTTGCAATAAGAACATCATATTTCTCTTTTGCTTTTGTTTTTTTTATAGCTGAATAATCTACAAAATCATTTTTTAAAGCTTTTATTTTGCTATTTAAAATTAGAATCTTGTCATCTGAACCAACTTTTTCATTTAATCTATCAATTTTCAATTTTAAATTATCAATTTTTATTGTATTTTTTCTTTCTTTCATAAGAACAAGATTATCTGATTTTTCATTTACTCTTACAGATTTATTTAATAATTTTTGTTGTTTTACTAATGATCTTAATTCAGTATTAATTGTTTTAATTCTTTTTTTATTTTCAGAAATAATTGGATTATGTTTATTTTCTTTACCTTCTAATTTATTTTTTAAAATAAGATTAAATTTTTCATCAACTAAATCTTTTGAAACTTTATAATTTTTAAAACCTTTTTTAACATGAATTTGAATATTCATAAAATCAATAAATTTATTTTCAAAGTTTTTCTTTTTAATGTTTAGAACATTAAATTCTTCATTTATTTGATCCAAATTTTTAATTTCCCGACCTTGCTCTTCACTGACATCTAATTTCATTTTTATTTCTTTAATTTTTGATTTTAAATCATCATATTCTTTATATTCCCCAGAATTTAATTCTGCTCTTGCTTGTTTTCTTACATCAAGTAAAACAAAGGGCAGATAACTACAGAAAACAAAAAGAAATACTACTGCTGTTCAAATAAATGATCTTCAATCTTGAGTTGATAAAAATCCTGAAATAAAGATCGGTGTTGTTCAAGGCAGAAGTATTGTTGTTGGATTTAATCATCCAGCTGCAGTAATTAAGAAAATAAATACTCCAGCAACTGGCATTACAAACATAAAAGGAATTGCTCATAAAGGATTTAAAATAATAGGCAATCCAAATAATACTGGTTCATTAATTTGAAAAATTCCTGAAGGAGTTGCTACATTAGCAATTGCTCGATGTTGAGGTGATTTTGAAAATATAAAAATTGCAGTTAATAATGCAATTGTTGCTCCTGCTCCCCCCATCATAAGGAAAGCATTTTCAGTTTGATCAGTAAATGTAAATAGAAGTCCAGAAGCAATTGCTGCATCAACATCACCATTAAAAGCGGCCAATACTTCAACATTATGTAGCCCGGCAGTAGTTCAAATTAAAGAAATTACTGGAGCTAAAATATTATTCCCATGAATTCCAAAGAATCAGAAAAAGCCAACTAAAAACATTAGGACAAATACAAATCCAGCAGTATCAGCAGCATTTTGAACTGGTAAAACAAGAATTGTATTTACAGCATTAATTACATAATATCATTCACCATTAATTACGTATGTTGATGCTCCTTGAACAACAACCAATGTTCCTATTGTTCCATCATAGGTATATTTAATATTTACAAAGTTATCTTTACTAGCCAATTGTTCCATATTTATAAGCTGAACATTATCAATTGAAAAATATGTTGAATTATTTGCTAATAATTGATTAGTAGCCTCAGTTTGAAGATATTGTCAAAGTACTATAGATTCTTCTCCTACTTCTACTTCTCAAATGTCATTATCTTTACTTAATTCTGCTAAATTATAACTATTATAAAATGTATTATATTGCCCTATATAATAATAAAATTGTGATCCTTCATTAATATTAAGTGTGGATGTACCATTAAAAACTATTCCATTCTCTTCTAATAAATAATCAAATTGTACATTTATCCCAAAGCTAAAGGTTCCAGCAACTTCTGTTTTACCAAATCCAACTCCGTAAGCAAATGCCCCTCAAATTGGTTGTATTAATCCAAAGATCAATACTGTAAAAATAACTGGGAATAACACAGCAAATGAATTTGATACTGCTGGTGGAACTCCATCAGGCATGTGCACTGAAAATTTACCATTAGAGGCTAGATGATGGAAAATTGTTGGTCCTCCAAGTCCCCCAATCATGGCAAATAAGATTCCTGTTGAACCAAAAAATCCAGTAGGGGAAAATCATACTACACTAGAAGCTGACCCTGCAGCAACCGGCTGTAGAACTAGAAAACATGCTAGTCCAATCCCAGCTCCAGCAATTTTATTGTCTCCATAAGATCCTGATAGAAAGTATCCAAACAGGAAAGCGATATAAATTGAAAAAAATGACATTGTAGCATCTGTAATTCCAATAAAAACTGGAGATACATAAAATGAGAATTTCATTCAACCAGCTGAACCATTAGCGCCAGTTCAGGTTGCTAATAAGCTATTTCCATCAACAATTACTGAATTAATTAGTATTGCAAATGATCCAACAATAATAAAAGGGATAAAAGAAGCAAATCCATCTCTAATTGCAGAAAGATGCTTTTGATTACCAACCTTTTGACCAATAACCGCAACTTTTTCTCCGATATTTTCAAATATTTTATTTGAATTCATCTTTTTTCCTTTCTTATAAATTTAATAATTAATAGTCTTTTTGACTATCTAAATCTTTATTCTATTCAAAATAAAATCTAGATTTATAATTTAATCTTATTTAATTTAGTTTTTTACAGTCTATAGCAAGATCTTTTTAAAAAAGAATTTTTACAAGATTTAATACAGTTTCGGCACTAATCATTTGATCTTCTGCATGTACATATAAAATATCAATTGTAATTGGTGTTTTTACATCAATTGTTAAACATTTAAAATGCTCTTGACTAGCTAATTTTAAATTTTTTTCTGCTTCTAAAATATGTTTTTTAGCAAGAACATTATTTCCGGCTTTAAATTCATTCATTGCTTCAAAAGCTAGTGATTTTGCAACCCCTGAATATGTAATTATCATCATTGATACTTGAGCTAACTCATCTTTTCCCATTTCTATTCCTTTCTTTTCTTAATAAGTTTCATCGTCAACTTCTAAAGTATTTGTATTTGCTAGATCTTGGATAAAACTTGCTGATTTTTTAAAAGTTCTTGTTTTAGTTTTAAGATCAAGTTCAATAAAACCATATCTATTTTTATATGCATTCATTCATGACCAACTGTCAATATATGATCAAGTATGATAGCCAACTAAATTTGAGCCTTCTTCCAAAGCTTTATGTACTCAATAAAGATGCTCTTTATAGAAATCAATCCGATAATCGTCTTGAATAATTCCATTAACCTTAAATCTATTTTCATCCTCAACACCCATTCCATTTTCTGAAATATATGTTTTAATATTTCCATAATCTTTTCTTATAAAAGTTAAAATATCATAAATTGCTTTTGGATAAATTTCTCATCCACGGTAAATATTCATTCTTTTCCCAACCATATCGAAAGAATTGTATCAATGAGTAAGTGGGGTGACTACACCATCTCAATCAGGAATGTAATCTAAAGCTTTCACCCTTGCCGGCATATAATAATTGATTCCTAAAATATCAATATTTTGAGTTTTTATTAATTCTATTTCTTCCTTTAAAACATATTCTTCAATTCATAATTTTTTTGATTTAAGTTCAGCAACTAAATCCTCTGGAAAAACTCCATGTACAATTGAATCCATAAAAGGAACTCATTGGAAAAGATCAGAAAAGTGAGCTGCTTCCACATCTTTTGGATGTTTTGATCTTGGAATAGCTGGCGCAATATTTAAAATAATCCCTATTTCACTTTTTAATTTTAATTCTCTGAAAATTTTTACTACTCTATGATGGGCAACTATCATATTTCACATTGCAAGAATTCCTTTTTTAAAATCATTTATTGCTGGATAATGAAGTCCATATCAGTATTGGCACTCTACTGGCACAATTGGTTCATTAAAAGTAAACCAATAATCCACTTTATCACCAAATGCAGTAAAAGCAACTTTTGCATAATGATCAAAATAATCTAACATTTTTTTATTCGTTCAACCACCAATATTTTGTAAAAATAATGGAAAGTCAAAATGAGATAATTCAACAAAAATTGTTAAATTTTGTTTCTTCATTTCATTTAAAACATTATTATAAAAAACAATTGCTTCCGGATTTATTTTTTTTCCATCAGGAAGTAATCTTGCTCAAGAAATTGAAATTCTTAAAGAATTAAGTTTTAAATCATGTGCCAGTTTTAAATCTCCTTGATATTCTTCGTAAAAATTATTTTGTGAATATTGTTGATTAAAAAATCTATTTTTACTTTCAGCAAAAAATTTGTCCCATGTTGTGGTAGTTTTACCACCTCGATGATCATTATGCCCATTTGGTTCTGTTTGCTCTGCTGAAGTGCCTGAACCTCAAAAGAAATTATTAGGAAATTTTAATACCTTTTTCATATATGCCCCTTTTTATTTATGTACAAAACTATTATTTCTTTTTTTTTTTTTTGTTCCTTAGGGCTTTACTAAGATATACATGTAAGGGGATGTATATACAAAAAATGAAGATATTAATAACTAAAAAATGATTTTTTTGACAAAAATAAATAATCAAAAATATATTTCAATACTATAATCCAACATTTAAAGAAAAACTCTACTATTAAAAAGTAGAGTTAGTAAAAATATTGTTATCTAAAAAGGGTGACTATTTTTTTAGTATCTATTTAATTTTTATATTAATTTGTCTTCAAGCCAAAGTGTCTTGATATTCTTGTGCTCGTTTTTGGTATTCTTTTTTATTACTTTTATGATATAAATCTTGATAGAAATTTACTTTTTTTTCATAGTAATTTGTTACTTCTTGTGAATTATCAAAAATTAATTTTGGTCCCACCTGTAACTGAGTTTTAGTTAATTTTTCTTTTTTTGAATTAAATACTGCAACAATTATTAAATTATCAACTTTTTTCTCAACCATGATCATTTCATTAACAATAGTAAAATTATTTTTAACTAAATTTTTACGCAA
Organism: Mycoplasma sp. Bg2; assembly: GCA_001641225.1. GTDB lineage: Bacteria > Bacillota_I > Bacilli_A > Mycoplasmatales > Hepatoplasmataceae > Tyloplasma. The sequence goes on from LSMY01000002.1 coordinate 158,540, forward strand.
ATTTAACTGATTATTTGTTGGATGTAAAATTAATTTACCCTTAAAGTGTTTTTTATCGATTATTTCAGCAATAGTTCCCCCGCCAAGCCCCGCAATTATGATTACATCATAAATGTTTGGGTCTAAATTATTAAGGCCGTCATTTAGAATTAATTTTATTTTTCCTTCAAGTCCAACTTCAATAAGATTTTCTTTTGCAATTGCAAGTGGATTTGGATTAATATCTAAGGCAGCAATATCTTTGGTTATTCCATTTTGATAAAGAAAAATTGGTACAAAACAATGGTCTGTACCAATATCAAGAACTTTTGCATTAGCTTCAACTAATGATGAAATTAATTTAATTCTTTTTGAAGTCATAGTTTACTCATCAACAATAAAATGTTGTAGATCTTTTCTTGCTTTATCTTTAATTTTTTTCATTGCTTTAGATTCGATTTGTCTAATTCTTTCTCTAGTAACTTCGAATCTTTCGCCAATTTCTTCAAGTGTTTGTCTAGAACCAATTACATCTGAATTAGCTTCTAGTCCATTTCTTAATCTAATTACTTCAACTTCTCTTGGATTTAGATATTTTGGAAGAATTTTATTTATTTTAGCAATGATTTCTTTATTTCTTGCAAAATCATCTGGAACAGTTACTTTTTTATCTTCAATGAAATCATAAAGAAATGATTCTCCCTCTGATCTTATTGATTTATCAAGTGAAGTAGGATCAATATTAATTAATCTTATTTGATTAATTTTATTTGCAGTAAATCCTTCTCCCATTGCAACTGCTAATTCTTCATCAGTTGGTAATCTTCCATACTCTTGATTTAGATCACGAGTAACTTTTGCAAGTTTGTTAATGGTTTCAACCATGTGCACTGGAATTCTTACAATTCTAGCTTGATCAGCAATTGCTCTAGTAATTGATTGGCGAATTCACCATGTAGCATATGTGGAAACTTTAAATCCTTTTTTATAATCATATTTATTTATTGCTCTAATAAGGCCATTATTTCCTTCAGAAATTAAATCTGGAAAGGGAAGTCCTCTAGTTTTATATTTTTTAGCAATATTAATAACTAATCTTAAATTTCTTTTAATAAGAATATTTTTTGCTTCAATTGCTTCTTCTTTTTGAAGTGGAGTTGCTTTTTCAGATTCTCCTTCTTCCATTTTGATTGCTAAAGCAATTTCTTGATCATGATTTAGAAGAACACCAAATTTTCCAACTTGACGCATGTATCATTTAATTTGATCATTAGTATCAGAAAGTTCAATGTTATCAAGGTCTTTATCAGAAATTTGTTCTAATTCTTCCATGATATCTTCTTCGTCTTCCTCATATTCTTCTTCGACATCATTTCCGAGTAATTCAGATTCTAATTCTCCCATAGTTTCATTAAGAGTTGTTTTATCAACATATTCTTTTGTTACTATTTTTTTCTTAATTAAAAATGAAAAAAAGTCTTCAAGTTCATCATCATCAATAAAAATATTTAGTTTTCCTAAAATATCAAAAACTTCTTCACTTGAAAATTCAGTTTTATCTTCAACTTTAAGTCTTTTTGAAAGAATAGAAACCAAATCTTTATATTTTATTTCTAAATTAGCTTGGACTTGTTTTTGTTCAAGAGTTAAAGGAACTACAACAGTATTTTTTTTACTTACTGTAGTTTTTTGTTTTTTTATTTTATTAGTTTTTTGGGGTGCTGCAGACTTTGAGTTATTTTTAGTAGCAGTCTTTTCAATTTTCTTTTTAGAATTTAATCTATTTTTTGCTTTAGTTAGCGTTTTTTCTTTTTTGGTTTTGTTTTTTACTTCAATATCTTTTTTATTTACCATATTTGGGTTTAACTTTATTATTATAACACATGAAAATTGTATTATATTAGTAACTAGTTAGTTTTTAAGCTCATTTTAAATTTATAGTAAATAAAAAAGATAAATCAAGAATTTATAATTTACGCATTGTTTTGGTTAAAAAGATGACTTGTTCACTATCACCAGAATTTTTTGCTTCTTGAATTTTGGCAAGTAATTGCATTTTTTGGATTTGTTTATGATTTAATTCCAATTTTTGCACTATTTCTTTTCCTTCTTGAATTAAAAATTGATTAATTTTATTCTCTTGCTCGTCAATTTTAAGAATAGTTTTAAACTGTGCTTGTTCTTCTTCTGAAAGTTTTTTCATAATTAGACTAATATCTACCTTTTTATTTGTAGAATAATTAGTTGAAAGTAATCCAAAAATCTTTTTACAAAATGGATCTTCAAAAACATAATTTAATTTGTTTAGTTCGGAAAAAATTTCAAAATTTAAAGAAGCAATTTTAATAATTCTTTGTTCATCAAGTAAAGACTGGCTATTTTTAAAGACTTGATTTGTTGTTTTTGTAGGATCATCTTGATATTCATCAAAGGGAATTGTTGCTTGTTCAACCATAGCACTAACTCAAGAATCATTACTAGATGAACCATTTGAATAAGAATTTTGATTACTTGTTAATTGTTTAATTTTATTTTCCTCAGCTAATTTTTTAAATTGACTTTCAAGTACAACTTTATCAATTGCATAATTACTTGCAAGATCATTAATATAAAAACTAGTTGCTAAATCGTCATCAACATTTACTAAAAGCTCTAGAAATTTACGAATAAGTTCAAAATCAATGGAATTTTTATCAACAGATTGATAAAGTTGTTTTTTATAGAAATCTATGAATTTAATTGCTTTACTTAAATCTTTTAAAATTTCTTCTTTACTTTTAAGTTTAATATATTCATCAATGTCTTTTGCATCAGTAAATTCCATAACAAATAAATCAAATTTTTCTTTTAGTAAATTTTTACCCGTTTTAATGGTAGTATTAATTCCCGGAACATCATTATCAAAAGCTAAAATAAGTTTATGAGTAAGTGCTTTTAGTAAAGATAAATGTTGACTTGTAAAAGCTGTTCCCATTGTTGCAATTACATTGGAAATTCCAATTTTTTCAAAAGCAACTACATCCATAAATCCTTCAACAATAACTCCATATGATTTTAAGGAAATTTGTGATTGAGCATTATGGAAGTTATACATGACATTTGATTTTTTAAATGCTTTTGTATCTGGAGTATTTAAATATTTTGCATATTTAGATTTAGCAATAATTCTTCCGGAAAAACCAATTGCTTTTCCATAAGCATCTCTTATTGGGAACATTAAACGATTAATAAAATAATCTTGCAGCTTTCCTTCATAGTTTTTAACAAGACCTGTTTTAACTATTTCTTCTTCTTTGTACCCTTTTTTAAGTAAGAAAGCTACTAAAGAACTATTTTTATCAGCATAACCAATTTCAAATTTATCAATTAAGTTTTCAGTTAACTCACGTTTTTTAATATATTCATGAATTGAATTATTAGAACTTAAAAATTCTTCAAGATTATATTTATAAAAAATTATTGCTTCTTCATTAATCTTATAAATTAATTCCAATTCTGGATCAAGTGGTTTTACTTTATATTCCGTAAGATAATCATGTCAATTAACATCAGCTTTTTCAGCAACTTCTTTTAAGGCATCAATAAAAGAAATTCCCTTATAATTTTTTACAAAAGTAATTCCGTTTCCACCAGCTCCACAGGAAAAACATTTAAATATTCCTTTGGCAGGTGAAACAGACATTGAAGGATTAGTATCTTGGTGAAAAGGACAAAGACCAATGTAGTTATTTCCTTTTTTTTCTAAATGAATATAATCAGAAATAATTTGGTCGATTGTCATTTTTTGATTAATAATATTTATTAATTCTTCTAGTTTAGATTGCATTTTCAATAATATATTTTTTAATTTCTTTAATTTGAACTCTTGATTGCTTCATGCTATCTCGATGTCTAATAGTAACTTCATTGGTTGCTTCACTATCAAAGTCATAAGTAATTACAAACGGAGTTCCAATTTGATCTTGTTTACGATATCTTTTCCCAATTGAACCACTTTTTGCATAAATGATTGGTCCCAATTTTGCTTGTAGCAAGTCAGAAAAGAGTTTATGGGCTTCTTTATCTAATTTATTTGTTAAGGGAGCTATGGCAGCCTTATAAGGTGCCAAAGCATAAGGAAGTTGTAAAACGAGTCGTATAGTTTTATCTTCTAGTTCTTCTTCAACCAAATGATCATTAATTAAAGCAAAAAGTAATCTTTCCACTCCCATTGAGGTTTCAATTACATGAGGATAGAAATTTTGTTTAGTAAGTGGATCAATATAAGAAAGCTTTTCATTTGAATTTTTATCATGTGTTTTTAAATCAAAATCTGTTCGATTTGCAAGTCCTAGTAATTCTGCTCAACCAAAAGGAAATTTATATTCAAAGTCATATGTTTTTTTTGAATAATGAGCAAGTTCATCTTTTGGAACATCAATTTCTTTAATATTTTCTTTTTTAAGTTTTAAATCTTTTTCAAGGTAATGATGAATTTTTTGCAAATAGAAAGCAAATCATTTTTCTGTTTCTTCTTCTTTACAAAAAAATTCTAATTCTAATTGTTCGAATTCTTTTGTCCGAAAAATAAAGTTTCCTGGCGTTACTTCATTTCGAAAAGCTTTTCCAATTTGACCAATACCAAAAGGAATTTTAGGACTAAATGAATCCATAATATTTTTAAAATTAACAAAAACTCCTTGAGCAGTTTCGGGACGTAAATAAACATCTTCTTCTGCTTCTCCAGTTTTTGAATTAGACATCTTAAACATTAAATCAAAAGAGCGGACATTTGTTCAATTACTTTTATTACAAACCGGACAATTAATCTTTCTAATTAATAAAGACATTTCTTCATAACTTAATTTGCTTGTTTTAATGTGTTCTACATTTTCAAGTAATTCATCTGCTTTAAATCTTGAATTACACTCTTTGCAGTCAACCATTGGATCATTAAATTTTCCTAAATGTCCAGAAGCAGCTCAAACTTGAGAATTCAAAATTATTCCTGAATCAAGATGAAAAATATTTTCTTGTTGGTCAACAAAAAAACTTTTTCAACTATCTTTAATATTATCTTTAAGGATTGTTCCAAGTGGCCCATAATCCCATGAATTAGCTAATCCGCCATATATATCTGAACCTGGATAAATAAATCCTCGTTCTTTTAAAAATGCTACTATTTCTTTTGTTTCTTTCATAATCTAATTTTACCTTTTGTTAAATATTTTTTAGTAAATAAGTGTCAATTCCCATTTCATTATATAAAAAATTACCAAAAATATCTTTTAATAATATTTCTTGATCTGGGTTAAAAACAATTGTTGCTGTATCTTCTACATGTTTTATTTTTACAATAGTGATAATTTTTTTAAGTAAATCAACATCGATGGAAGCAATTCTTTCTTCTTTTGCACAACTAGCACATAGTAACCCGCCCATTTTTAAGGAAAATGAATCAATATGAGCTCTTGTTTTACATTTAGCACAAGCAGTAACATCAATTTTGATATTTTCTTCAGCTAATAATTTAATTAATAGATAAATTATTGAACTCAAAAAAATAATATGATAATTTATTTTATCTAATATATATGTATAAATTGCAAAAATTTCTTGATTAACACGTTTGAAATCTTTAATTACTGCATACAAAAAATTAACTAGGTTAATTTCACGGTTATCTTTGTAAAGAGTTTGTTGTTCTAATGTTGCTCTTTTTAATCTTCCCGAATAAGGAAACATTGAATTTTGAAAATATTCAATTTCAACAAAAGAAAAAGGTTGCAAAGCAGCTTTATTTTTAGAATGAGGAGAATTTAGACCATTAGATTTTAAAGTAACAATTCTTCCATCCTCAATAAATAAAGTTACCAATGAATCATCATTGTTAAAATCTCTGATATTTAAAACAATTGCTTTATTATTTAATTCATCCATAACAATAGATTAACATTTAATTTTTAAACTAAATATTAATTTAAATTTCTTTAAGAATAGATTCTTTATTTTGTCAATCTTTTCTAACTTTAACAAAAAGATCAAGATAAATTTTTTTGTTAAAATAAGTTTCTAATTCTTGTCTTGCTTCTCTTCCAATTTTTTTAAGTTTTTCTCCATCTTTTCCAATGATAATTTTTTTATGATTTTCTCTTCCAATAATTATTTCTGCAAAAATAGAAATAACATTGGGTTTATGTTCAATGCTTTCTACATGAACAAAAACATCGTAAGGAATTTCTTCATTAAAATTAAAAAGAATTTTTTCTCTGATAATTTCACTTATATAAAACTCATCTGAATTTTCATGAATTTGATCTTTATCAAAATAACGGATATCTTTTGGTAAATCAAGTTTTATTTCTTCAATTAAATGCTCAACATTTAATGATTTAAGAGCAGAAGTAGGAATTATTTTTTCAAATAATTCTTTATGCCCTAGTTTAGAAACATATTCCATTACTTCTTCTTTGTTTTTTGCTTTATCAACTTTTGTTAACACTAAATATTTTTTAGGATGCATATTTGCAAAGAAATTAATTGTTTGTAAATAATCTTGATCAAGTTGTTTCCAAAAGGGAAGTAAATATAAAATAATTTCTACTCCAACTAAACTTTCTGAAATAGATTTTCGCATTTTTTCATCAAGACGATTTTTAGATTCTAAAAATCCTGGTGTATCAACAAAAACTATCTGGGAATCATCATCATTATAAATTCCCCGAATTTGATTTCTAGTGGTATTTTTTTTGGGTGTTGCAATGGCAATTTTGTAACCAATGATTGAATTTAATAAAGTTGATTTTCCGACATTAGGTTTTCCAACAATGGTAACAAAACCAAATTTATATTTTTGCATCTTAGATTTCTTCTCCAGAAAATCCATCTAAAAGCAGATCATTAATTTTTTCAATTTTAACTTCATCATTGTTGTTATAAATAAATACTTTTGCTTTTGCATTTGAGGCTTCAAAAATTACTTGGCGACAAACTCCGCAAGGAGTTGCAAACATTTCTTTATCCATACGATTGTTAGACCCAAGGACATGAACTTCTTTAACATCTCCTCATTTTAACCCTTTTGTAATTGCTGAAAAAATTGCATTTCTTTCTGCGCAAATTGTAGGGGTAAAAGTTGAAGTTTCAACATTAACTCCAGCATATTTTTTGCCATTATTATCAATAACAATTGCAGCAACCTTAAATTGAGAATAAGGTGAATGTGATTTTTCTAGTAATTTTTTTAGCTCTTCATACATTTTAAATTCTCCTTTTTTTAATGTAATTAATAAAAATATTTATAAATAATATTGAATTATTTGAGGTGTTGCATTAGTAAACCCCTCTTGTAATTCAGGAATAAAAATAAGCAAACCAATAACAATTGCAATGATTGTAACAAATAAAGTAGCCATAGCAGCAACATCTTTAATTTTTTTAGCTTTAACATTATATTCAAAAGAAACAATATCTACTATATATTCAATTGCTGTATTTAAAATTTCAAAGCCAATTACAAGTCCAATTGCAAGAGTTATACAAGCTCATTGCCAAATTCAATCATTATCGCCTTCAACATGAGTATCAAATAATAATACTCCAAAAATAATTACAATTACAGTAACAAACAAATGTACTCAAAGTGATTTTTCTTCACGAATAATCACTACAAGACCTCTCATTGCATTAGCAAATTTTCTGCTTATTCTTTTAAATCAATTAATCATTTCTAATTCCTAATTTCTTAAATATTTCTTGCTGTCTTTTAATCATTTTAACTTCATCAAGTTCTTCAAGATGATCATAACCTATAAGATGGAGCAACCCATGCATAAATAGGAAACATAATTCTGTATTAACATCTGATTCTATTGACTTAGCTTGATCTTCTAGGATTTCTTTGTTTATAAAAATATCTCCTAAATCTAATACCCCTTGAAAAAATTCGTTTTGGGGAAAAGAAAGCACATCAGTAGTCTTATCAACTTTTCTAAATTCTATGTTTAAATTCTGCATTTCATTTGAATTTAAAAGATTCAAGCTTACTACATATTTACCTTTTTGTTCAAGTTCACTTGTTACCTCTTTTAAAATTTTTTTTAATTTTAAATAATTAGCTTTAATTAAAATTAAATCATTTTTATTTTCAATGTGGACTGTAATTTGATATTTATTAAAAAAATTCATAAATAAAAATTGGTTTAAACTGCATTTGTATAAACTGCTTGAACATCATCGTTGTCTTCAAGAGCATCAATAATTTTTTCTAATTTAGTAAAAGAAGATTCATCTAAATCAATTGTAGTAATTGGAATCATAGAAATTTCTGTAGAAATAAACTTAACAATTCCTGCAGCTTCAAAAGCTTTTTTAGTTTCTAGTAATTTTATTGGTGCTGTTTCAATAATTAAAATACTTTCTTCTTCTTTAATGTCAAGTGCATCTGCTGTCAAAGCAAGTTCCATAACTTCTTCTAGATTAGAAATATTTTCTTTATCGATGGCAATTACTCCTTTTCTTTCAAATAAATAAGAAACTGAACCACCGGTACCTAAGTTTCCTCCATTTTTATTGAAATTTGCTTGTATGGTAGCTGAAGTTCTATTTGTATTATCAGTAAGGCAAGAAACAAGGATTGCTGCTCCTTTAGGACCATAGCCCTCATAGGTTAACTCTTTTCAGTCTCCACCAGATTTTGATTTTTCTTTTAACAATTTTTCAATATTTGAATTAGGCATGTTTTGTGCTTTTGCTTTTTCAATTGCCAAACGAAGACGAGCATTTGTCTCGGGATCATTACCGTGTTCTTTAATTGCTACCATTATTTCTGTTGCTAGCTTTTGAAATACCTTTGATCTTTTTGCATCTTGTGCACCTTTTCTATGCTTAATATTTGCTCATTTTGAATGTCCTGACATAATTTCTCCTCTTTTATAAATCTTATATTAATTATATAATTTAATCATGCAACTAAAAAAAATAATAGTTCCAAATATTCACAATGAATCTACAGCTTATGTGCTTGAACTTAACAAAAAACCATTAGACATCACTGTTTATCGGATTAAAACGATTAAAAAATATTGAAAAAGATTAATTAATCGAAAAATATTCCCTGCTAATGAAGGATTTTTTATTTATAAACCAAATGGATTCATGAGTTATCTAATTACCGAACCAGTTGATCTTATTTTTGTAAATTGAGATGAAAGAATCTTTTCCATTCTTGCAAATTTTAAAACTAATAAAATTACTAAACCAATTCCTGAAGCTAAATATGTTTATGTTCTTGCAGGAAATAATGCCAAAGAAAAAGACATCAAAGAAGGAGACACCCTTACTCATTCCAGAAAAAAAATAAAAAAATAAATAAAAACTAAATTTTATTTATTTTTAAATTTAATAATATCTTTAGTTAATTTTTTTAACCCCAATTAAGTTAAGTTCTGCTTCTTGGTGAAGTTTTTCAATTAAAGTTTTTTTATCAGAAGGAATTTCTTTTTGAGCCATAAAATTATCTACATCTAAATAATTAAGCACTTTGTGTCCTTCATCATATTCCTTGTTAGTTTCAATAACTAATTCTGGAAGTTCAAGTTCTTTTGCAAGTTCATAAACTTCTGATTTAGTAAGATGAGCAATTGGAGCTAAATCTCCAACACTATCACCTCATTTAGTAAATTCACCAACATATATTTCTGATGAACTCAATGTATTTAAAACAAGATAATTTTTTCTTTGTGCCCAGGCATATAGCGTTGCTGTTCTTAATCTTGATTTTATGTTTTCAATAATATCATCTAAATTTTCTAATTTTAAGTAAGACATGTCATGAGGCATTACTTCACCATTTACTTTTCTAGTAAAGGTTTCAACATCTCCTTTTGCTATCGGAAGTTCAAGTTCAAAAATATCTTTAATATATTGATCAAGAGTTGGTTTTAAATCAACTTTTGTTTCTTTTAATTCAAGAGCAAGTAAAACTCTATTACAATTTCTTCTTGCATATTTTGTAGAATCAATTCCCATTCACACAACTTTAATATTTTTAGGAAAAGCTTTTTGTGCTAGAGCAACCGTAACAGCAGAATTTATTCCTCCAGAAATTCTGACAACTACTCCATCAGCATGAGCTTTTTTCGTTTCTTCTTTTATTCAATTAACTATTTCTTTAATTTTTGTTTCCATAAATGAATTATATAAAAAGAACTAATTATTTGTTAAGTTTAATAAAAGAAAAAAGAACCCTATACACCAGACTAGTAAAATAGGGCATTAAAAAAGGGCATACCAACGAGGTGTGTTTTCTTTTACAATTTATATATAAAGGATACACAATGAAAAAAATAATATTTTACATAGCACAATCGAAAGATGGGTTTATAGCAGATAAAAATGGATCTGTTGATTGAATACCTCATGGCTCTGCTGACCCAGCCAAGGTTCAAGAATCATTTAAAAGGATCAATGATGAAACAGATACAATAATATGAGGAAAAGTTGTCTATGAACAAGTTATGTCTTGAGGAATAGAGTGGCCATACGAACAAAAATCATATGTGTTCTCCGAAGAAGAAATTGATGAGTCGCAAGGAAAGAGGGTTTCCGGAGATGTTAATAAATTCTGAGACTCTATTAAGGAAAAATCAGGAAAAGACGTTTGATTAATGGGAGGGGCTAATCTGGCAGAGCAATTTACAAAAGAGGCTTTAATTGATGAATACAGAATTACAACTTTCCGAGATGTTGAGCTGAAAGAAGGAATAAAATTATTTCCTACAATCAATCCCATAAAGAATAAAGAAGCAGTGAAGTCATATGATCTTGGTGGAAATGTTTTTGAAGAAATTTATTTAAAATAAAAAAGAATCGCTTAAGTAAGTGATTCTTTTAATTCGGTGACGCACAAGTTGTCAGGCTTGTGGGATTATAATGTAGGTCTTTATTATAAATGATTTTATTTATGTCTTCCTCTTCCTTATAAATGGACCAAAGAAGTCTTTCAGCCCCATAAACTCCCTTATGTTTCAAAAAATATTTTTCAACATTATCTAATATTTCTATATAAATTGTAAAAGAAAACACACCTCGTTGGTGTGTCCTTTTTTAATGTCCTATTTTACTAGTTTAGTATATAAGGTTCTTTTTTTAAACAACAACCAGCGATAATGAAATAACTGTCATCGCTATAATTCCAATTGATAAAGAAGCACTTGCTAAATATTTAAAGGCCTTTGGATAAGAAACATGGGATGCTTCTGATTGAGCAAGGACAATTCCCACAGTAGGAGCACACATATTAATCATTCCTTCTGCAAGAGGGAAAACAAGCAGTACCACTAGGGCATATTCTGCAAAATTAATTGTTCCATTTGAATTAGTTGCTAATTGATCAAGGATTGGAGAAAGGACTGGTCCTGTTATTCCGGCAAGTCCTGAGGTAGAAGGAATAAAGAAAGCAAGTAAAAGGAAAAATGGGAATAATATTCAAGCTAGTCCAATTTGGCCCATAGAACCAATTGAGTCTGTTCCTCCAGAAAACATCATTGAAATCATATCCATTGTTAACCCAGAATTAATTAAAACAATTGAAACTGCCCGAGAAATAATAATTATTAGAATTGGTTTAAACATTACTTTTGGTCCATTTGCCATTGCTTTTTGTGTTCTTGATGGTTTCATTCCTAAAATTAGTGAAATGAAAATTGCTTGGAAAAGGAAGAATATTGCAAGTTGTAAAGTTCCTCATTTACCAAAAGGAGCATTTGCAAAAAATATTCATGAGAGGATATATCAAGGACTACTTGGACTTGGATCTTGTAATCCTTCAAATCAAGTAGTTCATGGCAGTAAAACAAAAACCATTCAAACAAATGTAAGTGCAAAGAATACTAGTCCAACAATTTGTCTTGTAGTCATTTTATCTTCTTTTTTACAATCAAATTCACCAATTCTATCTTCTGCTCATTTTTTGTTTTCTGCATATTGTTTTGGTTCTGCAACATAATCTATTCCTTTTCTAGATTTATTTGCATATCAACTACAATAACTTGCTCCAAAAGTTGCAATAAAAGCAAATTCAACCATCCGGATAATCATTCCATCACTAATTGCCATTGTATTACCTTCACCATCTTCAAGCATTGAGGCCATAATTCCAACTGAAAAAGGATCAAGTACAGAAGCACAAATTCCAGAAGTTGTTCCAATAGAGATAATCAAGACTCCAGTCATAGTATCAAAACCTGCTAAAACAAGAAAGGGAACAATAATTGGAATAAATCCTAAAGTTTCCCCTTGCATTCCAAAAGTAGTTCCACAAAAGGCAAAGAAGAGATAAAATAACACAACAAGAATTATTACCCTTCCTTGCATTTTTTTAATAAGTGCAACTATTCCCACTTCAAGAGCTCCTGATTGGATTATTACTTGCATAAATGCAGCAATACAAACCAAATAGAAAATAATTGTAATTGATTTAAAAAATCCAGCTATAAGTAAGAAAGGAATATTTAAAAGTCCATATCTTCCAAATTCATTTCCCATATAATAATTAGTATTTCAAAAATTGTATCAGCTTTTTTCTGTATTTCCTGAAATAAATGTTGTTGATCATGCAACTTCTTTATCATTAACTCAAATTAAATTATCAGGATTAACTAATGTTATTTTATAAATCAAAAATTCATTTTTAAGTACATCTTGGTGAACTTGATCTGCTGTTACATTAATTATTATAGAATCACTTGTTTTATTAACATCACTACTATTTAATCCAGAAATAGTTAAGTCAAAAGTTAATCCTCCTCAATTAATTGTTGCATCTTCTCAACCATCTAAATAATTTAGTGAACTAAATTCAAGGCAAAGGCCACTTGTATTACTTGGAGTAAGATTAGGATAAAATTTATGTAAAAGTTCATAACCAGGGCCGGTAAGAGTTAATGTTCCACCTTTAGTAGCTAAGCCTTCAATTTTTATAAGTAAAGTTTTACCATCGGCAGAAAAAATACCTAGTCCTAATACATCATCTTTTTTAAGAACTAATAGTGGGTCATTTAAATTAACTCATTCTTTATGAGGAATCCAAGTAAGAACAACACAAAAAAGAAGGACAAAGAAAATAATATAAAGAGCAGGAGGGAACTTAAAGGTTCTCTTAATTTTAGAAGTTTTTTTATCTTTTTCTAATTTACTAACTGAAGCCATATTATCAATTAATCACATTATATATATTATTCAAAAATTAAAAACTTTTTATGAAGACTTGTATAAGCATAACTAAGAATTAATTTTTTATTAAATCATTTCCTTAATAGTTATAATTAAAAAAGATTCCTTTGATAAGAATCTTTTTTTCATTTTTAATAATTAAATCTTAGCAATAAATTAGTCTTCTAATTTATCTAATAATCCTCTTAATTCTGGTTCAGAGATAAAATTTTCATGCATAAAAATTTGTTTTCCGTTTTTATAACCCAAAATTGTTGGAACATGATCAATTTGAAAATCTTTACCGTCTTCTACTCAAGCTTTTTGTTCATCAACATCTATGCTTCCAATTGCAACTTTATCTTCATATTCTGGAAATACTTTTTTACAAACAACTTTAGTCATAATGCAATCACCACATCATTTTGTTGAAAACATTAAAAGTACTTTTTCATTTTCTTTAATCATTTTTTTTGCTTCATCAATTGTAATTTGTTTCATTATTACTCCTTTTTAATATTCATTCATATTAAATACATTAATAATTTGATTAATTTAATATATCTTATAGTAATTATATAATTTATTTAACTTTTTTAAGGCCAATTAACTTGTGCTTGTTTTTTTCATGAAGGTTTTCAATTAAAACTCTTTTTCCTTCATCAAGTTCTTTATCTGCTAGGTAATTTTCAATATTAGAATAGCTTATTCCCATTTCTTCTTCATCAGTTTTTTGGTCACTTCATAAATCAGCTATTGGGGTAGAAGAAATAACCATTTCTGGAATATTTAGTAAGTTTGCCATTTTATAAATTTGCGTTTTATTAAGATGAGCAATTGGTGCAAGGTCACCAACACCATCTCCTCATTTAGTGTAATATCCTACATAAATTTCAAGTAAATTAGAAGTATTTAAAACTAAATAATTATTTCTTTGTGCCCAAGCATACAAAACTGCAGTTCTTAGTCGTGCCTTAATATTTCCAATTATTTCATTGTAATTAGGTAATTCTAAATATGAAGTTTCTCTTGGAAGTTTTTCTCCATTTATTTTTTTTTCAAAAGCCACAATGTCACCATCTGCAATAATTTCTAAAGCAAATATATCCTTTACAAATTCATCAAGAGTTGGTTTTAAATTAAGACTTATTGCTTCTAATTCTAAATTTTGAAATACTCTCAAGGCATTCCTTCTTGCAGATCTTGAAGATTCAATTCCAATTCATAGACCCAAAGCATTTTGAGGAAAGGCTTTTTTTGCAAGAGCAGCCACAACTGCAGAATCAATTCCTCCAGAAATTCCAATAACAACTCCTTTAGCATTAGCTGCTTTTACTTCTTTTTCAATTCAAGTTACTATTTTATTAATTTCTTGTTCCATGTTTTAATTATATAAAAAAAATAAACTCATAAGAGTTTATTTTAGTATTTATTCAGCTGCAACTTGTGCTTTTGCAACTACTTTAGTATTAATAGAAGAATCTGCTGGAACAACATTTGCTCTAGTTTTTCCTCTATACTTATCATATTTAACAATTCCATCTACTAAAGAAAAGAGTGTGTCATCGCCACCACGACCAACATTATAGCCGGGAATGATTTTTGTTCCTCTTTGTCTATAAATAATTGCTCCGCCTAGGCAGGTTTGACCATCAGATAATTTCTGACCTAATCTTCTTCCGGCTGAATCTCTTCCATTTTTAGAAGATCCAACCCCTTTTTTATGTGCAAAGAATTGTATGTTTAAAATGAATTCCATCTTAAGACTCCTTTGTTACTTTTATATATTGATGATATTGATTTTCCACTGTTTTTAATGAAATAATCAGGGTTTTTAAAATTACTTGTGTTGCTTTATCATCTTGAAGCACTTTAATTGTAATAATATCCTTTTTAACAATAATTTTTACAAATTCTCCATCTAATGAATTTAAAATTCCAAAAACTATGGAACTTGCTCCAGCACAAACTAAATCATTTTCTCCAGGAGAAATTGATTCAGCGTGTCCTTTAATCATAAAGTCTACTATTTTATTATTTTTTGTATTATATTTAACATCAATCATATTATTTTTTATTTTTTTTATCTTCTGCTTCTTGTTCTTCTAAAAAGATATGTGCTTGTTCTAAAAAGTTAATAAATTTAACATTTTTAATTGAAATTGCTTCTGATTTTAATCCAGGAAGTCCAGCAATAAGTCCTTTGTTCATATTTTTACTTAAATTAACTAGATCTCCAATTGTATGGATATTATTTTTATGCATGTATTCTAATGTTTTTACGCCAATTCCTTTAATATCAATCAATTTAAGATCATGTGCATTAAGAACAGCTGCTTTTTCTTTTAATGCTTGCATTTTTGCACTAATTTCTAAAAGTTCTTTTGTTGATTCTGCTTTTGTATCTTTTTTAGCTACTGGTTTTTTAACTTCAACAGGTTTTTTAACTTCAACTGGTTTTTTAGCTACTGGTTTTTTAGCAACAACTGGTTTTTTAACTTCAACTGGTTTTTTAGCTACTGGTTTTTTAACTTCAACTGGTTTTTTAACTTCAACTGGTTTTTTAGCTACTGGTTTTTTAGCTTCAACTGGTTTTTTAGCTACTGGTTTTTTAGCTTCAACTGGTTTTTTAACTACCGGTTTTTTAACTTCAACATTTGATTTAACATTATCAATTTTAGAAATTACTTTACCATTTAAAATAATTTCTTCAACAAGTAATCTTGTATAAGGTTGTCTGTGACCTTGTTTTCTACTTCAATTAGATTTAGCTTTTGTTCTAAAGATAATTAGTTTTGGTCCTTTTCCATGTTTTTGTACAACTGCTTTTACTTCTACGTTTTCAAGTAAAGGAACTCCTAAAGAGATTTCCCCATCATTAGAAAGTGCAATTACTTCTTTGAAACTAACAATTTTGTCAACTTCAGTATCAATTTTTTCAATTCAAATTGCTTGTCCGGCTTCAGCTTTAATTTGTTTTCCGCCAGATTTTATTATTGCATATGTATTATTAATCATTTTGTCCTCCAAAGACTCGCCTTATAAGGTAACTATAATTTATTAATAGTGTTTGTTAAACCTTTTCAGAGCGGTTGTTGTGAATTTTATCACTTTATAATTTTATCATTATTTACTTGGTAATTGGTGTAACTTAATGAATTTTTTTGTTTGTTTATCTTCTGGTTCATAACCAAAAAGAAGCAGTTCTTCAATCTCTAATTTAATACTTTTTTCAAGATTTTTTCTACGATAATATTCAATTATTAAAAAACAAGGAATTATTATTGTAAAAAAGAAAATTGCGCTAATAATTAATAAATAATTACGATGATAAATATTAGTTTTAACAAAAAGCTCTTTAGATTTATTAAATGTGCGGTTATAAAAGGTAATTTTAATTGTTTTTGCTTTTTCTAAAAACTCTTCTTCATTTTTCAAAAGAAAGAAATTATAATCAAGCACTTCCTCTTGGGTTAAGTTTTGAGAAATGGGATCTCAAATTATTCCTTCCTTATCAATTATTTTATTTTGATCTATTTTATTTCCTGGCAATTCTTTGATTTCAACTTGGTCTGCTAGAACTCCATTAACATAAACAGAATCAACAAGTAAATTAGAAACTACAGGAAAAGAATCCTTTAAAAGTTTTGCATTATAAATAATTAGTTTTTTTGCATATTCTTTGTTTACAATAATATAAACAGCACGGCTGTCTTTATCATAAGATTCAAGTAAGCTTTCTTTTTTAAGTTCATAAGAAACAATTCTTTTTTCAAAGAATGCTTTGTCAAGTACTTTAATTCAAATTGAATTTAATTCTACTTTATTCATAATAAAATTATATAAAAGAAAAGCAAGATTAAATCTTGCTTTTTAAATTATCTTATTTTTAAAACTTTAATATCATATGGTTTCAAAGTTTCAACATGAGATTTTTCGCCCACTTCTTTACCAAGTAATGCTTTAGCAACTGGAGAGTCATCACCAATATGAGGAATGTCTTGGATTGGGTTTGCTTCTATAGTTCCAACAATTTTAACAATTTTTTCAGATTTAGATTTTTGATTTAAATAAGTAACAGTTGATCCAAGTCTTACTTTTGAACATTTTCCATTAGTTTCAACGATAATCTCTACTCTAGTAAGAATATCTTCAATTTTTTGGATTTCTGCTTCAATTTCAGCTTGTTTATTTTTTGCTGCATCATAATCAGCATTTTCGGAAAGGTCACCTTGTGCTCTTGCTTCAGAAAGCTCAACAAGGATTTTAGGTCTTTCCTCATTAATTAAACTAGTTAATTTACTTTTTAACTTTTCTTCTCCCTTTTTAGTTAGTTGAATTTTATTTGCAGATAAATTTATTCCAACGTTGTTGCTTATGTCTTCTGGTGTCATTATTTCTCCTTTAAGTTTAACTTCTTATATTTTACCAATTTTTATGGCAATTGTGGCAATAAAATCATTAAAATTTACCCCTCGATTATTAGTATTTAATGTTTCACAATTGACTTATATATTTTTTATTTATTAATTAAATATTATTTTTTTATTTTAACTTAAAAATTTGATTAAATTAAAAAAATAGAATTCAATTTTAAATCTTTTCTAACCAATGTTAATGTCTAATTTTTGTAAATAGTTAAAAAGATATTTTAGTATGCTCTCCTTTATATAATACAAACAGCAAAAATTCCTTCAAGAATAATACATTTATTTATTTTGTTAAAAATATTATTTAAAAACATCAACCATAAATAAATTTCTGCTTATAAATAGTTTACCTAGTTAATAATTTTTTTAAAATTATTTTTTAACGTTTCCAATATACTTTTTTCTAGCAAATAACCTATTAACTAGATTAATTTAGATGATCAAAAAAATGATTAATAATACTTAATATTTTTGTTTCATCAATTGAATTATTATTTAAAATTACATCAGCTTCCTTTTTTGTTGGAGCAATATATTTATCATGCATTGGTTTAATAGACTCTTCTCAATTTTTATAAAATAATGGTTTATTAAAGACATTATGATGCCTTCCATTTGAATCACGTTTTAATCTTCGTAATAATCTTAAATCAGCATCGGCATCAACAAATATTTTCATAGTTGCCATTGCACAAATTTCCTCAAAATATAAAGCAAAAATTCCTTCAATAATTATGGTATCTGCTGGAGTTATTATTATTTTTTGATTTTTATCATATTCTCCGGTTTCAAAAATATATTTATTTCGAACAATTGTTTCCTTGTTTAAAATCTTTTTAACATCAGCAACCATTTTATCTTTTTGAATTGAACTAGGAGAATCTCAATTAATTTCTTTAATTGTTTTTCCTGGATAATCACTTGTGGAACGATAATAATTATCAGTAGAAATAATTGCTACTTTATGGTTAGTCTTTGTTAAAATTTTCGTTATTTCTTCTGCAACAATTGTTTTACCGGAAGCCGTTCCTCCTGAAATTAAAATTAATGTATTTTTATTTAAGCAATTATTCATTTTATTTCTCCTTTTTATTTTCAATAAAATCTTGAATTTGATTTAAAAAAACAAGAAAATTTTCTCTACTATTTTTGGTTGATCCAATAGGTAAATCGGGAAAATTAGCAATAATTTTTTTAATATCTGCTTCTTTAAGATTAAATAAATCATTAATAGTTTTTATATTATTTTTTTTCATATAATTAATAATTTTAATTTTAATTACCTTTATATCAACTAATTCAAATTCTAATAAATCTTTTTTTTCAGCAATATTTTTTAATTCTAAAAATGTTTTTTCAAAATCAATTTCGTTGTGCTTATTTTTGCAAAAATTAATAGATGAATTTTCAATTTTAGTAGAACTAAAATTTTCATTTTGCTCTTCATTAAATATTTTAACTTTCTTTTTAGTTTTAGATATTGCAATTATTGTTGCTAAGATACAAATTATAATGGCAAGAAAAACAGTAATTAACAATAAAATAATTAATCACTCAGGAATTGTGGTGGAATTATTTCCGGCTGGTTCATTAAAATTTTTTACAAAAAAACTATTTATTAATTCCATTAACTTCATTAATCTCCTTGATTTTCATTAGTAAAATTATACTATCATTAAATAATCTTGTAAGATTATATAAGCAGCAGCAACGTCCTTTAATTTTTTTATTTTTTGAGGATCCTTAATTGAAATTTTCAGCATTTCAATTCCTCTTTTAGTACTAAAATCTTCATTAAAATATTTAATTTTAATTTTATGGTCAACATTATCATTTAATAATTTATAAAAATTTTCAACACGATAAGTTGATTCAGATTTATCGCCATCTGTTCTTAAGGGATAGCCGAGTAAAATTAATGTAATTTGATATTCATTAATGATTAGTTGTAATTTAGTTAAAAGCTGAAGATAATCTTCACGAGTAAAAAGAAAATTTTCCAATGGAATTGGAATAGTATTTGTTTCATCTGAAATACAAATTCCACATGATTGAATTCCTAAATCTAAACTTAAAATTCTCATTTTTTTAATTCCTGATCCACTTTATCATTTAAAGCTATTTTCCCACCGAAAATAAATAATTGTTTTTTTCCATTACCTCTTAAACCAACAGTGCTTACGATTTTATTTATTTTTTTCTCAAATTGAGAATTAATTAAATCAGGAGAAAGTACAAAAGCAATAGACATTTTTTCTTCATCTAATGTTTTAATAATTAAAATTTTATTTGCAAAATTATTAATTAATCTTAGCCCCATTTTTGCAATATCCATAGCTCTAAAATTTGTTAATATTAATAGACTTGTATTTTTGTTATTATTCAATTCTTTTTCAACTAATTTAAGAATATGATTATTCATGACTTGGCTAACTTTATCAAGTTCATAGCTTTCTTTTTTTATTAAAGCATTAAACTCTGCTTTTCAATTTACATCAGAATAATTTAAATTATTAATTTCAGCAATTAATTTATTAACTTCATCAAAATTAAGAATGTTAAATTTTTCATCTTTTTTGTTTAGGTCAATCATTCTTGCAACTAATTTTTCAGAAGCTTTTTTAGCATAAGCGCAATTCATTTCTTTTATTTTAGCTTCAACATTTTCTTTTCCAGATGTTCCTTCAATTCTAAAAGTACCAACACCTTTCTTTTCAAATAAAGTTAATTTTATTATTTCAATGTCTTTGGTATTTTTAACATGAGTTCCACCACAAAGATCAATTACTTCATCATTTAATTTAACAACCCTAACAATGTTTTTATATTTATTTTCAGCAAGAAATTTTGCTCCGCTTCTTTTAGCTTCTTCCATAGGCATTTCTTTAATTACTGAATCTGTTGCATTATTAACTCATCTATTTGCAAGAGCTTCTGCTTCTACTAATTGTTCTGCAGTAATTGTTTCTTGATATAAGAAATCAAATCTTCAGAATTTATTTGTTACTTTTGAACCTGCTTGAGGAAGGTCTTGATGTAAAATTTTTTCTAAAGCAGCAAAAATTAAATGAGTAGCTGAATGATTTTTTGCAGAATCACTTCGATATTTTTTCTCTACAATTAATTCCGCTTCATCACCAATTTTAAGTTTATTATTATCAAGTTCATGAATAAAAACACCATTTCCATTTTTAACAACAGAAAGAATATTGCTAGATCCAACTTTACCATGATCAAACTCTTGACCACCGGAAGTTGCATAAAATGGTGTTTTATCAAAAGCAAAATAATATCCTTCTTTTGCAATTACTTTTGCTTTTGCTTCTAGTTCTTGATAACCAACAAAATTTGTAGGTTTAACATTACTAAATAATTCATTTTGTTCATTCATAGCAATTGTTTTTTTGGAATTAATTTTTGTTTTAGCTTTAAATTCAGAAAACAATTGATCAATTTTAGCTTTATTTAGTTTGATTTTTTGTACTTCTGCTAATTCATAAACCATTTCTAATGGTAATCCATATGTTTCAAATAAAGTAAAGGCTTGTTTTTCAGTTAAGGTTCCTGTTTCACTAATAAAGATGTCAAATTGTTTAATTGAATCTTTTAATGTTATTTTAAAAACTTCTTCTTCATGTTTAATAATATCAACAATTTTGTTTAGATTTTCATTAACATTTGGGTAAACATTTTCAAACCCTTTTGCAATAATTGGTGGTAGGAGATAAAGAAAATTTTCTTGAATATTTAATTTATGAGCATTAAGAACAGCTTGTCTTAATAATTTTCTTAGCACATATCCTCTTCCATTTGGTCCAGGCAGTGCTCCATCAGCAAGAGCCATTGTTAAAGTTCTAGAAAAATCAGCAATTTTTTTAAAACTAACATTAATTTCAAATTGTTTTATATTAGTTTGTTTTAATTTAGATGGTATATAGTCTCATTGATAATTACAACTTGATAATTTTTGAATTTGTATAATAATATCAGCAAATAAATCAGTTTCAAAATTAGTTGGTTTATCTTGCAAACAAGCTGCAATTCTTTCTAATCCCGCTCCAGTATCAATGTTTTTTTGTGGAAGTTCAGTGTAATTGCCAGCACCGTCATTATTAAATTGAGAAAAAACTATATTTCAAATTTCCACATAACGATCATTTTCTAAATCTTTTGCTAAACATTCACTTGCTGCTCGAGGATCATATTTTTCTCCTTTATCAAAGAAAATTTCAGTACTTGGACCAGATGGACCTTTACCCATATCCCAAAAATTACTTTTCTTGTCCATTTTAAAAATACGATCTTCTGCTACTCCAAGATCACTTCAAAAAAGATAAGCCTCTTTATCTTCATTAAAAATAGTTACATAAAGTAATTCCTTTGGAATTCCATAATATTTTTCATTAGTTAAAATATCTCAAGCAAAATAAATGGCTTCTTTTTTAAAATAGTCACCAATAGAAAAATTACCAAGCATTTCAAAAAATGTATGATGTCTTGTTGTAACCCCAACATTATCAATATCCCCTGTTCTAATTGCCTTTTGAATATTGACTAATTTTTTAGCAGGTGGTTCTTCGATTTGTTCAAAATATTTTTTTAAGGTTGCAATTCCAGAATTTATTCAAAGTAATGAATCATCATCATAAGGAATTAATGAACTAGAAGGAATTACATAGTGATCCTTGCTTATAAAATAATCTAATCATATTTTTCTAATTTCTAAGGAAGTTAATTTTTTCATAATATATTAATTATAATTAATTAGAGAAATAATCATGGAAAAAATAGCAATTATTGCTGAATACAACCCTTTTCATAAAGGACATAGGCATCAAATCGAAGAAATTAGAAAAAACCACCCTAATGTGGCTCTAATTGCTATTATGAGTGGAAATGCTGTTCAGCGTGGTGAATTTGCAATTACTGATAAATTTACAAGAACAGAAACAGCCTTAAAGCAAGGAATTGATGTTGTTGTAGAACTTCCAGTTTATTATAGTGTAAATGGAGCAAATGAATTTGCAATGGGTGCACTCGAAATTATAAATTATTTTAAAATTTCTACTATTTGTTTTGGAAGTGAAAGTAATAATAAGCAATTTTTAGAAACTGCATCAGATAAAGTAAATGCTAATTTAATAGAATTAAAAAAACTAGTAAAAAAAACAAATTCATATCCAAAAAGTATTGAACAATTAATCGGGAAAAAATTAGCAGCAAATGATATTCTTGCCCTTTGTTATCTTAAAGAAATTAAATTAGCTAATTATAAAATTAATTATTTATTAATAAAAAGAAATAATGATCAATATCAAACTGCTTCCAAAATAAGAAATGAAATTACCCAAGGGAAAAAAGTTGATGATAATTTAACAAAAATTAATAACCCCATTATTATGGATGATTATAGTGATCTAATAATTGGAAAAATAATTTCTACAAAAACAGATGATCCAACTATAAAATACTTACAAAATATAATCAAAAATAATAATATTACCAAATTTAGTACTTTAGTTAATGAAGCAGCAAATAATTCATTAACTCAAGCAACGATAAGAAGAAAAATTTTAAGATGAACATTAGAAATTAGTAATACTTCTTATCTTGTTCCAAGAATTCTTGGAGTTACAAAAAAAGGCCAAACGATTCTAAAAGAATGAAAAAAAGAAGGGCTCTCTTTTAATACAAAAATTTCCAAACATTACCAAAATGAAATTAATCTTGCTAATTTTATAGAATTAAAGCACCAAGGAACAAAACAAAAAGAATTATCCAGTTTAATAATTAAAGAAAAAGATGAGTTTTAATATTCATCTTTTTGTTCCATTTTATAAACAGAATTTATTGCTTTAGCAACCCCAGATTTTTTTGCATGTATTGTTTCAAATTTTGCATATTTCTTAACTTCTGGACTTGCATTAGACATTACTATGGGAATTCCAACCACTTTAAACATTTCAACATCATTACCACTATCCCCTATGGCAACGCATTGTCCTAAATCTAAATCTAAATCTTCTGCTAATATTTTTAAACCACTGGCTTTAGAAATATTTTTTTCATTAATTTCAATAAATCTTCCTGGTCCAGATAATACTATTTCTAACTCAGGAAATTGGTTTCTTAAGTCATTTGTTATTTGTTCTATTTTTTTTAATGAAAATGTTTGGGGAATAATTCCCATTTTTCTACGAGTTCCTTCAATGGACAAATCTAAAAGTGAATAATCTACAACTTCATGTCCATATTTTTTAAGTACATATCCTAGTAATTTATATTTAACATGTCCATAATATTTAGGATCTTGAGAGAACTTAATTAAAAAGTTATTTTTTTTACCATATTCAATAATTTTATTTGTTAAAAGAGGGTCAATTTCTTTTTCTCATATTTTTTTAGGTTCTTCACCTACTTTATCAATTGAGGCGGCATTATTTGAAATCAAATAATCTCCATATTCATTAAAACGGAGTTGCTTCTGAACTTTAATTGCATCATTATAAGATCTTCCTGATGCAATTACAACATAAATTCCTTGTTTTTGAGCAGTTTTAATTACTAGTGTATTTTCCAAAGAAATTGTTAAATTTTTTGATCTATATGGAATTAAAGTATTGTCAATATCAATAAAAATAGCTTGTGGTTTCATTATATTCTTTCCTTTATTTCTTCAAAACTAAGTTTAGTTCCTATCATTAAATTATTTTTTAAATTTTTAACAAGGTAACTTTTTTTCAAATGTTTAATGTTATTAGGCACTTCACCCTTAAATGTAGGTAAATAAACTCCGCCATTAATTAAAATACAAAGTACAGGACATTCAGTTTTTCTACTGATTTCATTAATATACTTAATTAAATCATGAGCATTCTTATTTGGTTTTGTAATAATTTCAATTCTTTCATCAAGAAAGTCATCTAAAATATCTTTAGTATTTTTATCTATTGATTTTCTAGAAATTGATTTATGTTCTCCTCCAAAATCTAAAAGTTCATCTTCAAATTGATCAAAAATAATAATATCTATTTGATGTTCTTTATTATATGTAAGAAGAACTGTATTATTTATTTCTAAATATTTATTTTTAAGTAAAAATAAAAAACTATTTGTAACAATAAAGCATTTAGCTGGTTTATTACGATTTGTTATGATGATAATTCATTTCAAAAATTCATTAAAAAATATTACTAAAATTAAGTTTAAAAATAATGGAAAAATAAATCCTCCAGCCCAATTTGAAGTTTCATCTTCAAACCCACCATTTAAGGTATTATTTGCTAAATTAATTAATCCTCATTGAATTAAAGCAAATATAGTTGCAATAATAAAAACTATTAATCCAAAAATAATTATTTTTTTGGAATTATCATTTTCAATTAAAAAAATAAAAAAAGCTATTAATAAATTAATTGCTAAAAAAAGGCATAGAAATAGAATTCCTTCATTAAAATCATTATTAAACTTAAACCCATCAAATGGATCATGCATAAATGGTGCTGCAATAAATAATGAAGTTGAAATTGCATAAAAAATAATTAAGCCAAATAATATATATTCTACTCTTGGTAAATATTTAGACAATTTCTCCACCACCTAAACAAATACTTTTTTTATAAATAACAAGTTCTTGACCAGGCGTTGCTGCTCTTATTTTTGAATTTATTTTTAATGTAATTTCTTTTCCATTAAATGAAATTACTTTTGCTTTGTATTTAACTTCTGAATGTCTTGGTTTAATTTCTACTGATCCTTTAATTCATTCTTCTGGAACAAGTAAATTAAAGTTGTTTGCAGAAACTTCATCTGTAAAAAGTAAATCATTACTTTTACCTGCAGAAACATATAAAATATTTTTTTTAATATCCTTTTTAGAAACAAAATATGGTTCTTCAAAGCCACCAAGATTAAGTCCTTTTCTTTGCCCAATGGTATAAAATAAAACACCATCATGTTTTCCAACAACTTCATTTGTTTTTTCATCAATTATTTTCCCAGGATTTTTGTCAAGATAATTTTGAATAAATTTTGGAAAATTTCTTTCTCCAATAAAACATATACCAGTAGAATCTTTTTTGGTAGCAACAGCCAGTTTTTCTTCTTTAGCTATTTCTCTTACATCCACTTTAGTAAGTTCTCCAAGTGGAAAATAAATTTTAGTTAAATATTCTTTTTTAATTTGTGCTAAAAAATAAGTTTGATCTTTTAAATAATCTACTGCTTCTCCAAGATATTTTTGGTCTTCATGTTCTACAATTCTTGCATAATGTCCCATTGCAATATAATCAAATTTTTGTTCTTTAAGTACATATTCAATAAATTTATCAAATTTAATAAAGCGATTACAAAACACATCAGGATTTGGAGTAAGCCCTAATTTTATATCTTTTAAAAATTTAGTAAAAACTAAATCTCAGTATTCTTTAATAAAATCAACCCGATGCAGTTTTATTCCTAATTGAGCTGCAACTAGTTTTGCATCATTATAATCTTGTTCTTGACTACAAATTTCATCTATAGTAAAGAAATTATTAAATTCCAAATTAATTGATGAATCTCAATTACGCATAAAAAATGCTTCAACATCATAACCTTGTTGCTTCATAAGAAAGGCAGAAACAGCAGAGTCAACTCCGCCTGATAACCCTAAAGCAATTTTTGCGCCGGGTTCTGGAATAAAAGTATTTTTAACAAATTCTTCTTTTCTTCTTGTGGTTATAATTGTAGAAAATAATCTTTTCATATCAATTACGATTGATCCTCCCTTGGGATTGAAAACCAAAATTAATAGAACTATCAAGGAAACAATTGTAATAATATATCCTCAATCTCATATAAAGAGCATAACAAAAGCAATTGCAAGTAATAAACCAGTTAAGTATCATTTAATTTTGTTCATTTTGTTTATCTTTAATAAATTGTACAATTAATTCATTTGCATTTTTAGGATTTATTTTTCCTTTTGCTTGTTTCATTAATTGCCCCATAATGAATTTGTTAACCCGTTCTGGTCTTGAAACTAATTCAATAATTAAATTATCATTTCCTGCAAATATTTTTTCAACTAATTCTAATGTTTTAACACTATCAAACATTTCTTTTTCTGAATGTAATTTTATTTCTGGAGAAATATCTTTATCTAGCAATGATGATTTTATTAAACCATTTGCTTCTGATTTAGTTATTTTATTTTCTCCAAGCAATTCAAGAATTTTTTCTAAATCATTTGCATTTACATTATATGTATCTTGATTTAGCTCATTTAAAACTCCAAATAATGTTGAAGTAATAAAGTTTATTACTTGTTTTTTATCTTTTTTACCAATAAGATTAATAAAGAAATTAGTTATCTCTTTTGATTCTAAAAGTAAATCAAGTATTTTCATATCTACTATTTGGTTATAGTCTTTATAAAAATCTGCAACTAACATAATTTTATAAGAGTTAAAAAGTGCTAATGTTGCTTCATCCAATTTAATTGGATTAATATTTTGTTCAGGGAAATGGTTATATTCTAATCTAGTTTGTTTAAACCGCATTGTGATATTTTTATCTTCATTTTCATCATATCTTTTGGTAACCATATATCTTTTTTCATTATTTTCAAGTAAGGAAATTTGATGTTCAATTTCTCATTCAAGCGCTTTTTTAATATTAGCAAAGGAATTTAAGTTTTTAATTTCTATTCTAGGTCCAAGTTCATCTTGTTCATTTTTTCTAATAGAAACATTGACATCAATTCGTAAAGAACCATCAAATAATTTTCCATCAGTAATTTCTAATTGCATTAATTGAAATCTCAATTGTTTTACATATAAAACTACTTCTTCCATTGTTTCAAATTCTTCATGATTAGAAACAATTTCAATCAAAGCTACTCCGGCACGATTAAAATCTAAAAAAGTTTCCCCGTTTATTTTTGTTTGCTTTGCAGTGTCTTCTTCCATATGAATATTAGTTATTTTAATATCTTTTGTTGAGCCATCTGCCTTTGTAATTGTAAAAATTCCGTCTTTTCCAATGGGTTCATAAAATTGTGAAATTTGATATCCTTTTGGTAAATCAGGATAGAAATAATTTTTACGATCAAATAGAATAACATCAGCAATTGTCATGTGCAGTGCTTTTGCAAGCCGATAAGCAAAATTAACCATTTGTTTATTTGGCAACGGTTTCATTCCTGGATGAGCTAAATCAATTGGGTTAACATCTGTATTTGGTGTGTCTGTTGTTGATACTTTTGCTGGTGAAAATGCTTTAGATTTTGTAAGTAGTTCGACATGAATTTCCACTCCAAAGGTTGCTATATAATTATTTTTCATTTTCCATCTCCAAAATTTTTGCAAATTGTAATAGTGTTAAATCATCAAATGGTTTTGCTGCAATCCCAATACTCGTTGGGTGATAATGGTCTTTATTTGTAGGAAGATTTAATGAAGGCGAACCGTTTGCATTAAATAAAACATAAAAATCATGAATAATTGATCCAAAATCTTCATTGATGTATTGATCAATTGTTGGTGAAAGAGTCTCTGTTGCAGGATGAATTAAAACATCAACTTGGTTAAAGACTTTTTTTAGTTCTTGAATAATTAGTGTTCTTCCCCGCATTGACTGAATATACATATGTCCTTGATTTGCAATTGCTTCTTGGCCAAAAAGAAATCTTCTTTTTACTTCATAATCAAATCCGGCTGTTCTTGCACTTCTGACTTTTTCATTAAAAGTTCCATCTTTTCCTAAAAAAGAACCATAAAGAAAGCCGGTAAAGGCTGCAGTAGCAGAAAAACCTTCAATTGATGAAATTGTTCGATAAACTGGAATAATAATTTTTAAAGCATTTAAATTCATATCAAGTTCGACAAGTTCGTGCCCTTTGTCTTCTGCTTTTTTAAGCATTGCTAAATAATTAGCTTTAATTTGTTCATCATGAATTTCACCTTCTAGTTGTGGAATAAATCCAACTTTGAATTTACGATCAGTTTCTAGTTCTTCTGAATAAGCAGTAGGTGGAATATCAATTGATGAAAAATCTTTTTCATCATAACCTTGAAGAACTTCTAAAATTAGTGCTGCTTCTTCGATTGTGTTAGTAAATCAAGAAACAGTATCTCAACTAGGGGCAAAATCATAAACTCCGTATCTTGAAACAAGACCCCATGTTGGTTTATAACCGATAAGTCCAAGTCAAGCAGCAGGTTTTCTTACTGAATCACCTGTATCTGTTCCAAGAGCAAAACCTAAACTATTTGTTGCCATCATATAAGCAGAACCAGAGGATGATCCTCCAGTAATTGTTCCTATTCTAAAGGGATTATCAACAGGAAAGTAATTTGAAGTTTTTCCGGTTCCTCCCATAGCAAATTCATCTAAATTTGTTTTTACAACAGGAATTGCTCCTTCTGCAATAAGTTTTTTAAAAATCGTACATGATTCAGGAGAAATATAGTCTTTTAATATTTTTGAAGCTGAGGTTGTTGGGTCATCTTCAACTGCCATATTGTCTTTTACAGCAAAAGGAATTCCAGCTAATTTACCAGTTGGACTAACATCATATTTTTCTCAGTCAATTACTTTAATGATTGGATGATCTTTAAGAGTATCTTTATATAACTTACTTACATATTCTTTTAAATCAAGGTTTTTTCAATCTTTAGTATCTCACATTATTTTTCCACCTTATCATTAAAAGAATCAAAGAAAAAATAATCTCCACAATGCTTTGGTGATCATTTTTTTAGATCTTTGGGATAATCTTCAGCAACATCTTCCCTTAATTTAGATGAATAAACTTCAAAAGGTCTTGAAGAAGGTTTTAGCCCCTCTAAATTCATGTTGTCAAGTTCGTCTAAAGCTTCAATATAATTTTTTAAATCTGGTAAAAATAACTTTATTTCTTCCGGGGTTAGTTCAAATTTTGCTGTTTTTATTAATATTTTTAAATGGTCTTCTAGTTTCATAATTATATTAATTATACTAATTTTTACCCAAAAGTTTAAACGAGACAAAAATAGCTAATTTAAAGCAAAAAAACTTTAATTATTGATTAAATTTTATATATTTTTTGTTGTTTTAGTTAACAAACTGTTTTGTTCATAATAAATTTGAATTCAATTAGAAAAACCAATAATATATAAACCAATATAAATAATATTTGTGGCAACATAAATTCAAGCATTAAGTTCAATATAAATAATTAAAGTTGCAATCGTACAAAGAAAATATAATAAATAAGCACTTAAATATTTTCTTGTCATTAAAATTCAAGCGCCAATAAATGTTAATGTAGTAAAAGCATCAATATACGGTTTTGGATCTGCAAAAGTTGTTTTGCCTAATCACATACTCATTAACATTCCAAAAATAAAAGTAAGTACTAGAAGAACAATTAAAGTAATAAATAAATAAAAATGTTTTTGTTTTCTAATTGGTGCTAATGTATTTTTACTTTCTTTTCCCCAATTTTTACAAGCAACAATTACAATTCCAAGAATCAAAAATTGTTGAATTGTATCATATCAAAGATGCAAAATAATTCCATTTAAAAAGTAAACAGAAATAAAAATAAAATAAAAAACAAAACATAATTTATTATTTCGATGAATAAAAACATCACCAAGAATGCCCACAATTGAAGACAGTAAAGCAATTCCAAATCAAGAATAAATAATTCAAGCTCGTCCATTTTCTTGTCAATCGCTTAATGATTTATCATTAATTTCTGTTCCTCTAAAAAAGAAAGGAATAAAAGAAAAAATTGTAACAAGGGTAATAAAAGAAATAACAAAAGCAATTATATATTTAGAATATAATAATTTTCTTGTATATTTATTCATCTCTTTTGATGATTCATAAACTATTGAAGTTTTTTCCATTTATTTTAACATTAATAATTCAATTAATTTTTTCTTTTTTAATTTATGAAAATAATCAGGAAAATTTGAAATACTATTTACAATTTTAGAAATATTTTCAGCTGTATATTCTTTTCCAATAAATAAATTAGTAACTTCATTTATATTTAATCTAAAGAAATATTCTCCAAATATTTCTAAATCAGTAATTAAATTATTATCATCAGTATTAAAATAAATTTCAATGGTTCCAAAATCTGGAATATATTCAACAACTTGATATTGATAATCTTTTTTATTTTCAAGAATAAAATCAATTGCTTTTCTTTTTTCAGCTGCAATTTTTTCAATTTCATCCATTTGTTTTGGAGTAATTATTTGTTCATCTCCATCTGCAATAAAATTTACTAATCCTAATTTAAATTCATCCATGCTCATATCTTCGGGTAAAAAATCTTTTATGTTGGCAATTCTACTAGTAACAGATTTTATTCCTTTAGAGCCTAATTTATTGTAATTAGGTTGCAAAATATTATTAATATCACTTAAATCAAGATCAAAAATTAATGTTCCATGATGTAATAAGTTATTTCCGCTAATATATTGTGCTGCTCCTGAAATTTTTCTGTTGTATAACATTAAATCATTTCTTCCACTAAATTTTGCACTTAAATCTAATGTTTTTAAATAATTAATAATAGGAACAGAAAACTTTTTGAAATCATATAATTCTTTAGCACCATCTTTGATAATAAAAGCAAAATTAAGATTTCCAAGGTCTTGATAAACAGCTCCTCCGCCGGACATTCGACGAACAATTTTAATATTTCTTTTTTTTAAATAATTAACATTAACTTCAGAAAAAGGATTTTGATTTTTTCCAACAATTACACTACTCTGATTTTGAAATACATAAAAAATGGTTTCATTCAAAACTTTTGTTAAATATTCTTCCATTGCCAAATTAAAATTAGGATCAATAGTTTTTGAAATTAAATATTTCATTAAACACCTTTTTTATTTCTTCTAATTAATTCAATATTAGTATGAACTTTTACTGATGTAAAATCTTTTAATGGCATTATTTTTTCATTAATTGCTGAAAGTAGATCATCTACTTGAGGATAGATATATTTTTCATGATCTGCCCCTGGCATAATTCAATTTCTTGAAGCAACAACAACTGGTGGTGCATCAAAATAATCAAAAGCTAATTCAGTTGTATTTTGAGCAACATTTTTCATGAAATTAGTTCTTTCAAATCCTTCATTTACAAGGAGCATTCTTCCTGTTTTTTTAACTGACTCAACTAAAATTTCATAATTAAAAGGAACAGCTGAACGCATATCAATTAATTCTGCATTAATATTTCATCTTTCTTTTAAAACTTTTACAGTGTCAACTGCAGTATATAAGCTTGCCCCTAAAGTTACTATCGTAATATCTTCTCCTCTAGTTCGATAAACTCCTTCACCAAAAGGAATTTCATAATAACCAGTAGGAACCCCTTCTTTTACAAAGAGTTCACCTTTATCATAAAGTTTTTGTGACTCAATAAAGAAGGTTGGATCAGCTGAAGCAAGAGCAGTATTTAAAAGCCCTTTTGCATCATAAGGTGTAACTGGAGAAACTACATTAATTCCTGTAATTGAAGTAATTACAGAAGTATAATCTTGAGAATGTTGAACTCCATATTGTGATCCAATATTTGTTCTAACAACAACAGGAATTCGCAGTTCTCCTCCACTCATTGCTCTTCATTTAGAGATTTGATTACTCATTTCATCTCCTGCTCTAAAAAGGAAATCAAAGTATTCTAGTTCAACAATTGCTTGTCCACCACACATTGCATAGCCAACTGCTGAACCAACAATAGCCGCTTCAGCAATTGGAGAATTAAATAATCTTTGATAAGGAATAGATTCAGTAAGTCCATTATAAACTCCATAAGCTCCTCCTCAATCTCTTAATTCTTCACCTCAACTAGCAAGGGTTGGTTCTTTATAATATCGATCAATAATTGCTTCAAAAAGAGCATCTCTAATTTGCAATGATCTCATTTTAGAAAGTTCTTTGCCATTTTTATCAAAAGCATATCTTGCTCTTTTGGCAATTCTTTGTACTCTAGGATTTTGCTCAAGAGGAATTTTTACTTCTACTTCTTTATCGGAAGTAATTGCAAATTTTTCTCTTGAAAACATAATATCATCAAGAAGTCCAGGATTTCCATCTCAGTCTAGATCAGTAGTTAATTTTGGATCAATGGAAATTTTATAAATTTTTAAAAACTCAGCTTCAATATTTTGATCAAGATCTTTAATTTGATTTTTATCTAATACTTTTGCACTAATTAATTCTTTGCTAAATAAAAGGAGTGGATCATAGGCTTTTCATAATTCAACTTCATCAGCAGTTCGATATGTTTCTAAATCACCAGAAGAATGGCCATTATAACGGTAAGTAATAATTTCGTTTATCACTGGTCCATCTCCTTTTAAAATCACTGGTTTTTTTCTTCTAATAAGATCAATTACAGCAAGAGGATCTTGTCCATCCACAACCTCAGCATGCATGTTATCAGGATTTATCCCAGCACCTATTCTTGCTGGACCTTTATTTCCCATGGTTTCACCAATTGTTTGGCCACCCATTCCATAAAAGTTATTCATCACATTTACCATAAGTGGTGGTCTTTTTTGATAATCGCCTTCTCAAAGTTCTTTAAATTGGTCCATAGAAGAATAATTAAGTCCTTCTCAAAATGGTCCAGTAGAAACTCCACCATCACCAATATTTCCAATGACAATTCCTGGTTTTTTATTAATTAATTTAAACATTGCAGCCCCAAGAGCAAGAGACATTCCCGCTCCAACAATTGCATTATTTGGATAAATTCCTAGTGGGGTAAAGAAAAGATGCATTGAACCAGCAAGGCCATGATTAAACCCTTCTGCTTTTCCTCAAATTTCAGCAGTAAATCCATACATGAAAAAAGCAATTGCTTTTTCCTTTACTGTTTTAAATTTACCTAAAGTTTCAATATTTTTTAAAATAATTCCATCACGAGCTTTAACCATCATTGCTTCAAGTTCTTGATCAGTCATTTTATACATAGCAGAAAATCCTTTGGAAATTACTTCTGCATGATTTCTATGAGTTCCAAAGAAAAAGTCATTTTTATCAGTAAGAAAATTAAGACCAACTGCAGCTGCTTCTTGGCCAGTAGCCATATGGGCTGGTCCATGATATTCATAAGGGATTCCAGCTCATTTGCCTTTTGTTTTAATTGAATCTAGAAATGTTTCATAGGTTCTAATTCATTTCATTTGAGTATAAATTTCAATTGCGTCTGCTTTTGAAATTGTTTTATTTTCAAGTTCTTCTTTTAATGTTTTTTGATATTTAAATTTAGGAATATCTTTAAATTTAATATCTTTTCCAACAAGAACTTCTTTTGGTATTACTTCCATTGATTTTGGCATTTTTTATTTCCTTCCCTTTTAACTAAAGACACAGTCTTTGATTATTTCTGCAACCGTTGGGTGTGCAAAAACAACTTCTTTTAATTGATCTTTACTAAATCTTTTTCCGACAAGAATTGATCCGGCAACAATAATTTCAGAAGCATAACTTCCAAAAATTGACATCCCAATAATTTCTTCACTGTCTTTTTTAATAATCACTTTAATTAGCCCATCAAATTTTGCTTCTTCAATGACAAATCTTCCAGAATAAAGCATAGACATTTTTTTAATTTCCACATTGATATTTTGTTCTTTAGCTTTGTCTTCTGTAATTCCAATTTCAGCAACTTCAGGTGTTCCATAAATCACCACAGGAATTTTATCATAATTAATTTCAGTATTTTTCCCATTTAAATTATCTAAAACAACATCTGCTTCTCTAAAAGCAGTATGAGCAAGCATTAATTTACCATTTACATCGCCAATTGCATAAACCCCAGGAACATTTGTTTTTAAATGTTCATCTGTAACAATTGCCCCTCTTTCAACAAATAAGTTAATGTTTTCAAGTCCTAAATTTGCAATATATGGTTTTCTTCCTGCAGCTACTAAAACTTTTGTAAAAGAAATTTTATTTTCCTTTTTGTCTTGATCAATAATTACACAATAATCATGATTTATTGCTTTTACTGATGAATTTAGTAAAAAAGTAATTCCTTTATTTTCTAAAGCTTTTTTCAAAGAGGCTGAAATTTCAGTATCCGTTGCACCTGCAATTTTTTTACCAAGTTCAACAATAGTAACTTTTGAACCAACACCAGCAAAGTATGAACCAAGTTCAAGTCCAATAACACCAGCACCAATAACAACAAGTTCTTTAGGAATTTCTTCTAAAGAAAGTGCTTCTGTTGAGGTAACAGCAGTACCAGCTTCATATGCTTCTCTTACACCTTCGATCGGTGGAACAAAAACATTAGATCCGGTAGCAATGATAAGATGTTTCCCAATTAAGATTTCTTTATTAACTTGGACTCTAAATTCTCCTTGCTGATTTGTTTTTAAAATTGTTCCATACCCTTCATAAATATGGGCACCAGATTTTTTTACTCCTGCTTTTGCACCTGCAGAAAGAAAGGCAACTTTTTCATTTTTAAAAGCAACTACTTGCTTTTGATCAATTGTAACTTTATCTTTAGTTACAATTCCCATATGAGCAGATTCATTTGCTTCTGTAACCACTTGTTCTACATGCAAAAAGGCTTTGGAAGGAATACACCCAACATTAACACAGGTTCCTCCAAATTTATCTTTTTCAATGATAGCAACATTTTTGCCTTGCTTTGCTGCTTGTTCTGCAAGGTGGTAACCACCTGGTCCACCACCAATAATAATTAAATCAAACACTTTTTCCTCCATTTAAATTAATAATCCTTCAATATTTTCTAAAACTTTAACTAGTTCGTGTAGAAATTCTGCTCCTCTTGCTCCATCATATGGACGATGGTCCATTGTTAAAGAAAGCATTATTTCCTTATATTCTTCAATTTCTTTGTTTTCATTTAGTCTTAATCTTTTTTGCGGTGAACCAATTCCAAGCAATGCTGATTGTGGTGCATTTAAAATTGGTGTAAAAAATGAAACTCCTGAAAGTCCTAAATTAGAAATAGTAAAGGTTCCACCAGCTTGATCTTTTCCTGTTAATTTTCCTACTTTTGCTTTTCTAATTAATTCTTGGGATTGTAAACTAATTTCTCCAAGAGTTAATTTAGATGCATTTCTAATTACAGGAACTAAAAGTCCAGATGGAACATCGACAGCAATAGAAATATGAGCAACATTATAAGCATAATAACAATCATCACCAATAATGGAATTAATTTGTGGAAATCTTGGCAAGACTCTTGACAAGGCAAAAACAAAAAGATCATTAATTGATGAATTAACAAGTCCAAGTTTTTTATAATTTTCTTTAATATATTTTCTTAATTTTAAAATTTCGGTTGCATCAAAAGTAGCTCCCATAGTTAGTTGTGCACTACCAGCAAGAGAACTTGCCATAATATTGGCAATTGCTTTTCTCATTCCAGTGTAAGCAATTTTTTCAAATTCACCACTATTTGAAAGCGGTAAATTAGCTGGAGCAATAGGACTAAGCACTGATTTTTGATCAGCATGATAAAAATTTAAAACGTCTGCTTCAACAAGTCTTCCACCAATTCCTGTTGCAGTAGGAATTTTAGAAATATCTACTCCAAATTCATCGGCAACTTTTTTAGCTCGTGGGGAAACTTTTTCTGCATTAAACCTTGCTTCGTTTAAAGAAGCATTACCTTCATCATGATCTTGAATAGGAGTAGCAATTTCATTGTCTTTATTTACAATATCTTGATCTCTTTTTTCTTGTTTTAATTTTTCTCATTTTGAAATATCATCTTTTTTATTTCCAATAATAATAATTGGAGCTAAAACAGGAATTTCTTCCCCTGGTTCCATTAAAAGCAATAAGACTTCGCCCGATTCTTCTGCTTTATATTCAGAAGTAGATTTATCAGTTTCATAATCAAATAAGATATCACCCTTGGAAATTTGATCTCCAACTTTGATATTTATTTCTCCAATAATTACTGATTCTACAGTATTACCCATTTTGGGCATTATTATTTCTTTTGCCATCTTTCCCTTTCTAATTCTTCTGACTTTCCAACCATTGCAAAGCTGTAATAATTACTAAATCTACAATTTCGTTAACACTACATCCTCTACTTAAATCATTGACTGGTAATGTTATATTTTGTAATAATGGACCAACAGCTTTAAAATTACCAAGTGTTGTGGCAATTTTATAACCAATATTTCCTGAATTTAAATCTGGAAAAATAAATACATTTGGTAATTTTGAAAGTTTTTGATCTTTTACTTTAAGTTTAAAAATTTCTTCGCTATAAGCTGCATCTCATTGAATTTCACCAATAACTTCAATGCCTTTTGCTTTAACAATTGCAGTTGCTTCTTCAATTTTTAAAACATCAGGTTGTTTGCCTCCAGATCCTAAGGTTGAAAATGAAAGCATTGCTACAACTGGTTTAATTTTAAAAATACTTTCTACAGAATTTGCAGTTTGTACTGCAATTGCAGCCAATTCAACTGCGCTTGGATTTGGATTAACGGAAATATCAGCCATAAACATATCTTTATGTTTGTCTTTACAAAGTAACATAAATGAAGATATTGGCTCATTTTTTTTAGTTTGTTTAATAATTTGAAATGCTGGTCTTAAAATATCAGCAGTTGGATAATTTGCTCCCGCAACAATTCCTTCCGCATAACCAGCTTTTAATAATAATGTTGCAAAATAATTAGGTTTATTAAAATTATCTTGTAAGATTTTTTCATCTTCTTTACCAACTCTTAATTCCTGGTAAAGAGTAAATAGTTGGTCTAACTTAATTTTATCAAAACCACTAATAAATTCTTTATTCACTTGCTTGTAGTTAATATTTGGAACTATTTTTTGAATTTTTTTTGCAGCTTGAAAAAATCTTTCGTCATAATCAATTGATAAAATAGTAATTTCTTTTCCATAATCAATAATTTTGCTTTTTAATAATTCAAAATTAACTTTATCCATTATTTTTCTCCTTGAATAATTTTTTCCCAATTTTAGCCATGTACAATTCTTCATTTGTTGGCACAATATAGACGGCAATTTCTGAATCAGCTGTTGAAATTTTGTTAACTTCATCTTTATTAGAAAATTCTGCAATTAATTTAATTGATTTTAAATTAAAGTGACTAATGATTTCTCGAACAGTTGCAAAATCATTTTGCCCAATTCCCCCAGTAAAGATAATTGCTTCTACAGTTGGTAATTCGTTAAGATACATTGCCAAATAATCAGTAATGCGATTTGCAAAAAGTTCTTTAGCTAAAATGGCTCGATGATTTCCTGCAATTGCAGCTTTACTAACATCACGCATATCAGATGATGGACCAAAAATTCCCTTAAGCCCTGATTTTTTATTAAAGATTTCATCTACTTCTTTAGGATCCATCTTCAATTGATTAATTAAATGAAATGCAATTGCTGGATCAATATCTCCAGTTCTTGTCCCCATAACTAATCCGGCAAGAGGAGTAAATCCCATTGAAGTATTAAGTGATTTAGAATCTTTGATTAAACAAGCGCTAGCTCCATTTCCCAAATGAAGATTAATGATATTCACTTGCTCTTTATGAAGATATTTTTCCATTTGTCCAGTAATAAAACCATGACTTGATCCATGTGCTCCATATCTTCTTAATTGATATTTTTCATATAGTTCATAAGGAATTGCATACATATAATTATGTTCAGGAATTGTTGCATGAAAAGTAGTATCAAATACAACAGCTTGAGTAATATGCGGATAAGTTTGATAAAAGATTTTTAAAGTTGCACTATTATAAGGGTTATGTAAGGGAGCAAAAGGATCTAATGAAATTAATTTTTCTAATTTCTCATCAGAATCAATAATGATATCTTTTGTAAAAACATTTGCTCCATTAACAACACGATGAACCATTAAATAAACATCAGCAAAGTTAACAATTTCTTCTTCTGTTAAAAACTTAACAATATAATCAACCAAATGTTTAAAAATAAGTTGATGTTCTTTTTTGATAACCTTTCCATTTGTCCCTTTATATAAAATATTTGTTCCTGGAAGGCCAATGCGGTCAATAAGGGCTTGTCCGATTGGGGAAAAGTCATCTTGAAATATTTGAAATTTACAAGATGAACTTCCGACATTTAAAATTATTATTTTTTTATTTTTTTGATTATTTTTCATATTTTTTTCTTAAAGTTAATATAATTTATTTATGAAACGTTGTTTAATTACTACTAAAAAACTAGATACAGATGAAATTAATTTTGACCAATATGATTTATTTATTGGAGTAGAATATGGAGCCCTTTATTTGCAAACATTAAATTTAAACAATGTTTATTATGTAAGCGATTTTGATTCACTTGGCGATAAAGAACTTGCAAAATTTAAAGAACTTCCAAATTCTAAAATTCTTCCTATCATCCGCAATTTTGTTGATACAGAAGAAGCAATTTTTGTTGCAATTGACTTGGGTTACAAAGGAACTGCAATTGATCTTTTTGTAAATGAAGATTTAGGAAGAAAAGATCATTTATTAAATGTAATGCTTCTTGCTAGAAAACATAATATTAGCATTTTTGGAAATAAATTTGAAATTCATGCTATCTTGCCAGATGTAAAAACTACTATTTTAAAAAATAATTTTAAATATCTTTCTATTTTTGTTTTTGAAAAAACAGAAATCACTACTACTGGTCTTAAATGAGATTTAGGAAAAAGAACTTTTACAATGAATAGTGGAACTAACCTAATCTCTAATGAATTTATTCAAAAAGCTGCAACTTTTTACGCTGATAAAAAAATCTTAGTAATTTTAGCAAATGATTAATAAACTTATTTAGCTTTTAATGCAACCTCATTAATGTAATTAAATGGCGAATTAAAGTGTGGTAAAAAGAATAAATCCATGAATTTTAATTCATCAATTTTAACTTTTTTAGCTATTGCTAGAGAAAACATATGAATTCCCATAGAAATATCATAAGTAGAAGCCATTTGTGCTCCAAGAATTACTCTAGTTTCTGTATTATAAATAACTTTTATTTGGACATTATGATCATCATTCATAAATCCTAATTTTTGTGGACCTTCAGTATATGATGATGAAACACTTATTCCAAGTGCTTCTGCAGCTGATTCATTTAATCCAGTTGAAACCATATTATATCCAGCAATACAAATTGCATTTGAACCTTCAACATGGTCAAAAGCAGCACTAGTATCTCCAATAATATTGTAACCAGCAACCATTCCAGATCTTACTGCATTTGAAGCAAGTTCAATATTTTCAGTTTTTCCTGAAGCAGAATTTTTGACAGTTGCACAATCACCAACAGCATAAACATCTGGAATTGATGTTTGTTGGTGTTCATTTACTTTAATTGCTCCATTTGCAAGGATTTCTAACCCACTATCTTTTAACCAGCTAGTATTTGGTCTTGCTCCAATGCAAAAAATACCAAAATCAACATCAATTTCTTTTTTATCTGTTTTAAGTCCTGTTAATAATCTATTTTCACCAAGAATTTTTTCAACTCTTTGGTTAAGTTCTAAAATAACACCTTCATTTACTAAAATATCAGTCATTTTAGTAGTAAATTCAGGATCATAATATTTTTCTAAAATTCTTGAAGCAGAATCTACTAAAACTACTTCTTTTCCATAGCTTAAAGCAGCTTCTACTAGTTCAATTCCAATATAACCTGCCCCAATTATTGCCACTTTGTCATTTCCATCTTCATTAAAAAGCTCAATGATTCTTTGTCCATTTTGATAAGTTTTTACATTCATGGCATTATCTCAGTCTTTTGTACTTGTTCCTCCAAATGATGGTGAAATTGGTAATGAACCACATGATAAAACCAATTTATCATAACTTTGTTCAAATTCTTTTTTAGTTTTAAGGTCTTGTACTTTTACAGTTTTTTTAGTAAAATCAATACTTTTTACTTCATGTTCCATCTTAATATCAATTCCTTTTGATCTTAAAATTTCTGGTGATGAATAAAAAAGTGATTGTGGGTCAGCAATCTTTCCGCCCACTCAAAGAGCAATTCCGCAACCTAAAAATGAGCAATTTGAATTGCTATCAAAGGCAAAAATTTCAAAATCATCAGAATTATCAGCAATTGTATTTAAAACTGCTGTTCCGGCATGATTTGCTCCAATAACTACAACTTTTTGCATATTTTCCTCCTATATTTATTATTTTTATTATGTTTTTAAAATATCTTCTATATTTTTAATTATACAATTTATTTAACTAATAATTTTAAGCATAAATCAACTTTATTTAAATAAAAAAAGCACTAAATTTAAAAATTTAGTGCTTTTATCTCGTCTAAGATAATAAAAAAAGTTGGCAGTGACCTATTCTTGCATTGCTACTACCTTCGGCGCTATAGAGCTTAACTTCTGAGTTCGGAATGGGATCAGGTGTACCCTCTATGCTATCGCCACCAACAATAATAATTACAATTTTTTCTCTTTTATAATTATTTTTGTTGGTGTCGATTCACTATCAACTTTTTATTGAAATATTTATCTTGTAATAAATTCTTTCAAAACTGTATACATCAACTAAAATCAAATTAGAATATCAATTCTTTTATAAGTCCTCGTTCTATTAGTACTGGTCAGCTCAACATATCGCTATGCTTACACATCCAGCCTATCAACCTCATAGTCTATAAGGGAACTTACCTAACAAGTAGTGGGAAAATTAATCTTGAA
>LSMY01000003.1 GCA_001641225.1 Mycoplasma sp. Bg2
TTTTAGCTGGTGGCTCGGGGCGGAATCGAACCGTCGACACAGGGAGCTTCAATCCCTTGCTCTACCGACTGAGCTACCGAGCCATAAAATGGCGGTTCGGACGGGACTTGAACCCGCGATCTCCTCTGTGACAGAGAGGCATGATAAACCACTTCACTACCGAACCTTGGTTGCGGAGGCAGGATTTGAACCTACGACCTTTGGGTTATGGGCCCAACGAGCTACCAGACTGCTCCACTCCGCGATAACAAATGGCGGAGTCAGAGGGATTCGAACCCCCGCACAGCTTTCGCCGCCTCTCGGTTTTCAAGACCGACCCCTTCAACCTGACTTGGGTATGACTCCATCTAGTTGGATATTAATATATCCGCCATTATTAAAAAATGTATATAGATTGTAATAAGCCCATCTACTACTAGAAGGGTGGTGGTTCTTGCAGGACTTGAACCTGCGACCAACCGGTTATGAGCCGGTGGCTCTAACCAACTGAGCTAAAGAACCATGGTAGCGAGGAAGGGAATCGAACCCATAACCTCCTGGGTATGAACCAGGCGCTCTAGCCGATTGAGCTACCTCGCCATTAAGATAATTAGCAATAAATAAAGATAGTAACTATCTTAAACTATGGTGGAGAGGACGAGGGTCGAACTCGCAACCTCTTGAGTGCAAATCAAGTGCTCTACCAACTGAGCTACCCCCCCACAAAATGGTCGGAAAGACAGGACTTGAACCTGCGACCCCTGCGTCCCAAACGCAGTGCTCTGCCAAGCTGAGCTACTTTCCGCAAATGTTTTTTATAAAATTATTTAAATACTGGAGCGCCTAACAGGAGTCGAACCCGCAACCTCTTGGTCCGTAGCCAAGCGCTCTATCCAATTGAGCTACAGGCGCAGATATAATAAGTTTATTTAAATAATTTAGAGTCTGTCGATCTCTTTATGTCTAAATTATATATGATAATGGTGCGGGTGAAGGGACTTGAACCCTTACGTCCGAAGACACTAGATCCTAAGTCTAGCGTGTCTGCCAATTTCACCACACCCGCAATGGTGCCGTTTATAGGAATCGAACCTACGACCTATTGTTTACAAGACAATTGCTCTGCCTGCTGAGCTAAAACGGCTATATAAAAAAATAAAATATCTAGTTGTAATATGGTTTTATATGGTGGGGCGTATAGGACTCGAACCTACGACCCTCTGCTTGTAAGGCAGATGCTCTCCCAACTGAGCTAACGCCCCAAAATATAAATGGTGACCCGTACGGGACTCGAACCCGTGAATGCTAGGATGAAAACCTAGTGTGTTAACCGCTTCACCAACGGGCCATATAATGGCGCTCCGGAGAGGACTCGAACCTCCGACCCACTGATTAACAGTCAGTTGCTCTAACCAACTGAGCTACCAGAGCATTAAAAAAATGTTGTATTTGTGATACATATTAATTTTAACTAAAAAAAATATTTTTTTCATAATATTTTATTGAAAAAACTAAGGAAATTATACCTTTTTAACTTAAAATTAACTTAAAAAGCAAAAAAATAACAAAATAAGCAGAAATTATTCATAAAAATTACCTTGTTAATTGGGGAAAATACTTATATAAAAGGGCATAATATTGATTTTAATTTTTAGCAAGTAGGGTAAAATATTAGTATTAGAAAATAACTAAGGAAACATAGGAAATAAGATGAGAAAAAAAGAAGTCGTAATCATTGGCTGCGGAAGATTTGGTGGAACTGTCATTGAACAATTATCACTTATTAGTGGTTACAATATCATTGCTGTAGACAAACAAGAAAATTCAATTAAAAGAATCCAAAATTTAGGAATCAAAGAAGGAATCATTGCTGATGTTACCGATGATGGAAAACTTAAAGAGTTAGGACTTTTAAACTCTGATATTTATATTATTGGTGTTGGCGATAATATTGAAGCTTCCCTTTTAATTTCTAATTTAGTAAAAACTAATGTTACCAAAAAAAATGCCCGGATTATTTGTAAAGCTGTTTCTACTCAACAGGAAAATATCTTAAAAGGAATGGGCATTACAGAAATCATTAATCCTGAAACTCAAGCTGCAAAAAGAGCGGTCCAAAAAATTACTAATCCTTTACTTTATAATTTTGTAACAGAAGAAGTAGCTGAACTTCCTGGGGGAGTTTCTATGATCAAAATTTTAACTCCAGAAATTCTTGATGGAAAAGTTGTTAAAAATTTAGGAACTCCAGGCAATGTTTTAATTTCAATTGTTTATCGAAATAAAAAAGCAGTTATTGTTAATGGGGACACAAAATTACAGGCAGGAGAACTAATGGTTGTTGTTGGTGACTCCAAAAAATTAATTAGTTTCTTTAGTCAATTTAGAAATAAAAAAATCGAGTAGCAGTAAGCTACTTTTTTTTATTTATCTTTAAGAAAAATATTTTAGTTATAAAGTAACTATAATTTGAATATGTTTATAAATGTAGAACAATTACAAAGATATAGAGAAAACCCCGGAACAGAAGAAGAACGAACAATTGATAGATGAATTCCTGTTTCCTTAAATTTAAGTAGTATTGAAACTTATTACCCGGAAAATGAAAACTTTACTAATGAAGTTTATTTTATTTTGCAGGGAATGAAAAATACTAAGTACCGTTGAAAATTTAGTGTCGAAGAACTTTTGGAAATTAGTCCAATTGTAAAAAATTCTTATTATTCATTAGTAAGAAATTTGAAATTTATTGAAATCATTGAAAATAAATTTTATAAATATGATTCTGAAAATGAAAAAATAACTTTGATGATGAAAACCCTTTTTAAATATAAAATGAGAGATATTCAAATCTCTCAAGTTAAAATGCAATTACTAGATAAACCAAAAAGAGAAATTAAAGCTTTTCAAAAAAACATTAAAAGTAATCTTCCTCAAATTTGAGTTAGTTATGTTGAATATCAAAGAAATGTTGCAAATCAAAATTTACTTTTCCTTAATCAAGTTGAAGAAACAAAACTAAAAGCATATTTAGATGCTTGAAAAAGTTTTGATATGGTAGAAAAAGAATTAAAAGATTATAAATTAAAACGTGTTGCTCGTAAGCAATTTAAAACTTATTATAAAAATCAAGTTAGAAATAAAGTGTAATCTATTTTGGTTTTTTTGCTAAAAGATCACGATGTAATTGAAAGAGAATTCTTTTAATATGAATTACATCACTATTATTATATTTAGTAAGCTTATCATCAATATTTTTTAATTGATGATAAGCTGTTGTTTTTTTATCAACAAAAGCTTTTAAAACATAATTAGTTTTTTTACCATTATTTAATGAAGAATCAATTGTTGATCCTGTTACTGCTTT
Organism: Mycoplasma sp. Bg2; assembly: GCA_001641225.1. Lineage (GTDB taxonomy): Bacteria > Bacillota_I > Bacilli_A > Mycoplasmatales > Hepatoplasmataceae > Tyloplasma. The sequence continues at coordinate 3,347 of LSMY01000003.1, forward strand.
TGCCACAAAACTTAATGAGTTTTGATGGAGAGGAGAAATCTCAACAATCCGATCTTTTTGTCCTCTAAAAAGCACTTGTAAATCAATTACATTTCCAATAAGGCTTCCAAGTTTACGCTTGTAGTTTTGATTTGCATGTCCGATTAATTTTGCAAGTCCTTTAAATTCTAATTCGGCTCCTCAAACAAAAACTTTAGCATTATAGTTTACATAAAGTCTTGAAAGTTCACTAGCCATTTGATTGTAATTTAATTTTTTCCCAACAAAATTATAATGTCTTGGTTTTTCACTAAGGTCAGCAAAATTATCTACCTTAAGAAATGAAAAAGAAAAGAGTTGTTGATCAAGATCTAAATTATTTTTAGCCATTGCAATTGGAGCAAAAGTAATTGCTTCAAAATCTAAAAAGTACATTGGCCCTTTAATTCCATCAAAAAATTTCTCAAGAATATCTCAATTATGAATTTTATAAGTCAATTTTAGTTCATTAATGGGCTCTTGTTTTTCTTGTTTTATTGGTTTTGTTTCCATTTAATTAAAATTCCTTAATAATATTTGCATATATATTTTAATTTTACCCCATAATTTGTAATAATTTAACTATGCAAAATAATAAAACAACCTTAAAGGAAATTCAAAAGAGCCCTTATAAAATTGGGAGAACAATTGTCTTTCTTGTTGTTACTTTATTTGGTGTCTTTTTCCTTTCAGGAATGGGACTTATTACAAATGATTATGTCGGAGCTGGGCTTTTAGGAGGACAACTATGGTTCTTTTGAACTGTTGTTGCTTTTCTTGTAGTCATGATTATTATTTTTAGTGCAATTATCATTCGCTGAGCACTTCACGGGCTTCCTGGAGGAGTAATAAGATCGCTTCATCTTTATTGTTGATCACTACTTTTTGTTTGTTCCTTTGTAATTGGACTGCAATCAGCAACCTTTGGTGCCCTTAACTCCCAAGTAATTAATTTAACCTTTACTACTTTTGGAAATATCTTTTCAATGCTTTGAATTATCCTTGTCTTTTTTGTAACTGGACTTTGAGTTTTTGCTGCTGCTTCAAGAAGCCATCTTGAAGAACACCCTTACAAAGTTTTAAGAAATTACTTCTTTTGAATTATTGCCTTTTCGCTTTTTATCTTCCACTTTGAACAAGCAAGTAGTGGAGCACTTGGAGTAAATACTGAAAAAGTCCTTTTAAATACTGATCTTGGAGATACTATTACTTCTAGTTTAATAACATTTTTATCAAAAGATGGAAATGCTTTGAATTTTATTAGTCATCAAGTATTTATGCACAAAGATTTCTTTGGACTTGGAAGATTGGTAACTGAAATGGCTATTAAAAATACTTTAAAATTTGCAATTTTTAAACCATATATTTGGGGAAACGAGTCTCTTATTGTGTTTTCATTAATTAGTACATTATTTGGCAAAGGGGCATTCTGAGGACTTAATAATAGTTGATCTGGTTGAACAATTTTTGTAACTGTAATTACTGTTAACATTTGAATTACTGCTTATGCTTTTACCCGCTTTGTTAAAAAAGATGTCCATAACGTTGATAATCCTTTCTTTGTTAAAACTCCCTTATATGTAATCTTCTTTACTATCTTCATGTATGCAATTAATGCTTACATTGTTACCTTTATTAGTGGCGGACATTTAAACCCAGGAATAGTTGGATCCCATATTGGACATCTTCAACAAGATATCCCCGAAGGAGCAGGAATTATTCAAATAATCCAAGGGCATTGAATGTTTAACATCATGAAATATCCTGTTGGTGATGTTTTTGCAGGTAGCTATCGAGGAACATGATGGTGATGAACTGAAGAAGCAATTTCAATGCTTGGATTAAATGTAATTATTTTTGGATGCTTGCTAAAACATAGAAGACAAATCAAAAAAGATTTCCTTGCAAGAAGAGGAAAACTAAAATTGTGGGGACAAATCCAAGTAAAATATTTAGATTGACTCTAGAAAATAATCATTAAATAATTAAAAACAAAAGATGCCAAGTCTTTTGTTTTTATTTTAATATAATTATTTTAATGAAATGTTGAACCAAAGAAGTTGAAAAATTTTTTAATACCAAATGAATCTTTATTACTCTAGTCGGGGTTATTGGATTTTTTTCACTTGTCCAATTGATCGTGTTTGGGATAAAAGATGAAGTAGTAGTTGGCTGATTTTTTGGTGATGACATTAAAAGTACTTCTCCTAATGCTTGACTTGGTTGACTTATTATTAGTTTAGGATTTTTGGGAAGTTGTATTACTCTTGCTGGGGAAATTTATCTTGTAAGAGGAAAAAGAAAATTTATTTACTCAGTTCTTCTTGGACAAATCCTCATGATCTTTTATGGAATTTGCATTGGACTTTGATTTATTGTAATTGATTATATTCTTTATTGCATTGTTGGAATAATTCATTATAAACATTGAAAAGATGAAAGCAAAAAGGAAAATGTCATGACTACTAAGTCTTATCTTTTTATTACTATCTTTACTTTAATTTATTTAGGAGCCGCTCTTAGCATTACTATGACTCATCCAAAGTTAGATGCAAAGCCCATTCTTGATCCAACAATTAGTGCTCTTGTTATTTTTGGTTGGTTTAATATTACTAGAAAAAATAAATGAGGTTACATTGCTTTTCTTGCAACTGATGTTCTTGGCATTACCATGTTTTGCCTTCTTGGCTTTTGAGGAGTTGCAGCTAGCTATATTATTTATATTATTTTTGATGTAAGTGGATTTACCATTTGAAGTAACTGAAAATCAAAGGCGACTAATCCTAAAAAAATAACCGATAAGGATTACCAAGCAGAAAAAAATATCTCTTAATTTATTTGAGTTTAGAATAAAATTAATTAGATAGCACAAATTCATAATTATCAATAAGGAAAGGAAAGTAACAAGGATTACAAGACTTATTTAATGAAAACAACACTGCAAAAAATTGATACATTTTATCATACACCCTGAATATATATCACCTCAATTGGACTTGTTTGAATTGTTTCCATTATTTTTGGATTTTTGCCTTTTGCCATGGATGCTAATGCAACTATGGAATGAGGATGGGGAAACAAACTAATTGTTCGCCAAACTCCTAATGCCTGACTCGGCTGACTTATTTTAAGTTTTTCACTTATTGGAGCTACACTTGCTGTTTCTGGAGAAATTTCCATTGCTAATAATTCAAAAAAATATGTTTGACCAATTTCTATTGCCAGAATATTTATTATTACTTATTGTATTCTCGTTAAATTATGATTCCTGGCTGCAACAAGTCTTTTATATGCGGTAATTGGTATTATCAATGCCAGAAATTGAGATGACAAAGGAACAATTTTAAGAAATAATATGACCCCAAAAAGTTATTTTATTGTTGGTCTTGTTACTATTGCTTTTTTATCATTTGGACTTGGTACTACACTTGGAGAAAATCCACTTATTTATGATCCCCTTCCCATTATGGATGTTTTATTTTCTTGCATGGTAATTTATGGTTGGCTAAATATTAGTCATAAAAATAAATGAGGATGAATTATTTATGTCATGAGTGATTTTGGTTTTATCACCCTTTATCTAATGATGGGAAACATGTCCTTTGTTACTAGCTCCTCTATTTATTTTGTCTTTGATACCATTGCAACTGTAAGATGATTCAATTGAGGATTTAGTCATGATAATTTTGCAGATAGTATTGCCAATAAATATCTTAAATAATTCAATATTTTAATCTCTATATTTAATATATAATACATATAGATTAAACTAATATAAACTAACAAACCAAACATATCTCAAACTAATAAATAATTTATCTAATAAATAATTTAAGTCAAAAAAATATGTAATATTTATCTTTAAAATAAAATTTAAAATAAAAAAATAAAATAAAATAATAAAATTTAATTACCATTTATGGTCTTTGCCAAATCTAATCTAATAAGATTTGTTGATATCAAATTTGTTCTAATGAACTTTATTGTTTTTTTTATAATTAAATAATTTAAAACATTTTTGTAAATGTAAAAGAAAGGAATGTAAAGTAATTTACAAACGATATTATGAAAACATCACTTAAAAGAATCGATACTTTTTATCATACACCATGAATTTATGTTGTATCTCTTTCATTTGTTTGAATTGTTTCCATTTTTGGAATTTTACCTTTTGCCTTAGATCCTACTGGAAGTATGGCTTGGGGGTGAGGGTAATACTGAAATTATCCGCTCCAGTTCAAACGCTTGATTAGGATGAACTATTTTAGGAATTTCTTTAGCAGGGGGAACCTTTGCTGTTATCGGAGAAATTTCCATTTCTAACAATTCAAGAAAATATATTCTCCCAATTAGTATTGGAAGAATTCTAATGACTATTTATGCAGTCCTAATGAAAGTTTGATTTCTAGGACTAACCTGTTTTGTTTATGTTGTAATCGGAATCATAAACTCTAACAAATGAGATGATGAAGGAAGTCATTTAGTTAATACCATGACTTTCCATCACCACGTCGTTGCTGCGCTAGCAACCGTTGCTTTTCTTATCTTTGGATTAGGAATAACATGAGGGGGAGACGACGCAATTCTAATTGACGCTTATCCAATTTTAGATGTTATTGTTGCTGCCCTAACAATTACTGGCTGATTAAATATAAGCAAAAAAAATAAATGAGGATGAATCCTTTTCATCATTAGTGATATGGGAAATATTCTTCTTTATGTACTAATGTCTAGCATGTCACTATTTGCTGGTTCATTTGTTTATTTAATCTTTGATTCTATTGCTGCCTTTAGATGATTTAATTGAGAATATGCTCATTATAATTTGGCAGATAGCCTTGGCGAAAAATATGCAGATCTAGAATAATAAAAAAACATCCATTTTGTAGTGGATGTTTTTTTATTATTTATTTTTAGAATTGCTAAATTAATCTTGTAAATAAATAACCAATATATTTTAATTTTGTTCCAGAAAAATCATGATCCCAATCTTTTTCAGTAGGAATGCCTGTAAATGAAAGTCAGTTATAAACACAATCAGCACTATCAATTAAAATTAAACCAAGCAGTGAAGTAACATTAAAAATTTCTGTTGTTAAGAAATTTAAAATTGTTTCAAGATATTCATCTCCAACTTTTTTTCAAGGAGTACTTAGATCAATATATTTATTTAATTCCTCTACATAATTAATAAGCAATTTTGTTGCTTTAGAAAATTCATAATGATCCATTAAATTAAAGTACTCATTTTTAAATCCATCTAGTTGTTTTTTTAAATCTATTTCTAATTTAGTTGCTTTTCCTTTTTTAGGAACAATTCCTTTAAAATATTTTTGAATCATAATATTTGTTCTAAAAACTAAATTAGAATATTTGTTTACTAAAATTCCATTAATTGATTCTTTAAGCAAGTTAAGTGAGAAGCGACCATCATCTCCAGTGACAATATTATTTACTAAATAAAAACGTAAGGGGTCTCTTCCAAAAAGTTTAATTAGTTCTAATGGATCAACTACATTACCAATGGACTTACTCATTTTTTCTCCATCATCACTGACAAGCCAACCATGAGCTAAAATTTTAGGCTCACGGTAACCAAGCATCTCTAAAATAATTGGTCAATAGATAGCATGAAATCTAGTAATTTCTTTTCCAACAAGTTGCAAGATTTCAACATCACTATCTTTTGCCCAAACTTCATCAACTGTTCAAGGAGAATTTTTATAAGTTAAAGTAGAAAGATAATTTTGCAGAGCATCAAGTCAAACATAAACTACATGTTTTTGATCTTCGTTAATTTTTATTCCTCAATCAAAAGAAGTTCTTGTAATTGAAAGATCTTGCAAATCATTTACAAAATTATTAATTAATTCTATTACTCGGTAGCTTGGAATAAGTAAAGAAGTATTTTCTAATTTATCTTGAATAAAATCTTTGAATTCCGCGATCTTTAAAAAATAAGATTCTTCTTTTATTCATTCAACATCTTTATTACAAGCAGGGCAACGGTGTTCTCCTGAAAGTTGAATTTCAGTAAAGAAGGCTTCATCACTTTGGCAATATCATCCTTCATAATAACTTTTATAAATAAAATCTTTTTTAAATAATTTAGAAAAATTATTTTGGACATAAAGTTCATGTTCTTTATCTGTTGTTCTAATAAAATGATCATAATCAATTCCCAAGTCTTTTCAAAGGTTAATAAATGTTTGGGTAATTCTTGTTACAAAAGTTAAAGGATCTTCATTATTTTTTTTAGCTTCAGTTTCTAACTTTTGTCCATGTTCATCAGATCCAGTTACAAAATAAGTTTCATAGCCACGAAACTTTTTATATCTATTTATATAATCTGCAAGGGTAGTTGTATAAGCATGCCCAATGTGTAATTTTGCATTTGGATAATAAATTGGAGTTGAGACATAAAACTTTTTACTCATCTTTTTTTAACCTTTCATAAATTTGATTCTTTTTAAATTTTGTTGTCTTACTAATTATATTAACAATTGCTTTATTTGATAAATTTTCTTGTTGATAAATTTTTATCAAATCTTCTAAGGTAGTTTCTTCAATCATAATTTGACTTGTTGGAATAAGTAAAACTATTTCTCCTTTAAAAGTTTTCTCTTTCAAAAGGGAAATTTTTGTTGTTAATATTTCTTCATGCAATTTTGTAAGTTCTCTTGCAAGACAAACTTCAAGATCACCAAAAGTAGTAAATAAAATTTCTAAGGTTTTATTTATTCGATTAGGAGATTCATAACCAACAATTAAATCTACATTTAAATGTTTATAAATAATTTCTTTAAGTTGATTTTCTTTTCTTGGGAAAAAACCAATAAAAGTAAAGGAAGCAAATTCAAGTCCACTTCCACTAATTGCAGTGGTAATGGCATTTGCTCCGGGAAGAGGAATTATTTTGATTTCCTTACTTACTAACTCTTTAATAAGTAATTGTCCAGGATCATTGATTGTAGGAGTTCCTGCATCACTTATTAAAGCAATATCATTAGTTTCTAATAACTTTAAAATTTCTTCAATTCTTGAAAGCTCATTAAATTTATGTAGTGATATTAACTTTGCTTTTTTATTATATTTTCTTACTAGTTTAGTAGAATGCAAAGTGTCTTCACAAAAAATAATATCAACTGCTTCAAGTACTGCTTTTGCCCGAAAAGTTAAGTCATCTAAATTTCCGATTGGAGTTGGAACCACATAAAAACTTTTCACTATTTTTTACCGCCCACTACATATTTAAAAAAGAGTAAATTTAAAATTTTATTAAAATTAACAACTCTGGTATTCATTGCTTTATTTACCAAATCAAAAATTTGCAAATCATTTCCAAGTAAACTCAAAAGGTAAAAACAAGTTTCAATTTTTTGTTGATCATTTAATTCTTTAATAAGCACATTAAAATAAGTTGCATCATGATTATTAATACAATCTTTAATTTTTGGGGTAACTTCTCCAAAAGCAAAGTTATGATACAAGTTCAATTGGTAATAAAGATAATCAATATTACTATTCCATTTTTGAAAAGTTAAAGTTACTTCACCAGGAAGTTTTAATTTTGCAAGTCTTTTAATATTGGGAAAACTTCATTCATCAACTGCAAACAAAGTTTTTTCTAAACTAAAAAAGAGCTCTAAATTTGTACTTTTAGCAAATTGCAATTCTTGTTCTTTATCTTTTTTAAAATTAAAATCTCGAATTAATTTATATTTCATAACTTAATTATCTCTTAAAAAAGAGAAGATTATTAAAAAAAGAAGTAGCATATAATATGCTTATATGGAAAACTATTTAGAAAAAAACTGAAAAGAATACTTTAAGGATCTAAAGGGTTTAGTAAAAATTCCATCATTTTTAGTTACAAAAGATGACTATCCAAATATTCATCATAAAGCAGTTTTGAAATATATGGAAGACCTAGCAAATATGCAAGGAATGAAAGTTTTTACAAATCCTGAAGGATATTATGGATATATTGAAATAGGGCAAGGAAAAGAAATGATTGGAATTCTTGCTCATTTAGATGTAGTTGCTCCAGGAGATTTAGGACTTTGAAAAACTAATCCTTTTGAGCTTCTTCAAGAAGGAGATAAAATCATTGGAAGAGGGGCAGTTGATGACAAAGGCCCTTTAATGATGTCATTTTATTTAATGAAGGAATTACTTGAAAGTAAAATTCCTTTAAATAAAAGAATTAGATTAATTTATGCAACAGATGAAGAATCACTTTGAAGAGGAATTAACAAATATATTGAAAATGGAGAAGAACAACCAACAATGGGTTGAACTCCTGATTGTGCTTTTCCTCCAATGTATGGTGAAAAAACTGTTCTAAAATATACCCTTTCATTAAAGGAACCGGTTAACTTTGAACTTAATGGAGGAACAGGGTTTAATTCTGTAAGTCCAAGAGCAACTTATAAAGGAGCTAAAGTTGATCAAGTTAAAACCAAAATGGAAGAACTTGGTTATAAATATGAAATGAATGATGATGGTTCACTAAGTGCACTTGGAATTTCAGCACATGGAATGAGAGCTGCAAAAGAAGGAATTAATGCTAACTCAAGATTAGTAATTGCTGTTTCAAAAGTAGAAGATTCAAAATTCCTTAACTTTATGGCTAAATATGTTGGAATTGAAACTATGGGAGACACATTATTTAATGGCCACTATGAAGATGAAACAGGACCAATTACAAATAACTTTGGTTTAATTGCTTCAAGTCCTGATGGGTTTATTGCTTCCATGGATTCAAGAATTCCAATGTTTGCAATTCAACAGCCAGAAGTTACAAAAGAAATCATTAAAAACTGTAAAAAAGAAGGAATTACATATGAACAATATGATGTTCGTAATAAACTTTATGTAGATAAAAATGATCCCTTTATTCAAACTCTATTAAAAGCCTATATTAAGTTTAGTGGAGATAAAGAAGCAAAACCAATTATTATTGGTGGAGGAACCTATGCAAGAGCAATGAAAAACATTGTTGGATTTGGACCTTACTTTAAAAGTTCCCCAGAAACGGAACACCAACCTAATGAATATGGATTAAAATCAGATCTAATAAAATCTTTTTCAATTTACAATGAAGTTATAAGCGGACTTTTAAAATAATAATTAATTTTAAATAAAAAAAGAACTTATGGTTCTTTTTAACAAACAAAAATATTGAAGAAATGAGAATATAATATTTTCATATGGAAAATTATTTAGAAAAAAACTGAAAAGAATACTTTAATGACCTAAAAGGTTTAATAAAAATTCCTTCATTTTTAGCTGAAGGAGACGACTATCCAAATGATGCACATAGGGCTGCATTAAAATATATGGAAGATCTTGCAAAAGCAAATGATATGAAAGTTTTTATTAATCCAGAAGGATACTATGGCTATATCGAAATAGGGCAAGGCGAAGAAATGATTGCATTACTTTGTCATTTAGACGTGGTTGCCCCTGGTGATTTAGAATTATGAGATGATGATCCACTTCACCTTACTGAAACAAAAGACTTCTTAATTGGAAGAGGGGTTGATGATGACAAAGGGCCGCTAATGCTTTCATTTTATTTACTAAAAGAAATGGCTAAAAATAAAGATAAATTAACCAAAAGAATTAGACTTATTATGGCAACAGATGAAGAAACTCTTTGAAGAGGAATGCACAAATATGTTGAAAATGGAGAAGAACAACCAACAATGGGTTGGGCTCCAGATACAGAATATCCACCAATATATGGAGAACAAACAATTTTCCAATATGCACTTTCTTTAGATGAAGACCATGATTTTGAAATCAATGGAGGAACAGGAATTAATACTGTAAGTCCAAGAGCAACTTATACAGGAAAAAAAGTTGATCAAGTTGCAGCAGAAATGAAAAAACTTGGTTTTAAATATGAAATCAACAAAGATGGTTCATTAAGTGCACTTGGAGTTTCAGACCATGCCATGAGAGCAGCAACACATGGAACTAACGCTAACTCAAGATTAGTAATTGCTGTTTCAAAAGTAGAAGATTCAAAATTTTTAAACTTTCTTGCTAAATATATTGGAACTGAAGCAAACGGCGATACGATCTTTGGAAAACACTATGAAGATAGTGAAGGATCAATTACTAATAATTTTGGAATAATTAAAACAACACCAAAAGGATTTACAACATCATTTGATTCAAGAGTTCCAATTTTTGCAGTAGAATGACCAGCACTTGAAGAAGCAATTACCAAAAATTGTAAAAAAGAAGGAATTAAATATACTAGAATTGATGCTGTTGATAAACTTTTAATTAATAAAGATGGAAAATTTGTTCAAACTCTTTTACAAGCATATAAAGATTTTTCAGGAGACACTGAAGCTGAACCACTTATTCTTAGGGGCGGAACATATGCTAGAACAGTAAAAAATTGTATAGCATTTGGACCATTCTTTAATGATTCACCAGGGATGGAACATAAACCAAATGAATATATTAGAAAAAGTGATTTCACAAACTCATATACAATTTATAGTAATGTTATGGATAAATTATTAAAATAATTACTTGCACATAAATAAAAAAAGAACCTGTGGGTTCTTTTTTGTTTAATTAATAATTTTCACTAAAATTAAATGACAAATAAAAAAAGAAAAGGAGCATATAATAAATTCATATGGAAAATTATTTAGAAAAAAACTGAAAAGAATACTTTAAAGACCTTAAAGGTTTAATAAAAATTCCATCATTTTTAGTAGAACAAGATGACTATCCAAATGATCATCAAAGAGATGCGCTAAAATATATGGAAAAATTAGCAAAAGCTAATGGAATGAAAGTTTCTATTAATCCTGAAGGGTACTATGGCTATATCGAAATAGGACAAGGGGAAGAAATGATTGCATTGCTTTGCCATCTAGATGTTGTTGCACCTGGAGACTTGTCACAATGAAAAACTGATCCATTTGAACTTCTTGAAGAAGATGGTAAATTAATTGCAAGAGGAGCCGATGATGACAAAGGACCTCTAATGCTTTCATTTTACTTACTAAAAGAATTTCTTGAAAGTAAAGAACCATTAAATAAAAGAATTAGACTTATTATGGCAACTGACGAAGAAACACTTTGAAGAGGAATCAATAAATATGTAAGTGATGGGTTAGAAACACCAACAATGGGATGAGCTCCCGATGCTGAATATCCACCAATGTATGGTGAAAAAGCACTATTTCAATATGCACTTTCTTTAGACGAAGACCATGATTTTGAAATTAATGGAGGAACAGGAATTAATACTGTAAGTCCAAAAGCTACTTATAAAGGAAAAAAAGTTGATCAAGTTGCAGCAGAAATGAAAAAACTTGGATTTAAATATGAAATCAACAAAGATGGATCACTTAGTGCAATTGGGGTTGGAGCCCATGCAATGAAAGCTGCAGAAGATGGAGTTAATGCTAATTCAAGATTAGTAATTGCTGTTTCCAAAGTAGAAGATTCTAAATTCCTTAAATTCATGGCTAAATATGTAGGAACAGAAACAACTGGTGATACATTATTTAGAAAACACTATGAAGATGAAACTGGGGTAATTACCAATAACTTTGGAACAATAAAAACTACACCAAAAGGGTTTACAACATTAATGGACTCAAGAGTTCCAATTTTTGCAGTTGAATGACCAGAAGTTGAAAAAGGAGTTATTACAAGTTGTAAAGAAGGCGGAGTTGATTATACTAAAATTGACTCTGTTGAAAAACTTTATATTGATAAAGATGGAGAATTCATTCAAACTTTATTAAAAGAATATAAAGACTTTACAGGTGATACTAAAGCTGAACCAATTATTATTGGAGGAGCAACATATGCAAGAACAATGCCTAATTGTGTAGCATTTGGACCATTCTTTCAAGATTCACCTTCAACAGAACATGAACCAAATGAATATATAAGAATCAAAGACTTTACAGATTCATATTCAATTTATACTAATGCTATGAAATTATTATTAAAAAAATAAATTCTATCAACAAAAAGAACCTAAGGGTTCTTTTTTATTTAATTAATTTAAAATTACATTGTTTTTTATATTGAATAAATTATTAAAAAAGCTAAAAAATAATTAAAACAAAAGGAGCATATAATATGCTTATATGGAAAATTATTTAGAAAAAAACTGAAAAGAATACTTTAAAGACCTTAAGGGTTTGGTAAAAATTCCAACATTTTTAGAAGATGTAGATGACTATCCAAATGATGCACATAGAGCTGCATTAAAATATATGGAAGATCTTGCAAAAGCAAATGGAATGAAAGCTGTTATTAACCCAGAAGGATACTATGGCTATATTGAAATTGGTCAAGGAAAAGAAATGATTGCATTACTTTGTCACCTTGATGTTGTTGCCCCCGGCGATTTAGAACTATGAAAAGATGATCCCTTTAATCTTACTGAAACAAAAGATTTCTTAATTGGAAGGGGAACTGATGATGATAAAGGTCCTACAATCTTGTCATTTTATTTACTAAAAGAATTAGTTGAAAAAAAAGTTCCTTTAAATAAAAGAATTAGAATGATTATGGCAACAGATGAAGAAACTCTTTGAAGAGGAATGAATAAATATGTAAGTGATGGAAATGAAACCCCAACAATGGGATGAGCACCTGATACAAATTATCCACCACTATATGGTGAAAAAGCTCTTTTACAATATGCCCTTTCTTTAAAAGAAGATCATGATTTTGAAATAAATGGAGGAACAGGAATTAACACTGCAAGTCCAAGAGCAACTTATAAAGGAAAAAAAGTTGCCCAAGTTGAAGCTGAAATGAAAAAACTTGGGTTTAAATACGAAATTAATAAAGATGGTTCTTTAAGTGCTATTGGAGAACCAACTCATGCAATGATGGTAGCAACGGAAGGAATTAATGCTAACTCTAGATTAGTGCTAGCAGTTTCTAAAGTAGAAGATTCAAAATTCCTTAAATTCTTAGCTAAATACATTGGAATTGAAACAACTGGTGATACATTATTTAGAAAACATTATGAAGATGAAGAAGGAGCAATCACTAACAATTTTGGTGTAATCAAAACAACAAAAGATGGATTTACAACATTATTTGATTCAAGAGTTTGCCTTTTTGCAGTAGAATGACCTGATGTTGAAAAAGCAATTATTAAAAGTTGTAAAGAAGGTGGAGTTGATTATAAAAAAATAGACTCTGTTGAAAAACTTTATATTGATAAAAATGGAGAATTTATTCAAACACTTTTAAACGCATATAAAGACTATACAGGCGATGTTGATGCTGAGCCTATGGTTGTTGGAGGAGCATCATATGCAAGAACAATGCCTAATTGTGTAGCCTTTGGACCATTCTTTCCAGACTCACCAGATGCTGGACATAAACAAAATGAATATATAAGAAAAAGTGATTTTATAACTTCATTTTCAATTTACAATAAAGTTATAGATCAACTATTAAAAAAATAAATTATCTATAAATAAAAAGGAACCTAAGGGTTCTTTTTTTAAATTAAATTTCCTGTTAATTTATATTTTGTAATTAAATTATTTTAAAAAAGACAAGAGATTAATTAAAAAAAATGGAGCATATAATATATGTTATATGAGAAACTATTTAGAAAAAAACTGAAAAGAATATGTTAATGACCTTAAAGGTCTAGTAAAAATTCCATCATTTTTAGCAGAAACTGATGACTATCCAAATGATAGTCAAAGAAAAGCACTAAAATATATGGGAGATCTTGCAAAAGCAAATGGAATGAAAGTTTTTATTAATCCTGAAGGATATTATGGTTACATTGAAATAGGACAAGGGGAAGAAATGATTGCATTGCTTTGTCACCTTGATGTAGTCGCACCTGGTGATTTAGAACTATGAAATGATGATCCATTTAATCTTACTGAAACAACGACAGATTTAATTGGAAGAGGAACTGATGATGACAAAGGTCCTACAATGCTATCTTTTTATCTATTTAAAAAATTACTTGAAAGTAAAATTCCATTAAATAAAAGAATAAGAATTATTATGGCAACAGATGAAGAAACGCTTTGAAGGGGAATTACCAAATATACAACTGATGGCCATGAACAACCAGTAATGGGATGAGCTCCAGATTCAAATTATCCACCAAGATATGGTGAAAAAGCTCTTTTCCAATATATACTTTCTTTAAAAGAACCACTTGATTTTGAACTTAATGGAGGAACAGGAATTAACACTGTAAGTCCAAGGGCAACTTATAAAGGAAAAAAAGTTGACCAAGTAGCAGCAGAAATGAAAAAACTTGGTTATGAATATGAAATCAACAAAGATGGTTCTTTAAGTGCACTTGGAGTTCCAACTCATGCTAAAATGGCTGCCGTAGAAGGGGTTAATGCCAACTCTAGATTAGTGCAAGCTGTGGCAAAAGTTGAAGATTCAAAATTCTTGAAATTTATGGCTAAATATATTAAAACTGAGGCAAATGGTGATACATTATTTAGAAAACACTATGAAGATGAAACTGGATCTATTACTAATAACTTTGGTGTGATTAAAACAACACCAGAAGGCTTTACAACACTAATGGATTCAAGAGTTCCACTTTTTGCAGTAGAATGACCTGAAGTTGAAAAAGGAGTTATTAAAAGCTGTAAAGAGGGCGGAGTTGATTATACTAGACTTGATGTTGTTGAAAAACTTTATATTGACAAAGATGGAGATTTTCTTCAAACTCTTCTAAGAGTATATGGAGAAGTTACTGGTGATGTCAATGCTAAAGGAATTGTTAGTGGGGGAGCAACATATGCTAGAACAATGAAAAATTGTATAGCTTTTGGACCATTCTTCCAAGATTCACCCGATGCTGGACATAAAGCAAATGAGTTCATTAGAAAAAGTGATTTTATAACTTCATTTTCAATTTATGAAAAAGTTGTAGAAGAACTATTAAAAAAATAAACTACCAATAATTATAGATAAATAAAAAAGAACCTACTGGGTTCTTTTTTTAAAAAAATAAGCTCTAAAACATGTTTATACAACGTGATTTAATTCTCTTTTTGAAAAAATAAACGAGCATATAATAATTGTATATGGAAAATTATTTAGAAAAAAACTGAAAAGAATATTTTAAAGACCTTAAAGGTCTAGTAAAAATTCCATCATTTTTAGAAGATGTAGATGACTATCCAAATGTTCATCATATAGAAGCTCTAAGATACATGGAAAAACTTGCAAAAGCGCAAGGAATGAAAACTTTTATTAATCCAGAAGGATACTATGGCTATATTGAAATAGGGCAAGGCGAAGAAATGATTGCATTACTTTGTCACCTTGATGTTGTTGCACCTGGAGATTTAGAATTATGAAAAGATGATCCATTTAATCTTACTGAAACAACAACTGATTTAATTGGAAGAGGAACTGATGATGACAAAGGTCCTACAATGTTATCTTTTTATTTACTAAAAGAATTAGTTGAAAAAAAAGTTCCTTTAAATAAAAGAATTAGAATGATTATGGCAACAGATGAAGAAACGCTTTGAAGAGGAATTACTAAATATACAACTGATGGACATGAACAACCAACAATGGGTTGAGCTCCTGATGCAAACTATCCACCAATGTATGGAGAAAAAGCATTGTATCAATATGCTCTTTCTTTAAAAGAACCACTTGATTTTGAACTTAATGGGGGAACAGGAATTAATACTGTAAGTCCAAGAGCAACTTATAAAGGAAAAAAAGTTGATCAAGTTAAAGCTGAAATGGAAAAACTTGGTTATGAATACGAAATTAACAAAGATGGATCACTTAGTGCAATTGGGGAACCAACTCATGCAATGATGGCAGCAATAGAAGGAGTTAATGCTAACTCAAGATTAGTCCAAGCTGTTTCTAAAGTAGAAGATTCAAAATTCCTTAAATTCATGGCTAAATATATTGGAACAGAAACAACTGGTGATACATTATTTAGAAAACACTATGAAGATGAAACTGGAGCAATTACTAATAACTTTGGAGTAATTAAAACAACACCAGAGGGATTTACAACATTAATGGACTCAAGAGTTCCAATTTTTGCAGTAGATTGACCTGAAGTTGAAAAAGGAGTTATTAAAAGTTGTAAAGAAGGTGGAGTTGATTATACTAAAGTTGATTCAGTTGAAAAACTTTATATTGATAAAGACGGAGACTTTATCCAAACTCTATTAAATGTATATAAAGATGTAACAGGTGATGTTAAAGCTGAACCTATTATCATTGGAGGAGCAACATATGCAAGAACAATGAAAAATTGTGTAGCATTTGGACCATTCTTCCAAGATTCACCTGATGCTGGACATAAAGCAAATGAATTCATTAGAAAAAGTGATTTTATAACTTCATTTTCAATTTATGAAAAGGTTGTAGATAAACTATTAAAAAAATAAATTATTTATAAGTAAAAAAGAACCGTCAGGTTCTTTTTTGTTTATTTAAATTTAATTAATAGTTTGATTTAAGTATTTTAAACTATTAGCTAAACATTACCATAATAGAGCAATTAATTACAATTTCTCCTAATATGAACATTGTAAGTGCACAAGGTACTAAAATTGGCAATGCTTTCCCAAAGTTTATTTTAGCTGCTTCTGCTTGCGCCACAATCAATCCTGTTGTAGGATTAAACATACAAATACATGATCCAATTAAAACATGAGTCATTAGTACAATTGTAACGTAATGTTCAAAGTCGGCTACTCCACCAAGTCCTCAAACAATTGGACCAACAATTGGACCAATAATTCCAGCAACACCAGATGTTGAAGGAACAAATGAAACAAAGATTGCAAATATTGGAACAAGTGTTCAAGCTACTACAAATGGAGCGGCTCCGCCTGCTCCTGCAGAACTTGATCCACCAATAACTAGTGCAACCATAGCTCCAACTAATCCTGAATAAGTGAAGACCAAAGCAATTGCTCTTGCAAGAACAAGAATTTTGGCAACACCAAGCATACTTTTTGCTCCGTTAAAAACAGATTTATTTGTTTGTTTTTGATTTAATCCTAATACTCTCCCTAAAATAAGAGATGCAATCAAGAATAATAATGCTAATTGAACAAAATACCATTGACCAAATAAAAGTTTTCCAAAGAATATTGATGAAATTCCATTTCAGAAACCTGAAGTTTCAAGTCCTGGAAATCAATTAGGTCAAGGAAGTAATGAAAATACCATTAAAAAGAATGTCGCAACAAAAATTGAAAGTCCAATTGCTTGTTTTCTTGTCAATGGAGCATTTGCGGCATGTGCCTCTCCAAGTCTTTGATGAGCCCATTCTTGATTTTTTTCGAACATTTCTGGTTCTCTTACGTAATCTTTACCTTTTTTAGCTCTATGTGCATAGGCAAGAACAAAAGTCATCCCCATAATACAAAGAACGAATCACATTATAATTCTAAAAGAAATTCCTGTTTGAATTCCTACTTGAATTCCTGCTTCTTCTGCAGCAGGAACAGATAACATTTGAGACATTATCCCTATTGAGAAGGGGTCAGTCACACCTGCTGCTACTCCAGTTTCAGTTCCTATTAATACAACTAGAAAACCGGTCATAGTATCAAATCCAGCAAGTACTAGAAATGGAACAATAAGTGGAATTAACCCAAGAGTTTCTTCAGCCATCCCATATGTTGTTCCTCCAAGATTAAAGATAATAAATAATACGGGGATTAAAAGCATTTCTTTACCTTTAAATTTATTAATAAGTGAAGATGTTCCGGCTTCTAAAGCTCCAGATTCCATCATAACTTCAATAAATGCCCCAATACAAAGCAAGAAGAACACAATTCCAGTTGCTTTAAACATTCCAGCAAGAATAACAAATGGAATATCTAATAATCCATATCTTCCGTTACTTCCTGCAACATAATAATTTGATTCCCAAAAATTAAATCAATCGGGTCCAATAGCAATAGATGCAATATCTATAAAAGAATCTTTCATACTAGCATCTTTTGCTACAGATAAACTTAAAACATTAGAAGTAAATCCTGTACTTACTCCATCATCACTAGTCATTGCTAATGTTGTTGGATTAAAAACTTTATCAAATTCTACGTAATAACTAGATTGTAATTCACCAGTTGCATCTGCAGTTGACAAAGCTGTATCAAGTTTAATAGTAAAAGTAAGCCCAGAATAATTAATACCTACTAGGTTCCAATCATCTCCTAAATTAATATTTGAAATACTAATACCAGTTTTACCTGCAGAATCAGCAATTTTCGTTGCTTGATCTTGAGTAACAAAATTAACTAAAAATCCGTCTAGTCAAGCAGCACCATTAGTAGTAAATATTAATCCCAAAGTGGCATCCTCAATATTACCAGTAAGAATTGAATCAAGACTTTTTGTAGTTCATGTTGCTAGTAGTGTACCGGCTCCACCATAAAGACCCTCTTCTGTAAAATAGAAAAGTGGACTATAGGTATCAACTCATCCTTTATGCGGAATTCAAGATAGAAAAACCATAAAAAGTAACACACCGAATAAAATAATTGCCGCAGCTGGAAACTTCGGCATTTTAAATTTTTTCATTTTCTCACCTAGTGAGTGTACTTTATTTTCATTATTTGACATAATTAATTAAAATAATTCCTTTCATAATTACAAAAATATAACATTGTTATACTTTAAAAACAATAATGAATAGTAATAAGTTTAATTAATAAAAATTGTATGCATAAATCAAATTACTTCAAAAATAAATTATGCATTACCACAAAACTATATCATAGTTTTTTATTGTTTATAATTATTTATTATTAAACAATTTATATTACTTTTAAACTTAAAAGATAATTTAAATTATGAACCAGTTAAATTATCAGATTTAATAATCATAATGAAAATATAAAGAAAATAAAAAATATTATAATTATCAAGTATGGAAAACTATTTAGAAAAAAACTGGAAACAATATTTTAAAGATTTAAAGGGTTTAATAGATATTCCATCATTTTTAGTAAAGAAAGATGAATACCCAAATATACATCATCAAGAAACATTAAAATATATGGAAAATTTAGCAAAAGCTAATGGATGAAAATTTTTAACTAATAAAGAAGGATATTATGGTTATATTGAAATTGGGCAAGGAAAAGAAATGATTGCTCTTCTTGGCCATACTGATGTAGTTGCACCTGGAGATATCTCACTTTGAAAAACTGATCCTTTTAATCTTATAGAAGAAAATGATAAATTAATTGGAAGAGGAGCTGTTGACATGAAGGGCCCTCTTATGATGTGCTTTTATTTAATGAAAGAAATAATTGAGAAGAAAATTCCTTTAAATAAACGGATTAGATTAATTTATGCAACTGATGAAGAGTCACTTTGAAGAGGAATTTTTAAATATGTAAGTGATGGAAATGAAACTCCAACAATGGGTTGAACCCCCGATAGTTGATTTCCACCTGTATATGCAGAAAAAACTATTTTAAACTATATACTTTCTTTAAAAGAAACACATGATTTTGAAATTAATGGAGGAACAGGAATTAATACTGTAAGTCCAAGAGCAACTTATAAAGGATCTAAAGTTGATCAAGTAGCAGCAGAAATGAAAAAACTTTGTTATAAATATGAAATAAATGATGATGGCTCTTTAAGCGCTCTTGGAGTTTCAACTCATGTAATGAGAAGTGTAACTGAAGGAGTTAATGCTAACTCTAGATTAGTTCAAGCTGTCTCTATGGTAGAGGATTCAAAATTTTTAAAATTTATTGCAAAATATATTGGAGTTGAAACTACTGGAGATACAATGTTTAATAGCCACTATGAAGATAGTGAAACAGGAGTAATTATTAATAACTTTGGATTAATTAAAACAACGCAAGAAGGATTTACAGCATTTTTTGATTCTAGAATTCCAATTTTTGCAACAGATTGAAAAAACATTGAAAAACAAATTAATATAAATTGCAAAAATGAAGGTATTGTTTATGAAAATTATGATGTTTTAGACAAACTTTATATTGATAAAAATGGACCTTTTATTCAAACACTTTTAAAAGCTTACATTAAAGTCACCGGAGATGTAAATGCAAAACCTCATACAACATCCGCAGCAACATATGCAAGATCAATGCCAAATTGTGTAGCATATGGTTCTAACTTTGTTGGTTCTCCTGCTATGGAACATCAACCAAATGAATATGTTTTAAAATCAGATCTAATAAAAGCATATTCAATTTTTACTTTTGCTCTTGATGAACTATTAAAATAATTATTTATATATAAGAAAGAACCGAAGGGTTCTTTCTTGTTATTTTCTAATTTATTTTTTTTATTTGGAATTTATTTATTTGCTTTATATTTTCTATACAAAATATAATATATAGTTATAATATGGAAAATTATTTAGAAAAAAACTGAAAAGAATATTTTAAAGATTTAAGGGGTTTAATCAAAATTCCTTCATTTTTAATAGCAAGAGATGATTATCCAAATGTTGCTCATAAAGAAGCATTAAAATATATGGAAGATCTTGCAAATTTTTATGGAATGAAATCTTTTACTAATAAAGATGGATATTACGGATATATTGAAATTGGTCAAGGAAAAGAAATGATTGGAATATTAGGGCATCTTGATGTTGTTGCTCCTGGTGAATTAGATTTATGAAATACTAATCCTTTCGAACTAGTTGAAAAGGAAAACAAAATCATTGGAAGAGGAGCAAATGATGATAAAGGTCCTTTAATGCTTTCTTTTTATTTAATGAAAGAATTACTTGAAAACAAAACTCCTTTAAATAAAAGAATTAGATTAATTTATGCAACTGATGAGGAATCTTTTTGAAGAGGAATTACAAAATATGTTGAAAATGGAGAAGAACAACCAACAATGGGCTGAACTCCTGACGCTATTTTCCCACCAATTTATGGGGAAAAAACAATTTATGAATATAAACTTTCTTTTAAAGAAAAACTTAATTTTGAACTTAATGGAGGAACAGGTTTAAATACTGTAAGTCCAAAAGCAACTTATAAGGGTAAAAACGTAAAACAAGTTCAAGAAAAAATGGATGAACTAGGTTTTAAATATGAATTAAATAATGATGGATCATTAAGTGCACTCGGAATTCCTATGCATGCTGAAAAAAGTGCAACTCAAGGAATTAATGCAAATGCTAGATTAATAAAAGCAGTTGCTATGGTAGAAGATTCAAAGCTTTTAAACTTTGTTGCAAAATACATTGGAACCGAAACTACAGGAGATACACTTTTTAATGCCCATTATGAAGATGAAACTGGCCCAATTAGTAGTAATATTGGACTTATAAAAACTACTCCAGAAGGACTTGAAGTTTCTATGGATTCAAGAGTTCCACTCTTTGTTATTAATTGAGAAGAAATTGAAAAAGAAGTTATTAAAAATTGCAAAAAAGAAAATATTACTTATGAACAACATCGTGTGCTCAATAAAATTTATATGAATAAAAATGATTCTTTTATACAAATTTTATTAAATGCTTACAAAGATGTTAATAAAGATGAAAATGCTGTTCCTATTCTTATTGGAGCCGGAACTTATGCTAGATCAATGAAAAACATTATTGCATTTGGTCCCTTCTTTAAAGGCACACCAGATACTGCTCATCAAGCAAATGAATATAGTTTAAAAACAGATTTAATAAAAGCATATTCTATTTATACTGCCGCTCTTGACAAATTATTAAAATAAAAAATATTTTCATTTATACTTAAATATTGAATAAATAAAATAGTTTTTAATATACTATTAAAAAAGAAAAGAGAGCATATAATAAGTTTATATGGAAAACTATTTAGAAAAAAACTGAAAAGAATACATTAAAGACCTTTCAGGTTTAATTAAAATACCTTCAGTTTTAGTGGATAAAGATGATTATCCAAACACTAATCATAAAAAAGCACTAAAATACATGGAAGACCTTGCAAAAGCCCATGGAATGAAAGTAGTTATTAATCCAGAAGGATACTATGGCTATATCGAAATTGGACAAGGAAAAGAAATGATCGGTTTACTTGGTCACCTTGACGTTGTCTCACCTGGGGACATGGCAGCTTGAAAAACTGATCCCTTTGAACTTCTTGAAAAAGATGGTAATTTAATAGCAAGAGGAGCAGTTGACGATAAAGGTCCTGTTATGATGTCATTTTATCTACTAAAAGAACTTTTAGAAGAAAAAGTTAAACTAGATAAAAGAATTAGATTAATCTTTGCAACCGATGAAGAATCACTTTGAAGAGGAATCTTTAAATATGTTGCTAACAAAGAAGAAATACCAACAATGGGATGAACACCTGATTGTAATTACCCACCAATGTATGGAGAAAAATGTCTATTACAATACGTTCTTTCATTTAAAGAAAAACTTGACTTCGAACTTGACGGTGGAGCAGGAATTAATTCTGTAAGTTCAAAAGCAACTTATAAAGGATCTAAAGTAGATCAAGTTGCTGCTGAAATGAAAAAACTTGGATTTAAATATGAAATTAACAAAGATGGTTCATTAAGTGCTATCGGAGTTGGAACACATGCAATGAATGCAGCTACTGAAGGAGAAAATGCTAACTCAAGATTAGTGTTAGCAGTTTCTAAAGTAGAAGATTCTAAATTCCTTAAATTCATGGCTAAATATGTTGGAATTGAAACAATGGGAGATACATTGTTTAGAAAACATTATGAAGATGAAACAGGACCAATCACCAACAACTTTGGAGTAATTAAAACAACACCAGAAGGATTTACAACATTAATGGATTGTAGAGTTCCACTATTCGCAGTTGAATGAGAAGAAGTAGAAAAAGGCATCATTGCTAGTTGTAAAGAAGATGGAAGAGCAGAATATACAAGATATGATGTTCTACCTAAACTTTATGTTGATAAAGATGGAAAATTCATCCAAACTTTATTAAACATCTATAAAGAATTTACTGGTGACGTTGACGCTGAACCTATCGTAATTGGAGGAGCTACATATGCAAGATCAATGCCTAACATTGTTGCATTTGGACCATTCTTCAAAGATTCACCTGATACTGAACATCAACCAAATGAATTTGCAAGAGCAAAAGATTTGATTAAATCATATTCAATCTATAACGTTGTTATGGAAAAACTATTAAAATAATTATTTATTTATAAAAGAAAAAAAGAACCTGTGGGTTCTTTTTTTAATTAATTTTTAATCCAACACAGTAATAAATAAAAAACACTAGCCAAAAAGAAAAAACTAAACACATTATAATTACAGCGTGAAAAACTATTTAGAAAATAACTGAAAAAAATACTTTAAAGACCTTAAAGCTTTAGTAAAAATTCCGTCATTTTTAACTGAAAGTGGTGAGTATCCAAATATTCATCATCAAGAAGCATTAAAATATATGGAAGAGCTTGCAAAAGCAAACGGGATGAAAGTTTTTACTAATCCTGAAGGCTACTATGGTTACATTGAAATTGGCCAAGGTAAAGAAATGATTGGGCTACTTGGTCATCTCGACGTTGTTGCTCCTGGAGATTTAACTGCTTGAAAAACAGATCCCTTTGAACTTAGTGAAGAGGATGGAAACTTAATTGCTAGGGGTTCTGCAGATGATAAAGGACCACTAATGATTTTATTTTATTTAATGAAAGAACTTGTTGAAAACAAAACTAAATTAAATAAAAGAGTGAGATTAATTTATGCAACAGACGAAGAAACTCTTTGAAGAGGAATAAAAAAATATGTTGCTGATGGACAAGAAATTCCTACTATGGGTTGAACAGCTGATTGTCCTTATCCACCAACCTATGGTGAAAAAACAATTTATGAATATGTTCTTTCTAAAAAAGAAAAACATAATTTTGAAATCAATGGTGGACAAGGATTTAATTCTGTAAGTGCAAAAGCAACTTATAAAGGATCCAAAGTGGATCAAGTAGCAGCAGAAATGAAAAAACTTGGTTTTAAATATGAAATCAACAAAGACGGATCACTTAGTGCTCTTGGGGTGGGTGCTCATGCACTCATGGCAGCTGAAGAAGGAATAAATGCAAACTCTAGATTAGTCCTTGCTGTTTCCAAAGTTGAAGATTCAGCTTTCTTAAATTTCTTAGCTAAATACATTGGAATTGAAACTACTGGTGATACCCTTTTCGGAAAACACCATGAAGATGAAACTGGAGCAATTACCAATAACTTTGGAATTCTTAAAACAACTCCAGAGGGATTTGTTGCTTCTATGGATTCAAGAGTTCCCATCTTTGCTGTGCAATGACCTGAAGTTGAAAAAACAATTATGGATGTTTGTAAAAAAGAAGGAATCAATTATAAAAGATATGATGTCCTTGATAAATTATATGTAGATAAAGATGGGAAATTAATTCAAGCACTTTTAAAAGCATATAAAGAATTTACTGGTGACACTGAAGCTGAACCAATTGTTGATGGTGGAGGGACATATGCAAGATCAATGGATAATATTGTTGCATTTGGACCATTCTTCAAAGATTCACCAGAAACAGAACATCTTCCAAATGAATTTGCAAGAAAAGAAGACTTCATAAAATCATATTGAATTTACAACAAAGTTATAACTATGTTACTTAAATAATCATTTAGATAGAATAAAAAGAACCTTAAGGTTCTTTTTTTTAAGTAAATTCAATAAGTGTGGTATGTTAAGGACTTAAACCAGATTAATTCATAATATAATATGAGTATGGAAAATTATTTAGAAAAAAACTGAAAAGACTACTTTAAAGATCTTCAAGGTTTAGTAAAAATTCCATCATTCTTAACTGATGTTGATGATTATCCAAATATTCATCAAAAGGCAGCGGTAAAATACATGGAAGAGCTTGCAAAAGCCCATGGAATGAAAGTTTTTACTAATCCTGAAGGATTTTATGGATATATAGAAATTGGACAAGGAAAAGAAATGATCGGACTTCTTGGCCACCTTGATGTTGTTGATCCTGGAGAACTAGACCTATGAAAAACAGATCCTTTTGAACTTATTCAAAAAGATGGTAATTTAATTGGAAGGGGAGCTGTTGATGACAAAGGCCCTTTACTAATACTCTTTTATTTAATGAAAGAAATAGTTGAAAGCAAAATTAAATTAGATAAAAGAATTAGATTAATTTATGCAACAGATGAAGAATCACTTTGAAGAGGGATTACTAAATATGTTGAAAATGGAGAAGAAGTGCCAACAATGGGATGAACATCTGATTGTGAATATCCTCCAATGTATGGTGAAAAAACTATTTATGAATATAAACTTTCTTTAAAAGAAGAACTTGATTTTGAACTTAACGGAGGATCTGGAAGTAATTCTGTAAGTACTAAAGCTACTTATAGAGGAGCCAAAGTTGACCAAGTAGAAGCAGAAATGAAAAAACTTGGTTATAAATATGAAATTAACAAAGATGGTTCATTAAGTGCTCTTGGAGTTGGTGCTCATGCCATGAGATCAGCAACTGATGGAGTTAATGCTAACTCTAGACTAGTGCAAGCTGTAGCAGAAGTTGAAGATTCAAAATTTCTTAAATTCTTAGCTAAATACATCGGAATTGAAAAAACTGGTGATACTTTATTTAGAAAACACTTTGAAGATGAAACTGGATCAATTACTAATAACTTTGGAATTATTAAAACAACTCCAGAAGGATTTACAACAACTTTTGATTCAAGAATTCCAATCTTTGCTGCTGAATGAGAAGACATTGAAAAAGCAATTATTGAAAGTTGTAAAGAAGGTGGAGTAGATTATAAATTTTATAATGTACTTCCAAAACTTTACGTTGATAAAGATGGAGAATTTATTCAATCTTTATTAAATACATACAAAAAATTTAGTGGAGATGCTGAAGCTGAACCTGTAGTAATTGGAGGAGGAACATATGCAAGATCAATGCCTAACATTGTTGCCTTTGGACCTTACTTTAAAGATTCACCCGATACTGAACATCAACCAAATGAATATGCAAGAATCTCTGATTTAACAAGATCATATTCAATCTATACAGAAGTAATCGAAGGACTACTTAAATAACAAATTAATATAAAACAAAAAAAGAACCTGAGGGTTCTTTTTTCATTAATTTTAAATAGTTTCTATAAGATAGTATCAGCACAGTTTTTATGTGGAATTCAAGATAAAAGAACATAAAAAATAAACTTTGAATAAAATTGCTACTGCAATAGAAAATTTTAGCATCTTAAATTTTCTATATTTTTTGCTTTTACTTGTATTGTTGTTTTACAATCCTTTTTAATTATTTCCATGTAGAAGATATTTTTTAAGATCTTCTTTGTTCATATGGTTGATTCCCATTTTTTCTAGGTTTCTTCCTTCTTCGAAATAATTTATGTCATTATATGCTCCTGCAATTGTAATATTAGAAAACATCATTGGAGTATCTACTCCTAATAATTTTCCAAGAGAATAAATTGGTACTACTAAAAAGGGAACATCCTCCGTTATATATCTATGTTTAGATGATGTAGGAGCTCCTATTTTACTATGTGATGTTGATCCTCTATTAAATTCAAAAACAGTTTTACAGTTCATATTATAAAGAGAATTCATAATTTCTAGTTCTGGAACTAATTTAGAACCCAAAGCTTTACCAACAGCTAGTCTTTCTTTTTCCATTACAATTACGGCTCTAGAAGTTGCAGGTGAACAAGCATCTTTATAATAATTAAATTCTCCACCAAAGTTTTCCATGATTCCCATACTTAATGTTGATAGTAATGGGTGCCCACCAAAGTTAATATTTTCCATTCCTGCTACAACTGTGTTATCTAATTTTGTCAATTTTACAGGAAATAATTCATTTAAAGTTTTAAGTACTTCATCTGTTTTAATGGAAGGAAATACTCCACAAGGTACATGAGTTTTAACTCCATGAATTTGTACTCTTGCATTTGGTTCTACTCTACATGCTCATGGTGCTGAAATTGCATCTACCATTGTTATATCTTTAATTCCTTTTGCAATCATAGTTTTGTTAAAAACTAAACTGCCAAAGTTCCCGGGTATAGATACTAAAATATGTCCATCTATATAAGGATAGATTTTATCAAATACAATTTCTTGTGCAAATGATGGAACAATCATAATAATTATTTTAGAATAACTCATTAATTCTTTAATATCAGTTGTAACTTTATCTATTTTTTCTTTTCCAGGAATTTGTAGTTCCAATCCATCTACTTCTTTGATTGCTTCAATATAGCCACCATTTTTTTCAATTGCTTTTAAATTTGTTGAAAATGCTTCAGTATCATAAAGGCAAACTTTATTTCCAATTTTTGAAAAATGGTAAGCTGCTGACATTCCAGCATTTCCTCCACCAATTATGCCAACTCTTTTCATATTATTTTCTGTTTCCAATTTTGTCCCCCAACATTTTTTCTTAGTTCTTTTATATCTTAAATATAAAGTTTTTGCACTTCATTTTTATTTTATATATAATTGTAATTTTTCGTATACTTCTTTTATACATTAAAATAAATAGAAAAGTTTCATATTTTAAAGTTGTATATAATTATTTAAAAATTCAAAATCTACTATAAACTAGTAAGTAATTCCAGAGTAATAAAGCATAAGTAAAGTAAAAAAAAGAACCAATGGTTCTTTTTTTCATTACTTTAATTTAATTTATATTTTATATTCCGGCTGCTACTGGATCTATTACGATTGGAGCAGCACATGAGATTACTAACATTCCTAGTAGTGCTGTTACAACTGCACAACCAGCTAAGATAGGGAATGCTTTACCAAAGTTGACCCGGGAGATTTCTGCTTGCGCTACCACCAGTCCAGTTGTTGGACTACACATATTAATAATTCCTTGACCAAGTGGATAAACTGCAATAACTAGGGCTGCATATCCAGCGTAGTTTTGAGGTCCTCCAATTGTTCAAATGATTGGTCCAATGATTGGTCCAGTAATTCCGGCAAGTCCTGATGTAGAAGGAATAAAGACAGAGAGGAAGGCAAAGATAGGAAGTAAGATTCAAACTAAGGCTGCTCCAGAGAATTCACCACTTTCAACTCCAGCACCACCAAACATCATGGCAATCATTGCTGTAGTAAGACCAGAGTAACTAAGGACTAGAGAGACTGATCTTGAAATAGTTAAGATCATGGCAATTCCAAACATTCCTTTCATTCCAGAAACCATTGCTTTATTTGTATCTTTTTGTTTCATCCCAAATACTCTTCCAAGAATTAATGAGATGGCAATAAACATACATCCAAGTTGAACAAAGTATCATTCTCCAAAGATAGCTCCTGAATAGAATAGTGATGAGAACATAAATCAGAATCCACGGGAATCTCCTCCTAAGTTAGGGAATCATGAAGTTCATGGAAGGAGTACAAAGATCATCATACAGAATGTACCACCAAAGATTAATAGTCCAGCCATTTGTCTTTTTGTAAGTCCAGTATGAGCTGCATGTGCTTCACCAAGCATTTCTTGGGCTCACGCTCTATTTTCTTCATACATAGTTGGTTCAGCTACATGATCAATTCCTTTTTTAGCTCTTCAACCATATCATGTAGAGAAGAGCGCACCAACAACAGCAAAGACAAGGAACATAATAATTCTAATAACTATTCCAGTTGCAATTGCAAGTTCAATCGGTTCATCGATATCTTTTGCTTCAGGAACCTGTAGGGCACCAGACATTACACCAACTGAGAATGGGTCAGTTACGGAAGCAGCTATTCCTGATGTTGTTCCAACAACTACAACAATAAGTCCTGTCATAGTATCAAATCCAGCAAGCACTAAGAAGGGAACAATTAAAGGAAGTAGTCCAAGTGTTTCTTCTTGCATTCCATACATTGTACCTCCAACACAGAAGAGTACAAATAAGATTGGAACAAGTAATAGTTCTCTTCCATTTAATGTTTTAACAAGGGAAGAAGTTCCTGCTTCAAGTGATCCTGATTGAAGCATTACTTCGATAAATGCACCAATACAGAATAAATACATAATAACTCCAGTTGCATTAAAGAATCCAGCTAAGATAATAAAGGGAATATTTAATAATCCATATGTTCCATTTATATCTCCCATATAATAGTTAGTGTTTCAAAAATTAAAGAAGTTATTTTTTCCATTAGAAGCTATAAATGAAAATGGTTCATCTCATGCTTCATTACTCATTTCTCCACTTACAATTCCAAATGTACCAATTAATTCTCCATCATCACCAATAGATGCTGTTCCAACTTGAAAAATTCTATCAATTGACACTGCAAATGTTTTTCCACCATAAACAAGATCAAATGTAAGATTAGAATAGTTAATAGATGATTGATAGAATTTAGGATCTAATACGATATTATTAATTGTGGCTTCAGCTAAAACTGTATTTGCAACAGCTTCAGGAACTGAAATATCTGCATCTGGAGCTAATACTCCCATTCCAACTAAGAAATTAAGTAATGCTCATTGGCCTTTATCATTTAATTTAATATCAATTTGAAGTTCACCAATACTTTCAAAAGAATCACCATTCATACTATAGCTACCCCAAAGAACAGTTCCATTTTGACCATAAATTCCTTCATCTTTAAATAATAATAAAGGAGTAGATACATCTACCCATCCTTTATGAGGGATTCATGATAATAAGATAACAAAAACTAAAACAAGAAATAAGATTACAACGGCGGAAGGAAACTTGGGCATTTTGAATTTTTTTTGTTTCTCACCTTGAGAATTTACTTTTGTCTTAAAGCTAAGCATAATTCTTTTAATTATATAGTGTTATTTTACATTAAACACATATTGAGAGGTAAGAGCAAGCATATTTTTCCATTTTTTAACAAAAAACACTATATTTTTGAATATTTTAAATAATCTACTAATTATAAATTTATAAAAAAGAACTTAAATAAGTACAAAAACAAGCAAATATAGTCTTTTATAACCATATTTAATTTATCTAAGCATAATCGGAATAGAAGTACTAATAATTATCATTCCTAAAATCATTGTTCCAACTGCAACTCCAGCTAGGATTGGAAGTGCTTTTCCAAAATCTACATTAGAAACTTCAGCTTGGGCGACAACAATTCCTGTTGTTGGCATAAACATATTAATTGTTCCTTGCGCAAGAGGATAAGTTACCATCACAACTGTTGCATAAATTCTAAACATTGCTTCTGGATCTTCTGCAGTACTTGCAAGTTGTCAAATTACTGGAGCAATAAGTGGTCCAGTAATTCCAGCAAGTCCAGAAGTAGAAGGAATAAAGATGGCAAGAAAGGCAAAGACAGGAAATAAAATTCAAGCAAGTCCAACTAAGCTAAATGTTTCTTGTCCAGAACCAGCAAACATCATTGCAATCATTGCAGTAGTAAGTCCGGAATAACTTAAAACAATTGCTACAGCTCGAGAAAGCACTAAGATCATGGAAACTTTAATTGCACTTTGCATTCCTTTAACAACAGCGACTGCTGTTTCTTTTTTCTTCATCCCAAAAACTAAACCTAAAATAAAAGCAGAAGCTAAAAATAATAAGGAAAGTTGTAGGAAGTATCAGTCGCCAAGTAAAATTTTCGAATAGAAAATTGAAGAAAGCAAAGTTCAAAAACCATTGGGATTACTTCCTAGATTATCAAATCAAGTAGTTCATGGAAGCACAGAAAAGATCATAATTCCAAAAGTCATAGCAAATATAATTAGACCAACTGATTGTCTTTTTGAAATTGCTGCCTGTTCTTTGTGTGATTCTCCAAGCATTGATTGTGCTCATTTTTTATTTTCCTCATACATTTTAGGTTCAGCTACAAAATCTTTTCCTTTTCTTGATCTATGTCCATATCATGTGCAAAAAGCTGCACCTGCAATTAGAAAAACAACAAACATAATAATTCTAATAGCAATTCCTGTTCCAATAGTAATTGGATCAACAGCTCCAGTTTCAACAGAAAGTGAAGATGACATTACTCCAATTGAAAAAGGATCAAGAACTGAAGCAGAAATCCCTGTTGTTGTTCCAACAACAATAACAAGAAATCCAGTCATGGTATCAAACCCGGCAAGAACAAGAAAAGGAATAATTAAAGGAATAAGTCCAAGTGTTTCTTCTTGCATCCCAAAGGTAGTTCCGGCAACACAAAATAAAGTAAATAAAACTGGAAGTAAAAGTAGTTCTTTTCCTTTCAGTTTTTTAACTAGTGAAGAAGTTCCTGCTTCAAGTGCTCCAGATTGAAGCATTACTTCAATAAAAGCAGTAATACAAAGTAAAAATAATACTACTCCTGCAGCATGGAAAAATCCGGCTAAAATTAAAAAGGGAATATTTAATAATCCATATCTTCCGTTTACATCTGCAACATAATAATTTGTTCCTCAAAAATTAAATCAGCTTTCGTCAATTGTTCCGGAAGAAAAAGTAAGAGTAAAATCTTCTCCAACAAATAAAGATGCACTTAAAATATTAAAATTAAAGCTAATAGATTCATTAATTAATGTTTCTATTTGCGTCGCAAAAATTTTATCAACTACTATATTAGTGGAATAATCAGCAATAGAAGCAGTAAATGAAAGTCCAGAATAATTAATTCCTACTTCATTTCAGTCCTTAGCACTGCCATCAATTCCTAAAACAATCTGATCAATTCTAATTCCATTTATAGCAGCAACCATAATTTCTTGAGCATTTTTAACATCAAGCATTTCGAGTCAATAAGAAAGTTTAATTAACCCTTCTGGAGTTAAATTTAAAATTAAAATACTTTCTGAAGTAATTTCCCCACTTCAAATAGTTGGGTCTTCCCAAAGCCCGAGTGCAATATCTTTTGAACTATACACACCAACTTCATTAAATGTTAAGAAAGGATTTGAAGTATCAACCCACCCTTTATGGGGAATTCATGAAAGGACAACCACAAAAAGGAGCACAAAAAAAATAATCACCAATGCAGATGGAAATTTTGGCATTACAAATTTCTTGATTTTTTTACCATTAGAATTTATTGTTGTCTTTTTAACTAACATAATTAATTCAATTTTTTAATAAAATTAAATCTCTTATTAATTATATAAGATTAACTTTTGATTAAATACATACAAAGTGATAAAAGCAATTTAGTGCATTCTTCCTTTTTCATGAATAATTTTGATAAAAAAATAAGCCTCATAAGAGACTTATTTTAAATATTATTTTTTTTCTACATCATAATTGGAATTGAAATACTAATAATTGTCATTCCAATAAGTGCTGCACCTATTGCTACTCCAGTAAGCATTGGTAATGCTTTACCAAAGTTTACTCTTGCAACTTGTGCTTGTGCCACAACCAGACCAGTTGTTGGCATAAACATATTTATTACTCCTTGTGCTAGAGGGTAAGTTACCATTACAATTGTACAAAGTTTGATGAATTGTTCTTCATCTCCATTAGACATTGCTCAAAGAATTGGGGCTACAATTGGCCCTGTAATCGCTGCTAAACCTGAAGTAGAAGAAATAAATACTGCTAGGAATGCAAAGGCAGGGAATAAAATCCATGCTATTGCAACAGAAGGGAAACTACTTTCAGCTCCACCAGCTCCAGCAAACATCATTGCTACCATATCTGTAGTTAGTCCTGAATAACCAAGGACTATTTCTACTCCCCTACAAACAGTAAGAATTACTCCTAAACTGATCATATCTTTCATTCCAACTACAACAGCTTTATTTGTATCTTTTGGTTTCATTCCAAATACTCATCCAAGTAGGAATGCAACTAATAAGAACATAAATGAAAGTTGAATAAAGTATCATTCTCCAAATACTAATTTGGCAAAGAAGAATGATGATATTAATGTCCAAGTGTAATTATTTTCTAGATTAGGGAATCAATTAGTTCAAGGTAATAATGCAAAAATCATTAATGCAAATGTTGCTCCAAAGATTCCAAGTCCTCATGCTTCTCTTTTTGTAAGTTTAGTATCAGATTCATGAGATTCACCAAGCATTTCATGTGCTCATTGTTTATTTGCTTCATACATTTCTGGTTCAATAGAAAAGTCTTTTCCTTTTCTTGATCTAACACCATATCATGTACAAAAAGCTGAACCACTCACTACAAAAGCAAGGAACATTATAATCCGAATTATAATTCCAGTATTTGCTTCAACTAAACCTTCATGACCAATTACATCAAGTGAATCAGCCATAACTCCAACTGAGAATGGGTCAAGAACAGATGATCCAATTCCTGTTGTAGTTCCTACAATAACAATTAAAAGTCCTGTCATGGCATCAAATCCAGCAAGAATTAAGAAAGGAATAATTAATGGAATAAGTCCAAGAGTTTCTTCTTGCATTCCATAAGTTGTTCCTCCAAGACAGAAAAGAGTAAATAGTATTGGAATCAAAACAATTTCTTTTCCATTTAATTTTTTAACAAGCGCTGAAGTTCCAGCTTCTAGTGCCCCTGATTCAAGCATTACTTCAATGAATGCTCCAATACAGAATAAGTAAAGAATAACACCTGTAGAATTAAAAAATCCTCCAAGTAGTACAAATGGCATATTTAATATCCCAAATTTTCCTTTACTATCTCCCATAAAGTAGTCAGTACCTCAGAAATTAAATCAAACATCTGGTGATCCACTAGCTGTAAAATTAACATCACCTAATTCGGTAAATAGAGTTCCACTCATAATTGAAAAACTACCTAAATTATCTGGTCCTGTTCCTTCTATGCTAGGTATAAAAGGACCATTTCTAAAAATTTGATCAATTGTTACATTCCATGTACTATCGGCAGTTAATCATGTTGGTGCAGGCACACTAGCAACTTCATAGTTAAGATAATTAAGTTTAAATTGAAGTCCTGAATAACTTATTGCTACTTTATCTCAATCATTATCTAACACAATGCTATCAATTGAAAAAGCAGCAAGTTCTTTTGTAAGTACTGTTTCAGCACTTACAAGACCCCCACCAGCCAATAAAGCAAGTTGTGCAGCTCTTGTTGGATCAGGCACAACACCAAATTCATATAATGCTTTAGCTAAAATTTCTACCCCTAAAGGAGTTAGAGAAAAGTAAATTGTTCCACCTTCTATGGCAGTACTTCCATCAGCGCCAGCATAAATATATTTACCTATAATATCATTGCTTACATTAGTTATTACGCCATCATTAAATAATAAGAATGGATTTCCTGCATCAATTCATCCCTTATGAGGAATTCATGATAGAAACATTACAAAAAGTAAAACAAAAAATGTAATTACTAATGCAGAAGGAAATGTAGGCATTTTAAATTTTTTGATTTTCTCTCCAAGAGAGCTAACCTGCGTTTTCATCGTCATATTAAACACGACCTTTCTTAAATTATATTAATAAATTAATATAGTACTCATCGTAAATACTAATTAATATTCTAATTACTGAAAATAGTCTAAATCTAATTTGTAGCTACATTTTCATGTTAACTAAACTTATTATACTCAAAATTTAGAGGATTTTATTTATTTAATAAGGCAAATATTAGGGGATTATTTTACAATGTTTTTTAAAAATATTAGTTTTTTAAAAAAC
Organism: Mycoplasma sp. Bg2; assembly: GCA_001641225.1. GTDB lineage: Bacteria > Bacillota_I > Bacilli_A > Mycoplasmatales > Hepatoplasmataceae > Tyloplasma. Next base: position 37,955 of record LSMY01000003.1, read on the forward strand.
ATCTCATATTTATAAAAAAATAAACCCTTTCGGGTTTATTTTCTATATAGGTTAAATTAATTAATGCATGTAAATTGGTGCTGCAAGTGAAATAATTGTCATTCCAATTAGAGCTGTTGCTGCAGCGCAACCCATTAAAATAGGCATTGCTTTTCCAAAGTTTACTTTTGCAACTTCCGCTTGTGCTACAACCAGTCCAGTTGTTGGCATAAACATATTTATAATTCCTTGTGCAAGTGGATATGTTGCCATTACTATAGCTGCATATCCTAGGTAATTAGTTGTTCCACCCATTGTTCAAATAATAGGAGCAATGATTGGTCCAGTAATTCCAGCTAACCCAGATGTTGATGGTATAAACACTGCAAGCAATGCTAATATAGGAAGTAAAATTCAAGCAAGTCCTGCTGCTGAGAATTGTCCTCCTCCACCTCCACCATGGAATAGTAATGCAATCATACCTGTTGCTAGTCCAGAGTAACTTAGTACTAATCCGATTGCTCTTGACATCATCAAGATCATTGATACACCGATCATACTTTTTGCTCCGTCTACAACGGCTTTATTTGTATTTTTTTGGTCCATTCCAAATACTCTTCCAAGTATAAATGATGTAGCTAAGAACAACATACCTAGTTGTACAAAGTATCATTCACCTAACACTCTACTTGAATATAAGAATGAAGAAACAATAAATCAGAATCCTTGTTCATTAGATCCAACACTAGTTCATGAAGTTCATGGAAGTAATGCAAAAATCATTAATGCAAATGTTCCTGCAAAAATTCCAAGTCCTCAGGCTTGTCTTTTTGTAAGACCAGTACTACTTGCATGAGCATCTCCAAGCATATTTTGTGCTCATTCTTTATTTGCTTCATATAGATCAGGTTCAGCACAATATTTTGCACCTTTTCTTGATCTTCAACCATATCATGTACAGAATGTTGACCCAACAACACAGAATACTAAGAATTCAATAATTCTTATTACAATCCCTGTTGCAATTGCAACTTCGATTTCTTCCGCCATTGCTCCTTCAGTTTGTAATGCACCTGACATTACACCAACTGAGAATGGATTAACAACTGATGAACCAATTCCCATTGTTGTTCCAACAACTACAACAAGTAATCCTGTCATAGTATCAAATCCAGCTAATACTAGAAATGGAACAATTAGAGGTATAAGTCCAAGTGTTTCTTCTTGCATTCCATAAGTTGTACCACCAGTACAAAATAGAATGAATAATATTGGTATTAAGAATAGTTCTTTTCCACCAAGTTTTTTTACAAGTGAAGATGTTCCAGCTTCTAGTGCACCAGATTGTAACATTATTTCAATGAACGCTCCAATACATAGTAAGTATAGAATAACTCCAGCTGCATTAAATACACCAGCTAAAATGATAAATGGAATATTTAATAGTCCATATCTACCATTTACGTCAGCCATATAATAGTTAGTATTTCAGAAATTAAAGTAATTTCCTTTTCCACTTGCAGGTGCAAAAGCAAGTGGTGCTTCTAATTTAGTTACTACATCATCAGCAGTATATGAAACTACTGATCCACTTAAAATATTAAATCCAAATGCTGATCCTTCTTCAATTACACCATCTTTAATTACAGGTGCACCAGTTGCAAAAATTTTATCAATATTTAAATCAATAGAATAAGTACCCATAGTGGCTGTAAATGTTACAGAAGAATAATTAATTGCCACTTTATTTCAATCATCAGCTTTTTTAATGTTACTAATTAAAATTGGATTTGTTCCTTCACCAACAATTGATGACACTAATGCATCATCAAAACCTAAATTAGTTAGTAATGCTGTTAATGCTTTCACGCCGTCATTGGTTAATGTTACTGATAAATCAGTAACATCACCTGAATTTCAAGCATCAACATTAGTTCACATACCTAAGTAAATTGGCCCTGTTAAACCTTCTTTAGCAAAAATTCCCATTTCATCAAATGAAATAGATGCATTTCCTGTATCAACTCATCCTTTATGAGGGATCCATGATAGTACTACCACGAAAACCAAAACGATGAATAAGATTACTAATGCTGAAGGAAACTTCGGCATATGGAATCTTCTTTTTTTCTCTCCTTGAGAGTTTATTTTTGTTTTGTTAAACATATTTTTTCTTTTTTTATTATTAGGGTAAGTCCTTATTAAATATTTACCAAGAATTAAAAGCAAATAAAAATATATTTATTCTTCTGTCTCAAATAAATTTATTCCTTTTAAATAATTGTTTTAATAATAGAAACTATTTCTTCTACTATGGCATCTATTGGTTTAGATGCATCAATTATTTGGTATCTTGATGAATTAGTTTTAGCTAAGTTTAAATATGCTTGTTGTATCTTTCGGTGAAAATCAATTTTTTCTTTATCAAAGTGATTTAAACTTTTCTCTGAACAACTTTCAATTCGTTTTTGTCCAATTACTGGATCGAGATCAAAAACAAAAGTTAGTTTAGGAGTCAAATTGCTTGTGGCAATATTGTTCAAAGTTTTTATCGTTTCAATCTCGATACCTTCAACAATACCCTGATAGATCAATGAACTATCAGTAAAGCGATCACAAAGCACAATCTTTTCGGCTTGCAAAGCAGGCTTCAAAACTTTAACAACATGTTCTCTTCTAGAGGCTTGAAATAAAAATGCTTCCGTTAATGGGTCAATATCATCATTTTCGAAGATTAGAGCACGAATTTTTTCTGAAAACTTAAGGTCTTTTCCTCCAGGTTCTCTTGAAATAAAAAATTCTTTGTTTGGAAATTCTTGTTTTAATTCTTTACAAACTAAAGGTAAAACAGTACTTTTTCCTGTTCCTTCTCCTCCTTCGAATGTAATAAATTGACTATTTTTCTCCACGTTTATCTAAAGCTTCCTTCAATGTGTATTCATCTAAATATTCGATTGACCCATTAAAAGGAATGCCTGTTGCTAGTTTTGTTACCCTTATATCTCCTAAATTCTCGTCCAAAAGCTTTTGCTTTGTAATTCGAAAAAGTAACTCAGTTTCTGGTCTAGGGGGTAAAAAAACCACTATTTCTTTTGTTTCTATGTTAATTATATAATTAATTAACCTATCCATTAACTTATTTATTTTTTCTAGATCTGCATAGTCACTTTTGTAATTAAAATTAACAACAAAAAATGGATTATTGAAACCAATTTTTTTAAGCACATTATAAGCTTCTCGATTATTTTCAAACATATACAATATACATGTATCATATGTGGAATTATCATTTTTAAGTTTAATTCCTTCAGTAATTTCATCAACAGTAAACTCTTCTAAAAGTGCTTTTATATTATCTAAAATAAGTACTGAAGATGATTGATCTTTTAGGAGCTCAAAAGCAATTTTTTCTGCTCCTCTTTTAGAAATTGTTGGAATGTTTCCAATTTGTAAAATTAATTTATCTAGTTCTTTATTCATATTCTATTTTATCTCCAAAAAGTTTCTTTAAAATCATCTCATTAGTATCATCAGCTTTAAGAATTTTTTGTGGAATAATAATTGGTTTTTTAATTATTGTTCCTTTCTTTACTAACTGTTTATGCACTTTAAGCATTTTAGATCAATTATTAGGATTTACTGGTAAAACAAGTAGCTCTTTACCAAGAAGATCATCAATGAAATTTAAGAAGTCTTTATCTAATGAAATTCTTTTTAATTCATTAATATCTTTATCGTTTTCAAGTCCTAAAATTAAGGCTTGTTTATTTACTACTAAAGGTGTTGCTCCTAGCATAATATTAATAAAAGGTTTGTACTTTTCATTAGATGAATATGTTGCAACAAACTCTCATCTTTTTTTAATTTTTTCTAGTAATTTATCATCAGCTTCGAAAAGGATTGTAATGTAACTTTCAGCAGTAAGATAATCACTAATTACATTATAAAGTGATTTATTAACTATTTCATTTGGGTCATTTATTAAATGTTGCTCTTTATTGTTGTTCTCTAATGTTTCACGTGGAACATTAGCAACTTCAGATTCTATGTTTTCTTCTTTAATAACCTCAATAATTGCCTCTTCTGCTACCTCATCATCCGCACTTTTTTCATCGGTTATTTCTTCTTCTTTTTTGTCATCCGCAACTGTGAGTAAAGTGATTATTGTTTGTTCTTCTTTTATGATTATTGGTTCTTTTTCTTGAACAATAGATTCCTCTTTATTAGATAATTCTTCTTTATTTGTTTCACGTGAAACATTTACAATGTCACTGTCTTTCGTATAAGAAGTTAAGAGTGAATATAAAGAAATTTTGATCAATGAAGGATCTTTTATACTAATAAAGATATTTAAGATATCACTTAATAAAGGTTTATACTCTCCTTGTCCTTTACGAACTAAGTTTGTAATTACTTCAATAAGGACTTGAATGATCTTTTTAGGGTCATTATCAGTAGAATTAATTAAATCAGCTAGTTTTAAGATATTTGTTTTAAGTAAATTCTCAATATCTTCATATTTTATTAATCCTAAAGCTTTAACTACATTATCAACATTTAAGTCCTTATTGTAAAGAAGTACAGTCTCTATTGCTGTAATTGCATCTCGAAGTGATCCACCAGCTACTAAAACAATGTATTTAAGCGCCTTTTCATCATAATCTATCTTTTCTTGTTCTAAAATAAACTTAATTCCTTTTAAAATTGAAGCAGTAGAAAGTATTTCTAGATTGATAATGATAGTTCTTGAAAGTATAGTTTCTGGAATCTTATTAATTTCTGTAGTTGCAAGTAAAAACACAGTATTTTCTGGTGGTTCCTCTAATGTTTTTAAAAGAGCATTAAAGGCTGATTTAGAAAGCATATGAACTTCATCAATAATATAAACTTTATATTTTAATGAAGTAGAGAAATAATTTGTTTTTTCAGTTAAGTTTCTTATTTCATCAACTCCATTATTTGAAGCTGCATCAATTTCGATTACATCCATCGCAGCACAAGCTGCAATCTCTTTACAAGATTTACATGTACCACATGGATTTGCTCCATTACGGTGCTCACAATTAATTGCTTTGGCAAAGATCCTTGCAAGGGTAGTTTTACCTGTTCCTCTAATTCCAAAAAACAAATAAGCATGATTTATTTTGTTTTCTAGAATAGAATTCATAAGAATTTTTTTAGCTACATCTTGTCCAATAACTTCATCAAAGTTTTGAGGACGATATTTTAAATATAATGAATTACTCATAAACCATTCCTTTCATTTGTATAATAATTATCTCATTTATGTATCTAGAGCAAGGGAGAAAATTAAAATAAATAAAAAAAGTGCCGCACATAGCACTACTTGATGTGGCTGCTCCGTTTCCGGCCTGACCAGGTTACAAGGTTGCTATTGCGACAAATAAATTATAACCCATATAATTCAATGAAAATATGGAAATTTGAATATTTTTTAGAAGTAATTAAAGTCTAAATAGGGTTTTAAAGCCTTTGGAACTGCTATTCTTCCATCTTTTTGGACATAATTTTCAACAATTGCTGCAAAAGTTCTTCCTATTGCTAATCCACTAGCATTATATGTGTTTACTAACTCTTTAATTCCATTATCATTTATAAATCTTGCCTGCATTCTTCTTGCTTGAAATTGGCCCATACAAGAACAAGAACTAATTTCACGATAAGTTTTTATTCCAGGCATCCATACTTCAAGATCAATTGTTTTTTTAGCACTAAAACTCATATCACCAGTACATAGTTGTAAAGTACGATAAGGAAGTTCTAATACTTCAAGGACTGAGGCTGCTTGTTTTAATAAACTAGCAAAATCTTTCTTTTCATCATGAGGATTCCCAATTTTAACTAATTCAACTTTTCTAAACTGATGTAAACGGATAATTCCTCTAGTATCTTTTCCAGCTGACCCAGCTTCTTTTCTAAAACATTGTGTCATTGCCACATAGTTTATAGGTAGATTTTCAATTTTTATAATTTTCTTTGCAACTAAATTAGTAAGTGGAACTTCAGCAGTTGGAATCAAATATTGATCTTCTCCTTCAAGTTTATAAAGATCATCAGCAAATTTTGGCAATTGTCCAGTATTAAATAGTGCTCTGCTATTTACAATTACTGGAGGATCAATTAAAATGTAACCATTTTTAGTATGTAAATCAAGCATTAATTTTTCAATTGCTTTTATGACCAATGCTCCCTTATCCACATACATTACATGTCTAGAACCTGAAAGTTGATTTGCTTCTTTTGCTAAAATTAAATGATTTTTTTCAAGTATTTCTCAATGCGGTTTTGCATAAGGTTTATCCTTTTTATCATCTAAAAAAGTTTTTAAAACAACATTATCTTTTTCATCATTTCCAACCGGTTCATCATCACCGGCAGGGTTTGGAAATAGCACTTCAAGTTTTTCTAATTCTAAAAGTAGAGCTATTTTTTTATTTTTTAAAACTTTAACTTTTTCAGAAATTGCTTGTGCTTTTACTTTTAGTTCAGAAATTTTTTCAGGACTATTTTTTATTTCTTTAGAAATTTCATTTAAGTTTTTTCGGTTATTTTCCTCTTCTTTTAAAAGAGTTAAATATAAAGTATCCACATGTAATACATGGTCAACTTCTTTATCAAACTTAAATCCCTTTGCTGTAAAAGCTTTTTTATAATATTCAGTTCGTAGTTTTAAATCTTTTAAATCAATCACTATATTTCCTCTTTAATAGGTTCAAGTATTTGCTCCTGTGTTTTTTCAATTATTTCATTTTCAACTTCTTTTAATGATTTTATTGTTGCAATTGAAACAATTTTTTCGCCTTCTTTTGGTCTAACGATGGTTACTCCTTTTGTATTTCTTGAAGAAGTATTAATTTGATCAAGACAAGTTCTAATTATTGTTCCTTTATCAGTAATAAGCAGTAAGTCTTCATCACCAAAAACAGCTCTTAAACCAATTAATTTACCTGCTTTTGCAGTATTTAAGGTTTTAACCCCTTTACCAGCTCTAATTTGTACCCGATATTCTTCTAAATCAGTTAATTTCCCAAATCCTAGTTCAGAAACAGAAAGAATCATTTTTTCATTTACTACAGCTGCATAATCAACTATCTCTCCACCATCTATTTGCATTCCATGAACTCCAGCAGCAGATCTTCCCATTGTTCGAACGTTTGTACTTAAAAATCTGATTGCTTTCCCATTACTGTTTCCTAAAACAATTTGGGCTGGCCGATCATTTGGAATAGCGACAACTTTTAATAGTTGATCGCCTAATTTTAAAAATAGCGCAATTTTTCCTGTTTTTTGAACTCTTTCAAATTCTTTAGAAGCTGTTTTTTTAACAATTCCTTTTCTTGTTGTAAAGAACAAGTCTGTTTTTTGATAATTATCAATGGAAATTACACTTTTAATTTTTTCATCATCTTGTAAGTTAATTAAGTTCACAACTGGAAGACCTTTTGCAGTTTTTCCATATTGATGAATTTGATAACCACGCAATTTGTACACTTTTCCAAGTGAACTAAAGAACAGAATATCTGTATGAGTATTAGTAATTAAAATGTCTGTTACAAAATCTCCATCACTTGTAGTTACTCCTTTAGAACCTTGTCCTCCACGGTTTTGCATTCTATATTCTGCAATAGGAATTCTTTTGATATAACCATTGTTTGTAAGGGTAACAACGATGTCTTCAACAGGAATTAAATCTTCATCATCGATTGAAGCAAGGGAATCAGCAGAAATTTCTGTTCTTCTTTCATCTCCATATTGTTCAAGAATTTGTTGCATCATTTCTGTGATTCTTTCAACTTGAACATCTTTATCTTCGATAACAAGATTATGATCTTTAATTTCTGCTTCCAAATTATCAATTTCTTTTTGAATGTTAACTTGTTCAAGACCAGTAAGTCTTTGCAATTTCATTTCTAAAATTGCTTTTGCTTGAATTTCACTTAATTTATATGCACTAATCAATTTAGAAATTGCAATTGCATTATCTGGCGAAGCTTTAATTAAAGCAATAATTGGATCAATATTATCAAGGGCAATTTTAAGCCCACCTAAAATGTGAATTCTTGCTTCAGCTCTTTTTAAGAGATAAATTGTTTTTCTTACAAGGATTTCTAATTGGTGATCAATGTAACAAATAAGTGCTTCTTTTAATGAAAGTGTTCTTGGTCTTTCATTTACTAAAGCAACTAAATTTATTGGAAAAGTAGATTGTAATGCTGTAAGTTTAAAAAGTTTATTTAATTCAACTTCAGGAATGAAGTTTCTTTTAAGTCGAACAACAATTCTAATTCCTAATCTTGAAGATTCATCACGAATATCAGCAATTGAAGTAAGGGTTTTATTTTTTACAAGGTCAGCAATTTTTAAAATTAGATTTGATTTATTAACCATAAAAGGAATTTCTGTAATCACAAATTTTCCGGTATTTTTAGCTTCATCAAAACTTATTTCAACTTTTGATCTAATAATAATCCGTCCTCTTCCAGTATTATAAGCAGCAGGAATTTCATTTTTGTTAACAATGATTCCTCCTGTTGGAAAGTCAGGTGCACTAATATATTGCATAATATCAATTAAAGAAAGTTCTCTATCATGAGCTAAAGCAATAGCTGCGTTTAAAACTTCAGTAATATTATGCGGTGGAATTGAGGTTGCCATTCCGACAGCAATTCCAGTTGTTCCATTTAAAAGTAAATTAGGAATTTTTGCTGGAAGTACTTTTGGTTCAATTTCACTATCATCATAGTTATCTTGAAAATCAACTGTTTCTTTTTTGATGTCATCTAAAAGTAAAGCAGAGATTTTATGTAGTTTTGCTTCAGTATATCTCATCGCAGCAGCACTATCACCATCAACTGAACCAAAGTTTCCTTGTCCCCAAATTAAGGGATAACGCATAGAAAATGGTTGGGCCATTCTTACAAGTGATTCGTAAACTGCACTATCACCATGGGGGTGATACTTCGCAATTACTTCTCCTACTGTTCTTGCAGATTTTTTAAAAGCTTTATTATGGGGTAAGTCAAGCTGATCCATTGCATAAAGAATTCTACGATGGACTGGTTTTAATCCATCTCTTGCATCAGGAATTGCTCTTGAGACAATAACGCTCATAGCATAATCAATAAAAGATGTTTCCATCTCTTTCGTGATGGCAACTGATTGGATATTACGGTTTGTTAATTTAGTTTCTTTGCTATTTTCTTCCATCATTTTCTCCTACACATCTAGTTTTGCAAACTTAGCATTTTTAGTAATAAAAATTCTTCTTGGTTCTACAACATCACCCATTAAATTAGTAAAGACTTGATCAGCTCTTACGGCATCATCAATGTCAACTTTAAGTAGTTTTCTATTTTCTGGGTCCATAGTTGTTTCTCAAAGTTGATGATCATTCATTTCTCCAAGTCCTTTATAACGTTGAATTGAATATTTAACATCTTTATCAAGTGAAGCAATAAATTCTTCTCTTTCAGCTTCTGAATAGATATATCTTTCACTTTTACCTTTAGTAATTTTAAACAAGGGAGGACAAGCAATATAAATATGTCCTTCTTCAATTAAAACTTTAAAGTAACGATAAAAGAAAGTTAAAAGTAAGGTTCTAATGTGTGAACCATCAACATCAGCATCGGTCATGATAATAATTTTTCCATAACGAAGTTTATCAAGTCGAATGTCTTGTCCAACTCCAACTCCAAAAGCAGTAATCATGGAAGTGATTTCATTATTTGCAAATAATTTATCAATTCTTGCTCTTTCAGCATTAATTACTTTTCCTCTCAAAGGTAAGATAGCTTGGATTTCACGATCTCTTCCCATTTTTGCAGAACCACCAGCAGAATCTCCTTCAACAATAAAGATTTCTGTTTCATCTACATTTTTAGAAGCACAGTCAGCTAGTTTTCCAGGAAGAGTAGAAAATTCTAATACATCTTTTCTTCTTGTTTCTTCTTTTGCTTTATTAGCGGCCATTCTACTTTTTGCGGCTAGTTTTACCTTTGTTAAGATTTGACCCGCTTGCATAGGGTTTTCAAGCAAGTATTGGCCAAATTTATCTTTAAAGATTTTATAAACTATTTCTCTTACTTCATTATTAGCAAATTTTTGTTTAGTTTGTCCTTCATACATTGGATCTGGATGTTTTACAGAAATAACTGCAGTAAGTCCTTCTTTAATATCTTCATGAGTAAAGTGTTGTTTTTCTTTTTCAGGAAGATATTTTTTAGCATAATCATTTATTGTTCAACTAGTTGCATTAAGAAATCCTTGTTCATGGGTTCCACCTTCTGTTGTTGCAATATTATTTACAAATGAACGAATTTGATATTGATAAGAAGTGTTGTATTGCATCGCAATTTCAACTTCAACATTATATTTTTTATCTCTTGCTTCAGCATAAATAATATCAGTGGTAATTTTTTCTCGTTGTTGGTTAATATCAGCAACAAAATCAGCAATTCCCCCTTCAAATTCAAAATTGATATTTTTTTCTTCATCATTTTCATCAATGATATCAATTTTAAATCCTTTATTTAGATAAGCAGTTTCTTTTAATCTTTCAGTAATAATATCGATGTCAAGTTCATTAACCCCTTCATTAAAGAAAGTAAAATTAGGAAGAAAACTTACTTTTGTTCCTCTTTTTTTAGTTGGTCCAACTACTTTTAAACCTTCAGTTTTTTCTCCACCATCTTCAAATCTAATGTTGTATTCTTTACCACCACGATAAACAGAAACTTCAAGTCATACTGACAATGCATTAGTAACAGTTGCTCCAACACCATGAAGTCCACCAGAAACTTTATAACCAGAATTTTCTCCACCAAATTTTCCTCCAGCATGTAAGATTGTAAAAACAGTTTGGATAGTAGAAATTCCAGTATCAGGATGAATTTCAGGTGGAATTCCCCGTCCATTATCTTCAATGGTAATTGATCCATCTAAATTAAGACTAACATCCATTCTTGTTGCAAATCCCGCAAGAGCTTCATCAATTGCATTATCAGTTATTTCTCAAACAAGATGATGTAATCCTTTATTATCAACATTACCAATATACATTCCTGGCCGTACACGAACAGCTTCAAGTTCTTTTAGAACTTGAATTTGTTCAATTCCATAATTATTTAAATCGTCGTTTTTCATATTTTTCCTTCACAAATTAAGCATCTGAATTTCAGTTAAGAAAAGTGATCTTATTTTAGGTTTTTAGATCTAGTTTAAAAAGAATTTATCTCTTTTTTATATTGTAAATTTAGATTAACTTTATGATTAATAAAGTACAATTTTCAACATAAAAAAATGATTGATCTTTTTAACTTAAATCATTTTAATCATTGATAATAATAATTATTTAATAAAAAGAAAATTATTTGAAGATAATTCTACAAACAATTTACATCAAAAAATAACTATTATTAGGTGTATTGTTTACATATAAATTATACCTTGTCTATGAGGTACTTCAAAAAGAAAAATGGACTTAAATTTAAGTTAAAAATAAGTTAATTATAAGTTAAATAAATCAGGGTTAATTATGTTCTAAAAGGAAGAATTAATGATTTAAAATTATTATCATTTTGACCATTAATTATGAATGGTTCTTGAGAACTATTGAATTTAATTTCCACCATTTCATTATCAATATTTTTTAAAGCTTCGATAATATATTTTGGTGAAAATGAAATTTGAAAAATATTTTCCCCTTCAAAGGTAAAGTTTTTTGTAGTTACGTTTGCATAACCAATTTCCAGTTCTCTAGATTCAAAACTTAATTCATCATTATTAATAATTAGTTTTACAAGTAGAGAAGTAGAAGTTTTGTTAGGATTTAAAATTGTTGTCCGATCAATTAAAGTGATTAGCTCTTCTTTTTGAGTAAGTAATTTAAATTTAAATTCTTGTGGAAACATATCTAAAAGATTGGGGAACTTTCCTTCAATTAAATTAGTTTGGACAATTGCATTTTCTGCTTGCACAATTAGTTTTTGATCAAAGAAAATCAAGGTTAATTCTCCTCTTTCATCAAAAATTCTGATTAATTCTTTTAAGATTTTAATGGGAATTATTTTTTCGAAATCTTGTTCAGCTTTTGCTCTTGTTTTTGCAAAAGAAATATGTACGTTATCAGTTGCAAAAGCATTAATAATTCCATCTTTATAAATAAGATTAACTCCTTGCAAAATTCTTCTTGATGATTTTTCATTTCCAGCAACAACAACTTTTTGAATTAAATTTTTAAAATCAAAACTATCAATTTTAAGTTCCAATCCTTGATCATAATTAAAAATTGCTCTTTCATATTTATCAGAATTAAGTAAGTTTAATTCATATTCTGAATCTTCTGATTTAACCACTAAAATGTTTTTATCAATTGCAATAAGTTCAATATCTTCGTCCTCAATTTTTTGGACAATTTCATTTAGTGTTTTTGCTTTTACAAGAATCTTTCCTGGAGCAACAATTTCCAAAACATTCAAATCTACTTCTTCAATTTTTAGATCAAAATAATCATTACGAATTTGAAAAACTACTCTATTATCATAAACATCAATTGCTACTCCATATAGTTCAGGACGATGAGCAACTGGTGGAATTCCTAGAGCTAAATGTTTTAAATATTTTTTCAGTATTTTTGTTTTAATTTTAAAATTCATTTTACTATTTACCCTTTAATTAATTATATTTTAAATAGAATAAATCTAACAATAATGTTGTACTATTTATTTAATTTCTTAATTTTTTGAAAATATATTTATTTATATTTTTATTATTGTTATTAGTGTGGTTAATTTGTTAAAAACATTTTTTTACACAGCAAAATTAATTATTTTCAAAATATTGCTTGTGGAAAAATGACCATATCATGTGTAAAACAAAAACTAGTATTAAAATGTCAACAAACATAATTTATTTATTTTAAAATTCAATGTTCTATTTTCATTATTTTTTGTTGTAAAATTTAACTAATAAAGAAAATGGAAACAAAAAATAAAATTAATGATAAAAAAATAGTAATTGTTGGAACGGGTGCTTTTGGAACTGCAATTGCCCAAAATTTAGTTCTTATTAATCGAGAGGTAATTCTTTATGGTGTTGATCAAAAAGAAATTGCTGATATAAATAGAAATCATAAGAATTCAAAATACTTTTCTAAACATTTATCAACAAAAATAAAAGCAACTGATGATCCAGCTGTTGCTTTTAATGATAGTGAAATTATTATTATTGGATTACCCTCACATGTTATGGAACCAGTCCTTAGAGAAGTTATTATTCCTAACATGAATAAAAAAGCTTACTTTATTAATTTATCAAAAGGGTTTGATTATCTAAATGATCGTTTACTTCATCGATTAATAAAAGACATTGTTCCTAAAGAATTATTTATTGATGTATTAAAATTATCTGGTCCCTCTTTTGCAGTTGATCTTATTAATAAACAACCAACTGAGTTTGTGCTTGCATGTAAAAATATTGAAACAGCTAATTTACTGCTCGATGTTTTTCGTTCAAAAAACGTAAAAGTTCTTTCCCATAATGATATTGTTGGAACAGAATTAGTTTCTATTGTAAAAAACCCTTATGCAGTTCTACTTGGAATTGTTGCTGGTCTTGGCTACACTGAAAATGCACAAGCATTAATCTTTACTCAAGTTTTAAGAGAGATAACTAAACTGATGGAAATTTTAAATAATGGAAAAACTGAAATTATTTATACTCCTGCTGGAATCGGGGATTTATATCTTACTGGTTCTTCTAAAAAATCAAGAAATTATTCCACTGGGTTTAAAATTGGTTCTGCAGATAAAGTAACTAAAAAAATTCTTTCAACCTTTACAACAGTTGAGGGGCTTAGATCAATTGAAGTAATTAGAAAAGCAACTTTAGAATATGGTTATGATCCAGAACTATTTGCTTTACTTTATGAAATTGTAATTAATAAACAAAAACCTTCATTAATAATTGGAAATTATTTTGAAGGAATAAAACTCTAATTTTTAGCTAAAAAATAAAAAAATTAAGCAATGTATAATATTGTTAGATTTTAATTATATGCAATTTATTAATTAATAAAATATTATGGTAAAGGGGAAAAAATAAGATGAAAAATTTTACAGTAATTACTGGGGCAAATTCAGGAATAGGTCGCGCTATTGCTTTAAAAGCAGCAAGTAGTGATTACTCATTATTACTTTTAGACTTAAAAACTAATCAAATTGAAAAGGACTTAAAAAATTATCAAGAGGTTATTTTCAAAAAAGTTGATGTTACAAATTACATTGAATTTGAAGATGCAATAAAAGTTGGAGAAAAGAAATTTGGCCCAATTAAAAATATGGTTAATTGTGCCGGAATTATGAATCTTGAAAGAATTGATTTACAAGATGTTAAAACTATTGTTCGGCAAAATGAAATAAATATTAATGGGGTTATTTTTGGAACAAAAATTGCCCTTAAATCAATGCTTCAACATAATTTTGGAACAATTTTAAATATTGCATCTATTGCAGGTATAAATATCTATGCAAATCATGCAGATTATGTTGCTACAAAATTTGCAATTCGTGGTTTTAGTGAAACTGTTCGGGCTGAAGTTGCAGAAAAAGGAATAAGAGTAGCTCTTATTTCACCTGGAATAGTTAAAACTAATTTATTAGATGGAACAACAAATTTAGCAATTAAAAAAGATTATGAAGATGATCGCGATAAACATGATAGTTTTATTGAAGCAAAAGATATTGCAAATACAGCTTTCTTTATTCTTGAACAACCACAAAAAGTGACAATTAGAGAAATAGTAATTTGTCCAACCACCCAAACAAATTAACTTTAAATATAAACAAAATAAATTGTTGATTAAATTTTTAAATTAATCTAGTTTATTTTTTTAATTATTAATAGTTATTTTTTCAAACTATAGAGGGACTTTTTGAGGACTATAAAGGAATTTTTAATTCACTTTTAGCCAAAGATATGGAAAGTGCATAGAAACATGAGCATAAAATGTCTCTTTTTCTATTAATAATTTTTCCTTTTAAATTATTTTTTATTTAATATTTAATTATTTACAATGATTTTTCTTAGTTCAAATAAAGCAATGTTAAGATCATTATTTTTGTTACGTTCATTATCAATTTTTTTGATTGAATTCATAATTGTAGTGTGATCTTTTCCAAAAAGTCTTCCAATGGAAATTAAATTCATGTCAAGCATAGTTCGACAAAAATAGATGGCGATATGTCTTGCTTGCATGACATCAGCTTTTCTTGCTTTAGACATAATTGCTGCTTCAGGAATTCCATAATATTTTCCAACTGATTGGATAATTCTTTTTGTTGTAACGTTGTGTCTTTTATTGTACATTCCTTTAAAAATTTCTGTTAAATTTTCTAAGGTTACAGTATCAATATCATCATTAGTAATAGTTCAAAGAATAATTCGGTTTAATGCCCCTTCAAGTTCTCTTACAGAACTTCCAAAATTAACTGCAATAAATTCTAAAGCAGAATCTTCGAAGTTGTTTATATTAAAATCTTCCCTTTGGTTAATTTTCATGCGCAGTATTTTTTTAGCAGTATCAATATCTGGAGGTAGGACTGAAAGTAATAGCCCTGATTTAAAACGAGTAATAAATCGAGCTTCAAAATCTTTTAGTTCTTCTGGGTATTGATCTGAAGTAATTACAATTTGTTTTCCTTCTTCAATAAAGTAAGAAAAAATACCAAAAAAGATTTCCTTTACTTTGGGCATTGTTTGAATAAATTGAATATCATCTATAAGTAACATATCATAATGGATATATTCTTCTTTAATATTTTCAATTTGTTCTCCTGCTTGATGGCTAACGGCTGCTTTGGTAACTAGAGATCCAAAATCTTTTGATTCAATATATCTAATTGAATAATTAGGATTTCTAGTTTTGGCAAAATTTCCGATTCCATGTAAAAGGTGAGTTTTTCCAAGCCCACTTCCACCATAGATAAAAAATGGGTTTCAATTTTTTCCCGGTTTAATAGCAACAGACATAGCAGCTGTATAAAGCATTTTATTAGATTGTGAAGGAACAAAATTTTCCAGTGTATATTTTGGGTTTAATGAATCAGATTGTGTTTTAAAAGTAAAAAACTCTTCTGTTGATTCATTTTTTCCTCATTTTTTTCAATCATCATTAGTAAAAAATGTAACATCATAATCTGAAGAAGTAATTTGATTTATGCCATTTTTAATTTGGTTAATAAATTCAGATTCAATTATGTTTTTGGCAAATTCACTTTCAGTAACTACCATAAGTGATTTTTTATCATCACTTATTTCTTTTAGCTTTGAATTTCCAATTATTTGTTCAAAAGAAAAAATTTGATCTTCTTTAATAAGATTGTCGACAGTGTATTTAATTATGTTGTTTCAAATATCATTTAATTTAACTGTTTCCATAATACAATAATGATTATATTCTATTTTTATGGCAAAAAATAGTTTTCCACAAAAATATTCAAAGGGGTAATTTAAGCATTTATGTGGATAACTTTTAGGAGTTTTCCACAAAAATTATTTAAAGTGAGCTATATTTGGCCATATAATGTGGAAAACTATTTTGTTTCTAATTGTTAACTTGTTTAAAAGTTTATAAAATTATTTTTTCTCTTCTTTTTCAAAATTCTGCTTGGTTATTTTTTTTCAAAACTCCGCTTTTTATCATAAATAATTATTTTTTTCTATATATAATTAAAATTGACTATATATTTCTTATTAAGGTAATATTATTTTCTTATTAAAGCAATAATTATAATCACTAAAATTAAAGGAGGACCAATGGCAACCAAAAGAACATTTCAACCAAATAAAAGAAAAAGAGCAAAAGCTCATGGATTTAGAGAAAGAATGTCTTCAAAAGATGGAAGAAGAGTCTTAGCAAGAAGAAGAGCGCGGGGAAGAAAAAAATTAACTGTGTCTTCTGAAAAACACACAAGATAAAATAAGAAATAATATATGAAAAAAATTTACTCATTAGCATCACCTCAACATTTTGATTATGTGTTAAATAAAGGACAAAAGATTAGATCAAAATATTTTTTAATTTCTTTTGTTCCTAATAAAAATTTTCAAATCGGAATTTCCATTCCCAAAAAACTAGGTAATGCAGTGTTTAGAAACAAACAAAAAAGACAAGTTAAAAATATTATTGATAGCTTAAATATTTATCAAAATCATTTTCATCTTGTTGTGATTGTTAAAAAACCATTTACTGAGTTAGATTTTTTGAAAAAAACCAAAATATTAAAACAAGAGATAGATAAGATAATTTAATGACAAAAAAACCAAGCAGCAACAATAGTAATCATTCATTTTACAAGGAAGCAAAAAAATCATTCTACGGGAGTGAAGGTTTTTCTAAAGAAAAAACCTGAAAACTAACCAAAAAGGGAACTAAATGATCTGTTTATGGACTTTTAACTATTACTACACTTTGAGGGTGTGTTAATGAATTCATTATTAAAACTGGAGATCAAATTGGAACTGGAGTTGAATTTTATTCTAGTTCTAGTGAAGTAGCGCCTAATATGTTTGCTTCAGAAACTAAAATGGTTTGAGAAGCAACTGGAAAAGAAAATGATGCAGTTGATAATGAAAATTTAGAGAGTTGAGAAGGAACTGAACTAAAACCCTGGGACATGGTAACTCTTAATCCTCATTTTAAAGATGGTGAGTATTATGCAGAAAATCCTGAAAATATAGAGCAAATTGATGATTTAATTGTTCCAATTCAAGATGCCGGAAAAACTAATACTGGTCAAATGACTATAAGTAAATATGGAATGTTTAATATTGAACAGTTAACTGATACTCTAATAGAAGTTGATGGAACAGATTCATTATTTGTTTCTACAACATTCCCAAGTTATTTAAAAACAGATGCATCTGATGAAGGAGCAGAAATTGAAATAGCTGCAATTAGCGATTGAAAAAGCTTTTATGTTGATAGACTAAAAGAAGATTCTCTTCAAGATCCTTCTGGAAATATACTTAGTGATGAAATTACTGGCGATGGTACCAAAGATCCTACTTTTGAGAGTGAAGATACTAACAAATATTTCTCTATTACTAGTAAAACAGTTAAAAATGATGAGGGCGAAGTAATAGAAGGCGAATATGAATCAGTAATTACTCCTCGTGGTTTATCAGGAACCAGTGTAACTAGTTGATATGCAATGCCAACTGAAATAACTCCAGAAACTAAAGATGGTCCTAAAAATGGTAAGTGACAAATTGCGGCTGATAGTGCAGTTCCCTATGAAGGAATGATTGAACCAGTAATTACTAAAGCTACTGATACAGAGCCTGAAAAAATAGAAGTAATTCCTGAAGAAAATATTAATGCTTTTGCTACTAATACTGCAATAAGTATTGCAAATGAAATTGCTTTTTATAGCGGAGAAGAGGCTTCAATTGAGACTACAATTGGTGACCTGTTAGGTATAACTGGCGATGAAGCACCTAAATTGCAAATTCAAGAAATTGAAAAAACTTCTGGAATAATAAAAGTTCAAAAAAGTTATGGTGAATTTTATAAACTTGTAAAAGATTCTTCTAATGTAGATTTTAATAAAAACACTAGTATTAGTGATATTGCTATTTATAGTACTTGAGGTTATATGAACCAATTTGTTGATATTAAAAACAATGATGGTTCAACTACTAAACCAATTGGAGACGGACAATATTTTGCAACAACAAGTATAGATGATATTGCTATTACCACTGATAATGCTGGTTATAATGCAGATTATAATAATATATTAACTTCAGAAGGGAATGAAGTTAGTAATGGACAAGCTTATTATGTAAGTACAGTAAGTCCAAAACAACCAACAATTCCTACTTATGATGCTCTTTATACAATGAAAGCATTACGTCCTACTAATTGGGATATAGATAAAAAAGCTTTAAGATCAAATAAAGATTTAAACAAAACTTATGTTGATCCACTTGCCCAATGTGCAGGTTGAGGACTACTTGATAGTAATGGAAATTTACAAGTAGTTGCAGCTGATGATACTGTTTTTGATTACTATATTATTCAACAAGTTTATGATGATGCTAACAGTAGTTTTTATAATAAAAATGGGGACTATATTTATGACGGTGCATATGGTGAATTAGATGAAGATGGTTACTATAATGCTCTAGAACCACTTTTTGCATCACAAAGAACAGAGGATTGAACCAATGTTGGTGGTCCTCCTGATTCTTCAGAATCTGATGATAAAGAAGTAGCAGATCGAAACTTTGATGAAATGATGAACGAAACTTATACAGCAGATATCTTTACTTCTTATCAAGAAGTAACAAGTATGAGAACAATTTACTTGGTTCCTAACGAAGCTGAAGCAACTGAAATAACTGAAATTCATGAAACTTTATATCAAGTTGCTTATGCAACACCAATTGCAGGAATGGATTCTAATACTAAAGTTGGCCCTACAACTCAAGATTATAAAGATTCTCCAGATGAAGTTATAAGGGGAACTACAACACCTCTTGCTTGATCAAATAATTCAATTCATAAAACTACACTTGATAGTTCTTTATATAACTCTGGTAGTAGAGGAATTGATGAAGGAAATACTGCTCGGGGAATCTTTGCTGGTTGAAGTGATTGAGGATGAGCTTGAAATGTTAAGTTTGGCCCATTATATGGGTTGTTCCTCTTCCCAATTTCACAAGTTGCTCTTTTTGTGCAACATGTAATCTTTCCATTTAGAATCTTTGGAGCATGAGGAGTGCTTTTAGGAGTGTTCTTTATTGTTTTCTTCCTTCGTGGTGTGGGATCATTAATGTCTCTTAAATCAACTTCTAATCAACAAAAAATGCAGGAAGTACAAGCTGAAGTTGCAAGAATTAACGCCAAATATGAAAAATATGGTGATAATAAACAGATGAAACAACGGAAACAGCAAGAAGTTATGGCCCTTTATCGGAAAAAGGAAATAAATCCCCTTGGCTCGTTTGGAACCATTTTCATTACGATGCCAATCTTTATTTCGATGTGGATCTTAATTTCTGCAGTTCCAGTTTATAAAATTGCTGCTATTGGAAAATTCTCATTTTCAGTCTCAGCGCTTTCAGGAATCTTTAGTTCGCTATTTATTCTTTATATAATGGTAGGAATATCTGTCGGAATGATGCAAGGAATTTCTGCAAAATTACCTGGTTGACTTTCTCAAAAAAGAAAAGGTGTAAAACAAGTAACTGAAGCAGAAAAAAAAGCACAGAAAAAACAAAATAAAACTCAAAATATTATGGTTGGTGTTTTCATTGTAATTGGACTTACTGTTCCTGTATTACTTGCCTTTTATTGAATATCATCTGCAGTCTTTACAATTACTTTAGAACTTGGACGGCATTGATATCAAGTTGCCAAAGGTAAACGAGTTAAAGTAGAAAAATAGAATATACTTATAATTAAAAAATTAATCCTTAATTTAATTAAGGATTTTTTTATTAAAAATTTATAATTAAAATACTATGGCAAGCACAAGTATTTGAATTATTGTTGCTGTATTTGTTTTAACAATCCTTTTGCTTGTTCTTTTTTTCATATGGTATATTATTAATACAAAAAAATATGGTGGGGGATTTTTCTTTGGGTTAAGTGTTTTAAAAGAATTTAATGAAGATAATAAAATAGAAAAGCAAAAAAGAAAAGATTTAAAATTAACTAAAAGAAATAAAAAGATTTTAATTAATAAAGAAAAATTACTTCAAGAAGAACTTAAAGAAATTCAAGAAATTATTAATAATGATGATAGTAATTTAGATTCTACTATTAATAAATAATTTTGGTATCTATTTAGAATTAAATGGATTTCAAGGTAATTCGATAGTAAAAGAAAAAAGGATCACTGCTATTCCACAAATTACAAAAATGAGTCCCATAAGAATAGTAACTACTAAAACATTTTGATAGCCTAATTTTTTTAAATTAAACATACCAAGGCCTTTTACTTTTGCATCAAATTCCTTATCACGGCTTTTATTTGCAAAAAATCATCAGCAAAGCGAAAGACCTAAGATAATAAAACCTAAACCAATTAATGTTCCGATAATAATTCCAGCAGTTCCCATAACTTTTCTATTCTTTAATATTTATAACTTAAAATTCAATTTATTTTTCTTTTGTTTTAAATTTGAATATATAACTAAATTTTAAACAAAATTAGTTATAATCATGTCATTTTTTTCGGTTTTATTATACTTATATACAAATTCTTTAAATATTTTGTAATTATCTATAAAAGAAAAATAATTATAGTGTTCTTAATAGTTTTTTGTTTTTTAACAAACTATTTTTAAGAATTGTATATAGAAAAATAAAATTTTCTTAATATAGATTTTAAAAAGAAAAAATAAAAAAGAAAGGAAAAACGAATAGTGAATACTAATTCAATAATTACTAAAGTTACTGATAAAGGTATGTGAAAATCATATGGTAATAGATTATTTAACTGACTTCAAAAGTTTGCTAAATCACTAATCATTCCAATTTGTATTCTTCCATTTGCTGCATTAATAAATCGGCTGGGGAACCTTTTAATGGCTCCTAATGCCATTCCTCTTAACTCAGTTGATGGATGAGCATGAATGTGATGAATAGGATTTATTATGGCAACACCTGGAGCCGTAATCTTTACTTGATTGCCTTTATTCTTTGCTATAAGTATTGGGTTTGGAATGTCTGATGACTATCGTGGAGAAGCTGCATTATCAGCATCTGTAGGATGAGTTGGAATGACTGCCATTAATGGTGATGGAGGTTTACCATTGCTTCTATATTCTGGAGCCTTAATATATACGCCCGGGGATGTAATGAACATGTTTAGTAATTTAAATATGTCAGACCCATCACAAATTGCTGTTATGTATGCTTGAATGCATGCTTTAGCTGGAGTTAATGTATTTATTCATGGTTCTCCAATTGGAGAATGAGTTAATAACCCAGCAATAACAAATATTGAAATTACAATTACTGCTGTCCCTGCTGCACCTGATGGAAGTTTTACTAATATCATTGAAGGATATGAAGGAACAATAACATGAGAAGGGCCCGGAGCAAATTCAATTAAAATTGAAGAAATGTTGGCTGCTGTAAGCTTTACTGATAGTGAAGCCAGTGTTTATGCTGAAATTGATGGAGGATTAACTAGACTATTATATTTTCCTGGAGGAATGGATACAATTTTTTCTGGGACTTCTCCAATTACATTTAATGGAATAGATACTACAATAGAAGCAAGACCAGTTCAATTATATTCTGCAACTGGAGCATACATGTTTGATACAAACGTGTTTGGTGGGATTATTGCTGGACTTGTAGTTGCATGATTATATAATAATTATCGTGAAATTGCAATCCCTCAATCTCTTGCCTTCTTTGGAGGAAGAAGATTTATCCCTATGCTTGCTATGACATCAGTATGGGTAGTAGGATTTATCTTTGCTGTAGTATGACCATGAGGTCAATACGTACTAATTTCAATTGGACAATGAGTTGGAGCATCAGAAGGATGACATGCTGACTTTGGATTCCTTGTTTATGGTATCTTTAATAGATTATGTCAACCACTAGGATTGCATCATATTATAAATACATTCCTATG
Organism: Mycoplasma sp. Bg2; assembly: GCA_001641225.1. Lineage (GTDB taxonomy): Bacteria > Bacillota_I > Bacilli_A > Mycoplasmatales > Hepatoplasmataceae > Tyloplasma. The sequence continues at coordinate 60,616 of LSMY01000003.1, forward strand.
ATTCCAACTACCAGTTGTTGGGCATAATTTAGAACAATCTAAAGAAGCTACAAGAGTACTTCTTGAAGCTGATCCTACTTTATCTGCTTATGATTCTACTCATGGGTTAGAATTTAATAATTTATTAGCCTTAGAACCAATTTTTATTATATCTGGTGATATTCCAGCATTCCAAGCTGGAATAATTGGGGCTGGAACTTTCCAAGCTGGATATTTCCCACTATTTATAGGGGGATTACCTGGAGCAGCTGCAGCAATGTATTATGCAGCTCCTAAAGATCAACGGAAAGAAGTTATGACTTATATGGGAGGGGTTGCTTTTGTATCCTTCCTAACAGGAATTGATGAACCACTGGTATTTGCCTTTATCTTTGTTTCACCGGTTCTTTACTTAATGAACTGTTTCTTTACAGCTGCCTTTGGAACAGTTGTAACTGCAATGGGAATTAAATTAGGATTTGGATTCTCAGCTGGATTAATTGATTATACAATTTCATTCTGACTAAGTTGACAAGTAGCAGCATATGCACAAGTTCCATGGCTAGCTAACCCACTATGAATATTCCCAATTGCCTTTGTAATGTTCTGAGTATATCTAGTAAGTTTCTACATGGTAATTATTAAAATGAATGTACCAACACCAGGTAGAGATTCTGGAGCAGAAAATGAAGAAGCAGCAGCAAGAATTGCGTCCTTCCGGGGAGAAGAAGAAACAATCCCCGATGAAGGTGTAGAACCTGTTGTTGTAAAAGCTAAAAAATCTAAAAAAGGTGCAAAACCTTCAAAAGAAGAAAAATATGATAGTATGGCTCAGGCAGTATTTGATCAAATATACATGCATGATAACCTAATCAACTTTGATAATTGTACTTCAAGATTTAGACTAATAGTTAAAGACAATCATGAAGCACACATAGATGATAAAGCACTTAAAGCAGCTGGATTCTTCACTATTCTAAGAATGGGAAAAGGATCACTACATTTAATTGTTGGGACAGATGTTGAAAATGTTTCAAACAGAGTTCGTGATCTTATTAAAGATTATGAAAGTAGTCATAAATCAAAAATGTTGCCTGCTAAATAAATTTAAAAGATGCTTTCTATATAAGACTATATATAATTATTAATAAAACTAACTAGCAAAGGAATTTTAAACATGAAAAAGAAAATCTATATTTTTAATGGATGAGAAGATTCATCAAAATGAATTGCAGATTATTTCATTAATTACGTTAAAAAACATCCGCAAGCCAATCTAGGGTTTGCAACCGGGGTTTCTCCACTTGGAGTTTATGCCCTAATAAAAAAAGATCACAAGGAAAATCATACAGATTGATCAGGAATCAAAAGCTTTAATCTTGATGAATTTGTTGGGGTGCCACTAAGTAACAAAGAATCATTCCGTCACCAAATGGATACGAATCTCTTTTGTGGAATTAACCTTAAAAAAGAAAATATCTTTATTCCAGATGGGCTAAGTGCTCATCCTTGTGAAGAAGCGAAAGCTTATGAAGCTAAAATTAATAAAGCTGGCGGAATAGATCTGCAATATATTAGTTTAGGAGCTAATGGTCACATGGCTTATGATGAACCAGGAACACCATTAGATTCCCTAACTCATGTTACAGAACTAAATCCAAAAACTAGAGATGTGCTTGTTGCACAAGGAAAATTTGCTTCACTAGATGAAACTCCAACTCAGGCAATTACTGTTGGAGTCCAAACAATCATGAATTTTAAACAAATGTTTATGATTGCTATTGGAGAAAATAAACGTGTTCCTGCAAAATGAATGCTTGAAGGCCCAGTTTGCACTGAAGTTCCTTCTTCTAAACTGCAAGAACATCCAAATACAGTTTATATCCTTGACAGCGCTGCGGCAGCAGACCTTGACTTAAGTAAATTTGATGTTACTGATTTTAGAGGATCAAAATAAAAATGATTCTAGAAGGTTATAGTAAACAAGAAAAACCAATTAAAGTTACGATCGAAGGAAAAAAAATTGTTAAAGTAGAAGAGCTTGATTCTACTGAAGAAAATCATTATATCCTACCTGGATTTATTGATATTCATACCCATGGGGGTTACGGAACGGATTTTATGGATGCTTCTGTTGATCAAACAACTAAGTATCTAAAAAATCTACCTGCCGAAGGAACAACTTCAATTTATCATACGTCTGTTACAGATACGGATGAACATATTGATCTTGCGCTTGAAAATGTTATTCAATTTATTGAAAAACCTCCTAAAAATATGACCAGAATTTTAGGAATACATTTAGAAGGGGTCTTCATTAATCCTGCTAAAAAAGGTGCACATGATCCAAGTCTATTGCGCCCATTAACAACAGGAGAACTTGATCACTTAATAAAAGTTTCTAAAAACCATATCAAAATAGTTACCTATGCTCCGGAACTTGTTCCAGTATCTGTAACTAGATATATGCACAGTAAAGGAATTATTGCTTCTGCTGGACATACAATGGCTGATTTTGATACAATTAATCGTCATGCCAAGTATGGCCTAAATAAGTTAACCCATTTGTATAATGCAATGCTTCCTCCAGTAAATAAAAGAGAAAATGGGGCTAGTTTAGCTGCCTTTCTTACTGAAGGAATGTATACTGAAATAATTGCTGATGGAGTTCATGTAACCCCACCCGCAGTAACACTTGCTTATCGAAATGTTCCTAAAGATAAAATGCTTTTAATTACTGATTCAACAAGTCCAAAAGGGATGCCTGATGGAGATAATTACAAACTTGGTGGATTAAAAATAATTAAAAAAGGAAACACAATTTATCTTGAAGATATGACATCAATTGCTGGTTCAATCTCAGCAATGATTGATAACTTTAGAAATTATATTAATTTTACCGGTGCCTCTATTGAAGAAGCCTCAGATGCTACTTCAATAAATCAAGCAAAACTATTAGGGCTTGAGGAAAAATTAGGAAAAATTGCTCCTAATTATGAAGCCGACATTCTAATTCTCGATAAAGAGACATTAGAAATTGAAGAAACTATTTGTTTGGGAGAAATCGCTTACAAACAGTATTAGAAATATTAAAAGTAGGAATTCGTTCCTACTTTTTCTTTTGCAAATTTAGCATTATAATTAAAGATAATGGAAACAATTTATTCACTTGTCACCCTCCCTATAAATCAAAATGTTGCGATTATCCGGATTTCTGGACCAGAAACATTTTTTGTGGTGGAAAAAATCTTTAAAGATAAAATTACACTTGGACATGACCAAGTGCAATACCAAAAAATCTATGATGAAAATAATGAATACATTGATGAAGGATTAGTTCTTTCTTTTATAGGACCAAATTCTTTTACAGGAGAAGATGTTGTAGAACTACAATTTCATGGCTCTTTATTTGTAGTAAAAAAAATAATAAGTATGCTTGTTGCTTTTGACTTAAAACAAGCTGAACCAGGTGAATTCATGAAACAAGCATTCATGAATAATAAAATGGATTTAAGCCAAACTGAAGCAATTAACACTTTGATTCTTACTAAAAATAAAGATCTTGCTAAATTAGCAACAGAAAATATTAATGGAAAAGAATCAAAGGTAATTCATAATATTATTAAAAAATTAGGAGAAGTGCTTGCTAATATTCAAATCTTAATTGACTATCCAGAAAATGAAGATTTACCACAATATAATTTAGCTCTAATTAATAAAAACTTAAAAAAATACATTATTTCTTTTGAAAAAATGATTGATGATTCAAAAAGACTAATTAAAGTTTCAAGAGGAATTAAAGTTGCCCTTGTTGGGGAAACAAATGTTGGGAAATCAACACTTTTAAATACACTTTTAAAAGAAGACCGGGCTATTGTTTCTGCAATTGAAGGAACAACAAGAGATGTAATTGAAAAAGATTTATATCTTAATGGAATTTGCTTAACACTTCAAGATACTGCAGGAATAAGAGCAACAACTGATGAAATTGAAAAAGAAGGAATTAGTCGGACTAATAAAACAATTAAACAAGCAGATATTGTAATAAAATTGCTCGATGGTAAAAAGGATTTAAAAAAGGAAACAAGTGCACTTGCTTACATTAATAAACTAAATCCAAATACTATTGATGTAATTACCAAAGGTGATCTAAAAAGTCATAAAGGTTATATAACTATTAGTGCCCTTAAAAATAATATTGAAGAATTATTGCAAGCTCTAGAGTTAAATATAAAAACTAACTTTTTTGATCTTAGTCAAAATAGTGATTCTTTACTTGTAACCCAGAATCAAATTGATCAATTTAGTGATGCTTTAACTCATCTTAAATCTGGATCAGAAATGATTAGTGTTGGGCATAGTGCAGATATTATTATGTTTGAACTAGAACAAACTTTAAAAATTATTGGAAATATTATTGGACTTGAAGTAGACCAAGATTATATGATCAGTCTTTTTGCCACATTTTGTGTTGGCAAATAACCCTATTTTTCTTAATAAATAGGGCTATTTTTAGGATTTTAACCCATTTTTCTCTACCTTTTTTTATCATAATATTTTGATATAATATTAAGAATATTAATAAAATTAAGCTACAGGACTAATAAATTTATAATTTACTAATATAGAATGTATAAAAATATATAAATATTTATATATGAACGATATATTAAAGATATAAAAAATAGAGGCGGTCTATATGGTAGCAAAGAAAGACATTTCCCAACCAAAAGATAATTTGTTGCAACAACAAAATGATTCTATCTTGGAATTGCGGAATATTACAAAAACGTTTTTAAACGGTAAAATTATTGCAAACGATAACATTTCCTTGAATTTCACGCGTAATGAAATTCATGCCTTGGTAGGGGAAAACGGCTCTGGAAAAACAACACTAATGAATATTATTTTTGGACTTTACAAAGAGGACGAAGGTGATATTTTTCTTAACGGAAAAAAAGTGGATATGTATACATCCGGAGCTGCAAGAAAATACAAAATTGGAATGGTTCATCAACATTTCCATCTTGTGGACAGATTTAGTGTATTAGAAAATATTATTTTAGGTCAAGAACAACCTGAACTTGAAGCTGAATATACTGAACGGACAATAACAGCGATGCATGATTTTCATGATGCTTACGATGAATTGAAAGCACAGAAAAATTATTCATTACCAATTAAAAAAGAATTAGATGCACTTGAAGTTGCATTATTTAAGAAAACAGAAAAAGAAATTAAACTAGCAGAAAAAATTGAACTTGTAGTTGAAAATATTAAGAGTGCAAAAGGTCAATTTGATAAAAATAAACAATTGTCACTTGTTGAACTTGAAGATAAATTAGAAAATACTACAAAGGAAGATAAAAAAAATACTCTGCTTAAAAAAATTAATTCTCTTAAATTAAAAAAAGAACCCAAAAATATTGTTGAACTTAAAGGTAAAAGAGATGCCCTTATCAAAGCAAAAGATAATTTAAGTGAAGAAATTATTAAAGATAATTTTTCCTTAAATGAACAATATCGAGCTAATCTAAAAGAAGCTGCAGTTATTAAAGCAAAAGTTGATTACCTACATGCTAAAACTGAAGTTGAATCACAAATCATTATTAAAAAAGGAATTGTTTCTTATGCTAACGCAAGAAAAAGATTTGATTGAATTTGTGATCAATATAATATTGAATTAAATCCAAAAACACTTGCAGGAAAATTATCTGTTGGTAGAAGACAAATGGTGGAAATCCTTAAAGTTCTTTGGGAACCCAAAGATCTAATTGTTTTTGATGAACCAACAGCTACACTTTCTGTAAATGAAATTGCTTCTTTAATGAAAACAATTAAAGCATTGCAAAAAGAAGGAAAAACAATTATCTTTATTTCTCACAAATTGCAAGAAGTAAAACAAATTGCTGATCGTGTTTCTATTCTCCGTAAGGGAATTTTAATGGGAACTCATCAAAATACAAAAGCCTTAAGTACTGCTACAATGGCAAAAGAAATGATTGGGAAAAATATTCAACTTAAATATCCTAAAAGAACAGTTGCTAAAAATCCAATTTTTAAAGTTGAAAATCTTACCTTTGAAGCAGATTCAGGATTTATTGCAGTAAGAAATGTTAACTTTGAAATCAACGAAGGAGAAATTTTTGGACTTGCTGGTATTGAGGGTAATGGTCAAGAAGAAGTAATTGCTGTTGTTACTGGGCTAGAAGCTCCAACAGTTGGAAAAATTACTTTCGAAGATGACGTGCTTGCTTCAGCAAGTGGAGCCTTAAAAGACTTTATGCCAATTAGAGCAAGAAATAAATTTATTTCTCATATTCCAATTGACCGCGCAAAACATGGAATGGTATCTGAAAGAGATCTTAATTTTAATACAATTATTTCAACTTATGAAACTCCTGGAGTTTCTAGTTGATGGATGTCTAAAAAAGATCAAACTGCAAAAGATAATTTAGCTTTAAATGCTTCAGAAATTGCTCATTTAAAACAAAGCTACAAACAAGCTAAAAGTGCAAATGATTTAAGAGCAATGAAACTAATTGATAAAAACATTGAAATACTTAAAAGAAAACAAGCTGATTTCCTAAAACATCTTCCAGGTAAATCACTTACAATTGATTACAAAGCAGTTGATGATATTACAACAAGAAATATTAAAGAAGGAAATATTGATGGAGCTTATGAAAATTCTATTTTAATTAGAAACCTTTCAGGAGGAAATCAACAAAAATTTGTAGTTCAAAGAGAACTTGCAAAAGAACATAAATTACTTGTTGCTGGTCACCCAACTCGGGGACTTGATATTAGTGCAATTGATCACATCTATACTAATATGATTAAATCAGCTCCAGGGAAAGCTACTTTATTATATTCACTTGAAATTAATGAATTAATGGCAGTTTGTGATCGGATTGCAATTATGTATAAAGGAAAAATTGTAGATATTATAGATCCAAAACAAACTGCATGAAGTGTAGTTTCTAAAATGATGATTGGGGAGGTCTAGAATGATTGCGGCAAATGATTTTACAAATGTAAAAATAGTTACCAAAGCCGGGGAACGTCCTGATAAATCAATTGTTACTGAAAAAGGACTTTGATCAGTAATTATTGTTATTGGAGTAATCTTTCTATCAATACTATTGGTAGCAGCTATTGCGCCTACTGATTTAGGACAATTTTTATATTTATTATTTTTAACTCCAATAAATTCTTTTTCAAATTTTGGTAACTTTTTAGGCCAATTAGCTTGATTAATTATTATTGGACTATCCTTACTTGTGTCCTTTAGGGTCGGAGTATTTAATATTGGAGCCTGTGCTCAATTCATGGGTGGTGCCATGGTTGGTTATACTGTTGCACTTAGTTTTGGCGGTCCAGGAGCAATTGGTGTAATTCTTGTTCTAGCTTCTGCTATTGCAGCAGGGGCACTTATTGGATGAGTTATTGCTAAATTTAAAACAGTTTTTGGAATTCATGAAGTTTTAACTTCAATTATGTTTAACTGAATTATTTTCTATTTAGTGTTATTTTTAACACAACAAGGGAATGTTGCTTTCTTTGATACAAATGGAGATTTAATTCCTGATCAAGTTACAAGTAATGGCCTAAGATGAGAAGGAGCAAATGCTTTCTTTGGCGGATCACTTTACTTTAATTATGGTGTTCCCATTGCTATTATTTTAATTGTTGTTTTTTGATTTTTATACAAAAAAACAACTTGAGGTTATAAACAAGATATCTTAGGATCAAATATTACTGTTGGTGATTATGTTGGAATAAATAAAGATAGAGAATGAGAAAAATCTATTGCAATTTCTGGGGGACTTGCTGGTCTCGCTGGAGTAATTTATTATCTAAGTATTATTGGAAATGTTAATGTTACAATTCTTGCTGATTTACCAACTCAAGCCTTTTTAGGAATTACAATTGCCCTTCTTGGATTTTGTAATCCAATTGGAATTATCTTTTCATCAATTCTAATTGCTTATCTAACTTCATCACTTGAAATGGTTTATGGGCTATTGGATATGGATATTATTAATTTCATTATGGCAATGCTTATTTTACTAATTGCAATGGTTAATTACTTTGTTATTGTAAGACCACAAGAAAAATGGTTTAAAGGTAATAGTGCTGTGGTGCCATGAGAGGAACATGAAATAGATGTTCCACATTATTCAAAATATGTTAGTTTAATTCAAGACAATTTAAATTACAGTGTCTATGATATTAATGAAGCAAAATCATTTATTGGATATTATGAAAAACAAATTGATTTTTTAAATCAACAATTTAATAATGAGTTAGAAAATAATCTTCCAACTAGTGCAAATGTGAAAACTTTCAAAGTTAAAAAAGATAAAAAAATTGCAAACTTAAAAAAACACATAGTTAAAGAACAAAAAAGAATTGAAGTTATTTCTAAAAAACTTGTTAATAAAAATCAAAAATTATATGAAAAACATTTAAAAATTGTTTGAAAAGAAGAACAAAAAAGACTTGTTACTATTCAAGAACAAACTGAAGAAATAGAATTTAAAGCGTGAGCAGAACAAGAAAAAATTGGTAGTGCTGCTTTAAAATTGTTAGTTGAAGAAAAAGAACTAGCAATTAAACATCAACAATTTTTAAGAGAAAAAGAGGAAATGAAAACCTCTGAGATAACTAGAGAGGAGATGATGAAATAATGACTTTCTTATTAATATTTTTAGCATTATTTGCTACATTTATGTTAGCTTCATTAGCAGCATTAGTTTCAGAAAAATCTGGAACAGTTAATATTGCGATTGAAGGAGGAATGGTAATTGGTGGTTGTTCATTTTTAATCTTCTTAAATACATTTGAAAATTGTTTGGGACTTCCTGGAGATATTATTCCAGTATTGCTTGCTTTACTTATTACTATGGGTCTATTAATGATCTGAAATGTAGTTTTAGGATTTGCAACAATAACAATGCTTGGAGACCATATTATTGCAGGAACTGCACTTAATTTACTAGCACCTGTTATTGCTTTGGCTCTTGGAATAACACTTTATTCAAAAACTACTTTATTTCCATATTTAAGTGGTTCTATTCCACGTCATGTGTCATCTGATGCAGGCTGATCTTCATTAGGGCAATGAGAATATTTAGGAATAATTTTAGTTTTATTAGTAATTGCTTTTGTAATAATTTCAATTTTACTTTATTGAACTAAATGAGGATTAAGATTACAAGCAGCAGGAGAAAATCCTTATGCGCTTGAAACAGCAGGGATTTCTGTTACTAAAACAAGATATAGTTCATTACTTCTTGTTGGAATGTTAACAGCAATAAGTTCTATGGCAATTGTAATAGTTTATGAAAATACATATATTACATCAGTATATGGTTATGGATATATTTCATTTGGAATTCTAATTTTTGGAGGATGAAAAATGAAAGGAATTACTATTGGTTCATTTATCATTGCAATAGTTATGGCACTTGCAATACGTTGAACTTCAATGGGTTATTCTGGAGAAACTGCATACTTCATTCACATGATTCCATTTATTCTACCATTAGTATTCTTGATGATCTTTAAATCAAGAACCGGTCCTAGTGCGGCAGGAAAAGCCTTTAGAAAAGATTTAAGAGAATAGGCAAATGAGAAGAAAAGAAAGAAAGTTAGTGAGGTAACATGAAAAGAAAAAATAAACAAATTGTAAATTTTAGTGTTGTTGGTCTACTTGCTCTAGCAGTAGGGGGAGGAGCTTCATTTATGGCCTTTGGAGGGTCTGGTGGACAAACAACCAATGTCGCTTTTGTAGGAAATAATGGGCAAAACTGGAATGACGGTGGGTTTAATACTAATTCCCATAATGCCATTACAGAATATACAGATAATAATGATAATGCTAAGTTCAAAACTGATTCATATGGGGCTTATAGTAATGATGGGTCTACATATATGGATCCAACAATGAAAGCTTTTAATCAAGGAGATGACATAGTTGTTTCTTCTGGATTCAATTTTGCAGGTGCAATCATGGGATATGATGAATTTGAACCTGATGCAGAATATGGAGATCCTCCTATTGGTCATGTTGAGGGAGTTTATGGAGACCCAGTCCCCGGAAGTAATTATTCAGAAAATTATGGAGATAAACAAGTAGTTTTAGCTGATGATACATTACTTGCAGGACTTTATACAAATGCGGTTTCAATTAACTATATGTCTCAAGGGGGGGGATTTCTTGCGGGACTTGCTTCAGCAATGTATTCTACTGCTTGACAAATAAGTTCTCCTGTTGGTGAACACAATTTAACAAATGTTGTCACTTGTTATGGTGGATTAGATATTAATGTTAATTATGACTATATGTCTGGTTTTGAACAAGGAGTTAACTATTGAAACTATGCTGCTCTTGGATATGACATAGCTGATCATACTGAACATTATGATAGTATTAATGATCAAGCATTGCCCAAAATTACAAGTCCCGGTGGAGATATAGCTACTGGTACCGAAGTTAATTTATTAAATAATGGTGGTACATTAGTTGATAAAAATGGTAAAGCAATTGCTCCAATTGAAGTTGCAATTCCTGTTGGAGAAACAGCAGGTGGGCAACAACATACTATGTATTATTCATCAGATTCTTATAATGAATTTGATGCAAAAGATATTGATGGTGGGAATACTTTAGCTAATAATGAAGACGACAAAGATACTTATTATAATAATTGAACTACTGGTGGATTTCCTACAACTGAAAGTGATGCTCCTGGTGTAGGGGCAAAAGATATTGCAGCATGAGGTACACAAGAAAATGTTGCTACTATATTTCCAATTGCTGGTGCTTCTACAATGTATACTTATCGCCAAATGCAATCTGGTAATACTCACGCTGGTAAAAATGGCCAACCTGGAATTACTCAAGTAATTGGAGTTGATTCTGATGCAGTTGCAGGAGATCCTACTTCTGATGAATATATTTTAGGTTCAGCAACAAAAAACCTTGAAATGGGAATTCAATACTCAGTTTGAGCTGCTGACTATAAACAAGGTGGGGCATACCAAGCAGTAGATATGTATGGTAATCCTGACCCAATTGATCCTTCAGATAATATTGAAGATTCAACTGACTTTATGATGCCATTGACTCCAGTAAATGAAGGTGATACAATAGGATGAAATTATAGTGCAGATGTAAACACTGATGTTGATGAAAACTGTGTTCCTATTACAGCAAATGATATCCCCGGTCAACAATTTACTGGAACTATTGATAATGGAGGAAGTTACTTTACTCCCGGTGCAGAAACAAATGGTAGTGAAGGTTATGAACTTGAAGATTCATTGGCTATAATAATTGAAGAATCTGGAATAGGTAATGATGAAATAACACTAAAAGATATTGCAGATGCAGCTGTTGCTGAAAACCCTGTAATTGAATATCATTCTCATAGTTTTTCAGAAAATTATGATGCTCCTTTTGATGGGGTAACAGTTACAAGAGATATTATGACAAATGCTAATTCAAACATGAGTCATTGAATGCTTAACTATAACTTAGATGCTATAGAACAATCATAATAATATTTAATAAAACATACTTTTAAAAATAAGTCTTGCTTAAAAGACTTATTTTTTTATAATTAAAGTATGAAGTTAATTGATACACATGCACATTTATTAGATGAATCCTATAAAGAACCAAAAATCATTTATGATGAAACTGCTAAAAACATTTGATATCTTTTTAATATTGCTTTTGATGTTCCAAGTGCAAAAGAAGTAATAGAACGGTTTAAAGAATATCCTCAATTTTTTCCAGTAATTGGAATTCATCCTGCTTATACAACTGAAAATGACGATCTTCCTATTGCAGAAATTGAAGAACTAATTAGTTCTAAAATAAAAGCAATAGGAGAAATTGGTCTTGATTATTTTAGAGAACATAATAAAGATAACCAAAAACAAGCTTTTATTAAACAAATAAAATTAGCTAAAAAATATTATCTTCCCATTGTAGTTCATACAAGGGAATCACTTGAAGATACTTGAGAAATTATAAAACAATATCCTGACCAAAAATTTCTTTTGCACTCATGATCAGGAGATGTAGATTTAACAAAAGAAATCATTGCTTTAAGAGATAATATTTGATTTTCTTATAATGGAATTACCACATTTAATAATGCTCAAAAACAAAGGGATACAATTAAATATATTCCCTTAGATCGTTTACTGCTTGAAACCGACTGTCCCTTTTTGACACCAGTACCAAAAAGAGGAAAACCTAATGTTCCAGAATATGTTGAACTTGTTTTAAATTTTGTTGCAGATTTATTTTCTATGGATGTAGAAACACTTAATGAACAAGTAAATAAGAATGCCCAAGAATTTTACGGAGTTGATTTAAAATAAAATGCAAAATAAAAAAACGCTTGGACAAAATTTCTTAACTGACAAAAATAAAATTTCAGAAATTATTGAAGTAATTCCTAATTTATCTACTTCAACAATTTTTGAAGTTGGCCCTGGAAAAGGAGCCCTTACTTTTTCTTTGGTTAAAAAAGCTAAAAAGGTAATTGCTTTAGAGTTAGATCAATCTCTTGTTGGCTTTTTAAGTGCAAAATTAATAAGTGATAATTTTACTTTAATTAATGGAGATATTTTAACTTTTGATTTAACAAGTTTAGAAGATAATAAACTTATTTTTGTTTCTAATCTTCCTTATTATATTTCTACTAAAATTATTTTTAAAATTGCTTCTGATGTTAGATTTCAATATGTAAATGTAATGTTACAAAAAGAACTTGTTGATCGCATTTTTGCAAAACCAAAAACAAAAGCATATGGAAGATTAACTGTTTCTATAAATTCTCTTTTTGAACTTGTAGCAAAAATAAATGTTCCTGCGGAATGTTTTAATCCAAAACCAAATGTTGATAGTGGTTTTATTGTTCTTAAAAGAAAAGAACCTGATTTTGAAATAGAACCTTATTTAAGCTTTGTAAAAGATTGCTTTGCAAATAAAAGAAAGAAATTACTTAATTCACTTAAAAATAGTAATTCACCTTATTTAAATGTAGTACAAGATTATTTAAGCAAAAATAATTTAAGTATAAATTTGAGAGCTGAAGAAATAGCAATTGATGATTTTATAAAAATGTGGAAAGAAATTAATTAGTAGATAATGGAAGAAAATAGGAAGTTTACATTGACAAAGTCCTATTTTCTTTTATAATTTTAAAAAGGAAATAAAATGGATAAAGCAGTATTATTTGGATTATCTAACTCGAAGGAACTTGTTTCAGCAATTAATAAAAGATCTTCACTAATAACTTTAGGAAAAGCAACAATTAAAAATTTTGCTGATGGAGAAATTTTTGTACAAGTTGATACTTCAGTTCGCAATCAACAAGTTTTTGTAATTCAGTCTACCCAAAAACCTGTAAATGAATCTTTAATGGAATTACTTCTTTTTCTAGATGCTCTTAAAAGAGCTTCAGCGAAAGAAATAAATGTAATTATCCCTTACTTTGGATATGCACGGCAAGATCGTAAAGTTAAAGGAAGACAATCTATTTCTGCAAAATTAGTTGCAACGATGATTGAACTTGCAGGGGCAACAAGGGTAGTTACCTTTGATATTCATTCAGAACAAGCCCAGGGATTTTTTGATATTCCAGTTGATATTTTGCGGGCTTCAGAAATTATTGCAGCAGAAGTTAAAAAAATGAAAATTAAAAACTTAACTGTTGTTAGTCCAGACCATGGTGGAGTAGTGCGGGCAAGAAGATTTGCTTCACAATTAAATAATGTTCCCCTTGCCATTGTTGATAAAAGAAGATTAAAACATAATGAAGCAGAAGCAATAGCAATTCTTGGTGATGTTAAAGACCGTAATGTCATGATTTATGATGATATGGTAGATACGGGTGGAACCATTATTGCAGCGGTTAACCTTTTAAAAAAAGAAGGAGCAAAAGATATTTATGTTGCGACCACTCATGCAGTCTTAAGTTCTAGTGATGGAAGTTTAACTTCTGAAAAAATTTTAAATGCTGGAGTTAAAAAAATAATTACGACAAATTCTATTAGTAGAAAATATTCAAAAGATTTTCTTGTAATTGATCTTGCTGAACCAATTACAGGAGTAATTGAAGCCCATCTAAAAAATGAATCAATTACTGATTACTTTATTAAACATTATTCAAGTCCAGACTAGAAAAAAGAAATGAAACTTATAGTAGGTTTAGGAAATCCTGGAAAAAAATATTATCCCACAAGACATAATCTTGGGTTTTTAGTAATAGATCAAGTCCTTGCTGATCTAGATTTAAAATTAGAAAAAGAAAAATTTAATGGTCATTACACTACTTACGGAACTGGTAAAAATAAAGTAATTATTGCAAAACCAATGACATTCATGAATGATTCAGGAAGTTTTATTTCCCTTATTAGTGCTTATTTTGGAATTGGAGCAAATGATATTTTAGTAATTATGGATGACCGTGATATTCCTCTTGGAAAATTTCGGTTAAGAGATAAAGGATCTAGTGCCGGGCATAATGGTACCAAAAGTATTATTGAACATTTGGGAACTGATTCCTTTAATCGTTTACGTTGCGGAATTGGTTACAACTCTAATCATTTACTAATTGATTATGTTTTACAAAGTTGAACCCAAGAACAGAGAATCATTGTTAAAGAAAATGTTCCTGTATTTGCAAAAATCGCAGAAGATTTCCCCACTCATTCAATTACTGAATTAAGAGAAAAATATACTCATTAATAAAAACACTTAAAATAAAATGAAAAAAGCCTTAGTAGCCGTTTCAGGCGGCCCAGATTCAATATATTTATTAAACAAACTTGTAATTAGAAAAAAATGTGCACCTATTGCTATGCATGTAAATTATCATCTCCGGGGAGATGAATCTAATTCCGATCAAGAGCTTGTTGAGATTTTTTGTAAAAAAAATAATATTAAATTATATATTTTAGATGTAAATAAAAAAATTCTAACTAAATATAATTATTTAAAAAATCTTCAAGCTAAATATCGTGCAATTAGATATGACTTTTTTAAAGAAATTACTTTAAATGAAAAAACTAATGATGTTTATGTTGGCCACCATAAAGATGATTTTATTGAAACTGCAATTATGCAAGAAGATAAATCAGATAATTATTTCTATTATGGTTTGCAAAAGAAATCTTTTTTAAATGGGATGATAATTCATCGCCCATTACTTAATTTATATAAAGATGAAATTATTAAATCATTAATTTTAAATGATATTTCTTATGCAATTGATTCAACAAATGAAAAAGAATACTATACAAGAAATCAATTAAGACTTAAACTTTTAACTTTAAATAAAACTGAAAAACATAAACTTTTTAAACATTATGATAAATTAAATAAAAGTAATGAATTAAGAAATATTAAAATTAATCGTTTTTATAAAAGATGAGCAGAAGCAAATTATGCTTATGATGTTTTTAAAAACTTTGATGATAGTTTTAAAAAGTTTATTCTTTTCAAATTTCTAATTGAAAATGAAAATTACATTAAAATTAACAATAATAAATTAGAAGGAGTGCTTGAATATCTTGATAAAAAATCTCCTGAAAAAGAATACCGTTTAATGGTCGGAGTTTATCTTACTATTATTGATAATTCAATTTCTATTATTAATAAATAATAATTTATTAATAATATAATTGAACTATGAGCAATAAAAAAACTACTTATAATTTTGAAAACGAAAATTGTGATGATTTTAATCAATCTATTAAAATTAAAAATGTAACTACTTCATCTGACAAAAAAACAGGATTTTGGAGTGGTTTTTTTAGATTTTGATTTTTTTTCTTTTTAATCTTGTTTTTAGGTATCAAAAAACTACTTATGATAGTTTGAAAAATATTTTGATTTTTCTGTAAAATTATTATTTGAATTTTTAAACAAATATTTCATTTTTTTGCTTCTATATTTTAGTTGAGTAATTGATAATAGTATAATAACTTTATTAAACTTATGGGAACAGAAAATAAATATGTTATCCGCATTTTAAAAACTCATGACCAACTTGTTGAGGGAATTGAACAAGTCGCAACAAAATTAAATAAGAAATTTGTTAAAAAAGAAGTTGTTTTAATTACTGTGATGAATGGTGGTCTACCATTTTCAGCAGAATTAATGAAACATCTAAATTTTGATCTACGGATGGATTTTATTTGAGCATCAAGTTACCATCTTGAGGAAAAGGTTTTTGAACCAAAAATAACTTATATTTCCCAAGTACTAATCAAAGGGAAAGATATTATTATTGCAGATGATCTTGTTGATTCTGGACAAACAATGATTCATATTTGTAAAGTTATTGAAGCTTATAAACCAAATTCAATTACTATAGTTGGTTTATATGGAAAACCAACAAGAGAAAAAATTGCTTATGATCAAATTTATTGTTGAGAAGAACAACCTGGTGGATTTCTACTTGGTTTTGGTTTAGATTATGATGGGATGTATCGTAATCTTCCTTATTTAGCAATAATGCGAGAAGATTAATTTTCTTTTATTTAATTCTTATAATACTTGTTTGTCTATTTTGTTTTATCAAATACAAATATATATTTTTTTCTTATATAATTAAAATATGAATGAAATTAGCATAATGAATCTTACGGGACAAGATCCAAATAAAGTTCCCGAAAACAAAGAAAAACCAACACAAGAATCAAAAGATCCAAAAAATTCTAAAGATTCACAAGGTTCAAAAGAACCAGAAAGTGCACAAGGACAACCAAGTCCTCAAAATCAACAAAACCCTCAAGGACCACAAAGTCCTCAAGGTCCACAAGGCCCACAAAATATTCCTGGACCACAACCACCAATGAAACCTAAAAAAAGCCAAAAACCTTTTTATAAAAAGGCATCATTTTGAATTTGAACTGCATTAATAGTTTTCTTATTCATGTTAATTTTTGGTGTTTTTAGTGGAGAACAAGTAATGATAGTTGGACCCCATTGAGTTTTGGACACAAATCTAGATGGGAAAACTGGTACAGGACTAATTACTGATATTTATATTTATGATTATCCTAACTCTGGTTATAGCATAATTGTTTTTGTTAGTGAACAAGGGAATCATTATCAATGAACTGTTGACACTATTTTTGATAAAGCAGTGTGATTTTATGTAACAGGAAACCCAGGGCACTGAGTAGGCCCATTATCACCTACAATTCATGCAGTTGATACTACTCCATCATTCTTCTGAAGTCTATTCTTTGCATTATTACCATGAGTAATTATCTTTGGATTTGGTTTCTGATTAATGCGTATGATGATCAAAAAACAAACTCAAACAGGAAATATGGGGAAAAAACAACTTACTCCTCAAATGTCCAATGTAAGATTTAGTGATGTTGCTGGTTATCAAGAAGTTAAAGATGAACTAGAAGAAATTGTTGATTTCTTAAAAAATCCAATGAAATATTCATCTGTTGGAGCAAGAACTCCAAAAGGTGTTTTGATGTCTGGAGCACCCGGAACTGGAAAAACTTATTTTGCAAAAGCAGTAGCCGGAGAAGCAGGAATTCCTTTCTTCTCAATTTCAGGATCTGATTTTGTTGAAATGTTTGTTGGAGTTGGAGCTTCTAGAGTTAGATCATTATTTGCTCAAGCTAAATCAATGGCACCTGCTCTAATCTTTATTGATGAATTAGATGCAGTTGGTAGACAAAGAGGAGCTGGAATGGGTGGCGGAAATGATGAAAGAGAACAAACTCTTAATCAACTACTTGTTGAAATGGATGGATTCCAAGCTAATACTGGAATTGTTATCATTGCCGCAACTAACAGACCCGATGTTTTAGATCCTGCAATTAGAAGACCAGGAAGATTTGACCGTTCAATTGAACTTAGATTACCTGATGTAATTGAAAGACAAGCTATTTTAGAAATTTATGCAAATAAAGGGAATAAACACTTTACTCCTGATATAAATTGAGCAAAACTAGCGATGAGAACTCCCGGATTTTCTCCTGCACAACTTGAAAACGTAATTAATGAAGCTGCAATATTAAGTGTAAGACTTAAAAAAGAAGCAATTTCATTAAGTATTATTGATGAAGCAATTGATCGTGTTATTGCTGGACCATCAAGATCTAATAGAGTAATTAGTCCTGAAGAAAAAGAAATGATTGCTTACCATGAATCAGGACATGCACTACTTGGACTTGTTTTACCAAAAGCAGAAAAAGTTCAAAAAATTACTATTATCCCAAGAGGGGATGCTGGTGGTTATGTGCTGATGACTCCTAAAAAAGAAAAATTTGTTCAAACTAAATCAGAACTTGAAGCAAAAATTATTTCTTATCTTGGAGGAAGAGCTGCAGAAGAAATCTTCTATGGTGAAGATGAAATTTCTACTGGAGCATTTTCAGATATTGAAGCAGCAACTTCAATTGCAAGAAAAATGGTTGCTGAATTTGGAATGAGTGATCTTGGACCAATTCAATATGAAAAAGATACTGGAAATGTATTCCTTGGAAGAGATTTTTCTAAAAATAAAGATTTCTCAGATTCAGTTGCACATGAAATTGATCAAGAAGTAAGAAAATTAATTAAAGGTGCTTATGCAAAAGCATATGAAATCATTGATGCTAATAAAGACCTAATGGATTTATTTGCAAAAGCATTATTAATAAAAGAAACATTAACTGCCGAGGAATCAGAATTTATTTATGCAAATAGAAAACTTCCTCAATTAGTTTTAGATATTGAAATAAAAGAAAAAGAAGCAACTAAAGCGCAAAAAGCAGCAGCTAAAAAATTAGCAGATGATTTAGCTAAAGGAATAAAACCTGAACTTCCCAAAGAAGATGTAAAAGATTGCATGCAATCATTACAAACACTTGCTGGTAAAGTTGAAGATAAAAGTAAAAAATTAGCTGATTTAGATGGCTTAAATGTAAAAACATTAGCTTATTTAAATACTAAAAAAATTGAAACTTTAAATGATTTAATTATTTTAACTGAAGATCAAATAAGAACACTTATTGATAATTCTTCTGTTGATGCCTTATCATTTGCACAGAAAAAAGTTCAATTCATTTCCTTCATCAATCAAATCCAAGCATTAATTGATATCGCTAATTTACCTTCTAAAAAATGAATGCTTCCTAAAAGAGATAAAAAAGAAAAAAAGGATGATAAATAAATTAATTTAACCTAACTTATTGATTCAACCTAACTTTTTACTCTTAAAATACTAAGCATGGGTTTAATTTTATGAATAATAATCGGAATATTTCTTATTTTTTTCATTGCGACAACACTATGGATTGTTTTCGTTTTTATAAAACACTCTAAAAGAGATTACAATCTTTACAAATCAGTTGCTAAATCAGTATTTTCACGAAAACTTTCCTTAATAATTATTGTAATTTTTTACATGATTTCTTTTGGTCTTGTCGGCGGGCTTACTTCTGCAATTGGAAGACTTAATGCTGAAGCAACAGATTATATTAAAGAAAACCATCTTCATCAAGGTGTTACTAGAGAAGCTAACTTCAGTAATAAGGATTTTTCTCAGCACACTATGGATCAAAAAACTTTTTATCTTGCAACCCAAGGAGTAATTGATTTTTATAATGGAAAATTATTAAAACCAGAAGAAGATAATCCTACTGGCACATATTTTATTGATATGCTTGGTGGTCAAGACACTACTCCTCGAGACGGAATTCCTGTTACTCCCGAACAAAGATTTAATGGGGCAACATCTCCGCTTTCATATAAAAGTAATAGAGAATTTGAAACAGGTGAAGGTTCAGACCATTTTATAGAAGAAACAACACCTGTTTTAAATAATTATTTTTCAATTCATGATATTGGGCAATTTTGAAATACATGGTATGAAGATAATTTTGTTACCAGTGATACAGGTGAACTTTATGAAGATTCAGATCATTGAAAAACTTATTATTATAATGGCAAAGAACGTACTTATGATATTTCAAAATGTCACAATACTTCTCCAATAGTTGCAATAGTTGAAAACCGTTTAAATGAAATTATTTTTTATGATGGTGATGATGCAACAAATTGAACTTTTGCAGCTTCTATTGCTAATGAATTTAATGGTTTGGATACTTTTAGTGAAGTTGTTTTTGCTTTTTTTGATAATGATATAGATAAATATTTAGCAGCAATAGGAACTCTTTTCCTTGAATCTGGTTTTGATTTATATCTTGATGAAGAAAATTCATTTGCTTCCTCTGATGTTTATGAATATCAAAAAACTTTCTATGGGACTGATTTTTTACTCCAATCATATAATAAAAATCAACTAACTAATGAAAAATCATTAATTAATAATCCTGGTTATGATGAAACTGGTGCTTATGCAATTGATACCGTAACTTTTTATGATAATAATGGAAAAGAAACTAATGGTCCTGATCAAAATGATGATTTTTTTAAACCCCATGAAGGCTCAAAAGATGATCCTTATCAAATTTATGTTACTACAGAATATTATGAGGACCGTGGTTTATCAGATTCAGTTGGCGATGCAAGAAAATTATTTACCTATGATGGTCCAAATAATAATGGTCTTTATTATGAAATAAAAGGTTCTTACCGTTCACCTACTTATTCCTTTCCAATGCAAACACTTTCTGATAGTTTACAAAAACCAGAAGACAATGCTGCAATTTTAATTAATACTCAATCATTATTGCGTTTAACTAGAAAACAAGATATTTCTACAACTAATTATGAATTCTTTGGTTTTTCTAGTGTTTATGATTCGACAAAACAAGCTTCTGATTGGTATTTTCATAGTGATTATGATGGGCCAACTGATGGAATTTATTTTGAAGATGATTTAAAATTATATTCTTGAAGATTGAATTCATTTTATGGAGATTCAAGTTGAGGAAGATATAGAAATATCAATGATGATGACACTAGTGCTCCGCAAACTTTCTATATTGATATTGATGAAGTCGATAGCGGAAATACAATTATTTCTTATCGTTCATTTACCATTATTAGAGAAATTTATACTGACAAAATTATCTATAGTGTAATTATGGGGATTTTTTTAGTTATCACAATGGTTGTTTTAATTCTTTTAATTAGAAAAAGAATTCAAGATTCTAATAAACAGCTAGGAACAATTAAAGCCCTTGGATATAGTCCTGGAAGAATTGCCAGTGCCTATACTATTTTCCCTATTATTATTATTCTAATTGGAGGAATAATGGCAATAGTTGTCGCGCTTCCCCTTAGTTTATGATTTACCTCACTTTATGGTGGATTCTTTTCACTTAATTTAATGGTTCCATATGTGGGGGCAATACTGTGAATTAAAATCTTTATTATTCCTCTCCTTATTTCGATGTTCCTTGGTTATTGAATTGCTTATTGGACAATTAAAAAACCTACTTTAGATCTTTTAAATAATGTGGGAAAAGATAAACCTAATTGGTTAGTGCGGGGAACTAGTCATTTAATTCCTGCTTTTGCTTCTTTTGGATTTACATATAAAACTAAAGGAGTTGGACGGGCGTTCTTTAAATCCTTACTTCTTTTTGTTGCAATTTTAGGATCAATGTCGATTACTTCTTTTGCCTTTGCTTCTTCGACAATGAGTGCAACAATGACAAAACAAGTTTTTGATATTATTGATTATAATGGAAAAACATGGGAGTATGGTGCCCCTTTTATTGATGATGTTAATTTAAATGACGAAGATTGAGAAGAAAATGGTAAATATGAAGTAACAGAAGCTTTTGATTTATTTCCGGATGCATCTACAATGTCTAGTACAGATTTAAGTCTTAAAGAAACAAGGTTAGGAACTTATGTTGCTGAAGTTTTATTAAATCCAGAAGAGGCACTCGCTTCTTTTCAAAAACTTTATGAAAGCCAATATCCTGCTGGCTTTGATTTCCATTTTGAAATAGATTATGCCCCTGATGGGTCAATGGTGCCAGCAGTGACTTCTGATTATTATATTACTTGAAAAAGTGCGGTTGCACTTTGAACAACTGATATTGCTCTTCATGTTCCTGCTGAAGATGGAGCGGGAAATAATGCTTTAAATGAACCAATTATATTATGTGCAGGTGATGATGCTATTACCTTTAATATGCTTGATCCTATTTTAAGAAATTATGCAGTTAATTTATCTGCAAATATAGTGACCCGGTATGGAAAAGAGGCAACTTTTCAAGTAATTAATTTTGCTTATAAAGTACTTGATAGTTATCAGGAAAAAACTTATGATCCAAAAGAAGACTTGGCAAAAATTAAAAATTGACTTTTAGCTCATTCAATTGAAAACATTGGCGAAAAAGTCGCTGAAGCTATAAATAATGAATACATTTTTAATGATATTGTCTTTAATAAAAACTACTATGATGGTGAAGATGACAGCGGGGCAGCTAATCAAACAATGACAACAGCCGGGAGTGGATATTTTCTAAAAACTGATGCTAAGGGTGAATTAATTTTTAATGGTAATGGAAAAACATACCATAGAACTGATACTTATATGGAAGGATATGCTTCTACAAATGAACTCATGAAAACTAATAATGTTGGTGATGATGCACTTGACCATATTGCAGAAGTAGAAAATGATCCTAATAAATTAGACGACTTAACTGTAAATGTTGCTATGACACAGTCTGGATTTAAAGAATTAAAACATTATAAAGAAGCAACACCACAGATTAATGCTGGGTTAGGCAAAGACGAAGCAAGAGTTTTAGTAAAATCAAAAGTTTGAGATACAACAAATAATATGTATACTATGGTTTATGTTCCAATTATTTTTGATGTTGAAATTTATGATTCAATTTATCCTTTAGGAACTTTCTTTTTACAAGATGATTTGGAGGGAGCAATTAATTGTTCGCTTGCTTATATTCAAGGCTTAGATGGTGAATTTACTAATTTAGATAATGAAGAAGTTTACCCATGATATGGTGCATATAGTAATTTTATTGAAAATGAATGAGAAACTATTGGTAGCTCTGTTTATGAAACAAACTATTCTGTTACATATAATATTGACACAACAGGAGATGATTTTCAAACTGCTCCCTTTTCAGTTTCTCTTAGTGAAAAAGGATTAATAGATCTTATTGCTGCAGATGATGTTAACAATCAAGATATTCCCCTTAAAACTTTGGTAAATAACTTCTATATTCCCTTTTTAGTTCCCTTAAGTATTAATATTATTATTACCCAAGGGTCAAGGGTTTATGAACTTCTTCAAGGAATTCTTTACACCATTGCTTTCTTTGCGCTTTTTATTGGAATTACTGTTGTAATGATTGCTATGAAAGATATTACTGATAGTAATAAACGGGAAGTATCGATGTTTAAAGCCTTTGGATATAGTAATGGACGGGCGACTTCTCTGGTAATGACTCCTTATCTTTTTGTAATTGTGTTTGCATTTATCATTGCAATTCCTGTTTCGCTTATCTTCTTATCGACTGTGGGGACAATTCTTACTTTAAGTACCGGAACAACTTATGTTTTCACTCTTGTACTTTGACAATGGATAGTGGTAGTAGGGTTTATAATTTGTTTAGTAATATTCTTAGGATTTGTTGGTTATAAATCATATGAACATACAAATGCTTTAGAAGCAATAAGCCAAACTGATGAGTAAAATTGAAGCTTCAAAAAGGAAGTAATTAGATTACAAAATGTATTCAAGCTAAATTAAAAGTGCAATTAAGTTAACAATAAAGAATTAACAAAATTATGTGCCCAGACTTTAAGCGCATAAGCACAATGAAGAAAAGGCTAATAGATAATTTAATTTACTTTTTGAAGTTAAGACAATAAATATGAGTTTAATTTTATGAATAATCATCGGAATAATTCTTATTCTATTCATTGCTACAATGTTGTGGATTATTTTTATCTTTATCAAACATTCTAAAAGAGATTATAACCTTTATAAATCTGTAGCTAAATCTGTTTTTTCAAGAAAACTTTCCCTTGCAATTATTGTAATTTTTTATATGATTTCTTTTGGGCTTGTTGGTGGACTTACTTCTGCGCTTGGAAGACTTAATGTTGAAACAACAGATTATATAAAAGAAAATCACCTTCATCAAGGGGTAGCAAAAAAAACAAGATTTCCCCATAATGATTTAACATATCATAATTTTGACCAAAAAACTTTTTACCTTGCTACACAAGGAGTAATTGATTTTTATAATGATAATTTAAATTCTAATCCTGATCCTGAATCTGAAACTCATTTTCTTGACATGCTTGGAGGGCAAGCTACTAAAAGCAGCCCAGATGATGGTCCAACAAAAAAAGAAAGATTAGATGGGTCTAATTCTCCCTTATCATATAAAAATAATTCTAGACGCCTTGGTGATGATGAAACTGCCTATGGTCATAATTTTTCAATTCAAGATATAGGTTTCTTTTGAAATACATGATATTATGGAACTGAGAACTTTACTTCTGATGAAGATTATGTTGATCAAACAGGTACATATGAAACATACCATTGAGCAGAATATCGTTATAATGGTAAAATATTTGACTATACGCTTAGTAAAGGCGGGCATCAAGATGACGAAATAGTAAAAAAAGTAGAATCATTTTTAAATAGCACTATTTTCTATGATCATAATAATCTTATTCCTACTAATGATTGAACCTTTGACGGGGCAGTTGAAAACCCCGCTAATGGTTTAGATACCTTTAGTGAAATAGTATATGTATTTTTTGATAATGATGTTAATAAATATCTTGCTACAACAGGAACATTCTTTTTTGAATATTATCTTGATTTGTATTTTGACCAAAATGATCTATTTGCTTCTTCTGATGTCTATGAATATCAAAAAACAGTTCTAGGAACTGATTTTCTTTTACAATCTTATAATAAAAATCAAATTAATAATGAAAAATCAATAATTAATAATCCAGGAACAGATGAATCCGGCGAATATGCAATTGATACCGTAACTTTTTATAATAATAATGGAAAAGAAACTAGCGGTCCAGATGCAAATAATGAGTTTTTTGACCCCCATGATGGTTCAAAAGATGACCCTTATCAAATCTATGTTTCAACAGAATATTATGATACTCATAATTTGTCAGCAAATGTTGGGGAAATTAATAAATTGCTTACTTATAATGGCCCAGATAATAATGGTTTATATTATGAAGTAAAAGGTTCATATCGTTCACCTACTTATTCCTTTCCAATGCAAACTATTTATGACAGTTTGCAAAATCCAAAAGATAATGCAGCAATTTTAATTAATACACAATCTCTTTTACGTTTAACTCGGGGAGTAGAATATTCTACTACTAATTATGAATTTTTTGGATTTTCAAATATTTATGATGCGACAACTAGAGCAGCAAATTGATACTTTCCTGCTTCTGATGACCCCATAGTTAGTGATACATATTACAGACCATATGTAAATTCATATGCTTATTATATAAATTCATTTTATGGAGATTCAAGTTGATCAGGGCTTAATTTAGGAAGTGCCGATGATTTAGAAGCTCCACTAACATTTGATCTTTGGACTGAAAATATTAGTGATTTAGATAGTCTTATTTCTTATCGATCTTTTACAATTATTCGGGAAATTTATACAGATAGAATTCTCTATATAGTAATTATGGGAATTTTCTTAGTGATCACAATTATTGTTTTAATTCTTTTAGTTCGAAAAAGAATTCAAGATTCTAATAAACAATTAGGGACAATTAAAGCACTAGGTTATAGTCCGGGGCGGATTGCCAGTGCCTATACTATTTTTCCAATTATTATTATCATCATGGGAGGGTTTTTAGCTTTAATTGTTGCAGTTCCACTTAGTCTTTGGTTTACTTCACTTTACTGTGCTTTTTTCTCGCTCAATCTATCAGTTCCTTATGTTGGATGAGTGCTTTGATTTAAAATTTTTGTTGTTCCTTTAGTTATTTCAATGTTCCTTGGATATTGAATGGCTTATCGTACTATTAGAAGACCAACACTTGACCTTTTAAACAATGTTGGAAAAGATAAACCTAATTGACTTGTTAGAGGAATAACTCCTTTAATTCCTTCTTTTGCTACCTTTGGATTTACTTATAAAGCCAAAGGAATTGGCCGGGCATTTGGGAAGTCATTATTGCTTTTCTGTGCAATTTTAGGTTCAATGTCAATCACTTCTTTTGCCTTTTCCTCTTCAACAATGACGGCGACCATGACAAAACAAGTTTTTGATATTATTGATTATAATTCAAAACAGTGGGAATATGGAGCTCCATTTATTGATGATATTAATATTAATGATGAGGGAGTAATTGATGATGAAACTGGGGAATATATAGGCATGGAAGCTTTTGATTTATTTTCTAATTTAAAATCAACAGATAGTTTATCTCCTGGACTTCCTCCAGATTTGAAATTGTTAATTTATCTTAAAGATGTTTTATTAACTCCAGAAGATGCTTTATGTTCTTTCCAAGAACTTTATGATAAACAATATCCTGATGGTTTCGATTTCAAATTTGAAATAGATTTTGAAGATGAAAGTGGTCTTCAAATGTCTCCAGAAGTAATTTCAAATTATTATATTACTTGAGAAACAGCAGTTGCCCTTTGAGTAACTGATCTTGCGCTTCATGTTCCTGTTGAAGAGGGCAATGGTTATAATGCAGATTTAGGTGCGCCAATTATTAATGATAATGGGATTACTTTTAATATGCTTGACCCTATTTTAAGAAATTATGCCGTTAATTTATCCTCTAATATCGTTATTCGTTATGGAAAAGATGCTACTTTTACAGCGATGAATTTTATCTATAAACTTACTGATGATTTTAAAAATCAAGAATCAAATGAATTAGTAAATGATTTAGAAGTAATGTGAGATTGATTATCTGCTCATTCTGTTACTAATCTTACTAAGGAAATTAGTAGTGCTATAGAAAATGAATATATTTTTAATGATATTGTTTTTAATAAAAATTATTATGACGGTGATGATTTTAGTGAAGACGGGGAAGCCATAAAAGAAGATGTAAATCAATCCATGACAACAAATCTTGGTGCTTTTTATCTTAAAACTGATCTTAGAGGAAATTTAGTTCCTGATGAAAATGCAGAATTTCATAAAACATCGACATATATGGAAGGATATGCTTCCGCAACAGAACTTGAAGCAACAAATAATATTGGTGCTACTGCGAATGAGCATGTAGATGTAGATAAAGATGATCTTGATGATAATGTTGTTAATGTAGCAATGACTGAAGCAGAATTTAAAGAATTAAAACGTTATAAAAAAGCAACTCCATTAATTAATTCTGGGCTGGAAGAAAATCAAGCAAGGGTTTTAGTGCGGACAACTATTTGAGATAGTGGTGATGAAAAGGACAATGATAAAAAATCTTATAAACCAATGTATATTCCAATTACCTTTGATGTTGTACCCTATGATTCAATTTACCCATTGGGAACATTCTTTTTACAAGAAGATTTAGATGCTGCAATTAATTCTTCGCTTGCCACTTTAACTGAACTTGCTGATATTGATATTGATAATTTAATTGCAAAAAATCCACAATTAGCTGGATATGAAGATTTTATAGAACAAGAATTAGAAATTGCCCCAGTTGCTGAGTATGAACATAATTATTCGGTTACATATAATATTGATACTAATGGAGATGATTTTATAACTCCTCCTTTCTCTGTTGCACTTAGTGAGGCTGGATTAACTGCTGCTATTAATGATAATAGTGAAGTCCCTATCCCTCTAGAAGAAATACCATTAGAATATATGGTAAATAATGCCTACTCTCCCTTCTCAATTCCCTTAAGTATTGATATTATTGTTAATCAAGGCTCAAGGGTTTATGAACTTCTTCAGGGAATATTCTATACTGTTGCTTTCTTTGCTTTGTTTATTGGAATTACCATTGTAATGATTGCAATGAAAGACATTACAGATAGTAATAAGCGAGAAGTTTCGATGTTTAAGGCCTTTGGTTATAGTAATGCTCGGGCGACTTCTCTGGTAATTACTCCTTATCTTTTTGTGATCCTTTTTGCCTTTGTTGTGGCGGTTCCGGTATCACTGGCCTTCTTATCGGCCATTGGAATGATTCTTACTTTATCAATGGGAACAACCTTTGTTTTTGCCCTAGTGCTTTGACAATGAATATTAGTTATAGGGTTTATAATTTGTTTAGTAATATTTTTAGGAATTGCTGGCTATGAATCATATGCACATACTAATGCTTTAGAAGCAATAAGTGAGACAAATGAATAGGATTTAAATGATGAAAAAGAATGTAACAGAACAAAATAATATTGATAAAAAGCAAAGCAGTAAATCAAGTAATGCTTCTGATTTAAATTATCAAAATGATGCAAAACAAATCATTAGTGAATATGAAGATTATTTGCTTGATAAAAGTACTGTAAAAACACCAAAAACTAGCGAAAAATCT
Organism: Mycoplasma sp. Bg2; assembly: GCA_001641225.1. Classification (GTDB taxonomy): domain Bacteria; phylum Bacillota_I; class Bacilli_A; order Mycoplasmatales; family Hepatoplasmataceae; genus Tyloplasma. Next base: position 89,111 of record LSMY01000003.1, read on the forward strand.
AAAAAAGAGTCGAAAAACAAAAAGGATGATTTAAAAACTAAATCAAAAGTTAAAACAAAAGAAGCTAAACTAGTAGAACCTGATGCTAAAAAACCAGAAGATAAAAATTCTGGTAAAAAAGAAGAAATACAAGAGGAAAAACCAACTCTTACTAAATCAGAGCTTGCAAAATTAGTAAAACAACTTTCTCCAGAAAAAAAACAAGAAATAATTGATAGTTATGATCATACTCAACCTGAACTTAATTTAAAACATGGAAGAGATTATCGAAGATTGCGTTCTCGTACTTTAAGCGCAATGAAGAAAAAAGAAAAAGGTGAAATTGCTAAACAAGAGGATCCAGTTGCTAAAGAAATTTTTCAAGAAATTTATGATCAAAAATGGAAAAAATATTTCCAATCAAATTCAGAAGGCCATATTATTGATATAAGAAATGTTCGTAAATATTATGTTAATGGAACAAATGCTGAATATATTTTAAAAAAATTAAATATCAGAATTAAAACTGGAGAAATATTTGTAATTCTTGGAGCTTCTGGTTCTGGTAAAACAACACTTTTAAATATTATTAGTGGACTTATTGATGCCTCAAGTGGTGATGTAATTGTTCAAAATAAAAATTTATTTATTATGAATGAAAAAAATAAAATTAAATTTAGAGCAGATAATGTTTCTTTTGTTTTTCAATCATATAATCTAATTCCTTCATTAACAGTAGAAGAAAATATTAAAGTAGGAGCATCACTTAGACCAAAAAATACCGAAAAAATTTCTATAAAAGAAATTATGAAACTTTTAGATCTTACTGATCAAAAAAATAAATATCCATTCCAACTTTCAGGAGGACAAAATCAACGGGTTTCAATTGGAAGGGCACTTTCTAAAAATCCTAAGATTTTATTTGCTGATGAACCAACAGGAGCTTTAGATGAAGAAAGAGGAAAAGAAGCTTTAAAATTTTTAGTAGACATCAATGAAAAATATGGAACTACAATTATTATGGTAACCCATAACCCCAACTTTAAATGAATAGGAGATACTACCTTAAAAATTCATGATGGAGAAGTAGAATCATTAACTCATAATAAAAAAAGAGTGGCACCAAGAAATATTAAGTGGACATAACATGGAAAGAAAATTTACTGAACAAGAATTAATCAGAAGAGAAAAACTTACTAAATTAAAAGCAATAGGGTGTGATCCTTATTTTGCTGCTGTTAAAAATCCAATTCCCTTCGAAGAATTAACTAAAAAATATCAAGATTTTTCAAAAGAAGAATTACATGAACATCCAACTAAAAGCTATACCATTGCTGGTCGAGTAATGATGATTCGTGATCAAGGAAAAACAAAGTTTGTTGCTTTAAAAAATAACGGACTTGAATTTCAACTCTATATTAGAAGAGATGAACTTTCAGAAAAAGATTGAGAAGTAGTGGGACTATTAGACCTCGGAGACATTATTGCTACTAGTGGAATTATTATGAAAACTAATACTGGTAATTTAACCTTGCGGTCAAAAACATTTGTTATTTTAACAAAAGCCGTAAGACCACTTCCAGAAAAATTTCATGGTTTAACTGATATTGAAGAAAGATATCGAAGAAGATATTTAGATTTAATTATGAACAATGATTCAAGAGAAGTTTTTGTTAAACGTTCACAAATTGTTTCATCTATTAGAAAATTTTTAGATAGCAAGGGCTACCTTGAAATGGAAACTCCAGTTTTACAAGCTACTCTTGGAGGAGCAATTGCAAAACCATTTGTAACCCATCATAATGCTCTTGACATGGAATTCAAATTGAGAATCGCAACTGAACTTCATTTAAAAAGATTAATAATTGGTGGATTTTCAAAAGTTTATGAAATTGGTAGACTTTTTAGAAATGAAGGAATAAGTAATAAACATAATCCTGAATTTACTTCAATTGAAATTTATGAAATGTATGGAGATATGCTTTCAATGATGAATTTAACTGAAGCAATTATTGAATATGTTTGCAATGATGTTAATGGAACTAACAAAATTATTTATGGTGAAAAGAAAATCTCACTAAAAAGACCATTTAAATCAATTGAAATGATTGATTTAATTAAAGATGTTACTAGGGTTGACTTTAACAAAATTAAAACTTTCGCTGAGGCAAAAAAAGTTGCTGATGAAAAAGGAATTGAACTTGAAAAATTTCATACTTCAATTGGATTTATTATTAATGAATTTTTTGAACAAAGATGTGAAGAAACAATGGAACAGCCAACATTTATAACTGGTTATCCCGTTGAAACTTCTCCTTTAGCTAAAAAAAGAAAAGATCAACCACACCTAACAGACCGTTTTGAACTATTTATTGATGGAAGAGAATATGCGAATGGTTATTCCGAATTAAATGATGCAGATGATCAATATGAAAGATTTGCAGAACAAGTAGAAGAAGCTAATCATGGAAATGAAGAAGCTTCTGAAATGGATATTGATTTTGTAGAAGCATTAGAATATGGTCTTCCTCCTACAGGAGGACTTGGAATTGGAATTGACCGGTTAGTTATGTTGCTTACTGATTCAAGTTCAATAAGAGATGTCTTGCTTTTCCCTCATCAAAGAAATAAAGATGAAAATAAATAAATATGGAAAATAAATTAATTAGAAATTATGAACAACCTTTAGACTTAAAAGAAATTCAAAAAGTACAGCTCCTTTTTGAAAGACTTTTTATTGCTAATTTAATCAACAACTTTAATATTCTAGAGGTTAGAAGCCCAATGATTTTTAATGAAAACTTAAATACTGATACATTTGAACTTGCAGAATCAAGATCAATTAATTTTGATTCTAGTGCAAATGATGGGGTGTTTACAATTTATAACCGTTATGTTTACTGGCTTCTAAATACAATTAATAAGTTAGAAATAAAAAATAATAATGGGATTATTACTCATGCACGATATGTAAATCGAGACAAGGAAAATACAAACCATTCTTCAATGGAGGAAAATCAATTAATTATCGAATATCGTTTTGATAATGAAAATGATATTTTAAAAAAAATTCTTGAAGTTTCTCAAAGAATTTTTAAAATAATTATTAATACCAGAAATGAAATTGTTCCTTTATTTAAAGAAATTAAAATAAAAGCAGAAGATAAACTTGATATTGTAAATTTAGAGTTACATTATTCAAGATATAAAACTTCCTCAATTGAGGAAGTTGAAAATGAACTTGCACAAGCAAAAGGAAGTATTTTACTTTTGAACATTTTAACTTTGGAAAGTGAAATTTTTGATGATAGTGCAGAGGAATATCTTCGAGTTGTAACTTATAATGAAAATAGCATGCAAGCATATGAATTATTTAGTGCATCAATTAGAAAAACACTAGAAGATTTAAAAAGAGAATCAGAGGCTTCAGAAAATTATAAGGAAGAATATAATTTTGTGAAACATTTTGTAAGCAAAGAATATCCTCGTACTTTTAACATTACAATTGATCTTGATAATGTTTTGGTTTTTGTAATGGGACTTGCTCATAAAGCGGAACTTCAATCGTCAAGTCCAATTTCTGTAATTGAAAAAATGTTAAGAGAAAAGAAAATAACTCATTTATAAACTAAAATAAAAAAGAGCATTATGCTCTTTTTTATTTTTCCTTAATCTTAGGAGTTTAAAACTATTATATAATTAATTCATTAGAGCTAAAATAGACTTTAAGGAAAGGAAAATTATGGCCATAAAAATGGGAATTGTCGGTTTACCTAATGTAGGAAAATCAACATTTTTTAATGCAATTACAAATTCTGCTGTAGAAGCAGCTAATTATCCTTTTGCAACTATTGAACCAAACATTGGGGTAGTTGAAGTCAAAGATTTTCGGGTTGAAGTTTTAGCAAAAATCTTTAAAACAAATAAGCTTATTTATAATCAAATTCAATTTGTTGATATTGCTGGTCTTGTTAGGGGTGCTTCAAAAGGAGAGGGACTTGGTAATAAATTTCTTTCGAATATTAGAGAAGTAGATGCAATTGTTCACGTTGTGCGTTTTTTTGAAAATAAAGAAATAGTTCATGTTGAGCCAACAATTGATCCTCTTCGGGATATTGAAATAGTTAATACTGAACTTATTCTTGCTGATATTGAACAAGTAGACCGCTGACTTAAAAAAAATAGAAATACAATTAGAAATACTGGTGAAGGAAAAGAAAATCTTAAATTGATGGAATTTGTTTTCCAAAACCTTCAAGATGAAAAAAGGCTAAATACTTTAACTTTTTCATTAGAAGAAACAAAATTTTTAAATTCTTTTAATTTTTTAACAATTAAGCCTGTAATTTATTTAGTAAATCTTGCAGAAGAAGAAGTGGCTCATCCAGAGAAAAATAGCTATTTCGCAGCATTTAAAAATTATCTGCAAGGAGCAGAAGAAGATTTTGTAGTAATTAGTGCTCAAATTGAATTTGAAATTTCTAAATTAGAAAAAGAAGATCAACAAATATTTTTGGCAGAATTAGATTTAGAAATTTCTGGATTAGATATGATTGCAGCTAAAGCATTTAAACTACTTGGACTCGAAACATTTTTTACTGCTGGAGAAATGGAAATTCATTCTTGAGCATTTAAAAAAGGAATTCTTGCCCCAGATGGAGCCGGAATTATTCATACAGATTTTAAAAAAGGATTTATTAAAGCAGAAGTTTATAACTTTGTAGATATTGAAAAATTTAGATCAGAAAAGATCTTAAAAGATAAAGGATTAATTCGCCTTGAAGGAAAAGACTACATTTTAAAAGATGGTGACATTTGTCACTTTAGATTTAACCTTTAAGTGAGATAATATAAATATATGGAAACTAAAATAAGATTAAGATATGCCCCTTCTCCCACTGGGCACCTGCATATTGGCGGAGTAAGAACTGCCCTTTTTAATTATTTATATGCAAAAGCAAATAGTGGCTCTTTTATTGTACGAATTGAAGATACTGACATTAAAAGAGAAATTGAAGCTGGAGAAAAAAACCAAATTGATGGACTAGAATGACTAGGGATTGAAATTGATGAATCTCCATTAAACCCCGGAAAATTTGGTCCTTACCGTCAAATGGAACGTTTGGATATTTATCAAAAATATGTTGACCAATTACTTGAAAAAGGGCTTGCTTATAAATGCTACTGTTCAAGTGAAAAATTAGCAAAATCAAGAGAAGAACAACTTGCAAGAGGAATTCCTTCTCCAAAATATGATGGAACTTGTTTAAATAATCCTCATGCAGAAATTCCTGGGGTTAAACCTTCAATAAGAATGAAAATGCCCGCTGATGTTGATTTATCTTGAAATGATGGGGTAAGAGGAAACATTACTATTAACACTCATGACATCGGAGATTGAGTAATTCAAAAATCAAATGGGATTCCTACATATAATTTTGCAAATGTAATTGATGACCATCTAATGGAAATTACTCATGTAATGCGTGGGGAAGAACATATTTCTAATACTCCAAAACAAATTCATCTTTATCAAATTTTTGGCTGAGAAATTCCCAAATTTGTTCATTTAACAATAATTACAGATGAAACAGGTAAAAAACTTTCCAAAAGAAATAAAGAGCAAATGCAATTTATTCATCTTTTCAAAGAACAAGGATTTTTACCTGGAGCACTTTTCAACTTTTTATCTCTTCTTGGATGATCTCCAAAAACAGAGGAAGAAATTTTTACAAAAGAACAACTTATTGATAAATTTAATATTGAAGGATTATCTCATTCTCCAACAACTTTTGATCTTGAAAAATTATATTGAATTAATAATTACTATATTAAAAAACTAGACGAAAAAGACCTTTTTGTCTTTTTAAATCCCTTTGTAAAAGACCTAGTCCTAACTGATGACTTAAAATTAGCTATTTTTAAAGTTTTTCAACCACAATTACATCGTGGAATTGAAATTCAAGGATTAATTAAAATTTTTACTGAAAATTATGATGTAGACTTAGAACTAAAAGACTTTGCTGTTAAAAATATTGCTGTTGTTAAAAAATTACAAGAATTGCTTTGAGCACTTGATGATTGAGAAAAAGATGAGTTAAAAACTGCAATAAATAATACAGGAAAAGAACTTGGTGCTAAAGGTAAAAATCTTTTCATGCCAATTAGAATTGCTATTACTGGGCATAATCATGGACCAGATTTAGTTTCTGTAATGAAAATTTTTGGAAAAGAAAAAACATTAAAAAGATTGGAGGATTTTATCAATGCTTAAATACATTGCGGATCCATCTTTAGGGTCAATAACTATTGAAGATCAACTTATTCTTGAATTAGTAAAGACAAAAGAATTTAATCGTTTAACAAGAATATTACATTTGGGAACTGCTCATTTACTTTTCCCAGGCGCAACTCACAATCGTTTTATTCATTCACTTGGAGTTTATGAACTTGCAAGAATTTCACTTAGACATATTCAAAAAACAAATCCAATTTCTGATGATACTTATCAAGCTATTTTAGCAGCTGCTCTTTTACATGACATTGGTCATGGTCCTCTCTCTCATGTTTTTGAAAAATTTTCAGTAACTAATCATGAAGAACAATCAATAAAAATTATTCTTTCTGATGAAACTGAAGTAGGACAAATTTTACTTAAAAAACCAGAAATTAGAAAACAAATTGTTCAAATTATTGAAGGCAAACATCCATTAAATTGAGCAAGTCAATTAATTTCTTCTGAAATTGATGTTGACCGGTTAGATTATTTACTTCGTGATTCACTTATGACAGGAACAAATTACGGCCGAATTGATTGAAGGTGACTTATTGAAAATATTACAATTGTTGACAACAAATTAACCTTTTATGAAAAAGGAGTTCAAGCAGTAGAATCTTTAATTTTAGCTCGTTATTATATGAATAGAGTTTGTTATCATAATACTAAAGTTGAAGGATATTCTGAATTATTTGTTTGAATTATCAATCGTTTTATTCAATTACATAATGAAGGGAAACTAAAAGGAAATTATTTAGACTTCATGCCAATTTTAGATAAAAAGGTTTTAACTGTTCAACAATTTCAAAAATTAGATGATTACTTTATTAACAAAATTTTTGTAGATGAAAAAGAACTTGAAAATGATCCAATTTTAAACAAATTAATTGATTCATATTTTAATCGAAGACATCCAAAAATAATTACTGATAAAAAAGAAATAGAAAAAATTAAAAAAAGCTATGATCCCAAGTTAGAAAATATTACTTGATCAATTGTTAAACAACCTGTGGACTTTCCTCAATATTTAGCAGATGGTCTTTCAGAAGCACTTATTTATACTCATAATCAAAAGATTATTACAATTAAACAAGCTTCAACCATTTTTAACTTAGATGACAAAGGAGAAGCGTCTTTCAAAGAAATCGCTTTAATAATATAATGAAAGAAATATTAGAAAAAACATTGTTCGATTTTTTAGAAACAAAAAAAATTGAACTTGAACCATATAAGGTGGAAATTCTAAAATCAAGAAATTCAGAATTCGGGAATTATTCTACTAATCTTCCAATGAAGTTAACAAAATTTTTAAAGCAAAATCCGCTTACAATTGCAGAAGAACTTAAAAATTACTTGACTAAGAATTACCCAAAAATTTATGATAAATTAACAATTACAAAACCCGGATTTGTAAATATGTTTTTAACAACAGAAATTGTTTTAGAAAATGCATTAGAATTTTATAATCCAGATTATAATCCTCAATTTAATAAACTTGAGAAATGCAATATTAACTATGAATTTGTAAGTGCAAATCCTACTGGTGATCTTCATGTTGGCCATGCCAGAAATGCCCTTGTTGGTGATGCCACAATTAAAGTTTTGCAAGCAGTTGGTCATAAAGTTTATAGAGAATTTTGAATAAATGATGCTGGAATGCAAATGGAAAATCTTGCTAAAGCAATTTACTATTATTACATTAAGGAACTTACTGGAAAAGAACCTTTTCCCAAAGAAGAAGTAAGCTATAAAGGAATAGAAATTGAAGAATATGGAATTGAACTTGCAAAGTTACATCCAGAATTTAAAGATTTACCGCAAAAAGAAGTAGAAGATAAAATTAGACCTCTTGCAAGAGATAATTTTCTTGCAAGAATGGTAGTTATTTTCGAACAATTAGGACTTGTTCCTTTTGATAAATTTACTTCAGAATTAAGTTTTTATGAATCTGGTGAAGTTAATAAAACAATTCAATTTTTAAAAGATAAAGGGGCAGCTTATGAAAAAGATGGAGCTGTGTGATTAAAATCAGAAGCTTATGGTGATGATAAAGATAGAGTACTTGTAAAAAGTGATGGGTCCATGACATATGTTGTAACAGACATTGGATATCATTCAAATAAATTTTCCAGAGGATTTGATACTTTAATTGATCTTTGGGGTGCTGATCATCACGGATATGCACAAAGATTAAAAATTGGGGTTTCAATGCTTGGACATGACATGAGTAAAATCCAAGTTGATTTTATTAACATGGTTCAAATTAAAGATCATGGGTCAGTTGTTAAAATGTCCAAAAGAGCAGGAACTTCGTTAAGAATTAAAGATATTTTAGAAATGGTTGATCCAGAAATTTTAAGATATTCAATTCTTTCAAAATCTAAAGAACAAAGTTTAGAAATTGACATTTCAAAAATTAAAGAAGATACCCAAACAAATCCCTTTTTCTATAATCAATATGCAAATGCTAGAATTTATCATATTATTGAAAAATATAAAAATGAAGTTAATCCAGTATTACCCCATGTAACTAAATTTAAAGAACTTGGGAAAGACCCAAAAGAAAAAGAATTATTACTTAAAATGGTGGAATATTCTGACATGATTATGCAAGCAGCAAAAGAAAAAGAGCCATCAATCGTAACAAAATATCTAAAAGACTTAGCACATGAATTTAATTCATATTATAATGTATGTATGGTTATTAGTGATGATGAACAATTAACTAATGAAAGAATTACCTTAATGATTGCATTAAAAAATCTTTTTGAAAAATTATTTTATATTATTGGAATTACTCCATTAAACAAAATGTAAGGAACTTGACAAATGTATAATACTGATGAAATTTATGAATATATTAAAAAAAATGGTGAAAAATCTTTTGAAGAAATTTGGAGTGCATTTAAAGATAAATTAGTTGCTCCAGGCACACACAAAGATCTTGAAATCGCCGCTAAAACTAGACTTTATATGTCTCTTTTAGAAACTTCTAGTCTACTTTTAAATAGAGAAGATAATTGAGATTTAAAAGAAAACTATACTTTAAATCAAATTAAAGATTCTTCATCTTTAGTTTTTAAACAAGATTCAATTGATGATTTACAACCCGAAGATAGTGAAGATACAAAAGAACTTGAAATTATTAATTTAGAAGTTAGTGCTTCTGATGATGATCCGGATGATGAAAAATAAATTATCGGATTATTTTAAGAAAGAATGAAGATAAAATAGATCAAATTAGAATATTAAATTAGAGGACAAAATGTTAATAAATTCAAAAAAAATGCTTATTAAAGCAGAAAAAGAAGGCTATGCTGTTGGTCAATATAATATCAACAACCAAGAGTGAACGAGAGCAATTTTAGAAGCAGCAGAGGAAACAAACTCACCAGTTATTTTAGGTGTTTCAGAAGGAGCGGCAAAATACATGGGTGGATTTATTGCTGTTGTTGGAATGGTAAAAGGAATGCATGATGCATTAAAAATTACAGTTCCAGTTGTAATTCATTTAGATCATGGAATAAGTGTTGCTTCATGTAAGGGTGCAATTGATGCTGGGTTTACATCTGTAATGTATGATGGATCAGCACTATCAATTGAAGAAAATACTGCAAATACTAAAGAAGTTGTTGCTTATGCTAAAAAACATGATATTTCAGTTGAAGCTGAAGTGGGAACTGTTGGTGGTACTGAAGACGGTGTTGTTGGTGGAATTAACTATGCTTCACTTGCTGAATGTAAAGCAGTAGCAGAACTTGGAATTGATGCTTTAGCTGCATCACTTGGATCAGTGCATGGTCATTATCAAGGTGAACCAAATCTTGGCTATGATGAAATGAGAGAATATGCTAATGCAACGGGATTGCCTTTGGTTCTTCACGGCGGATCTGGAATTCCTGATGACATGATTAAAAAAGCAATTGTTCATGGTGAAGCTAAAATTAATGTTAACACAGAACTTCAAGAAGCATTTCAAAAGGGTGTTAGAAAGTATATTGAAGAAGAAAAAGATCTTCATGGTACTGGATATGATCCAAGAAAACTTTTAGGAACTTATGCAACCCCAAATATTAAAGCAAAAGCAATAGAAAAAATCCTTTTATTTGGAACAGAAAACAAAGCTTAACAAGTTATAAAGAAGAAACCCATCAGGTTTCTTTTTCATATAATTAATATATGGAAACAACTTTTGTAAAAGGCAAAAATTTAATAAATGAAGAAGTAGCAAAAATTAATTCTTTTAAAGAATTAACATTTTTCTTTTCAAAAAATATTTTTAATTATAAAACAGTTATTGGTTCGCTAATTATTATTTTAATTATCTTTTTTGGAATGATTCCACAAATTCCTTTTTCATTTGCCTTTTCAACAACTGAAAACCTTTCTTTATTTATTATTTCTAGTATGATTTATGGATCTACTTTTTATACATTTAGAAAATCTACAATTTTTGAAAATACTCGGGAAACTAATTTAAATAAAAAGGAAATATATTTATCAATTTTTATTACTATGTTTTTATTTACTGGGGTGATGTATCTTTTTATTATTTCTATATTTATAATTTTTATAAGCACAAACTCAACATTATTGTTAAATGATTGACCATTTCTGCCCATAGGAACAGGGGCAAATGGAAAATTTTTGAATGAGATAAATATTCAACTTTTGTTTTGGTGGTATTTTTCCTTTATTCTTATTAATTTTGCTTTGTTTTATTTTTTTCAAAATATTTCAAGTACAAAAAAAGGATTTTATCTTTTTATATTTATCTATATTATTTTATTAATTATTTGAGGTAATATTGCTATTCCTCCTCAAATAACAATAAACTATGATGAACTTTTTTTAGCACATCCTGAATTAGTGGGGACAGAAAATGATGCTGGAAAATTGTGGAATCTTTATCACTTAGATAATGCAGAAGTTAAGTTTTTACTTTGGCATTTTGAAGTTTCTGGTCAAATTGTTGTTTCAACCACAATAAAAACAAAATATTTAAATGGACATTATGTTGCTGCAATAATTTCAATTCTTGTACCTCATTCTTGAATAAACACTTATTGTGCTGCAATTTGGAAAGCAACAGCTATAAAATCTTATACAACCTTGGATTTTCAACTTACACAAGATGGGGTTACTAAATATTATCATCCAGATTTATTATTATATCAAGATGAATTTCTTAAAAACGCTCCCATCTGAAAAATAAAGGGCCAAATTTGATGATCCTTAGGAATGTATTTGTGGATGGTTTATTTCATTATTATTTCTTTTGCTGGAACTGCTATTTCGAGAATTAAAAATATGTAATTATATAAAGTATTAATTAGCAAATATATTGAAAATACACAATGCATCAATCAAAGCTGAAGTTGAAGTTGCTGGCGGAATTAATTATACTTTATCTACAGAATGTGGAGTAGTATCAATGGGAATTGGTGCACTTGCATCAGTACACAAATATTATCATCAAAAAATAAATGCTGGCTATGATGAAATGAGAGAATATACCAATGCAACGGGATTGCCTTTGGTTCTTCATGGCGGATCTGGAATTCCTGACGGCATGATTAAAAAAGCAATTGTTCATGGTGAAGCTAAAATTAATGTTAATACTGAACTTCAAGAAGCATTTCAAAAAGGAATTAGAAAATATATAGAAGAAGAAAAAGATCTTCATGGTACTGGATATGATCCAAGAAAACTTATTGGGACTTATGCAACTCCAAATATGAAAGCAAAAGTAAAAGAAAAAATACTTTTATTTAGAACAGAAAATAAAGTTTAATAATTTAAATATAAAAAAGAAACCTGCCAGGTTTCTTTTTTATATAATTAATATATGGAAAAAAGTTTAGTTAAAGGAAAAATTATAATTAATAAAAAATTAGCAGAGATTGTTTCATTTAAAGATCTCACTTTTTTCTTTTTAAAATATACTTTTCATTCTACAAAAATACTTGCAGCCTTAGTTTTGATGATAATTATTTTTATTGGTACACTTGCAGAAGTTCCTTATTATTTTGCCTTTACAGCCACACTTAATATTGCCTTATTTCTTATTTCAGCAATGATTTATGGTTCTATATTTTATCCATTTAGAAAATCCACTATTTTTGAGAATATACAGGGAACGAAATTAAGCAAAAAGGAAATTTATTTAGCTGTTTTTATCTCAATGTTTCTTTTTACAGGATTGATGTATGTTATTTTTGTTATGTTATTTTCACTTTGCATATTTATCGATTCACCAATATTAATAAATGATTGATTTTTTTCTACAGTAGGAATAGGAGAAGGCGGATTATTTTTAAATGAATTAAATGTTCAACTTATATTTTGATGATATATTGCTTTTATTTTAATAAATTTTGGACTATTTTATTTATTCCAAAACATTTCAAATACTAAAAGAACTTTCTTTTTATTTGTTTTTACATATTTAATCTTGTTAATAATTTATGGCAGTACTCTTAATCCCCCAGAAATAACAATGAACTACGAAAGTATTTTTGAGGCATATCCAGAGTTGAATGCAAAATTATATGTAAACCATGGGTTAACAGACTGGGAAATTTCGGTTGTGTTTTTTCATTTTCACATCGGCGGAAATATTGAAGTAGTAAATACTTTAAAAGCAAAATATGAAAACGGGCATTATATTTCAATATTTTTTTCTATTTTGGTTCCCCATTCTTGGATTAATTCTTTTTGTGTTGCAGCCTGAAAAGGAACTGCTTTAAAATTAACTACAATTAATTTTAAATTTACTGAGTATGGTCAAACATTTGAATCGCCATCAATTTCTTATCAGAATGATTTTTTGAAGGATGCACCAATTTGAAAAATTGGAGGACAAATTTGGTGGGCATTAGCGATGTATCTTTGAATAGTATATTTTGGCCTTTTATATTTTATAGGAACAACAATTTCTAAAATCAAGAGTAGATAAGTGATATAGCGTTATTTTATTTTTTACTACAAGTCATATAATTAATATATGGAAAAAACTCTTGTAAAGGGTAAAAATTTAATAAATGAAGATATAACAAAAATTGTTTCATTTAAAGGACTTATTTTTTTCTTTTTAAAATATAGTTTTCATTATACAAAAATTCTTGGTTCGTTACTTTTAATATTAATCATTTTTTTCGGAACAATTGCTCAAATTCCTTTCTATTTTGCTTTTTCTGCAGTAGAAAATATGAGTTTGTTTATCATTTCTTCAATGATTTATGGGTCAATTTTTTACGTTTTTAGAAAATCAACTATTTTTGAAAATTTACGTGAAACAAATTTAAATAAAACACAAATTTATTTTTCAATTTTTGTTTCAATGTTTTTATTTACTGGATTAATGTATCTTTTTCTTCTTCTTTTATTTTCATTTTTTATTAGTACCAATTCAGCATTATTAATGGAAAATTGGCCTTTTAAAGATTTGGGAATTGGAGAAAATGGGATATTTTTAAATTCATTAAATATTCAACTTCTTTTCTGATGATATTTTTCTTTTATTTTAATTAACTTTGCATTATTTTATTTTTTTTCAAAATATTGCTGGTACAAAAAGAAGTTTTTATCTTTTTATCTTTTTTTATCTTATATTATTAATTCTTTTTGGAAATATTGGGGTTCCACCAATAATAACAATTAATTATGATGATTTTATTTTTTCACATACCGTCTTAACCTGAAAGGTACAAGAAAATATTGGTATTGATAGATATGAAATGCAAATTTTATTTTGGCATTTTAATGTGACGAATATAGGAGAAATTAATGTATCAAATACAATAAAAACAAAATATGAAAGTGGGCGTTATGTTTCGCCGACTATTTCGCTTCTTGTTCCTCATTCTTGAATTAATACTTATTGCGCCGCAATCTGAAAAGCAACTACATTAAAATCTTATAATACTTTTACTTTTATAAATCCATTGGAGCCTTCTTTTACTTCAGGAAATTATTTTACTACAAATACTGATTATGAAATATCAATTTTATATCAAAATGAATTTCTTAAAAATGCACCAATTTGAAAAATCACAGGTCAAATTTGATGAGCATTAGGAATGTATCTATGAATTATATATTTTGGTCTTTTATATCTAATGGGAAATACTATTTCCCACGTTAAAATAAAAAGTTAAATATTCTTAACCAATTTTATGATTCATTATCTTATCAAATCATTCTTTTCTTGAATTAAAAAGTAAGAATTTTTCTTGAGTAATATTTTGTTTAAACCTAAAAAAAGGACTAAAATTTTAGTTTTTAATGAAAAATGAGATGATTTAAATCATTTATAATTAATATTTTTTACTTAGCTATAACCTAATTTGTTTTAAATTTTTAATTTAATATAATTTAATTAGGTTATTATTATGAGCTTAATTATAAAAAAACAAAATATTGCTAAAACCAAAGAATTTGCGGAAGTAGAATGAGCAAACATTACTTCAATTTTTGGGTTAATTTTTGTATTTGGAAGAAGTGTTTTTGCTCCTAAAAAAATAATTGGCTCCTTTCTTTTAGTAATTATTTTTGCAATTGGGACATTAGCAATAGCTCCATATTATTATTCTTATGGGATAACAGCTATTTTATGTTTATATCTAATTTCTAGTTTTGTTTATGGTTCTATTTTTTACTCTTTTAGAAAATCTACTTTAACTGATAATATAAAGGGAACTAATTTAACTAAATTTGATATTTATTTTAGTTTTTTATTATTATATTTATTTTTACTGCCATGGTTTATTTATTTATTATTTCCTTCTTTATTATTGGACTAGCATTAAGCTCTCCCCTATTTATGGATGACTGATTTTTTAGAGAACAAGTTTATGGAACTGGCGGTCACGCAATAAATGAATTAAGTGCGCAATTATTAGTGTGATGATATATTGCCTTTAGCTTGCTTAATTTTTCATTGTTTTATTTATTTCAAAATGTTTCAAATAAGCAAAAAACTTTTTATTCTTTTGTCTTCTTTTATTTTTTAATGTTGATGTTATATGGCCATTCACTTTTTACTCCTTACCTTGGTAAAATATTCTTAATAGAAGAAACTTATCCTTATTTTAATTGGAGTGATAACCCTAGTATTTATAATTACATTTGGATAAGTTATCTAGATGGTGCAGTATTAGCAGATGGCTTAAATTTACCCTTTGATACTTATTTTCATATTACAATTTCTCATATGTGAATGACCAAGATTGAAAATGGACATTATCTTTTTGCAATTTTAACTTTATTAACTCCGCATTATTGAATTAATACTTATTGTGCAAATGCCATGCTATCTACTAGTTTAGTAAGTCAAACATTTGATCCAGCAATAAATAATACTGAGGGTACTGTTGGCGAAACATTTTGAAATGCTCATCCAGATGCTGCAATTAAAATTAGTAATTTTGAACCCATTGATTATGTTTACCCAAAATATGGATTTGAAGATGCAAAAATTTGATCATTTCAAAATGAAATAGGATGAGTTTTATCTATGTATTTATGGATGGCTTATTTTATTCTTTTTTCTTTTATTGGCATTTGTATTTCAAGAAGTAAACAGCATAGTTTTTTAAGTTTGATTAAAAAACGTAAAACTAATTTAGAAAATGAATAATTTATTTAGTCTACTAATTATTTAAAATGAAGTTTTTAATTAAAAGCTGTAGTGGGATTTTTTATTTTCAAGTTAAATGCAAGTTATTTTTACTATAATGTAATTTATTAGCAAATTATGATTCAAATTATTAAAAAACAAGGAATTAGCAAAACCAAAGAGTTCGCAGAAGTAGAATGAGCAAATATTGCTTCTACTTTTGCTTTGATTTTGGTTTTTGGAAAAAGCATTTTTAAAATTAAAAAAATTCTTGCTGCTTTCGTTTTGGTATTTGTTTTTGCTTTCGGTACATTAGCAGTTGCTCCTTATTATTATTCTTATGGAACAACAACGATTTTATGTTTATATTTAATTTCTAGTTTTGTTTATGGTTCTATTTTTTACTCTTTTAGAAAATCAACTTTAATTGAAAATATGAGTGGAACAAACTTAAATAAATTTCAAATTTATTTAAGTTTTTTTATAATCATGTTTGTTTTTACTGCTATAGTTTATTTATTTATTGTGGTATTTTATATTATTGGGATTATTACAAACTTTCCTTTATTTGTTGATGATTTTTATTTTCAAGATAGAGATCATGGTGTGGGTGGACACTTAATTAGTCAATTAAATGCTGCTATAATGATCTGATGATTTGTTGCTTTTATATTACTTAATTTTTCATTATTTTATTTATTTCAAAATCTTGTTAATACTCAGAAAAATTTCTATTCACTTATCTTTTTTTATTTCATTTTATTAATGATATATGGACATTCTTTAGCTCCCCCAAAATTAGATGTGTCATATGTACTTGTTGAAAAATATCCAGAATGATTTACTAAATATTACGGAAATATTTTTCTTTATGTAGGCGGAATAAGATTTGATAGCTTCCTTGCAATGCCAAATATAGACTATCCTATTGATAATTCATATCATTTTGTTATTGATTCTCGTACAGTAAGTGATAAATTTGCAGCCCACCATTACATTTTTGGAATTTTAACCTTGTTAACTCCTCATTACTGAATTGATGTTTACACTGCAAATGTGATGAAAGGGACAAGTTTGATGCAAAATACTTGTTCAGTTTATACTCACGGTGCATTTTGAGATAATAGTGGGGATCAAATACAAAATATTTCTTATAAAATTGATGCTTTTGGGGCTAATAATTACGTTTATTCTTACTCACAATATAATTTTAATTATGCAGATCTTTGATCATTTAAAAATGAACTGTCTTGAATTTTATCAATGTATTTATGGATTGCTTATTTTATTCTTTTTTATTTTATGGGAACTACTATTTCAACAATTAAAAAAAGATAATTTTAATTTTTTACTAATAAAGTTTAATGTTTATCTGATGTAATCTTATTTAATAATAAATTATCAATATTATTTTCTTCATAATTTGTATATAAAAATGGCCGGAAAAGGCCACCATTTTTTTTTTTTTTTATAATGGATACATGACCGAAAATTTACCTTATGATAAAAATGTAGTTACAAAAAAACAAGGAATTGCTAAAACTAAAGAATTTGCAGAAGTTAAATGAGCAGAAATTAATTCAATTTGCGCTCTTATTTTTATTTTTGGAAGAAGTGTTTTTGTTCCTAAAAAAATTCTTGGATCATTTGGTTTAGTTCTTATTTTTATTTTTGGTACAATTGCTTTTGTTCCTTATTATTTTTCTTATGGAGCAGCAACCATTTTATCTTTATATTTAATTTCTAGTTTTGTTTATGGTTCTATTTTTTATTCTTTTAGAAAATCAACTTTAACTGAGAATATAAAAGAAACTAATTTGGGTAAGTTTGATATCTATTTTAGTTTCTTTATTATAATATTTGTTTTTACTGCTATGGTATATTTATTTATTCTTGCTTTTTTTATTATTGGAATAGTAGTAAATTTCCCTCTTTTCCAAGATGATTTCTTTTTTGAAGGAACTGATTATGGAGCAGCCGGACATTCAATTGCAGAGTTAAATGCACAATTATTAGTGTGATGATATGTTGCTTTTATTTGCCTTAATTTCTCCTTATTTTATTTATTTCAAAATATTGTTAATACCCAAAAGACTTTTTATACATCGGTTTTTTTCTATTTCATCTTACTAATGATGTATGGGCACACTTTATATGTTCCTACATTTGATAAGTCATTTATTCTTGCAGAAGAATATTCATTTCTTGATAAGAATTCTGATAATAATATTTTTGACTATTTCCGTGGTGTAGATTATGATACTCTTTTTCTAGCACCAAATATTAATTTCCCATTTGATACTTCATTTCATATGGAAGTAGATAGTATGTTAGCTGAAAAAGCCCATGGAAGAAGAGCCATTTTTATTGTTATGAATTTATTAGTTCCTCATTATTGAATTAATATCTATTGCGCAAATGCGATGAGATCTACATGTATGTTTGTTGATACTGCAAATCCATATCCAGCAACAGAGGGCGGGGTAAATGCTCCAAATTATATTTTTTGGGTTAATCATCCAGATCTTAAAGCTGCAATTATAGATTTTAAAGGTGAAAATCATCCCTATGTTTATTCAAAATATAGTTTTGCCAATGCAAGAATTTGATCATTTAAAAATGATATTGCTTGAGTTTTAGCAATGTATTTATGGATAGCATATTTTGCTCTTTTTACAATCATGGGAAAAACTATTTCAAAAGCAAAAGCATGATAAATTCTAAATATTATGATTGAACATTATAAGGAAGATTTTTATAAATTTTATTTAGTTGAAATATTATTTTAGTTTAGTCAGCTTCATAATTACTTGGATTTTCTTTTGCAATTTAAATATTAATGTAATGAGTTTAATTATAAAGAAACAAGATATTTCTAAAGTTAATGAATTTGTAAATATAAAATTAGCTAATATTACTTCTGCTTCACCTTTTTTAACAAAAGTATTTTAATTTCAAAAAACTTTTGGGGCTTTTTTTGGTGCTATTATTTATTTCAGATCATTGCCTGTTGTTCCTTATTATTTTTTTGCTCCATATTTATTAAGAATTAAAAAAGAAGATCAGAAATATTTTTCTGCAATTATGATTTTATCAACTCCTCATTATTGAATTAATATTTATAGTTCAAAGGTCATGAAAGTAGCTTCTTTATCAACTTGGGAAGTTGATCCGCAAATTATTTCTCATTTCTTCTTGAAGAATATCTTAAGTTTACTGAAACAATTAACAATTTTGAATTAATAATGAATATGTATATGTTTATTCTTCTTATAGTTTTGATAATGCTAATATTCGATCATTTCATAATGAGGTGAGATGAACTTTAGCAATGTATCTATGAATGGTTTATTTTGTTATTTTTTATTTTATGGGGACAACAATTTCAATAATTAATAAAAATAATTTTAACTTTTTTATTATTGAAATTTAAATTCTTGCTAAGATTAGTTTTATTTAATATAATTTAGTTATCTAATTATGAATGCAACTATCAAAAAACAAGGAATTTCAAAAGTCGAACAATTTATAGATGTAAAATGAGCGAATGTTACTTCAATTTTTGCTTTAATTTTTATTTTTGGAAAAAGTGTTTTAATACCCAAAAAAATCTTAGGATCTTTTTCAATAGCAATTATTGTTGCTATTGGTTCATTAGTGATGGTCCCCTATTATTTTTCATATGGGGCGACAATTAATTTAAGTCTTTTTTTAATTTCTAGTTTTGTTTATGGTTCTATTTTTTATTCTTTTCGAAGATCAACTTTATTTGATAATTTGAGAGAAACAAATTTAAGCAAAATTGCTATTTATTTTAGTATTTTTGTAGTAATGGCTATTTTTACAGCATTTATTTATCTATTTATTATTTCTTCTTTTATAATTGGACTAGCAATAAACACAAATTTATTTATGACTGATTGATTTTTTAGAAATTATAATTTTGGATCAGGTGGATATTGAATTGGCGGTTTAAATGCACAACTAATGATATGATGATTTGTTGCCTTTATCTGTTTAAATTTTTCATTATTTTACTTATTTCAAAATATTGCTAATAGTCAAAAAACATTCTATTTATTTGTTTTTTTCTATTTAATTTTATTAATGCTATATGGTAATTCTATAAATACACCTTATCTTGGTTATTCATTTTCAATAGTTGAGAAGTATCCCATTTTAGCAAAAGTTGATAATTTTGATATTATTTATAATTATTACTTTTATAAAGATTTACTTTTAATTCCAAATTATGATTATCCATTTGATGTTTCCTTTCATATTACAATCTCAGATATGATTCAAGCAAAATTTGAAAATGGGCATTATTTAACAGCGATTATAAGTTTGCTAACCCCTCATTATTGAATTAATATTTATAGTGCAAATATAATGAAAGCAACCTGCTTGAGAAAAGAAATATTTGATCCTATAGTAACCTTGGAATCATGTCCAGAATCTTGAACTGGAATTACTAATTATATTAATGATTTTAAGCTTCCTTATCTATGCCCTATTTATAACTTTAAACATGCTAAAATTTGATCATTACAAAATGAAATTGGTTGAGTATTGGGAATGTATTTATGGATGGCATATTTTATTTTTTTCTATTTTATCGGAATGTGTTTTTCTAAATTAAATTGTTATAAAAAATAATTTTTTGAAATTAAAATAATCTTATTTATTTTTTTGTTTAAATTTATTTAATATAATTAAATTGATAGTATTATGAGTTTAATTATAAAAAGATGTGGGATTGCTAAAACAAAAGAATTCATTGATGTAGAATGAGCAAATATTACTTCTATTTTTGCTTTAATTTTTATTTTTGGAAAAAGTGTTTTGATTCCTAAAAAGATTTTAGGCTCACTTCTTATTGTGTTAATTTTTACTATTGGGTCACTAGCAATTGTCCCATATTATTTTTCTTATGCAGCAACAACAAATTTAAGTTTATTTCTAATTTCTAGTTTTATTTATGGTTCAATTTTTTATTCATTTAGAAAATCAACTTTATTTGATAATATAAACGAAACAAATTTAAGTAAATTTGATATTTATTTAAGTATTTTTGCAATTATGTTTATTTTTACTGCTTTCGCCTATTTATTTATTATTTCTTTTTTTATTATCGGGCTAGTAGTGGACTCAAATTTGTTCATGACTGATTGATTTTTTGAAAATAGCGATTATGGACTTGGCGGATATGCAATTAAGGGCCTAAATGTCCAGTTAATTGTTTGATGATATATTGCTTTTATTAGTTTAAATTTTTCATTATTTTATTTATTTCAAAATATTGCAAAAAATCAAAAAACTTTCTATTTATTTGTATTTTTCTATTTCTTTATAATTATGATTTATGGGAATGCATTAATTGCTCCCTCTCTTGATCAAATATATGTATTAACAGAAAAATATTCATTTTTAAATGGGGATTCAACAAATAATCTTTATCAATATGTGGGGGGATTTAGATATGATTATATTCTCTTAATTCCAAATAAGGATTATCCTATTGATGCTTCATTTTATATTGAAGTTCGGTCTGATTTACTAGTTGCAAAATTTAAAAAAGGAAATTACTTTGTTGCATTTATGACTTTGTTAACTCCATATTATTGAATTAATTTTTATAGTGCAGATATGATGAAAGCAACATGTCTGTCCATTGGTAATTTTAATCCAAAAACTACTAGTATTTTTCCTGGAGGAGAAGGACAGCCAATATGAGATAGCATTGCGACTGCAATTAATGATTATGGGTTAAAAGAACATACTTATTTATATGCACCTTATGGTTTTAAAAATGCAAAAATATGATCATTGCAAAATGATATTGGCTGAATTTTGGGAATGTATCTTTGGACAGCTTATTTTGTGTTTTTTTATTTTGTAGGAAGATGTATTTCAAAATTTGTTTACTATAAAAATTAATCAATAATAATTACTATATAATAATATAGACGACAAAACTATCGTTATACTAAGGAGATATACACATCATGAAAAAGGATTTACATCCCAAACTACATACAATTGAAGTTACTTGTACTACATGTGGAAATAAATTTGAAATAGAAACAATTTTAGACGAACTAAAAGTTGATACTTGCTCAAATTGTCATCCATTTTACACAGGTAAAATGTCTTCTGCTTCAGCAGCAGGAAGAATTGAAAAATTCAATAAAAAATATGAGTCTACACTCAAAGATAAAAAATAATCTCCGACCACAATATTTGCGCAAAAAAACACCTGAAAAGGTGTTTTTTATTTTATTAGTAAATTTTAATAGTTATAATTAAATATAATGGAAAAAAATATTGAAGATCGATTATCAAAAATGCTCAAAGACTTTGAGGAAATGTCAGTGTCCTTAACTGACCCAAATGTTTTAAATAACATTAAGGAATTTACTCTTTTAAACAAAAAAATTAAAGGATTAGAGCAAAAAGTTGAACTTTATAAAAGATATCTAGATTTAAAACAAGAAATAGCAGATGCAACTACAATGTTGCAAGAAGAAACTGACCATGAAATGATTGTGGACCTAAAACTTATTTTGCATCAAAGTAAAAAGGATCTTAAATGAGTAGATGAAGAAATTTTAGATTTAATGGTAAATAAAGATCCTCTTGATGAACATGACGCAATTGTTGAAATTCAAGGTGCCGCTGGTGGTGATGAAGCAAAAATCTTTGCTGGTGATTTATATCGAATGTATGTGAAGTATGCAGCAAAGATGGAATGAACAATTGAAATCATTGATTCTGAAGAATCAAATCAAGGCGGATTTGCCTTTGTTTCTTTTTCAGTCAATGGGACTGATGTTTATGGACATTTAAAATTTGAGTCTGGAGTTCATCGTGTTCAAAGAGTTCCCCTTACTGAAAGTTTAGGAAGAGTACATACCTCAACTGCAACAGTTGTTGTGACTCCGCAATTAGATGACGATTCAAAAGAAATAGAAGTACTTCCTTCAGATTTACGAATTGATACTTATCGTGCTTCTGGTGCTGGTGGTCAACATATTAATAAAACTGATTCAGCAGTAAGAATTACTCATATTCCAACTGGAACAGTGGCTCAATCACAAGATGGAAGAAGCCAACATGATAATAAAGATAAAGCAATGAAAACTTTACTTTCAAAATTATATGATCAAAAATTGCAAGAAGAAGCAAAAGAAAAAAATGAAATTAAATCTTCTATTGTGGGAACAGGAGATCGTTCTGAAAAAATTAGAACTTATAATTATCCGCAAAATAGAATTACTGATCACCGTGTTGGTCTTACACTTAAAAAACTTGATCGGGTAATGGATGGTGGCCTTGCTGAAATGATTGATGTTATTATTGCAACAAATAAGGGAGAAAATAATGAATAAATCATTGGAAACATATTTTTTTAAAGACTTGTTAAAAAAAGAAGATAAGAAATTGCAACCAGCAATTAAAGATTTTTATATTAAAAAAAATAGTTTGACAAAAGCTTATTTTTTGCAAAATGTAGATACATTAAAACTCACTACTAAACAATTTAAATATTATAAAGAAATTGGAGAAAAGGTTTTAGCAGGAAAAGATGTTACCTTTGATATTGGGCACAGATTTTTTTATAATGTTGAAATTGACATTAATAAAAAAGTATTTATTCCTCAACCAGATTCAGAACTACTTGTTGAAAAAGTTCTTGCTGATTATAAAAAAGGTGAAGGACTTGAAATTGGTTCTGGAACGGGAGCAATTTGTATTGCTATTGCAAAAAATTCAAAAATAATTTTTGATGCAATTGATATTAATTTGAATGCAATAAAAATTTCCAAAAGAAATGCTTTTAATAATGAAACTGGGAAAAGAATTCATTTCATTCGTAAATCTTTTGTAAGCCTGCCAATTAAAGAATATGACTTTATTGTTTCGAACCCTCCTTATATTAAAAAAGGTGATGCTAGTGTTAGTAATTGAGTAAAAGAGCATCAGCCTAAAAAAGCACTTTATTCTAAAAAAAATGGATTAGCTTTTATCGAATCAATTTTAGAAAAAGGAAATAATTTTTTAAAACCACAAGGGAAAATTTATTTAGAATTTGGATTTGAACAAAAAAGTGCAGTAGAACTGCTAGTTAAGAAATATTATAAAAAATATACTTTCTATAAAGATTTAAATGATAACTGAAGAGTGGTCGTGATTGAAATTGACAAACAAGAAAAAAATAATTAATGCTTTAAAAAATAATGAAATAGTTGCTATCCCAACCGATACTGTTTTTGGACTTTTTATTAAGATTTCTCAAGAGAATATGGTTGTTTTAAATTTATTTAAAAAAAGAGATAAAGATCAGCCATTACAAGTGATGTTTCCCAGCATTGAGGCAGCATTATCTGCAATTGAAGTAAATGAGTTTCAAGAATCAATTTTAAGGGAAGAATTACCCGGTAATAAATCAATTGTTGTTCCAGCAAATGAAGATTTTGCTAAAAAATATTTGCATAATCAAGCAACAATTTCTTTAAGAATTCCTTCTAAAGTAGATGCAAGAACTTTGGTAGAAATTTTAGAAACTGTTGGTCCTTGTTTTGCAACAAGCACAAATCAACATGGTAAAGATATGTTAAATGACTACAATGCAGTAATAGCATATTTTCCAGATATTTTAGTTTTAAAAGGAACACCAGGTTTAACAGTTGCTTCGACAATTGTTAAACTTAATACAGACAGTATTGAAATTTTAAGAGGAGGAAAAAAATAATGAAAAATGATCAAGTAATTGGAGATCTAATTAAATTAGAAGAAAAAAGACAAGCAGAGTATGTCGAACTTATTGCTTCAGAAAACTTTTGTTCAGATGATGTTAGAGAAGCAGTTGGCTCTGTTTTGACAAATAAATATGCAGAGGGTTACCCCTTTGCAAGGTATTATGGTGGATGTAATATTATTGATCAAGTTGAGGAACTTGCAATTGAAAGATTAAAAGCAATTTTTCATGCTAACTTTGCAAATGTGCAACCGCATTCAGGTTCACAAGCAAACATGGCTGCTTATTTAGCAATAATTAAACCAGGAGATAAAATTTTAGGAATGTCTTTAACTTCTGGTGGGCATCTTACCCATGGATTTAAAGTTTCTGCTACTGGTCAAATTTTTAAATCACAAGCTTACGAAGTAAGCCCAATTACAAATAGATTAGATTATGAAATGATTAGAAAACAAGCTTTAGAATTTAGACCAAAACTAATTATTTGTGGAGCAAGTGCTTATTCAAGAATTATTGATTGAAAAGCATTCAAAACAATTGCAGATGAAATTGATGCTTATGTTGTTGCTGATGTTGCTCATATTGCCGGTTTAATAGTTGCTGGTTTACATCCAAATCCACTTGATTTTGGTATAGACATTGTAACCTCAACAACCCATAAAACACTACGTGGTCCAAGGGGAGGAATCATTTTAACAAATGATCCTGAAATTGCTAAAAAAATTAATAAAGCAGTTTTTCCAGGAACGCAAGGTGGGCCATTAGAACATGTAATTGCTGGAAAAGCAATTGCCTTTAAAGAAGCGGCTTCTCCAGAATATAAAAGTTATATTCAAGATGTAGTTGCTAATGCCAAAATTATGGCAAAAACCTTTAAAGATAATGGAGCAACCATTATTACTGGGGGAACAGATAATCACCTTTTTATGATTAACGTTGTAAAAACTTATAATATTACGGGAAAACAAGCAGAAGATTTACTTTTTGAAGCTCATATTGTTGTAAATAAAAATACAATTCCTTATGAAACTCTTTCTCCAACTATTACTAGTGGAATTAGAATTGGAACTCCTGCAATGACAACTCATGGCTTCAAAGCTAAAGACTTTATTAAATTAGCAAATATTATTGATGAAATTCTTAAAAAAAATGATTTAGAATTTGCTAAAGCAAAAAGTGCTGAAGTGAAAGGAATGATGTAAATATGGAAAATGATGTAAATATTAAAAATGTAGTTGTTTTAAAACATCCTTTAATTCAACATAAATTAACCCATATTAGAAAAAAAGAAACTACCTCAAAAGAATTTAAAGAATTCTTAAATGAAATTTCAACTTTAATGGCTTATGAAGTTTTTAAAGATATTAAACTTGAACCAATTGAAATTGAAACGCCTCTTAAAAAAACCACCGGTTATAATTTGGCCGAAAACGTTAATTTCTATCCAATCCTTAGAGCAGGGATTGGAATGGTTGATGGATTTAGCAGTGTTGTCCCCTCAGCAAGAATTGGGCATATTGGAATGTACCGTGATGAAAAAACATTAACTCCAGTTCAATATCTTTTTAAATATCCAAAAGATACTGAAAAAGATACATTCAATATTATTATTGATCCAATGATTGCTACAGGGAATTCTGCTTTAGCTGCAATTGAAATTTTAAAAGACCAAGGAATTATTAATTTAACTTTTGTTGCTCTTTTAGGATCTAAAGAAGGTGTAGCAAAAATTGCCAAAAAACATCCTGACGTTAAACTTTATCTTGCGGCAATTGACCCTGACTTAAATGAAAAAGGTTATATTGTTCCTGGACTTGGAGATGCCGGAGATAGAATTTTTGGAACAAAATAAAAGTTCATCTAAAATATTAGAAAAAAAAATAATGATAATTGTTTTTTGCTTATCATTATTTTTGATTGTTGTAGGTTGCTTATGTGCGATTAGTGAAGCATCCAGACCAACAACTTGGGGCATTCTTTTGGGATTATCATTTGCCTGATTTTCATTTTTTATTGTCTGATTATTTCTTATTTATGATTCAAAATTAAAATTAAAGATTTCAGTATTTGCAGGAATAGTATTATGACTTGTGCGACTATTTCTTTTATTGGTTCTTCTTCTAGTAATTGTTTTTGCATTTATTATTAATTATTCTTATTCAACAAGTTATATACTGCAAATTTTGCTTTCAGCATTAATTGCTTATTCTATTTCTATGTTTACAGTTTTTATTTTTGGAATTGAAGAAATAATTTTTAATTATAAACATAAAAAAAATATTATTTAATGGTTTAATTTTTACCAATAGAAATATATTTTGCTTTAAGAAGTAGTAAATGTTGTCAATATAGCTTAAGCAAATATTTATTTAGATTAGAATTATTATTGATTATTCTTTAAATTAATTTAATTAATGCTATTAAAATTATTGGTTTAAAGTAATGCTAAAATAGATGGATAAAAAATATTTAAAAAATATGTAATTTATTAAGAAAAATCTAATGTTCCTACATTTAAGATTTTCTTTTTTATATTTTTCATTTAAACTAAAAAAGGTAAAATTAGATTAATTAGGACTAATTTTTGAGAAATTATTATTAATTGAAAAAAAGGAAAAACCGTTGTTTACTATAACACCACAATTCTGATCTATAGTTATAACTACAATCTTAACAGTTGTAGTATCTTTAATTTTATATTATGTTGTAATTAAAAAACAAGATCCACTAAAAGAGCCCAAAGGAATTATGGTATTAATTGAAGGCTATGTTGTTGGATTTAATAAATTGATGGAATCTATGACGGGTGGAAAACTGAAAGCGGCTTATCCATATTTTTTTACTTTGCTTAACTTCTTAATTATTAATGAACTAATCGTGTGGTTTGGTTGAGAATCACCCGCAACCTCAATTATGTTTACCTTTACTTTGGGGATGATTACTTTTATTGGAATTTATGTTGTTGGAGTGGGAACAAAAGGATTAATTAACTTTTGTAAACATAAATATGCAAACCCAATTGAGTTGTTCTCGCAATTTTCACCACTTATTTCTATTTCAGTTAGACTTTTTGGTGCCACTTTTGCTGGAGCAGTAATTGGCGATATTTTATTTATTGTTGTGCAAGGAATGCTACCAGCAGGAGATCATTTTGTTTTAACATTTTGACCAGTAATGGGTGGATTTACAAGTTGAATTTGGCAAATAATGGATAGTGGTCTTTCATTAATTCAAGCCTTCGTCTTTACTGTGCTAACTGCAGTTTATTGATCAATGGAATGTGG
Source organism: Mycoplasma sp. Bg2 (assembly GCA_001641225.1). Lineage (GTDB taxonomy): Bacteria > Bacillota_I > Bacilli_A > Mycoplasmatales > Hepatoplasmataceae > Tyloplasma. The sequence continues at coordinate 117,031 of LSMY01000003.1, forward strand.
AGATTCATGGTCACCTAAAAAAAGAAGAGAACTTGCAAAACAAAAAAAAATATTGCTTGATCGACAAAAAGAAAAAAGATTAGCAGCTAAAAAAGCAAAAACAAAAGTAAAATTAGCTAATAAACAAGCTGCAAAAATAAAAGCTAATGCTAATTTAACTAAGAAACCGGCTGTTGCAGAAGGCAAACCAAAAAAAGAGCTTGTCTTATCAAAACAACCTAATTCAAAATAAATTACTACTTTAGATTGTAGAAGAGTAGAAATAAATTATTATTTTAAGGAGAGAAAATGAAAACAGAAAAAATTTTAAAATACATGTCTTATTCATCATATATTTTTGCAATAGTTGCTTTTGCTGTGCTTGCATTTGCAATGGTTTACTTTAATCTTGATGTATTCGCAACAAATCCTGGTGGAGCAACAACATTTGCTTCTGGTGATGGTGCTTTAGAAATTCAAAAAGGACTTGCTTATTTAGGAGCTGGAGTTGCTTGTATTGGATTATTTGGTGCAGGAATTGGACAAGGATATGCAGCTGGAAAAGCTTCCGAAGCAGTTGGAAGAAATCCAGAAGCTGAACCACAAATTAGAAATATGTTACTAATTGGGGCAGCTATTGCTGAATCATCAGCACTATATGCGCTTGTTGTTTCAATTATTTTAATTTTTGTTGCTTAAGGCAACAAACTATAAGGTTTAAAATGACAGATATATTAAAAGCAATTATTGAAAATCATAATATTAATTTTGTGGGGAAAACATTTCCTAGCTTTTTTGCTAGCGAAGGTGGATCTGATTTAGATGATCTTCCTAATGTTTTTCAAGGATTAATTCCAACTGTTGCAGTTGTAATTGGAACAGTTATTTCATTATTAATTGTTTTTTGAATTATTTCTTATTTTGTCTATTTTCCAGTAAAAGATATTGTTGAAAAAAGATCAAATAAAATTAGAACAGATTTAGTAACTGCAGAAAAATTAAATACAGAAGCATCTAAATCATTAAAAAGAGCACAATCTGCAATTCATTCTTCAAAAAATGAAGCAACAGAGATTGTTGCTAAATCAATTGGTGAAGCATCTTTTGTTAAAAATGAAATAATTACTACTGCAAAATCAAAAGCAGAAACAATTGTTGAACAAGCAAGAACACAAATAGTTCATGAACAAAAAGAAGCAGAAGCGCAAATTAATGATGAAATTGCTAAAATTGCAATGCTTGCAGCTACAAAAATAATTGAAAAAGAAATAAATCCCGAAACAAATAAAAAATTAATTAATGATTTGATAAATGAATTAGGAAAATAAAATGAGTAAATCTGGGTTAACATCGTACATAAATGCTATTTATGAATTAGGAAAAGAGATAAATGAGTTAGACTTATTTATTGAGTTTTCCAATGATTTAATAACAATAATTGAAGATGAACCCACATTTCTAAAATTTTTAGCAGATAGCAACTTAGAATTAACAGATAAAAGAACAACATTAGAAAAGGCTTTCAATCAAAAAGAAGCAGATCTATATATTAAATGACTTTTAATCTTAATTGATGATCAAGTTGTTAATGAACTAAAATATATTTTGAGAGAGTTGATTACTCTTTATAATAAGGACCAAGGAATTATTGTTGGAGTTATTTGAACAACTACTCCACTAGAAAGCACACAAATTGCAAAATTTAATGAACTTGTTTCTAAAAAACTTAACTTAAAAACTAATCTTGAAAACAAAATTGATCAAGAACTTCTCGGGGGCATCAAAATTGAAGTTGGTGACCAAATTTGGGACAATACGATTAGTAGAAAACTACAAGATTTAACACATGAATTACTTATGAAAGGATAAAAATGGCTAATATACAAGACATTAGTGCAGTTATAAAAGAAAGAATTACTTCTTATGATCTTGATGTAAAAGCAGGCGAAGAAGGTAAAGTTCTTACCATTGCAGATGGAATTGCTTCTGTTTCTGGACTTGAAAATACCCAACTTGGTGAATTATTAGTTTTTCCACAAAATACTTATGGAATGGCGCTTAATTTAGAATCAAACTTCATTGGGGTAATTATTTTTGGAAGTTACTCCCATATTGATGAAGGCGATAAAGTTCAAAAAACAGGGAAAATAATGGAAATTCCAGTTGGTGATGAACTTATTGGAAGAATTGTTAATTCTCTTGGTGAACCAATTGATGGAGGAGCACCTTTAAAAGGAACTAAAACAAGTCACACTGAAAAAGTAGCTCCTGGAATTATGACAAGACAATCTGTTTTTGAACCATTAGAAACAGGAATTTTGGCAATAGATTCTATGCTTCCAATTGGCAAAGGACAAAGAGAATTAATTATCGGTGACCGGAAAACCGGAAAAACCGCAATTACAATCGATGCTATTTTAAACCAAAAAGGTAAAAATGTTAAATGTGTGTATGTTTCAATCGGACAAAAAAATTCTACTCTTGCAACAACAACAAGAAAATTAATTGAAAATGAAGCAATGGATTACACAACTATTGTTTCAGCTAGTGCATCAGAATCTGATGCCATGCAATACCTTGCTCCCTATTCAGGCATGACAATTGCTGAAGAATGAATGAATAAAGGTGAAGATGTTCTGATTATTCTAGATGATTTATCAAAACATGCGGTTGCTTATCGCTCACTTTCTTTACTACTTAGAAGACCACCAGGAAGAGAAGCTTATCCTGGGGATGTTTTCTATTTACATTCTAAACTTCTTGAACGGAGTGCAAAACTTAATAAAAAATATGGTGGCGGATCAATTACTGCTCTTCCAATAATTGAAACTCAAGCAGGAGATATTTCTGCTTATATCCCCACTAATGTAATTTCAATTACTGATGGGCAAATATATTTAATGGCTGCTGCCTTTAATGCCGGTCAAAGACCTGCAATCGATGTTGGATTTTCAGTTTCAAGAGTAGGAACTGCAGCCCAAACAAAATTACTTAAAAAAGTTTCTGCTTCTTTAAAATTACAACTTGCTTCATACGAAGAGATGAAAGCCTTTGCAGAATTTTCATCAGATCTTGATCCAGAAACAAAATTGATTTTAGATAATGGACAAAAAATTATGGAATTATTAAAACAACCACAATATTCTCCATATTCACAATCAGCAGAAGCAATTATTCTTTTTGCAATAAACAAAAAAATAATTGAAAAATTTCCTGCAGAAAAAACAGCCGCTTTCAAAAAATCACTTTTGTTAGCAATTAAAGCAGATAAAGAATTTAAAAATGTGATCAAAATTTTTGATACAAAAAAAGTTTTGGATGATAATGTTTCAGATCAATTAGAAGAAATATTAAATGAATTTGTAAAACAATTTAATGCTTAAACCAAAATAAAATCATGGCAACAATAAAACAAATAAAAGAACAACAAGATGCAATTAAATCAATTCATAAAATAACTAGAGCAATGGAGCTTGTCGCCACTGCTAAAAGTCAACGGGCAATTAGAGATTTGAATAGTTACCAAAGTTATTTTCAAAAAACACAAAATATTGTTGAAAAAATTGCCAAAGAAAATGTATCTGATCAAGAATTAAAAGGAACTTATTGAATTGTTTTAATGAGTGATTTGGGGCTTGCTGGAAGTTATAATTCAAAATTAATTAAAGAAATTATTAGTGAAGTTAGTCCAACAGATAAGATTCTTGTTATTGGACAAAAGGGATCAATTTTGCATTCAAAAATAGCTAATAAAATTGAAATAATGCCTCTAGAAGTCTTACATGATTATATTGGTCTTGGTGATTTACAAGTCAAAATTCAATCAGTTTATCGTGATGATCATTTAAAAGTTAAAGTTCTTTTCACTAAATTTATTAGTCAATTAGAATTTGAACCAAAAATTGAACAAATTCTTCCAATTCAAGTTGATACTTCACAAGTTGAGGAAGAGAAGAAAAATATCGTTTTATTAGAATTTGAACCAAGTAGAGAAATTCTACTAAGAGAAATTGAAGATATTTATATTCAATCGGTGGTCCAAGGATTTTACCGGGAAGCACAAGCTTCAGAAAATACAGCAAGAAGAACTGCAATGGAAAATGCAACAAGAAATGGTGATGACATGTTAAGAGATTTAAACATTGTTTATAACCGAACAAGACAAGCAAAAATTACCCAAGAAATTAGTGAAATTATTGGGGGAGCGGAAGCACTAAAATAGGAGAACATATGGGAAAAAATATTGGAAAAGTAGAACAAGTCTTAGGACCAGTTGTTGATGTAAAATTTGAGAGTACAAAAATACCAAATATTTTAAATGCACTTGAAGTTGATAACAACGGCAAAAAATTAGTTATTGAGGTTGCCTCCGAAATCGGAGACAATACAGTAAGATGTATTGCCATGGGTGCAACTGAGGGACTTAGAAGAGGGGAAGATGTAATTGATACAGGTGCTCCAATTACAATTCCTGTTGGTGATGCAACCCTTGGAAGAATTATTAATGTTTTAGGTGAACCGCAAGATGAAATGGGACCAATCAAATCAGAATTTCATGCTCCAATTCATCGCGAAGCACCAGCTTACGATGAACAAGCTTCTTCAATTGAACTTTTTGAAACAGGTGTTAAAGTACTTGATCTTCTTGCTCCCTTTTCTAAAGGATCAAAAGTTGGTCTTTTTGGTGGAGCCGGAGTCGGTAAAACTGTTTTAATTACTGAACTTATTAATAATGTTGCTCAAGAACATGGGGGACTTTCAGTTTTTGCTGGAGTTGGAGAAAGAACTAGAGAAGGAAATGATCTTTTCTTTGAAATGAAAGAATCAGGAGTACTTAAAAAAACTGCACTTGCTTTTGGGCAAATGAATGAATCTCCTGGAGCAAGAATGAGAGTTGGACTTGCTGGTCTTACTCTTGCAGAATTTTTCAGAGATCAAAAACATCAAGATGTTCTTTTATTTATTGATAATATTTTTAGATTTTCCCAAGCTGGTTCAGAAGTTTCTGCGTTGCTAGGAAGAATGCCTTCTGCAGTTGGTTACCAACCAACTCTTGCAGTTGAAATGGGGAAACTTCAAGAAAGAATTACTTCTACTAAAAAAGGCTCAATTACTTCTGTCCAAGCAGTTTATGTTCCTGCAGATGATTTAACTGATCCTGCACCCGCAACAACCTTTGTCCATCTTGATGCTACAATTGTGCTTTCAAGAAAAATTGCTTCCCTTGGACTTTATCCTGCGGTTGATCCCTTAGAATCAAATTCTTCTTTACTTGACCCGCTTATTGTTGGTGAAGAACATTATGAAGTTGCTAACCAAGTGTTACAACTTTTACAAAGATATAAAGAACTTCAAGATATTATTTCTATTTTAGGAATGGATGAACTTTCTGAAGAAGATAAACTTGTTGTTGCAAGAGCAAGAAAAGCAAGAAACTTCCTTTCTCAACCTTTCTTTGTTGCTGAAGTTTATACTGGTAATAAAGGAAAATTTGTAAAACTAGAAGACACAGTTAAAGGGTTTAAAGAAATTATTGATGGAAAATTAGACAACATTAATGAAGTTGCTTTTATGTTTAAAGGTACAATCGAAGAAGTTAAACAAAGTGTAACTAATAAAAGTGTAAAAAAATAAAAGATGGCAACTGAATTTGATTTAGCAATCCTCACACCCACAAAAATCTTTTTTCAAGGAAAGGTCTCTTTAATTAATCTCGAAATTTTTGAAGGAAGAATTGGAATTATGGCAAAAAGACAACCATTAATTTCTGCAATCAAAACTTCTCAATTTTCAATAATTGAAAATGATAAATTAATTGAAGGAATAATTATTGGAGGAATTTTATATATGGATGGGGAAGAAACAACAATTATTACCTCAAGAGTAAAATGATATGAGGATGTAAATATTGCTTTTAGTACAAAAAGACTTGCTCATCATGAAAGTGTTTTAAAAACTGCAGATTTAAAACCAACAGAAAAAGCTATGCTTGAAAAGAAAATCAAATACTATAAACTACAATTAAAGAAAGATTAACATGAATTTAGATATGATCCAATGATCACTTTTGGTAATTGTTTATATAATTTCTTTTGCAATTGGAATTATTGCAACAAGAGGAATTGATTGAACAAAAATCTTAATGAAGGAATACCAAACAAAAGAACAAGGAATTATTCTTTGAGTTATTTTTTCTTTAATTATTGCTGCTGTAATTGGGACAATGATTAATATTATTATCCTAACAGCCATACCCTTATAATTAGAATATGAAAAAAGAAGTAAATCAACATTTAGCAACAATTCGTAACTTTAAAATTTTAAAAACAGCTGAAGAAGTTGCTATTTCTGTATTAAAAAGAGTTGAAGAATTAAAAAAAGAAAAATTTTCAGAAAAACAACTTAAAGATACAACCGCAAGATTAAAAAAAGATTTTATTGCAGGTAAAGATCTTGATGATCTTATTGTTGAAGCTTTTGCATGTGCTCATTATGCAATTGAACTTACTTATGGAATTACCCTTTATAAAGTCCAAATTATGGGTGGCTATGCTCTTCATAAGGGCGATGTTGCAGAGATGAAAACTGGAGAAGGGAAAACCCTAACGGCAATTTTGCCTACTTATTTAAACGCACTTTCTGGAAAAGGTGTTCATGTTATTACTGTAAATGAATATCTTTCATCAAGAGATGCTCTTAATGTTGGAAAAGTTTTTTCCAAATTGGGAATATCTGTTGGTGATGTTACAAAAGACCAAAAACCAGAAGAAAAAAGAATTGCTTATCATAAAGATATTACTTATATTACTAATTCAGAAGTAGGATTTGATTATTTAAAAGATTATATGGTGCAATATCCTACTTCAAAAGTACAAAGAAGAAGATTTAATTATGCAATTATTGATGAGGTTGATTCAATTTTAATTGATGAAGCAAGAACTCCATTAATTATTGCGGGGGGAGAACAAATTGATGAAGGCGAATATGAAAATGCTGATGAATTTGTACAAACTCTAATTTTGGATCGAGATTTTGAAATTGATATGGAAACAAAACAAGCTTATCTAACTTATGACGGAGCTAGAAAAGCTGAAACTCATTATCATTTTAAAAATCTTTATTCATATGAAAATTCAAAAACAGTGCATCGTATTCATAATGCTTTACAAGCAAATAATATTTTTCATTTTGATGTTGATTACACTGTAAAAGATGATAAAGTGGTTCTAATTGATATTTTTACCGGAAGACTACTTGAAGGAAGAACTTTTTCTGAAGGACTTCACCAAGCAATTGAAGCAAAAGAGCATACTAAAATTAATCCTGAAAATAAAACCTTTGCTGCAATTACATACCAAAATCTTTTTCGAATGTATGATAAATTAGCAGGTATGTCTGGAACTGCCTTTTCCGAAGAAGAAGAATTATTAAATATTTATAATATGCGGGTAATAGAAATTCCCACAAATATGCCCATGATTAGGGAAGACAAACCAGATCTAATTTTTTCAACAATGGATGCTAAATTTAATGCAGTTGTTGAAAAAATTGAAAAAATTCATGCAACAGGACAGCCACTTTTAGTTGGGACTAAATCTGTTTCAGATTCGCAAAAACTTTCTGACATGCTTTTGGAAGTGGGAATTGACCATGAAGTTTTAAATGCTAAAAATCATGCAAGAGAAGCCGATATTATTATGAATTCTGGTCAAAAAAATGCCATTACCATTTCAACTAATATGGCTGGACGGGGAACTGATATTCAACTTGGCGATGGTGTTACTGACCTTGGTGGTCTATTTGTAATTGGAACAGAAAGACATGAATCGCAAAGAATTGATAATCAACTTCGGGGAAGATCCGGAAGACAAGGAGATCCTGGGATTTCTCAATTTATTGTTTCTCTTGATGATGAAATTATGATTAGAACTGGAATGAAAAGAGTACAAAAATTTATGAAATCTCTTGATGAAACTCCAATTGAATCAAAAATGATTCAAAGATCGCTTACCATTGCTCAAAAAAGAATTGAAGGAATTAACTTTGATGCCAGAAAATCAATTGTTGAATATGATGATGTTTTAAACCGGCAAAGATTAATTTGTTATAAACAACGTGATGCTATTTTATATACTCATGAAATGATGCCTATTTTCAAAAAAGTTCTTGAAGCTTTTGTTAAAAATAAAATTGATTCTGAAGAAGCTTTTACGAACTCAATTTTTGATTCAACTAAATTAATCGCTTATTTAAATGAAGAATTTACTCTTGAAGAAAAAAACAAAATTGTTACTGCAGAAATTAATAATGTAGCAGCACAAAAATATTTATATGATGAATTATATAAATATTTTACTAATAAATATCATGAAGCAGATCAAGAAAAAGTGGAAGCATATATTAAGAGAATTATGCTTGGTGTTCTTGACTATAATTGACAAAATCATTTGGATTTAGTCCAAAAATTAAAATCTGGAATTCGTTATCGGCAATATGCCCAAAAAAATCCAGTCCAAGCATATGTTTTTGAAGCTGATAAACTCTTTACTAATTTTAGAAAAGAAATTATAGATCAAACAATTATGCTTGTCTTAAATACGAATACAAAAAAACCAACAGAAGAATTATTTGTTACTAAGCCAAGAGCAACAAATGATTTGGTGGTAAATTAGAAATTAGAAATTAGAAAGGGTACATATAGGTATAATTAAAATATGAACAAAAAAATAGAACAGAAAACTAATCCTAATGGTAAATATGGTTTCATTTCTATGGTCGCAATGATCATTGGAATTGTAGTTGCATCTGGGATTTTTGTTAAAAATTCAGAAATAATTACTGGAACAAATTCTGCAATTCTTACTACCATTGCATGAATAGTTGGTGGTTTAATTGTTCTTTGTATGATGATGGGATTTTTGGAAATTAGTTCATCATCAAGATATAAAAAAGAACAAGGGACACTTTTAAATTGAAGTAGAAGTTTTTTAGGCAAAAATGCTTCTATGGCAATTGGTTTTTATATTACTTTTTTATATATTCCTTTGCTTACAATTGGGCTTTCCTTTTTTGCTGCTAATTTCTTACTTCAAGGGACCGAAATTAGTATTGGTTTAGGTTGAGGATTTGCATTTATTACTGTAGTTGGACTTGCCTTTATGGTTTTTGCCCAAGTAATTAATGCTTTAACAAGTAGACCTGGTAAAATCTTCCAAACAGCCGGAACATTTATTAAAATGATTCCTCTTTTTGCAATTATTATAATTGCAATTGCTGCAATTGCAGGAGGAATGGCTCATGTAGAACCTAATGCTGTTTTTGATCCTGATGCTACTATTAATGAAGGACTTGGAGAAGGCGCTGGTCACTCTGTTGCTTTAATATTTGCAGTACTTCCAGGAATTCTTTTCTCATTTGATGGATTTTTATATGCTGATTCACTTTCACTTGAAGCTAAAAAATCAACAACATATAAAAAGGCTTTAATTTTTTCAATGATCTTTGTTATCATTATTTATGTTATATTTTCACTTTCAACAATGATTCTTGCAACTCCAAATGCTAGTGGTGAGTTTGATAATGGTGCTTTTGATACAATTACAATTTTTGAAACTATTTTCCCTAGTCATCCCGCTATTGGAACAGTACTAGTACTTTTAATTATGATTTCTGTACTTGTTGCAGTTAATGGACTTGCAACTATTTCTTCAAGAAATCTTGCTGATGCTTCTCATCAAAATTTAATTAAAGATGAAAATGGAGTACTTTTAAGAAGAAATCGTTCTGAAGCACCTTATAATGCCGCTTTTAAAGTTTTCATTTTTATGATTATATTTGCAATTGTTTTAAGAGCAGGGGACGCAATTATGATTGATTGAAACGGCGGAGATTATATTGCTGTTTCTGAAAGTGATTATGGAAAAGATTTACAACTTACCGGAATTGCTACTTCATTAGCTTGTGTATTTATGTTCTTTATGTATGGACTTATTCTTATGGGGGGAATTGTAAACCGGTTTACAAAAAAAGTAGAAATTCAAAAAAGTTTTGCCTTTATCTTCTTTGCAATTATTGCAATGTTGTTTATGGTTGCTTCTGCTAGTTACTTCTTATGAGATATTTTATTAAAAGATATTGTTTGAATTGCAAATGGGACTGCTGCTTCAGGAGTTCATAGTGGTGGCGAAGATATTTTACAACCCACTATTAAAGAACTAATCGCAATGGTTTTCTTTTTGACAATACTTATTAGTTTATGAATTGGACTTCTTGCTTATAACTATAATCACATTGAAGAAGCAGACTTTGATAATTATCCAAATAAAATTAATGCAAGAAAAACTTATGATGCTCTTATTGCATACAAAGATTATGAAAAAGCAGTCTTTGCTAATTCTGATTTTTCAACTCTTATTAATAATCCAGAAAAATTAGATTATGAATGATATTTAAAACAAAAAAAACTTTTGGGCAAAGAAATTATTCAAGAAAAAAAATCACTTCATATTCGGTCAACTTTGCCATTAAAAACACAACAAAAGCAAAGTACCAAAAAATAAAAAATAGGGTAATAATTTAAATAGCTAATTATTTACAGTTAGAAAAGACAGCATAAGCTGTCTTTTCTTTTTAATTTAAAATTAATAATTTATATACTAATCAATATTTTCAATACAAAAAAATAGCATAGAATAGATAATTTAATCGTATAAATAACAAATAGAGTTATTTTTCTATTACTAAAAATATTTTTTTAGTAATAAATTGATTATTAAACTATAAATAAATAAGAAATAAAAGAACAATTGTTTATTTTCTTGTACAAGGGAGGAAAAAAATGATTACCACTTTTTTAGGTTCTAAGAACAATGCAAATGAATTGTTTGGTATTTTGCTTATCGCAGTAATAATAATAATTGGGATGTGCCTTACTTTTCTTTGATATAAGGGGCCAAAATATACTAAAAAAATTACTAAATATATTCCCTTACCCTTGGCATTAATTATTGTGGGAGTACTTTTTTCTGGAGGAGGATTATATAATACTCCAGCATTTTTTAGTACTGCTTTAAATCTCCCAGAAAGTTTAATTACAACAATAAATGAAACTTGGGTAAAAACAAATGATTGAAAATTAGATACTTGAACTCAAGCCTCTTATACAAGTGATATGTTGAGATGGGCAGCTCTTATTGGATCATCATTTTTAATTTTTTATGCTGGATTTACAATTGATCTAAAATTATTTAAAAAATATGGGTTAACTGCAGTTCTTATTGCTACACTTCCACTTTTTATTGAAGGAACTTTTTTTGCCATTCTAATTACTCCAGTTCTATATATGCAAGAAGTCAACCAAGGGTTAATTAAAGATTGAAGTGAATTTAACTGAGCAATTTCCTTTTTTATTGGGTATACCATTGCTGCTGCATCGCCTGGTATTGTAGTTCCATTATTAGTTAAATTCCAAAATATGGGCTATGGAAAATATAATAAAATAAATGAAATTGCCATTATTTGTGCAAGTTTAGATGATGTTACTTCACTTGGATTAATTTTGGTGTTCTTTTCATTAGTGGTTAAAATTCAAGCTCCAAGTGCAGACAGCAATATTGGATCAACTTTTATAATTTTATTTGGAAGAATCCCTGTAATGCTTTTTATTTCTACAATTGTTGGTTTTGCAACTTATTTCCTTTTTATGTTTTATGTTAAAATGCCCTTAGATAAATTTGTTCCGCATGAAACAAAAATAATGGGTAAAAAAATAAAAATTTGAAATATTTTAGCCTTACTTGGTTTAGTTGTAATTATAATTGTAATTAATGAAATGTGCCAGCATGTTGAGCAGGCAGCTTTTGAAAATATTTATGCAGAAGATGTAAATAGTCATTTATTAAGTTGAATTTTTCCTAATTCATTTCTTGCTTTTTTAATTACCGGAATGCTTGTTGCAAATGCCTTTCATAATGATGTTAAAAAGCCAGGACAAGCCGAAAATATTAAAACATTCGCTGTGTGGGTTCCTACACTTTGACTTTTTGTTTTTGCACCAGTACTTTTTGCAAATACAGGAGGATTAATTATTTTCACATGAGTTTGAAAATGAATTACCCTGCTTTATATTATTATCATTATTTTTTGTCTTTCAACAGGAAGAACTATTGGGGCAAGAATAGCATTATATGACCGAGAAAAATTTAAATGAAATGATGTTCAGGTAATTCCTGCATTAGCTTGGCCAAAAGGAACAACCCCTTGTGCAGCCATGACTTTTATTGTGCTTATGGTGCTTTTTGCCGGGAATGCAAATCCAGATAATTACATCTTAATAAAAACATTGGTTCATCCTTTATTTAATATTTCTATTGCTGGAATTATTGTTACTATTCCAACTAATGAACTTGTCTTCAATACCTTATTTAAAAAATATATGGTGATTAGTGAAGAAGGGAAACCACCAACACCTGTGCCAATGCCTATTTTTGGCAAAATAAGTACTCAATATCAAGAAAGACATTATAAAAATAAAAAATAAAAGTTTTATAATGAAAGTGATTTTATAAAGATGTGAGAAATATTTAAATTGTTAGAAAGGAAATTATGTGTACAAATATAAAAATAAAAACTGTAAATAATGAATGAATTACGGGGAGAACTAATGAGTTTTTTGGTTATTTTAAATCTGATCTAGTTTTTTTACCAAGAGGGTATGAATATCCAAAATTCTTTAATCGTCCTGATTTGGGAACAGAAAAATTATCTTATGCAATGATTGGTGAAACTGCAAAAACTGCTGAAATTATGGAAATTGATATGGATGCAAATTCTTTTATTGATGGAATAAATGAATTTGGGCTTTCAGTTTCTACACTTTATTTTTCAATTGGGTTTGAATGAAAAGTAGTTGAGGAAAGCGACTTAAAACCAGAATATATTTCTGGTTATGTATTGACCAATTGACTTCTTGGCCAATGTAAAACAACAAAAGAAGTAAGAGCATGAATGACAAAAAATTATGATCGTGTTGTAATTTTAAAAACTGAAAAAGAAGTCCAAGGATTTCACTTTGCAGTTGTTGATGCAACTGGTGACTCAATTGTAATTGAACCAGAAAATGGTCGTTTATATGTTAAAGAAAATTTTTCAGGAGTAATGACAAATTCTCCAAGATTAGAATGACATCAAGAAAATTTAGCAAACTTTATTAATTTAACTCCAATCGATACTATTTCTAATTCAAAAATTATTGATAAAAATGGAAAACCAATTATAAAAAGAACCATGAGTAATGGACTTAAAAATCTTCCGGGAGATTGACAATCAACTTCAAGATATATAAGAGCACACTATCTTTCTTTAAACGCTTCAAAACCAAAAACAATTGAAGAAGGAATAAATACTACTTTTAGAATCTTACATACATCTGACATTGTTGCAGGGACAATTATTACTCCTGTTCCTGATGAATTTATGAAATTTGAACCGCTAGTTAAAACCGATTTAGAAGGATCTTTTATTGCTGATATTACTGATTGTATTTTAGTAAAGGACTTAACCAACAAAATTTATTATTATAAAGACATTCATAATATTTCTCCAAGATTTGTAAAATTAACTGATTATTTAGACGAAACTGAAGTAAAAAGAATCGATTTTGGGGATGACAAATCTTTGAAATTTCAAGAAGTAAAATTAATTTAATCATTAAATAATAAGAAAAATTTTAAATAATTTAATCTAGAAAAGAAATAACAAAAGGCAAACAATGTTTGTCTTTTTCTTAAGGAGTTATAATTATTATATTATGAAATTTAATGTTAATAAATTTATTGATAAATTTAATTTAAAAATTGAAAATAGAGCCTCAGCTTTAAAAAATGTCGATGATGCCACATTTGTTATTAATGTTGCTGAATATGAAACCTTCATCAAATTTAGCAGTAGTTCAAAAAATAATTTTCTTCTAATTATTCGTGATGAAAGTGTTGATGAAACTTATTTAACTGATCTTTTTAAAAAATTCAAAGATTTTAATATTTCTGCTGTTGTTATTTCAAAAGTTCATGATAAAACTTTTTTCAAAAAAATCGCAAAAGAGAATGATATTACCCTTTTAAGTACGGATTTAACTTCAAGAGAAATATATATCACCTTAGAAAGATATATATTAGAAAAAGAAATTGTTCCTAAAAGAATTCATGGAACAATGATGTCAGTTTATGGAGAAGGAATTTTAATTATTGGAGACTCTGGTATGGGGAAAAGTGAACTTGCCCTTGAATTAGTTTCTAATGGTCATTTCTTTATTGGGGATGATGCAATTGATGTAAAAGCAATTGCTGGAAAAGTAGTAGGAAGAGCTCCAAAATCAACAAGACCATTCATTGAAGTTCGCGGAGTTGGAATTATTAATGCAAGAGACATGTTTGGAATAAAATCAATTGTTAATCATGCAAATATTGATTTAGTTTTAGAACTAGTTGATTTAGATAAGGTAAGAAATACAATTGATCGTTTGGGCGCAGAAATTATGCAATATCCATTGGTTGGAATAAATCTTCCCAAAATCCAAATTCCTGTTTATAAAGGAAGAAATTTATCTTCAATTGTTGAAGCTGCTGTTATTTCTCAAAAACAAAGAAAATATGATAAATATATTGCGATTGATGATTTAAATCAAAGAATTATAAATTCTAATAAAAAATAATTATGCTTTCTAATATTGACCAAACAACTTTTGATAAATTAATTTCATTTGTAGTAGGATATTTTGATATTCACACGGAAGGAACATTCGGTGTTCTATTTCATATTGGTCCAATTAATTTTTCCATTTATGGATTTTTAGTTCTTGCTGGGCTTTTACTTTGTTTTGTTTTTATTTATATTGAATGAAAATATAAAGGTCATTCCACTTTTCATTTAGGAATGATTTTTGGAATTGCTGCAATAGTTGGGGTATTTGCTGCAAAATGATGATATCTTATTTTTAACCCAAGTGAGTTTCATAGTTTTTATGACTTATTTGCCTTATCAGGAGGAAGATCAATTCTTGGCTCAATTGTCATCGGTACTTTTGTTGTTTGACTTTATTCGAAATTTTTTATTCCGGAAATTGAATGAGCAGAAATATTTTCTATTATGGTCCCAAATATTTTAATTGGCCAAGCACTTGCAAGATGAGGGAATTTTTATGATTATAATGTCTATGGTCAACCCATTGGGGAATCATTTACATATATTTTTTCTCCTGAACTTCAAAAAAATATATTTGATAATTGGGGAATAACTATTCCGATTTCAGAAATAACAATTTATTATCAAAAAGATGCATTAGGATTTCTTCCCGACTATATTAGTTCAGGAATGCTTATTTGGGATAAAGAATCACTAACATTAGCATATCGCACCCCGCTTTTCTTATATGAATCATTAGCCACCTTTGTTGCCTGAATATTAATCACTTTTTATATGAAAAGAATGAATTATTTTAAAGACGGAACCCATGGGGCAATGTATTTTATTTTTTATGGATTGATTAGATCCTCAATGGAACTTTTCCGTGATCCTGCTTATATAATGACTTGAGGAAATTTTCCTACTTCTTTTTATCTTTCATTACTTATTTTACTTAGTGGAATTATTATGTTTATTTATTTTCAATGGAAAAATGAATTAAAAGCATGAAATCAGGATTTTATGTTTAATTTAACTATTTATTATCAACTTCTGAAACTAAAATTGTAAATTTTTTATCTTATTTTTGCTTTTTATTGAAATAAACACTATAATTGTGGAATTTTTTACCTTCTTTAATGAATCAATATATAATTAAAATATATTAAAAAATATTTGGCAAAGGAGAAAAAGTGAACGATAAATATGATGTTGTAATTGTAGGCGGTGGTCCTGGAGGATTAACATCCGCAATTTATACGGCAAGAGCAGAATTAAAAACTGCATTAATTGAATCTAGTGCTCCTGGAGGAAAATTAATTAATACCCATAATTTGGAAAATTACCCAGGAGTTGATGAAGGGGCAACTGGAGGTGATGTGGCAGTAAAATTTTTTACTCAAGCATTATCTTTTGGAGCCGAATATATTCCTGGTCGTGTTATTAAAATTAGTAACTTAACTTCCTTTGATGCAAAAAAAGTTAGTTTAGAAGATGGGAAAATTTTAGAAACAAAAACTATTATTATTGCAAGTGGAACAAATCCTATTCCCTTAGATATTCCTGGTTATAAAGAATATCTAAACAAAGGAGTTTCTCATTGCGTTGTTTGTGATGGAGCACTTCATAAAGGTAGACCAATCATAATTTTAGGAGGGGGAGTTGCAGCAACAGAAGAATCTCTTTTTGGAGCAAATTTTGCTTCAAAAGTTACTATTATTAATCGTTTTCCAACTTTTAGAGGTGAAGAAATTACTTTAAGAAAAGTTGATGAAAAAGAAAACATTGACTTAGTTCCAAATGCAAAACCACTTTCAATTAATGGGGATGGGGCAAAAGTCAAATCAGTAACAGTAGAACTAAAAGATGGAACGAAAAAAGATTATCTTGCAGATGGTGTTTTTGTCTATGAAGGTTATAGCCCTGCTTCTGCTTTTTTAAAAGATACAAACTTATTAGATAAATATGGATTTATGGATGTAAATCCCAAAACCATGGAAACTACAATTTCTGGTGTATTTGCAATCGGCGATATTTTAAATAAACCATTTAAACAAGTAACTGGAGCAACAAATGATGGTACTATTGCAGCTTTAAAAGCAAAACAATATATCGATTTAAACAGTTAATTATGAAATCATTTACTACACAAATTAAAGAAGAAATTTTAGCTAAAAATTATGCAACCAAAGAAGAAAGACAAATATTTCTTTATTCTTTTATGCGTACAACCGGTCGTTTTACTGAGGGAAAATTCATTTTTAAAACTACCTTAATTTCTTTTGAAGAGAAAATTAAAAAACTTTATCATGAATTTTTCCCTGGAGAATTAAAAACAGTGCAAACTGTTAAATTTGTTAAATTTATTGTTGATGATCCTGCAGTTTTAGTTGATTTAAATTCAGTAATGGGTGATTTTATTATTTTAACCCTATCTGAAACAAGAGCTTATTTAGCTGGGGCATTTTTAGGGCGCGGATGAGTTAACTCTTTGGATTCTAGATTTTATCATTTTGAAATTAGAGTAAAAGATTATCAACATTCATTAGATCTACTAGAAGCCTTTGAATCACAAGGGATTAAAGCAACTTCACTAAGAAAAAAATATTGATATTATGTTTATATAAAGAAAGCTCAAGATATTGTAGATGTTTTACGGATTATGGAAGCTGTTAATGCTTCAATGGTTTTTGATGACTATAAAATAGAAAGACAATTTCTTAGTGCAGTTAAAAAGATGAACTCAATTGAGCCTTATAATCGAGAAAAAATTGATAAGACCTGTAAATTACAAAAAAAATGTTGCAAAGCAGTACTTGAAAATGTAGAAACAAGAAAACTACTTAATGACAATCAAATCAAACTAGCAAAATTAAGATTAGAAAGAGAAAATTTATCATTATCTGATATTCAATTATTATTTAATGAACTTTATGATAGTAATTATTGTAGATCAACAATTAATAATTGATTTATTTTCATTAATAATCTTTATAATAAAACTAACTAAAAAAGGGACGGTAAAAATCGCAAATACAAATAGCTTAATGGAAAGACCTACGTTTGAGTGGATAATTTCTGGAGTACTATTAGCAAGTATTCTTTTAATAATTATTTGTGCACTTATTTATTATATTATTCAATATAGAAAAGAAGGAAAGCATCTCTTTACAATTGGAAAATTAGCAATTATTTCAATTTTTTATGCTTTCTTCTGTATTCAAGCTACTTTAACTGCTTTTGTTCAGCCTTGATCAATTGCAACAAATTCATTTATTCCTTTTTCAATCGATGATGTTGCTGTCATTGCTGTGGGCTTTATTTTTGGCCCTATTGAAGGACTATTATTTGGAATGATTTGTGATCCCACAAATGTACTTTTAATTCATCACTGGGCATTTCAACTTCTTCCATTCTTTACATTGCCATTAATTGGCTTATTTTCTGGAATTTTAGGAAGATTCTATTTTAAAAAGAATGAAAATAATCTTTACCGTGAAATGATTTTTTTTCAAATCATTTTATTTTTTATCGGAATTCTCTTTATTATTGCAGCACCTTTAATGATTGCTCTTGGAGATACTTTGAGATTTGGAAAAAATGGAGGATCAACTGCTTGAGGAAAGCATAATAATTGAAAAATTGCCATTTATGTAGGAACCACTTTTGGGTTAATTATGATTGGACTCATGGAAATTATTTTCTTTAATTTATGAAATAAGAAAAAAAATGATGTTTTTATGGAAGAACTTAATAAATATATTCCAATTACCGAGCCAAAGAATAAGGTAACTAATCCAGATTTACGATTATTTATTTATGTTTTTGCAGCTGCAGCAATTGGAAGAATTTATGGGGGAATAATCAGTCGGCCTTATACCCAACATTTTTATTTTCAAATGCCTTATTTTCCACAATTAATTTTACGTTTAATTGATTCTAGTTATTTAATTCCTTCCGCAACTTTAGTAAGCTGAGTGGTAATTAAGTATTCATTAGTTGCCCTTAAAACAACTCAAACAATAGAAAGATAAAAGTATAATTTTATTATGCAAAGAAATATTTTAGATGATCAACCAACAAGTAATTTGCTGATTAGAAAAGAAAAAAGACATAATCTTTTTGTTTTCAAAACGCAAATAAATCTTGCTAAAATTGTAAGAAACACTGCAATATTTTTACTAATTATAATTTTAATTTGTGCAACTGTCTATATAGGGGTGATGTTGTAATTATGAAAATTAACAAAACTAAAAATATTGATAAATTTGCTTATTCAAATATTATTTTAGAACTTAAAGGAGTTTCTATTTTATACAAGGGTGAATTAGTTTTAAAAAATGTTTCTTTTAAGTTAAGAGAAACAGAGTCAGTTGCTTTTATTGGGCAAGAACAAAAACACCTTGTTCATCTTTACAAATTTATTAATCATTATAAATATTATGAGTTAAGTGCAGGGGAAATTTTTATTAACGGAGAAAAACAAGTATTTAGTGAAATTAATAAAATTTTAAAAATTGGTAATAATATAAATCAGTCTTTTAACCTTATTGATAATTTTAGTACTGTTGGTGAACGTTTGGTCAAACTACAAAGTGATGATAGCAAATTTGAAAAACAACTTGCAGTTTTCAAAATGCTATCTTTTAATCAAAATTCTCAATTTCAAAATTTATATTATATAAGAATTGAAAGACTTTCTAAATTTGCTTATTATATTCATACAATTATGGAAGAAGCAATTCAACATCCAAATATTATTACACTTGATGAAAGAATCGACAAGTGAACTCCAATTGAAGAAGTACAATTAGCAATTTTTATTAATAATATTCGTAAAGAATATGGGATTAGTTTTATTATTTTTAGTCAAAATATTTTTAATGTACTAAATATGGTTGATTCTGTTGGGGTCTTTTTTAAAAAAACTATAGTAGAATATGGAACAGCACATGAACTTGCTTTTAAATCTGCTCATTATGAAACCCTAGTAAGATTAATGCAAATTGATCGGAATACTACTAAAGCATTTTCAATATTAGATTACAATAATAATTTGCAGCCACCAACTGTTTATCTTTCTGATACTCATTACATTAAAACATGGATATTTTTTAATGCTAATAAGTTGAGTGATATTCCAGAAGAACTAAGGGAGAATTTGTAAATGTATCGTTTAAGAATTAACAAATTACCTGAATATTATGGATTATCAAATAAAGCTCAGTATAATAATACAGATTTTATTTTGTCCAAAATTTCTACTAAACATTTAATTTTTAATTTTTTAACTTATGAAGATAAGGAAGAAATTTTACATGGGGTTTTAAAACATAACTTTGTGTTGACTGATGCAAAAGCAAAAAATAAAAATTTAAAAGTTATTGATTATATTGAACAAACTATTAGAAATACTAAATTTAAAAATGATGTTACTGGTGATATTAAATATAGTATTAATATGTTTTCTTTTAGAAAAAACCTTTTAAATCTCTTTGCAGAACAAACACTTTTAGCTATTGAAAACAAATTTGAAAAAGATAAACATTTTACAAAGTATATTGAACTGCTAAGAGAAAAAGAGCAATTAACAAAAGAGTTAAATGAAGGCTGCAAAAGACATAAAAAAATTAAACAAAATTATCATACTCAATTATTACTTAGCGAAAAAGATAGTGATGATAGACGCCATGTTTATAATGTTTTACGGGATTCTCTTTACCGAACTTTGAAAATTTTAAACAAGGTTGAAAAAAAAGAACTGAAGAGAATGAAAATTGACATCAGCCCGCAAGATACAAAACAAATGATTGATGAAACTACAAAATTTATTAAACTTATTTATAAATATCAAAATGATTTTTTTACAAATAAAACTATACAGAAATTAAATGATCTCTATGAGATGCTTGATGAAAATAATGTACGGAGAGTTTTCAATTCTTTATTGGATATTATTGAAGAATATCAATACCTTGAAAGTATTCCTGAAATTCAAAAACAAATTGATTTATTAAAAAATATTACACCAATTGGAGCAGCAATTTTTTCTAGTTCATTCAAATATCTTACTTCTTTTGTGGAAGAAGAAATTTTGAAAAATGAAAAGTATATTAAAGAAACAAAAGAAAATCTTGCTTATACTTCAAAAGAAATTTATAAAAAATTATTAAAAGAAACTTCTAAAGGAATTAACTCAATTTATGAAGCTGATTTAATGAATTTACAATATGAAATAACAATTGTTAATGAAATTGATAATGCATTAAATGCTTATAAACAAAAATTACTTATTATGAAAAACATTCATAATAAATCAAATATTAAAGATTATAATAAAACAACAAATGAATTCTTTAATTGGTTTAAAAACATTATTCTTTCATTAAATTCTTGAACAGTTAGAAATGAATGGAAAAGAGCAAAATGAATTTATTTGATTGATTCAAAAAAAGAATCTTTTGATAATAAAATTCTTAAACAAAAAATAAAAGATTTAAGTGAAAAACTAGCTAGTGAAGAAAATAAAAAATGAAAAGAAAAATATCAAATTCTTTTTGATAAACAATTTTTAGAAAGAAAACATGAATTTTTTAATATCTTAAAAAGAGACAAAAAATCGGCCATAATATCTCATGTAAATGAATATCAATTAGGAATACTTAAACCAAAATATCATTATGTAACGGCAAAACAAAAAACTGATTTTATTTCTAATGTTTTGTCGAATATAGAAAAGTTCTTTGATCGAAAAGAACTTGATATTCAACTAAAAAATCTTTCACCTGAACGTTTATTATTTATTAATATTTTTATTAATGGCATCATAAAAAGAAAACAAATAATTGATTTAGATGAAGCAAATATTCCCTTGCATGCTTTTAAATCAATTGCAAATTCTGTAAGTAATTTAGAAAAAACAATTTCTGCAAGAATAATTTTAATGTCTTCTCTTTATATTCCAACAAATGATAATCATTCATTATTGATTTCTTCTCAAAATAATATTCCTGTAGAAATAGCAACTGCAAAAAGTTTTTTTAAAAAACCTGTTCATGCTTATACTAAATTACAATTTGAATCTTTACTTGAAATAGGAGATAATGGAATTAATTCTAATATTATTTTTAGAGATCAAATTTATATTTTACCAAAATATAATTTTGTTAAATATGTAGAAATTTATAAAAGACATTTTGTCCTTATTAAAGAAAAAAACCTTGAAAAATTGAAAAGAAAATGAACCTATGAAATTAAATAACTTTTTTACAAAAAAACTAGATACACTTCCTATAAACACAAAAATTTATTTATGTGGACCGACAACTTATAACCATGCTCATATTGGAAATTTACGTCCAATTGTTATTTTTGATATTTTACATCGTGTTTTACTTTTAGAAGGGAAACCTCTTTTTGTACATAATATTACTGATATTGATGACAAGATTATTACAAAAGCAAAAGAAGAACATCAAACAGAAAAACAAATTTCTGATTTTTATACAAAAGCTTATCTTAAACTTCTTGAGCAAATGAATATTATCATGCCAGATTTTTTACCAAAAGTAACTAATAATGTTGAGGGGATTATTGATTTTGTCCAAAAATTAATTGCTGTTGATGTTGCTTATGTTGTTGATGGTAATGTTTATTTTGCAATTGATAAATGAGAAAATTATGGAAAAATTGCAAATATTGATTTAAAAGAATTATCACAGAATGAAGATAGCATAAATAAAAAGAACCCCTTTGATTTTGCATTATGAAAAAATACTACTGAAGGATTAAAATTTCCTTCACCATGAGGTGAAGGAAGACCTGGTTGACATACTGAGTGTTCATATTTTGTAAGTAAATTTTTTAATAATGAAACAATTGATCTTCATGGAGGAGGAATTGATTTGCGTTTTCCTCACCATGTAAATGAAGCTGCTCAATTTGAAGCAATTAATCATAAAAAACTTGCAAACACTTGAATGTATGTTGGCCATGTTAATATGGGAAATGATAAAATGTCTAAGTCAGAAGGAAATACAATTTTAGCAAAAGATTTTATCAAACAATATAACTCAAATTTATTACGTTTAATTCTTATTTCAACTCATTATGCAAAACCAATTCAAATTACTAATAATTTAATTTCTACTTCCCAAAATAAACTTGCCAAAATAGAAATGGCCTTTATTAAAGGATTCAGAAATTTATCAACTTTTAATTTTAAGCAAGAAGATATTAGTGATCTTATTGCTCCACTAGTAAATGATTTAGATATTCCAAATACATTTACATTGATTGAACAAGTAATTAAGAATATTAATAACGCAAATGATAATCTTAAATTGGAGCAAGAATTGAATAGACTTCATCAAGTTTTAAATTTTCTAGGTTTTGAGGTAACACTTAATCATTTAGAAATTAATAAATTTATGAAGGCTTTAAAAGAAAAAGATTTTATTACAGTTGATGAATTGAAAACAAAGTTGGTGATTATTTAATGTATATTTATGGTAAAAATCCAGTAAAAGATTTAGTAGATCAAAAACCTGAATTAATTAAAGAAATTTATATTGACCGAAAAAAGCACCAGTCTTTTTATGATCAACTTGTTAGAGAAAATTACCCGGTAAAATTGTTGAAAGAAATAAATTATCAAAAAATTTTTCAAAATACAAATATCCAAGGAATTGTTGCAAAAATTGATGAACCTCAGTTTCTTCAATTTGAACAATTTATTACTGACTCTAAATCTTTAACAGAAGATACAATTTTAATTTTAGATCAAATTAATGATCCACAAAATTTAGGATCTATTTTTAGAAATGCAGTTGCTTTTGGAATTAAAACAATAATCTTAACAGAACATAATTCTGCTTCAATTACTGCAACAACAATTAAAGCATCAGCAGGAACCTGATTTAAACTTAATTTTATTTCTATATCTTCAATTGGTTCAACAGTTCAAAAATTAAAGAAAAATGAATATTGAATAATATCAACTTCTTTAGATGGCCAAGAAGAATTAGAAAAAATTAAGGAATTTAAAAAGAAAGCAATTATTTTAGGAAATGAAGGGAAAGGTGTGCGTAAATCACTTCAAGAAAAATCAGACCTTAATCTTAGAATTAAAATGACTTCAAATTTAGATTCATTAAATGTTTCTGCAGCTGCCGCAATTATTTTGTATACAAACTATAAATAATTAATTTATGGAATCTAGGAAAATAAAGTGAACACAGTACACGCTGCTTAAAAAATTACAACTGAATATTGAAACTCAACAAACATTTAATTATTTTAAAGAAATATATAAACCACTATTAATCAAACATTCTACATTTATTATTACAATGTATTCATCAATTCCATTTACGGAAGTTGAAATTGTAAATATAGTTGAAGAATGTTTTTATTTTACCTTGATAAACTATAACCCCAAATATAAAAAATCTCTTCCAGCTTATATTAAAAAATATTTGGGATATAGTTTACAAGCAGAATTAAGAAAATATACTACTAAAAAACATCAAGTAATGAATTTTGCAGATTACAATCTTGAAGAGCACCAGAAATTCTTCAATACTGCAGAATATTTTCGACTTGATGCCGCTGAATTTGAAAAAATGATTTTAAGTAATCTTTCTTCTAGTGATAAGGAAATTTTCACTTTACTTTTAGATTCGAAATCAATTAAAGAAATTTCTAATTTAAAAAATATGTCCTTGCAAAATTTATATTTGCGCAGAAAAAATATTGGCGGAACAGCATTACGAATTTATAACACTAATTTTAAATAGTCTTTTTCTTATATAATTTATAGAAGGAAAAGATAATGGCAAGAGAAAAAATAATTTTAATTTGTGATGAATGTTTGTCAAGAAATTATCAAGTTTATAAATCAACAGGCAAAACAACTAAACTAGAGGTTAAAAAATATTGTCCTCATTGTAATAAACATACTTTGCATAAGGAAACTCGGTAATGAAAGTTTTTAGTTCAGTCGCAAAAGAAACAAGAAGAATTAGATGATCAACAACAAAAAAAACCTTTAAGGTTTTTGTTTCAACTATAATAATAATTGTTATAGTGGTTTTAATTTTATTTGCTTTTTCAACAGCACTGCAAGCCATTATAGATTTATTATAAATTAAGAGGAGATTAACATGTCAACAGAGGAAAATATAAAAGAAATAAAAGGAAAGGACAAATGATATATTGTCCAAGTAATTCCTAACCATGAATTAAAAGTAAAAGATGCACTTGAAAATCGGGATTTCAATGAAACTGATGCCGGAATTAAAGAAGTTCTTTTACCAATGACCTATCACACTACAAAAATTGGAAACGTAAAAAGAAAACCAATGTTTCCAGGATATCTATATGTAAAAGTTTACATGACTGATGATTCCTGATATGTTATTAGAAATACTCAATATGTAACCGGAATTGTTGGGTCTTCAGGGCAAAGAACAAAACCAACTCCAGTTCCAGAAGAACAAATTACTAAAATTATTGAAACAGTCCAAGAAGAAGAAGCAAAAAGAGAAAATATTCAACTTGCCCATCCAGAATCAGTAATTACAGTAGTTAATTTTGAACAAGGTGATATTGCAATTATTAAAACTGGTGATTTCAACCAAAAAGAAGGAAGAGTTCTTGATATTAATTTAATTAAACAAACAGTTAAATTAGAGGTTGAATTCTTTGGAAGAATGACTGAAGTAGAAGTAAATATCGCTGATGTTGTTAAAAAATAAAATATTATAAATAAAAAGAGGATTTAGCTCTCTTTTTTGTTAAAATTAAAAAGATATAACTAAAGATAGTAGCAGTTATAACAAATAACTTAATAAGCTACTGAAGTTAGACAAAATAGATTATTCTATTATTTGGACATAACTAATGTTTTATTGGTTATGTCTTTGTTTAATTTTAATATTAGATCATAAAAATGAAAGGAAAACTGTAAATGGCAAAAAAAGTAACTAGAATCGCAAAATTACAATTCGAAGCAGGAAAAGCAAAACCAGGTCCAGAACTTGCTGGTCTTGGAATTGACATGGCCGGGTTCACAAAAGACTTTAATGATGCAACTAGAGATAGAATGGGCGATATTGTTCCCGTTGTAATTACTGCATATAGTGATAGAACTTATGCTTTTGTACTTAAAACTACTCCTGCTGCTGTGCTTTTAATAAAAGCAGCCGGGATTAAAAAAGGAGCAGGTAATTCTTTAACAACTGTTGCTGGTGAAGTAACTCTTGCCCAACTTGAAGAAATTGCAAAATATAAATTAGAAGATTTAAATACTCATAATTTAGAGTCAGCAATTAAGATGTTAAAAGGAACTGCTAGAAATATGGGAATTCATATTAAAGACGAAGCAGATGATAAAGAAGCAGCACAAAGCAATGAAGCAGCTTCAGATAATCAAGAGGAGATAAATAATGGCTAAAATTTCAAAAAATTTAACAGCTGCTTATGCTTCTTTTGATAAAACTAAAGCTTATAGCATTGAAGACGCAGTTGCTTTAATTAAAAAAATATCTACTGAAAAATTTGATCCAACAGTTGAAGCTTCATTTAATCTTAACTTAGATACAACTCAAGCAGAACAACAATTAAGAGGATCAATTGTTTTACCTAATGGAACTGGAAGAAGCGCAAAAGTTCTTGTAATTGGTGAACAAGCTGACCAAGATGTTGCTAAAGCAGCAGGTGCTGACCATGTGGGAAGTATGGACATTATGGAAAAAGTTGCAAAAGACAATTGATTTGATTTTGAATTTATTGTAACAACACCAGCAATGATGCCAAAACTTGCTAAATATGGAAGACTACTTGGTCCAAAAGGTTTAATGCCAAACCCAAAATTGGGGACAGTTACTACTGACATTGCATCTGCAGTGGAAAACATTAAAAAAGGACAATTAGAATACCGTACTGATAAAGAGGGAGTTATTTCTTTATCAATCGGAAAAAAATCATTTACAGATAAAGCACTAATTGAAAACTTTACAAAAATTAATGATTTAATTAAATCATTAAGACCTCGCACTCTAAAAGGAACTTATATTAATAATGTTTCTATTTCAACAACAATGGGTCCTGGGGTTAAAGTAAGTGGGCAGGTGAAATAAAATGGCAATTACAAAAGCACAAAAAGAAATAAATTTAACAGAATTAAGATCATTAATTTCAACTTCAAAAACAATTGTTGTTTGAGAATATCTAGGCCTTAATGCAAATGAACAATCAGATTTAAGAATTAAACTTAAAGATGCTAATGGATTAAACAAAGTATTTAAAAATAGACTTGCTAAAATTGCTTTTAAAGAAGCAAACAAAGAAGAAATAAACGAAGTACTTACTGGATCATCATCATTCTTATTTATTGGTGATGATGAATCAACCGCTTTAAAAGAATTACATAAAATTATTATTAAACATGATAATCTTAATTTTAAAGGTGGATATGTAGATGGAAAATTTTATGATGGAGCAAAAATTTTAGAACTTGCTGGATTACCATCAAAAAATGATCTAGTTTCTATGCTATTATCAGTCTTGCAAGGAACAATAAGAAATTTAGCTTATTCACTTTCGCAAGTTGCTGCTAATAAACAGGAAGAACCAGCTGCAAAGGAAAACATCGAGATCGCAGAAGATGTAAAAGAAGCAGGTAAAGAAGGAACTGTTGAAGTAGAAGTTAAAGAAACACCAACAGAAATTAAAAAAGAAGCTGAAGTTGAAAAAACATCAGCAAAAGAAGAATAGAAAGAAATAAAGGAGAGTTAGAAAATGGCATTTGATGTAAATGAATTTATCAAACAAATTAAAGAAATGAAAGTTGTTGAACTAAACGAATTAGTAAAAGCAATTGAAGAAGAATTTGGAGTTACAGCTGCTGCACCAATGGCTGCTGCTGTCGCAGAAGACCAAGGACCAACAGAATTAAACGTTGAACTTATTGGACCTGGAGCAAATAAAATTCCAGTTATTAAATTAGTTCGTGAAATTCTTGGACTTGGATTAATGGATGCAAAAAAATTCGCTGAAAACGGTGGACTTTTAAAAGAAGGAGCTTCACCAGAAGAAGCAGAAGCTTTAGTTGCTAAATTTAAAGATATTGGAGCAGACATAGTTGCTAAATAACCAGCATATTTAGAGGATATATAAAATATCCCTCTTTTTGCTATTTATTCTTTATTTTAAGGAATAGAGGTATTATTAAAATTTTAAGTGGAGGTAAAATGGATTATAAAACGAAAAAATTTGGAATCAATACGGAACGAATTGATTTTCAAAAAACTACAAATGAATTAAAAGTTTTTGATCTTTTAAAAATTCAAACAGAAGAATTTGCTAAATTTTTAGATAGTGGAATTGAAGCAGTTTTTAATGAAATTTATCCAGTAAAATCAACTAAAAATAAGTTGAGAGTTGAATTTATTCAATTTAAATTGGAAATTCCAGAAAGTTATGAACAAACAATTAAGGAAGCAAAAACAAAGGGAGCAAATTTCTTTGCCCCTTTAAAAGCTAAATTTAGAATTATTGAAGTTGAAACAGGACAAAAATTATTCGAAGATGAATCTTTTATTTGTAACTTACCCTTAATGACTGAAGGAGGATCATTTATTATTAATGGTTCTGAAAGAGTTATTATTTCTCAAATTGTGCGGGCACCAGGTGCATATTTTGAAAACATGAAAGCTTCAAGAGCACAAAGTGCATCTGATAGTTCAGTTTTCAAATTAGCAACAATTCTTCCAAACAGAGGAGCATGATTTGAATTAGATTATAAAGATTATAAATTGCTTGGAACAGATCCAGGAGATATCAAATTAAAAATTGATAAATCAAAACGGATTAAAGCAACACAATTACTAAATGCTTTTGGATTGAACAATCAAGAAATTCTAGAATTATTTAATCATCATGAGTTGATTGTTGAATCAATTAGTAAAGTGAAACCAGAAGTAGCAGAAACATTTGCTGCTCGTTCTGCAATTTTTAAAGTAATTAATGCTGGAGATCGTCTTTCTCAAAATTCAGTAAATGAAGCAATTGCCCAATTGCTTTTTAACCGTAGAAGATATGACCTTTCTTCAACAGGAAGATATACAATTAACAAAAAATTAGCACCACTTGCAAGAATTTTAAATAAAACCCTTGCAGCAGATGTTAAATTTGCTAATGGAAAAGTTCTTGCTTCAGCTGGAACTTTTGTTGATTTTGAATTAGCAAACAAAATTAATGATGCACAAATGCAAAATAAATTGGAACTATCAACATTGCCAATTGACCCGCTTATCGTTGGTTCTGTATTAAATGCAACATTAACAGATGAAGAAAGAATATTATTTACCCAAGTTAATATCATCAAAATTTATTTAAATGATGGTTGAAAAAATGAAGAAAAACCTGAAGTAGCTCATATTATTTCAAATGCTAAAACTCCATATGAACATTTAACTATTTCGGACATCATTGCAACTTATGGTTATTTAATTAACCTTGAACAAGGACTTTATCGTTACGATGATATTGATTCTCTTTCAAATCGTAAACTAAAAACTATTAATGAATTATTAAAAAATCAATTTAGAATTGGTCTTACAAGAATGGAAAAAAACTTGAGAGATCGTATTTCTGCTAAAAATTTAGAAACAGTAACAGTTAAATCAATTACCAATCATAAATTGATGGAATCTGCAATTAAAGATTTCTTTAACTCTTCACAACTTTCACAATTTATGGATCAAATAAATCCACTTGCAGAAATTTCTAACAAAAGAAGATTAACATCACTAGGCCCTGGAGGACTTTCAAGAGATACAGCTTCGCTTATTGTTCGGGGAATCCATGATACCCATTATGGAAGAATTGACCCAATTGAAACTCCAGAAGGACCAAATATTGGACTTATTTTAAACCTTTCTCTTTATGCAAGAGTAAATAAATATGGTTTACTTGAAACTCCTTATTTTCCTGTTAAAAATGGAAAAATAGGAAGTAAAGAAATCTTTATGACTTCTGATTTAGAAGAAAATCATCTTATTGCACCAGCAACAGTTGATATTGATGCTAATAATGTAATTATTGGAAAAGAAGTTGTTGTTAGAAAAAATGGAGAATTCATTTCTGTAAAACCAAGTGAAATAACTCTAGTTGATGTTTCTTCTAGACAAATTGTTTCAGTTGCTACTTCTCATATTCCTTTCCTTGAACATGATGATGCTAACCGGGCACTAATGGGTGCTAATATGCAAAGACAAGCTGTTCCACTAATAAGATCAGAAGCACCAATTGTTGCAACTGGAATTGAAGAAGAATCAGCAAAATATTCTCCAACTACTGTAAAAGCAAAAGCCAGTGGAGTTGTTGAATTTGTTGATTCAACAAAAATTATTATTTTAGAAGATAAAAGTAAGAAATCTCATGTTTATGAACTTGATAAATTTAAAAGATCAAATCAAGGATCAGCAATAAACCAAATTCCAAGAGTAGAAATTGGTCAAAAAATTAAAGCAAAAGCAATAATTGCTGATGGACCTGCAGTTGAAAATGGAGAACTTGCAATTGGACAAAATCCAATCGTAGCCTTTACTACTTGAAGAGGATATAACTATGAAGATGCAATTATTCTTTCTGAAAGACTTGTAAAAGATGATGTTTATACTTCAATTCATATTGAAGAACATAAAATTGAACAAAGATCAACAAAAATCGGTGAAGAAATAATTACCGGTGATATTCCAAATGCTTCAAAAGAATCACTAAGAAATCTTGATGAAGATGGAATTATTATTGTTGGATCTAAAGTAAAAGTAGGAGATGTTCTTGTTGGAAAAATAACTCCAAAAGGAGAAGACGATCTTTCCCCAGAAGAAAAACTACTTGATACAATTTTAGGAAACAAAGCTAAAAATACTAGAGACTCTTCTTTAAGAGTTCCATATTCAGGAGAAGGAATTGTTCAAGATATTCAAATTCTTTCAAAAGATAGTGGTGATAAATTAAATGATGGTGTTGAAAAAATCATCAAAGTCTTTATTGCTCAAAAAAGAAAAATTAAAGAAGGGGACAAAATGTCTGGAAGACATGGAAATAAAGGAGTTATTTCTAGAGTTCTTCCTATCGAAGACATGCCTTACATGGATGACGGAACTCCAGTTGATATTATGTTAAACCCACTTGGTGTTCCTTCAAGAATGAATGTTGGTCAAGTACTAGAAGTTCATTTAGGAATGGCTGCAAAAATGCTTGGTAAAAAAGTATCAACTCCAATCTTTAATGGAGCAACAACAGACCAAGTTGCTGAGATGTTAAAAGAAGCAAAAATCGACCCCTCTGGAAAATTCTGACTTACTGATGGAATTACCGGAGAAAAATATGAAAATCCAATTACTGTTGGAGTTATGTATATGTTAAAACTTTCTCATATGATTGATGACAAAATGCATGCAAGATCAATTGGACCATATTCACTTATTACCCAACAACCACTTAGAGGAAAATCTCAAAATGGTGGACAAAGATTTGGGGAAATGGAAGCTTGAGCGATTGAAGCTTATGGAGCATCAAACATTTTACAAGAAATGTTTACATTAAAATCTGATGATATTAATGGAAGAAATGAACTTTATAATGCAATTGCAAAAGGAAGAAAACTTCCAAAACCATCAATACCCGAAGGATTCTGAGTTCTATTTTATGAACTAAGAGGACTAGGATTATCAGTTGATTTTCTTGATGAAGACAATCAACCAGTAGAAATAGATAATTCAATTTAGGAGGCGCAAGAAAAATTATGGAAAATGAAAAAAATTTAATACAAAAAATTCAAATATCAATTTCATCTTCAGAGCAAATTGAAGAATGATCTTCTGGTGAAGTTACAAAACCAGAAACGATTAATTATAAAACTCATAAACCAGAAAAAGATGGTCTCTTTGATGAAAGAATTTTTGGCCCAATAAAAGATTATAAATGTCCACTTTGTGGGAAAAAACATAAAAGATCTGATGCTGGGAAAAAATGTCTTGGTTGTGGTGAAGCAATCATTGAATCAAAACTTGTTAGAAGAAGAAAAATGGGGCACATTAAACTTGCAGCTCCAGTTGCTCATATTTGATTTTCAAAAGTGCATTATTCTGCAATTAAATCAATTTTAGGTTTAAAACAAGATGAACTTGATTCAGTTTTATATTTTAAAACTCATATTATTTATGATGATGGTGGATTTATTAAGTTTGCTAAAAAAGGAACAATTATTCCTGTTCAGCAAGCTCCTTCAATTTATCGTAAAATTCTTGTTGGGATTTATAAAAATACTAATGATACCGAAATTCAAGAAGTTATTAAAGCTAAAATTAACCGTTTAGTAGAAGATTCAACTTCTGAAATTGGAAGAAACTATGGAATTGATTTTTATGAATATAACAATTTCATTGCAAGATATTCAAAAATAAGAATTGGTACTGGTGCTGAAACAATTAAAATTCTTTTAGCAGAATTAGATTTAAAAGCAGAAAAAAATATGATTAATCGGGAAATTAAAAAACATCCTGATAACAATATTTTATTAAGAAGACATAAAGTGCTTGAATCATTTGTACAATCAGGACAAATTCCTTTAAATATGATCTTTGATTATATTCCAATTATTCCAGCTGATTTAAGACCACTTATTCAACTTGATGGGGGAAGACATTCCACTGTTGATGTTAATGAACTTTACCGTCGGGTAATTATTAGAAATAATAGACTTAAAAAATGATTAACTATCGGAGCACCCGATTTAATTACTCAAAATGAAAAAAGAATGCTTCAAGAATCAGTTGATGCTTTATTTGATAATACAAGGAAAAAAATTCCTGTAAATTCAAAAGATAACCGTCCACTGAAATCACTTGCAGAAAACCTTAAAGGAAAACAAGGAAGATTTAGACAAAACTTACTTGGAAAAAGAGTAGATTATTCTGGAAGATCAGTAATTTGTGTTGGCCCAGAACTAAAACTACATCAAGTAGGGCTTCCAAAACAAATGGTTGTTAAACTATTTGAGCCCTTTATTGTTAACTTACTAGTAGAAGAAGGGGTTACAAAATCAATTAAACAAGCTAAAAAAATGATTGAAGTTTATGATGATAAAATTTGAAAATATGCTTCAAGAGTTATTGATGGTCACCCTGTGCTATTAAATAGAGCACCTACACTACATAGACTTTCAGTGCAAGCCTTTGAACCAATTATTACTTCTGGGAAAGCAATTAGACTTCATCCTTTAGTAACACCTTCATTTAATGCTGACTTTGATGGAGATCAAATGGCAGTTCATGTGCCACTTTCAAAAAAAGCAAAACTTGAAGCAAGAGAATTAATGCTTGCAACAAATAATATTTTAGGACCAAAAGATGGGAAATTAATTCTATCTCCTTCTCAAGATATTATTTTAGGGCTTTACTTCCTTACAATGTATGAAAAAGGAGTTAAAGGAGCAAGAAGAATGGTTAAAGATCTAAATGAATTAGATAAATTAATCATTATGCAAAATATTGATACTCATGCTTTAATTGCTTTACCACTTACAGTTTTTAAAGATAAATTTAAACAAGAATTAAAAGCAGATTATAAATATTTCATTACTACTGTTGGTAGAGCGCTTATTAACCGTAATCTTCCTAAAAACTTTGTTTATGTAAATGAAACTAAAAATGATGGGTTAAAAGCACTTCCAGAACATTATCTTGTTAAAAAAGCAAGCGATCTAGAAAAAAGATTTGAAGATGCAAGTATTCATCTTGCTCCTTGGAAAAAAGGAACAGTTTCAGAAATAATTGAAACTATTTATGATCGTAATATTGATGAAATTGCCTTTACTTTAGATGCAATCAAAGAATTAGGATTTAAATATTCAATGCTTTCTGGAACATCAATGTCTGTTACTGATATTATTGATATTAAAAATAAAGATAAAATTATTGCAGCCGGAGATAAAATGGTTGCTGAACTTAAAAAACATGCAAATGATGGGCTACTTACTGATGACCAAAGATATACAAAAGTACTTGAAGTTTGAAGTAATGTAAGAGAACAAGTTAAAGATGAACTAGAAATTGAACTTAAGCAACACCCAAGTAATCCAGTGTACATGATGATGGATTCAGGAGCACGGGGAAATATTTCTAACTTTGTGCAACTTGCTGGAATGCGGGGATCAATGTCTAAAGCTACCCATGAATATGCAGCTTTAAAAAGACATGGAATTCAAGTGCGTTCAACAGAAGAAATTCCAATAAAATCTTCATTTAAAGTTGGACTTTTACCATTTGAATATTTCCTTTCAACCCATGGGGCTAGAAAAGGACTTTCTGATACTGCAACTAAAACTTCAGAATCAGGATATCTAACAAGAAGACTTGTTGATGCTGTGCAAGATGTAACAATTGTTGAAGAAGAATGTTCTTCTACAAGAGGAATTGTCTTTAAAAATATTGTTGATACAAGAACAGGTTCAATTATTGAATCTTTAGAAGATCGTCTTATTGGAAGAGTCCCTGTCCATGATATTAAAGTTGGAAATAGAATTATTGTAAGAAAAGGTGAATTTATTACTCTTGATCAAGCAAAAATGGTTGTTAAAAATGATATTAAAAATGTAGAAATTAGATCACCATTAACTTGTTCAAGTCATAGAGGAATTTGTAAAAAATGTTTCGGAGTTGACCTTACAACTGGAAAAGAAGTTAACATTGGAGAAGCAGTTGGAATTATTTCAGCACAATCCATTGGAGAACCAGGAACACAACTTACAATGCGTACTTTCCATACTGGAGGAGTAGCTGGTGTTGCTGATATTACCCAAGGGTTTGCAAGACTAATGGAACTTGTTGATGCAAATAAAAACCCTAAATCATCTGCAATTATTTCTAAAATAGCTGGAAAAGTAGTAGAAATTGTTGAATTCAACCATAATAAAATTGGGGATGTAATTGATTTCAAATTAACCGTAAAAGGTAAAAATGAACTTTCTAAATATGTAATTGATACTAAACAAGTCCTTAGAGTAAAAGTGGGAGATCACGTTGCTCCTGGCCAAAAAATTACTGAAGGATCAATTAAACTGCAAGATCTACTAGAATTTGCCGGAGCACTTCCAACTCAAATGTATATTATTAAAGAAGTACAAAAACTTTATCGTTTACAAGGAATTAATATTTCTGATAAATATATTGAAGTTATTGTAAAACAAATGCTTTCTAAATTTAAAATTATTAATGCAGGAGATTCAGGACTTTATTCTGGACAAATTGTTTCAAAAGATAAACTATTTGAAATTAACCAAGAATTAATTTCTAAAGGTAAAAAACCTGCCTTTGCAAGTCAAGCAATTATTGGGGTTAAACCACTTCCAATTCAATCAGAATCATTCTTAGCAGCTGCATCATACCAAAGAACAGCAGAATCACTTGTAACTGCAGCAATTGAGAAAAAAGTTGATTCCCTATATGGAATTAAAGAAAACTTAATTGTTGGAAATAGAATTCCCGTTGGAACTGGAGTACTGCACCCAACAGGAAAATATGATCTATTTGATGAAGCCTTCTTAATTGAAGAAGAATATTATAATAGACAAGATGCAATTGATATTGAACTTGATACTTCTTCATTTGATGAACAAATAAGAATTATTAATGAAGATACAACAGATAGTACATTTTAATTAATTAATCATAAAGTGAACCATTGAGGTTCACTTTTTTCTTATATAATTTAGATATGAATAAATTAAGTTTTGGATATGTAAGTTCCTTTATCAACATTCATAAATATTTAAATATTAATAATGTTGAAAAATTAAATAAAAAACAAATTGATCATATTGGAAAATTCTGTGATGCAAAATTTTATCAAGAATATAAAACTGGTCTTTTTTGAAAATGACATCAAAAAACTTCTAATTATACAGAATCATATATTCGAAAATTTATGCGTTTAAAAGAAAAATTGGGTGTTGAATTTGATGTAACAGATTATGATTTCTTAAATGAACTTTGGCAAAAACAGTTTACATCATTTCGGTCTTTTAAAACTATTGAAATTCCTTTTGAAACAAAAGAATTAGGGTTAAGACCATTTGCCTATTTTGATTACAAAAATGTCCGTGTTTATGAAATGGATGATAAGGACATGTGGTTAAAAAAACAATATCAAGGAGAATTATTTATTTCTGCAAAACACTTGATATTTTATAACCGGGAAGAGCAAAAACTTATTCAAATAGTAAAATTGGAAGATATAGTTAAAATAAATTATCATAATTATTCCTTAGAGGTTGTAGTTAAGGAAGGCAAACCATTACATCTTCGTTATTATTCCAATGGAATTATTTATATTTCATTATTACGTTTTTGAAGAAAATCAGATATTATTTTTACAAAAGAAGAAGGAGCTAATTTAGAATTAGCAACTGATCAAATTCTTGAACTACTTTTTAGAATTAATTAATAAAGATCTTTAAAAAAAGGAGAATTTTTATTCTCCTTTAATTTTTGCTAAGATTTTTTCATTATTTAAAGCGACGGGCTGTTCTCCATCATAATAAGGAATAATGTGTAAATGAGTTTGCAACACTTTTTGACCAGCTGAATCTCCATTATTAATTATTATTTTTATTCCACTTGCTTTTAGGTTTTTCTTAATTTGTTTTGCGTATTTAACCCCAAGGACAATTAACTCTTTTTGTAAGTTTTCATCTTCTAGTAAAATATTTTCCTTTTTGGTTTTTGGAATTACTAAGGTATGTCCTTGTTGACGTGGAAAAGCATCAAGAATAATAATAAATTTTTCATCTTCATATACTTTTAAAGCAGGAATATCTCCCTTGATAATTTTTTCAAATATAGTTTCCATGGTTTAATTATTCTTTTCCATAATCTTTTTGAACTAATTTAGGAAGAAGATCAGAATAGTCATCATAATAGCTTCCAGTAAGTTCAATATAGAATCCTTGATCATTTCAATATTTGTAAGCATTATTTAATAAAGGATTTGAAGTGTCACTACTTTCTGCATTATAAATTGAATAGATAATATAAAGTGCAGTAAGGGCATATTCTTTTTCTTCTTTATTTTTTACTTCTTTCAATAATTTTGGACTTGGTTCTTCATTATCGCCAATAATTAATGGAGTATAGTTACTAAAAATTGAAGTTTCAATGCTTTCAGTAGTTTCATCATTTAAATTAGTTACAACATTGTTATCATCAACGCTACCATAAAGAGAATATTCTCATTTGTTTGCAAGTCCAGTATTTTCATTATAATTTGTTGCAAAAACATAAGGGGTAATAATTGAGTGCGCTAAAGTATAACTTCCTTCTTCAGAACCGCTTATTAGATAATGCCCAGATGCATCGCCTTCAACAAATTGACTATAAAGCATTGCATCTCCAGTTTCTGCTACTAATAATTGTGAATCTTCGCTAATTGTGGTTTTATTATCTTCATAAGTAAATTCATTTTTATAATTTCAAAATTGACTATCAACGTTTGTTAAAGCACTATTATTTTGAGTTTGAATTCCACGGTAACCAACAAGTCCGTTTGGCAATTGAGTGTAGTCATCATAAGTAATAACTCAATCAGTGTCTTCATCAGGACTTACAACTTCTGTACTTCAAGTATTTCAATCTGTATTTTCTGTAGTGCCAATTATATCATCACCGTTTTCATCATCAGGAATTAATTCGGACACAGCAGTATCAAATTTATTAGGACTCACTCCAATAGCGGTATCACTTGTTTCAACATCTTGTTGTCATACAAATGAAGGTCTTAAGGCAATTAGTTCTTCTGTTAATTTATAGTCATAAACTGTTGAATTAGAATTTTGTCATAGGTAAGAATAAGTATAAAGGAAAGAAGTAACTTCCATACGGTAATTTTTAGTATTAAAGATAATGCCAAAATCTGTTTTAAAATTATCTTTTCCAGTTTTTCCATTTGCATATGTACTTTCATCTGTTGCAATTGTTTTTAATTCTTTAAAGCCTTTTATTCTATCATGAGTTTCAATATATTCATGCATTTCATTATAGACAAGGTTCATTTCATTACTATCTTCAGTGTCCGCTAATGCTTTAATATATTCATCAACAAAAACTGGTTCAGTAGTATTACCAATAGTTTCTGTATAGAATTTAATTCCAGCTGAATAGTTATAAAGTTGTTTATATCTTTCTTGTTTAGCAAGTTCGTCTTCAACTGGTTCTGAATAAAGAAATTTATTAATATCTATTTCATTTCAATCTTGATCATCTGAATAAAGAATTGTATCATCATATATAGTGCCAGTTTCTTCATTTACATATTTATCACCGTCGAAAACATATGTTCCACTAAGCGCTGCTGTCATAAAGGCAATTTGTGCTCATTCAGCTTGCGCTTCTTTTCTTGAACTTGTTGGTGGAGCAGTTGATTCTCCTCCATCTTCTCCGGTATCAGTTCCTTCTCCAGTATCAGTTCCATCACTACTTTCATCATATAAAGAGATATTACCAGGGAATAAATCATTATTTTTATTGTTATAAATATCTGCTATTTCAGTTTCTTGACCATGAATATAAATATTTGCTTCATTTGAAAAATCAATGCCTTTAAAAATTCCAAGCAATGCAGAAGAGGCAAATATTCCAACAAATAAAGAAGAAATTATAAATTTAGAACTTTTTCTTTTCATTATTGGTCACCTCCTTTATCAGCAAGTAAATCATTGAAAGAAGTTAATATATAAGTCCCTTTTTCTTTGCTAATATTTTTATCAAAGTAAGTAAACTCATTAAGCAATTGTTTAATAGCTCCATTTTTACTCTCATTAAATTTTAAATAAATTTCATCATTATCTTTTTCATTTATAAAATCATCAGCAGCAATAAATTTATCATCAAATATATTATTTTCATTTACAATAAATTCGGAATAGAAGTAGTTTAATAGAGATTGTCCTTTATTAATTGATTTTCCGCCTTCCATAACTTTGTCATTTAATTCATCCATAGTTTCAATGTGATAATTAATATCATTGTCATCAAATTCAGTTTTAGTTAAAAAATCAGAATCGTCAGCTGTTAAAGCTCAATTTAAGGCAAGAACTTTTGCATTATCATTTACTCATAATTCAAAATCATCTCAAATTCCATATTTTACAATTCCTTGATAACTACTTCTTTCCATTCCATTAAGTTCTTTTTCAAGATCATTTTCTAGCATGTTTTCACCAACAGCAGAAATATCATATGTATAATCAGATTCACCTAAAGCATCAGATGTATTAGAAATTCTTTCATAATTTGCATCTTCCATTCTTGTAACAGTGAAACTACTAGCATCTGCTGTTAGTAAATATTCATTATTAATATTTGCATTATTATTATTTGGATCTTCAGAATTTCATTCAATTGTTGATCCTAAAACTCTATCACCATTTTTATATAAGTCAGTAGTTGATAACCCTTTACCTGATAATCCAGTTGTAGCAATATCATTTGTTGCTTCTGCTGGTCCGTTAAAAACTTGATTGCTTATATCTCTTCGATCACTTTCAGTAATATTAGTATCTGAAAAAGTTCCATCATTAATTTTTCCATCTGCATCAGCATAAGGTGCTAACACTTTATCAGCAGCAGTTCCAATTTCTGTAAGTCCATCTTCGATTGATGTAACATTTTCATCATCACCAACGGCAGCATAATAATAAGCTAGTGATGTCAAATCAGAAGGTAAAGAACTAAAATGTTTAACTCCGCTTTGAGTTGGACTAACAATTGGAGTATCAGTATTTCCTAAATCATAAAATTCACCAGTACCAGTAGCATTTTGAAGTTTTCAAGCCATAACATAAGCAGCTTGAATTTGTGTATTATCACTAAAAGTCATTGATTCTCATTCATTTGGATTTGAACCAGGATTTTCACTAGAGTTTAAAGTATAACTAATACTTTCTTGTTGGAAATAAACTGGTTTTGTAATATTTAAATATAACTCCATTAAAGTTTGGGTAGTATTTGGAGAACCTTCTATATAAGAGTTAGATGTAACTGCCAAATACTTTCCTTCGCTACTACCAGTATTTTTAGGAGCACTAGAAACAAAATCATAATTTGCTACATCTTTTGCATCAATTTTACTTGTTGTATCATCAAGATCAGTAAGCCCATCAACAATATCACTTGTAGAAACTATAGCTGATGCAATTTTAGAATTATAATATTCTTCTTCACTATCAAACCCTAAACCAGTAAGATAATCATCTCAATCTTCATCAGCCTTTTTTTGCTCTTTTTTTTCATTATCAATTTCACGGTCAGTTTTTTTAATCGCTTTTTCTTTTGCAGCACTTGCATCTGAAGGATTAATTAAACCCTTAGCAACTTCTTGGTCTAATGCTCAAATAATTGCGGAATTTTCTAAATCACGAAGATCATTTTCAGAGGTATTAGACATATCATTAATTCAATCATCAAAATCTGATCCTAAAGGAGTATCAGACATTTTTTTATTATCATTATTTCCAGTTAATCCAAAACCAAGGCCAAGACCTAAAGAAAGACCTAAAATAATTACAATCCCAACAATAATTCCAATACGGAATTTTTTGCTGCCATGTCATTTTTTCATGAATTTATTTTTGTCTTTTTTAGAATCAGAAGTTTGCTTATTATAGACTTCGTGGTCAGGAGTAGAATCTTCTTCTCCTGTGTTCTTTTTTTTACTTAATTCTGGTGTATCTTCAAGGAGATTTAGTTCCTTGGTTTTTCTTGTTTCTGCCATAATTTATACTTTTATTATATCACCCCCATAATAATCATTACTGGGAAAAGTCTCATAATTATGAAGAAATGTAATAGTAAAAAAACTTATAATTAAAATATGGAAAACAAATTAGAAAAAACATTTGGTTTGAATGTAAAAAAAGAATTTTCTTTTTTTGAAACAAAGAAACAATTTACTTATTTAGATAGTTCAATGACTACATTAAAACCTAAATTATTAAGCAAAATATTAGCTGATATTTATGATGATAATATTGTTAGTTATGCAAGGAGTGATAACCAAGTATTAGATATTATTAATCAAAGATTTATCGATGCATTTAAAACAATTGCCAAGATAATAAATGCAGATCCTACAGAAATTGTTCCCACTTCTGGAACAACTGATATCTTAAATAAACTTGCACGGACAATTATTGGTAATTTAAGTGATGGAGATGAGATAATTCTTGGCGAATTAGATCATGCTTCTGCAGTATTGCCTTGAATGCATGAAATTAAATTACAAAAAAAGAATATTAATATTAAATGATATCAATTAAAAGATTTTGTAATTGATTTAGATCATTTAAAAACAATTATAAATTCAAAAACAAAAGCAATTATTCTTGCAGGTGTTTATAATACCACAGGTGCTTTGAATCCTTTAAAAAAAGTAAAAGATTTAATGGGAGAAAAACTAGTAATTGTTGATGGGGCACAAATCATGGGCCACTATGCTGTTGATGTAAAAGATTGAAATATTGATTTTTTAGCTTTTGGTGCACATAAAGTTTTTGGCCCAACAGGAGTTGGAGTTCTTTACGGTAAAAAAGCACTCTTAGATAAAATGTCTCCTTTTAATTATGGTGGAGGAATGAACAATGATTTTACTGCTACTGAAATTTTTGTAAGAAGTGATTATCCTGATAAATTTTTGGGTGGAACTCCAAATGTAGGCGGTTTTATTGCTATGGCAGAGATTTTAGATTGATTCTATTCTACTTATAATATTAATGATGTTTCAAAATATTTAATTAGTTTGAAAAAATATGCAGAAGCAGAATTAAATAAATTAGGGAACATTACTATTTTTAATCCAGAAATTAATGCTTCTAATATTATTTTTAAAGTAGAAAATTTAAGTGCTCAAGATGTTAACTCGTATTTAAACAAAAATAATATTATTGTTCGTCCAGGAAGTAGTTGTGTAAAAATGGGCAATAATATATTTGAAGGTTTAAATATGATTAGAGCATCATTCCATATTTACAATACAAAAGCAGATGTTGATAAACTAATTTCTACAATTAAATCAGGAGGTAATTTTATTGATGAAATCTTTGGATAAAAAAGAACAATTACGTGATTATTATACA
Source organism: Mycoplasma sp. Bg2 (assembly GCA_001641225.1). GTDB lineage: Bacteria > Bacillota_I > Bacilli_A > Mycoplasmatales > Hepatoplasmataceae > Tyloplasma. The sequence continues at coordinate 158,888 of LSMY01000003.1, forward strand.
AACCCAACCCATAAATATTTTTTAGAAGGAGTAGATAAAAAAAGAATTTTTTCTCAGGTTTGTGATGAATGGCTTGAAGCTTATGTACAAGTTGTTGATCATAAAGTAAAAGCTGCTTATGATGTCCGCGGTTGTGCAATTTCAACTTCATCAACTGAAGCAGTTGCAAGAATAATTGATGGAATGGACTATGATGATGCAGTTAAACTGCTTAAGGATTTTAAAATTTTTCTAGAAGATCAAGAGAAAAATTTACCAGAAGCATTTGGAGCATTTGATTTTTTAACAAATCAAAAATCAAGAATAAAATGTGTGCTGTTCCCAGTAAATGAATTTCTTGAAAAATTAGATGAAAGTAATAATATATAATTTTTATTAAGGAGAAAATATGATTAAATTAAACTTAAAATATTCAAAAGTCTCAACAGATGAGATAAATAATCAACAAAAAAAAGTTGATAAAATTCACCAATCAATTTTAAATAGAAGTGGAGCTGGAGCTGAATTTTTAGATTGGGTTGATTGACCAGTAACTTATAATCAAGCTGAAGTAGAAGCAATGATTAAAAAAGTTGCAGAATTAAAAGCTAATGGAATAGAAACTTTATTAACGATTGGAATTGGGGGTTCTTACCTTGGCGGTCAATCTGGAATTGATTTTGTTAATGGAACAATGGATAGTGCTGATCAAGTTATTTTTGCAGGGCTAAATATATCTTCTAGTCAATATAAACAATTAGAAAGAAAATTAGCAACAAAAAAATGAGCAATTTGTGTAATTTCTAAATCAGGGACTACATTAGAGCCAGCCTTAGCATTTAGATATTTTAAAAATCTTCTTGAAAAAATTCATGGTGATAAAACAAATGATTACATTATTTCAATAACTGATGGTAAAAAAGGAGCACTTAAAGAACTCTCAGCAAACAAAGGTTATACAACCTTTACTATTCCTGATGGTATTGGGGGAAGATTTTCTGGAATTACACCAGTAGGATTATTTCCAATGGCTTTTGCTGGAATTGATATTAAGGCAGTTCTCCAAGGGGCGGAAAAAGCAATGGAAAATTTTACAACAAGTTCATCATTAAATGATAATCTTGCTTATAAATATGCAGTTGTAAGAAACATTTTAAATGGCAAAGGTTATGTTACAGAAATTTTTACTACTTATGATCCAGATTTTTTAATGTTAGCTGAATGATGAAAACAATTATTTGGAGAATCAGAAGGAAAAGATGGAAAAGCTTTAATGCCAATTTCTGTTAACTATTCAAGAGATTTACATTCTCTTGGTCAAATGATTCAAGATGGATATAAAAATTTCTTTGAAACAACAATGTGAATTACTAATAATGAACAAAATGTAATTGTAGAAGAAACAGAAGATAATTTAGATAATTTAAATTATCTTGCTGGAGTTGGACTAAATGAAATTAATAAAAAAGCCTTTTTAGGAATAATTGATGCTCATTCGCATGCTGCAGGAAATCCAAATATTATTATTGAACTAGAAGAAAGAAGTGCTGAAGCACTAGGATATTTATGGTATTTCTTCTTTATGACTGTTTCAATGTCAGCATATTTACTTGGTGTAAATCCATTTAATCAACCCGGAGTTGAAATTTATAAAGCGAATATGTTCAAACTTTTAGGTAAAAATTAGTATAATTATTTATTATCAATTTATTACAAAAAAATCATGGTAGAAATAAAAAATAAAAAAAATGCATCTAAATCTAAAGAGAATACTAAATTAGCAGAAACAGAATTGCTTGAAAAAGTTGAAAATTTAGAAAATCTTTTGAAGTTAGAAAAAGAAACAAAAAAAGCTGAAGAAAAAAAATCACACTATAGTGTATCTAATCATTATAAAAAACCAAAAATTGGGAAAACAATTTTAAAAGTTACTGATTTAAAGAAAAACTATGGAAAAGTTGAAGTACTTACTGGAATTAGTTTTGAAATTAAAGCGGGAGAAAGAGTTGCTTTTGTTGGAGCAAACGGAGCAGGAAAATCTACTCTTTCAGAAATTATTGCAAAAATTAAAGAACCAACATCAGGAAAAGTTGAATATTCTTTTGGTAAAACAAAAGCAGAAATTTCTGCTCATATTGGAATTCAATTCCAAGATTCTTCTTATCCCGACTTTTATCGGGTAGGAGATTTGGTTGATTTTGTAATTGATGTTTCTGGAATTAAAATTACAGAAAAAGAAAAACAACATCTTTATGAAACATTTGATCTTGATGAATTAAAAAAAGAAGTAGCTAATGGGTTATCTGGTGGTCAGCAACAACGTTTAAATGTTATGCTTGCTATTGCAAATAATCCTGAATTGCTTATTTTGGATGAAGTTGGGACTGGACTTGATGTTGAATCAAGATCTAAAATTAAAAGATATATAAAAGATTATGTAAGTAAACATAATGCTACTTTAATTTTAGTTTCTCATAACCAGGATGAAGTTATTGAACTAGTTGATCGGGTAATTACTATCCATAATGGACAAATTTATCAAGATCAACCATTACAAGATATTTTAGATAAATATATTGAATTTGATGTTTATATGAATGATCTATATTTGAATGTCTTTAAAAAGAATCTTGATATGCGGGCAAATAAATCTGGAAGAAAATCTAATGAAAAAATAAAAGCCCAAAAACTTGAAAAAGAAAAAGAAAAAAAATTACATTTAAAAGAAGAAGTAAAACATCATCAAGCTAAAATTAAAGGAAAATGTACAAGAAATCCTAATGGGAAAACTTTTAAAAAAGAGAAAGAAATTATATGGGAGCAGTTTATAAATTAAGAGCGCGAACATATTTTCATAGTCCATCAGCATATATGCTGATCTTCATTTCAATTATCTATATTGCTATTTTTGGAACTATTGTAACCACTAATGTTGCTGAATTATCACCGGAACAAGCAGAAGTGGCTGGTCCAATAGCATTAGCAAATGTATTTGGAATTATTTTGACTTTACTTATCATGTCTTCAGCTTCTTACCAATTTGGGTTTGAATTTTTAGATATGAAAAAATCAGTGCTTTTAAGAAGAATTGGAGCATCAAAAGTAAATAAATCTGCTGTTGTTGGTTCTTTTATTTTGTGGGCACTTACCGTTCTATTTATAGTGGTTATTTTTGTCTTTTCTTTAATTGCCATTTTTTCTACTGCTTCTGGGTTACTTCCAAACTTTAATTGGGAAGATGTAAACTGATTAGCACTTTTTGTTGCGATCATTATTGGGGCATTAGGATCTTATACTGTTGCTTTCTTTTTTGTTGCTGTCTCAAATGATACTGATACATATAATATTTGTAGTACCCTTTATTTCTTTGCAGCAACTGCTCTTGGAGGACTTTTTGGGGGTGGAGCACATTGAATGTATATTATTGGTCATCTAACTCCAATTGGCTGAACTGCAGACTTAATTCAAGGTGCAATGAATGGAGATCAAATTTTTCATTTTGGAGGGTATCAAACACTTGTTGCCCCAGGAACTAAATATATTGAATGGGGTCTTAGTCAAGCTGGAGGTGCTCCATATTTATATAATGTTGCAGCCTGAAGAGCAACAATGGATTTAATTGCACCATTAATAATTGTAATTTTGGCAGGAGGTGTTGCACTTAAAAAATTTAAGTGAGATTAATATGTTTTCTTTATATCGTTTAGAACTTAAAACAATGGTTAAATCGCCATCAATTATGATGCCGCTTGTTTTTCCTGTAATCTTAGCCTTTTTCTATTCAACAGCACTTACAAGTACTGGACAAATAACCGCACAAAATGGGTACATTATTTTAATCTCAATGTCTGGACTTTCAAGTGGACTGATGGGATTTGGATTTAGATTTATGAATTTAAAAACTTCTGTGCTTCTGCGCCGGATTGGAGCTTCAAGTTTAACTAAATCACAAGTGCTTACTGCTTGTGCCCTTTCTGGGTTAACACTACTTTGTTTTCAACTTCTTTGGTCTTCTACCTTATGGACTTCATTATCTGCCCTTGATTTTGGACAATTTGGTTCCGTAAGTGAAGGATTTGCCGGGAACTTTCATTGAATAGATGTAAATTATAGATTTGTCATTCCTGGATTTATTTTATTAGTATTTTCATCTTATACAGTGGGAATTATGTTTTTAGGAATTTCTAGAAATACTAATGAATTTCAAATGTATGTTAATATTTTCTTCCTTCTTGCAATGTTTTTAGTAATTCTAATTCCTTCCTTAAGATATACTTGATTGCATTATATTGCTTGATTTCTTCCAATGTTTTGGGCAGTTGATTTAATGAATATGACAGTAGAGACAATGGAACTGCAACAAATTCTTTTTGATGTCTTCATTGCTTTTGGAATGTCCACTACTGCTTTTATTATCGGAGTTAAAACTCTTAAATTTAGTTAAATTAGGAAAAAAAGATTAAAAAGTTCTTTCTTTTCTTTTATAATATAAAAGTGTAGTTTTCTAATGGATACTTGTATAATGGTAAGATAAGAAGGCTAGCAACTTCTATTTTATGGAGGGATAGCGAAGTTTGGTTAAACGCAGCTGACTGTAGATCAGTTCCTTCGGGTTCAGGGGTTCGAATCCCTTTCCCTCCACCAAGTAATATATATTTAAAAATAACAATGGCCTGTAGCCAAGCGGTAAGGCACTGGGTTTTGATCCCATCATGCGTAAGTTCGAATCTTGCCAGGCCAGCCATTTTTTTAAGGTCCCATAGCTCAGTTGGTTAGAGCACCTGGCTTTTAACCAGGGTGTCGAAGGTTCGAGTCCTTCTGGGATCACCATTTTATGCCCAGGTGGTGGAATCGGTAGACACGAGGGATTTAAGCTCCCTTGTTCGAAAGGACGTGCGGGTTCAAGTCCCGCTCTGGGCACCAGTCCACAACCTTTGAGAATTTATTCTCATACTTTATAAAGTAAAAAAAAGATCTTTTTAAGGTCTTTTTTTATTTTAAATTAAAAGGTAAGTATAATTAAAATATGAATAATCAATTTGACCCCAATAACATGAGTGGTTGACAACAACAACAGCAAAATTTTCAACGTATGCAACAACAATTTAAAATGCAAAATACGACTTCTACTGGAACGAGATTTTTACTTGCCTTTGTGCTTGGATTTCTTCCTCAATTATTTTTAAGTATCTTTGGAACATCAGAAACAGCAAATGATCCAATTAAATATGGAATTTTATGACTTATTGGAATTGTTCTTATTATTGCCGGTGGATTAATTACAGCTTTACTTGTAAAATTTTCAAAAGACATTAAAAGTGATGTTATTATTCCGGTAACTGCTATGAGTGCTGCAATGCTTTCATTTACAGTTTTCTTAAATGTTCCTGGCCAACTTCCTCCTACAGGTGACGGATCTGGTATTGGAATGTTTTTTGTGGCAATGCTTATGGCATTTGTTTTCTATATTGTAGTTGCCATCATAACTTGAATAATTATTTTTATGACCATGATGAATAAAATGAAAAAACAATTTATGAATGGAACAAATCCTTTCCAAAACATGATGAACCCAAACATGATGAATCCTAACATGAATCAAAATCAACAACCAAAAACTCCAAATAAAGCATGATATAAAAAAGGAAATAAAAACTCTGATCAACAGCCAACAATTAATAGTGAAGTAGAAGGTGGTTTTGGGACTCATTTTGAACCACAATCAGCTCAAGATGTTAAGGGTAAAACAAAATCATCAGAAGATGAATCAATTAATGAAAAACCAGCTGATGATAAAGATAAAAATCAAGAAGAAAAATAATTTAATTTTTAGTATTTAATAGAGAGTTTAACTCTCTATTTTTTCATTCATAAATTTCTTGATAAATTACTTTATGTGTTTGGTGATAAAAATAAAGTGCTCATTTACTTCAAAATAATTGAAGAAATTTTTTAATGACTTTTAAATCATCTAAATCAATATTTGAAAATTGACTCAAAAAATAATTTTCTTCATCGATTGTTAATTTTCTTTCAGTAACAAAAGAACCAACATCAAATAAAAAATATCCATAACTTCCATATTCAAAATCAATAATAATATAATCATCATTATTGTTTGCAATAAAATTTCCTTCTACTAAATCATTATGTAAAAGCACTTGTGGTTTTTTGTTTAAAAGAGAAAGACCATTTATTATTATTGGATCATTTTCAATTTTTAGTAATTTTGCTGCTTGAAAAAACCCCTGATTATTGAGATTATCAAAATTGTGATTATTAAATTTTTTAATTGCTTTTGCACATTTTAGTAAATATTCATTTGTTATTTCTTGCGGATTGTAACCTTTTATGTAGGTATAACTTAAAATATTATTTTCAAAATTATATGAACGCCCTAAAATCTTTAAAATTTTAATTTCATTATTTTGATAAGCATCTTTAAAAGGAGTAATTAAATACTTTTTATAAATTGTTTTATTATCAAGAAAAACTTCATTGGTTAGCGCATTAGCAATCTTTTTCATAATTAAATTATAATTTAATAATGAATACACTCTTAGCTAAAATACTATATTTATGAAATGGCAATCAATTAATTAGTGAACAAGATCTTTGGTGAAATGAATCACGGGGCGGACCCGGATGAGTAAGCTGAATAATAATTGGTCTTTTAATTTTGGTTATTGGAATATCACTTATTTTATGAATAATAAAATCAATTGTTAAAGCAGGAATTAAAACTGTAAAAATAACAATTAAATTTGTTTGAAAATATTTACTTTGATGATGATTAAAATGAGTGCTTTTAATTGTTGTAATTTGTTTTGTAATTATTTTGATTATTCAAGGGTTTGGAATATGGCTCGGTGACTATGAACATTTTTGGTGAGTATTTAAATGAATGGTAAGATAATTTTATAATAATAAGCCAATAAAGTTATGTATATGTTATAAAAATTGTTTATATATACAAGTATAATTAGAATATTAGAATAAATAAGAATAATATATAAAGTAAAAAAATGGGGTAAACAAGTGAAAATAAATAAATCTGTTGAACAATATATTTACGAAAAAATAAATAATGGAGAATGGAAACCAAATCATAAACTTCCAACTGAAGAAAAATTAATTGAACTTCTTTCAGTTTCTAAAATGACTGTAAGAAAGGCAATTGATAGTTTAAAACATCAAGAAGTTTTATTTTCAATTCAAGGTAAAGGGGTTTATGTTTCACCTTTCTATGAATCATATAAATTTATTACCCTAGCAGATAAGCTTGGAGCAACTCATATTGAAACGCTTCCTTCTAATTCAAAAATGCCGGAACAAATTCTTACTATGTTTTCAAATGATATTAAATTTGATTTAGAAAATATTGATTCATTTGTCCGTTTGTATTTTATTAAATCAGAAATAGTTGCTTATTCAATTAATTGAGTTAATTACAAAACCATTAATATTCCTTCATCAAAAGTTTTTGAAGGTAAAAAGCTATTTACTGATAAACGGTTCTCAAAAGTTATTTCAATTAACAAAATGGAAATTACAACTTCAACTGATAAAAACCTTTTACTCCTTGATGAACAATGAATTCCCACAACTTATTCTTACTACATTATGAGTGACCGTAAAATTGCCCTTACCAGAATTGTTAAAACAAAACCAAAATACTTTACATCTTATGATTTTAAAACAAGACAATAGGGTTCATAGTAAAACATTATTAATTTAATAATGTTTGTATTATAATAATATTAGCTCTTGTTGGACGTGGTGGTTTATTGTCTAATCGGAAAACGAAGAGTGCTATCATTTTTAGTAATAAAAATAGGTAGCTCATTTTAAT